>DBMR01000023.1 GCA_002298785.1 Verrucomicrobia subdivision 3 bacterium UBA693
AACATCTGGCCTACCGGCTTCGGCAGGCAGTGGAAGACGCCCAGGCAGCGAGGGATGCTGGACGCTTCGGGGCAGGGGAAGTGCTGGAACTTGAAAGGAGCCAACGCCAGCAATTCTGGATCGACACCTGCCGCGACGTGATTGAGATGCGGGTCGCCTCGACGTCCGTGCTCGACCTGCACCAGAAGTATGGCTGTCGGTTTCTTACGCCCTCCTTTGCGCAGGTGCAGCAGATCCTGGACGCACTGGATTCAGCCATTCCCTTTTGGGATCGAGATCACCGAGAGTTGTTCTACCGGACCCTGGAGCTCAACTTTCCAGAGTTGCTTCGCGATTGGCGGCATCGTCACCGGCGGTAGTGATGGACGTGTCGTCTTTTGAGACAGGCAGGAGCGGCATTTCAGGCGCTGGGCGCACGACACCCCGCAAGACGGCAAAAACGACCACCTGAGCTCCGGCCGCTCGGTTGTGCGGGCAGCCAGTCAACAGGAGACCCGCCAGAATCAGGGCCGCACCTCAATCACCGAATTAAGCGTGCCGTGCTGGTTCCAGACGTTCTCGCTGGCCAGCAGGTCGGGCATCCACTCCCCATCGCGCACGAACTTGTATTCATAACGCCCCGGCGCTAATGAAAGGGTTGTCTCCCAGTGCCCGTCGTCATACCGCTTCATGGGTGTTGCGTCCGGCGACCAGCTGTTGAAGTCGCCGCTGAGAAACACGCGCTCGGCACAGCATGAACATGGGGGAAAAACAAAGGTGACCTTGACCACCGCTGGTGCCGTCCGCAGCGGGGCCTTGTCTTCCACCGCCGTTGCCTCCAACAAGGTGGGCTCCGGCAATGACGCCGCCGGAGGCGTGGAAGGTGACAGGGGTGTACCTGCTGATGCCGCCGACTTCAGGGCAGTTGCGCTCGCTGCTACCCCGACCTCGGGTTGAGAGATTTCATGCTTTGCCCCTGTTGACGGAGCGGCTGGTTTCGCGCTTTTCTTTAAGGACCTTTTTGCCATTGCTTCACCCGTTTGGATTCCCAATTCAAATACTAAGGTGCAGAATAATAGAAATGTGCTCACTAAGATCAAGCTCGGAGCCGTGATTTCTAGTGGCCGGAACGAACGCGCTGAAATTGTCACCGGGGCCAGGCTCGCCAACTGTGGCCGCAGACTCTTATCATGTAGATCCCAGCTCCTATCGGGAGTTCTAGCTCACCATGAGTCCTTTTTGTGACGCGCAAGTGGCGGTCGCGGGTGTCCTGTGTTCGCTTAAATTCCTGCAGCGCTTGCGACAGGTGTAACCAGACCTGGGGATGGTCCGGCACCGTCCGCGTGACGGCTGCTGCAATTTCCACGCACGCCTCCCCTTGCTTTCGTGCCGCACCAGCCCGCCAGCGCACTTCCAGGCCGTCGGTACGCGTCCGAAACATCGGCGCGATTGGCTCCAAATCCTCGCTGGCCTCGATCGGGTTCCCCAATTGCAGTCATCCCTCGGCGGCTCCAAGCTCGAAACTGTCGGGCGGCTGAAGACAATGCAGGGGAAATGAATCACAGCCGATGTCTGAGCGGCTCCAGAGCCGGGTCTTCCAGCACTCGCTTGCGCAAACGCAGCAACTCCTCCGGGTCGTCCGCTGCCGCAACCGCCTGCTCCAGCCAACGCATCGCCTCATCCGGTTGACCCAGGCGGCAGCAATACCGCGCCAGATGAAACGCGACGGTGGCCGTGGACTCAAAATCACTGACCACGGAGAGCAGCAGGTCTTTGGCCTCCTGGGTGCGACCTAGCTTGTCCAGGGCGTGGGCACGATGAACCCAGCCGAAGCGGCGCTGCGGTGTCATTGCCGTCAGCACCGTGGCCAGGTCCAGGCAGGCATCCCATTTCTCCGCCTTGGCACAAATGCGCCACCGCAGCTGGAGCACGTCAGGGTGGACGCGGCCGGTCGGGCTGATTTGCTCCAGTTCGTCGTTGGCGGAGGAGGAATCGTCCAGGCCGATCCAACCTTCGGCAGCCCGCAGGTGAAGGCTGTCGGGTGGTTTTAAGTCTGGGATCATGGCGGAACAGAATGGTTACTCTGGACCAAGTTCCTCGGCAGCGGCCAGCCTCACCCATGATACCGTCGGACACCCAATCGAATCACGTCTCCAAGGCGATTGCGGGCCGTGGAAAATAGTGGTGCTCCGAGTGATGCTTACGCTGCGGTTAGTGGGGCTGGAGGACCAATAACCGCTGTCTGCGAAAAATGGCCATGGTGATAAGAGCGAGACCCCCCAGAATGGTTGCCCCCGGCTCGGGAATCTGGTGGATCGTGATTGACAAGTTGTCGATGCCGCTGCTCGTGCTGAAGGGGCTGAACCCCACTGGCGTGTTGCCAGAGAGGAAGCCGAATTCAATCGCTCCCCCTGTGGATGAAAAATCTGGCTGCTCAGGTCCGGGACCGGGCAGAGGCTGAATGTCAAAGCGGTTCCAGAAGGAATCTGCCGTCAATCCAGGGTGGCTGAAAGTCGTCCAACCAGACTGTCCGAGATTATCGAGGATGGCGGTGTAATATGTCCCTCCCTGAAACAGCAAAAGCCCGTATACCACTTGGTATCCGCGCAAAGGCGCAAATTCCTTGAGGTCATAAGCCACATCGATCGATGTAATTTCACCCTGGAAGGCGGGGTTATATGTGAAAGAGCTGTTCAGATGGCTTACGCCTATCCAGTCTGTATACAAAGTGTGATCAACCTGCCGAAACGAGCCCAGATTACCACCACTCGCCACTTGGGAACTTGAGAACGAGGCGTTGTTGGCCGGATTGAGAATCATCGTTGCGTGCCAACTGGGATTATTAAAAGTACCATCAAAAAAGTTCACCTGAGCTCGGGCCGACCTGATGCCGACGCACAACACAGACGCCGCGAGAATTGCGGAAACACAAAGTGGAGTTTTTCGCATAGGACGCCTCCAGTGGGTTTTGCTGACTAATCCGACAAAGACTAACAATCGACGCGAAATTGACATTGAGTCACGCCTTGAGTTCATAGGTCCCTTTGCACCCGTTCCGTCATGGCCCAGGAAGCAGCTTACACAGTGTTATGTATGTTGCCCCAGGGTTACTAGCGATCAATAGCCCATTAACGATCCTGACTGCTTGAAGTGGATTCAATCAGGAATGTCGATACTTGTCAAGAAACCTTCTTGTTCCACTGCCGGGTTTTCTGGATCAGCCCATCAGGAAAATCTGCGCAGGCCGACCTCGCCGAGACCATCGATCTCAAACCTCACCCCTTTTCCTGCGCTTTCGTGCCTTCCTCCCTGCGGTGATGAACACGTCCTACAAACAACATCGGGTGCCCCGTGCGAGGACACCTTCATTGCCTCCAAACCCTCTGCGGACATGGTTTGAGCATGCTTGACTCCAATTAACGATACTGGCACAGATGTTGCAGTAGAAACAGTCACGTTCTTTGCCAGGCTTGAATTTAAGTTTTCCCTGCCCTGTTCGTGGCCAGCGACTAATGAACTCGGACCGTAAATTGAGCGACTCAAGGGACGCACAGCGGCGGTTGTGGCCGACAAAACTTTATTGGAGGTCGAAAGCAACCCGCTTGTCCCGAATGTTCCAACCAGGCTCCGAAGTATAGTCGAACACGACAAGGGCGGGGCTTTTTTTGAAACCTGAGGCTGGTCCGACGTAATTCGTCTAGCCGAAATCCGCCGACTGCTGACACCACGCAATACCCCGTGGCAGGTGAAGGAGGCCGGGAGTTCGACCCGACTCCGCCTGGCTTAGGTCTGAGCGTGGTGGGAATTCAACCCCTCATCCCCTTGCTGGTGGTGTCCGCTTGGGTTCAACAGGCTTGGGCACCAACTGCGCCTGATTCTTTTTCAAATGGGCCACCACACTGGCAAGGCTATCTATCCGGGACTGCACGGCCCGTTGCCCGGGCTTCCACATAATTCTGTATTCGGCGAGCATTTTGCCGACGTGAGTTACCTGAAGGCAGCGTTCCTTCATCTGCCACAACTGGCCGGTGGCCAATGGCGTAATTTCTGGAATTGTTGGCTTCTTCTTCACCCTGGAGTCAAACTCCTGATGGATCTCCGTTCAACGGTCCCGGTCCCGTTTCGTCTTATCCACCTCCACCGCCAAACGAATTGCCGGTCCACGCTCGCGGGTCACCACTGGGCCATGACTGGAAGCATGCCGCCGAGCCCTTCAGCCTGTGCCACGCGGTAACCTTCGTGCCATCTTTGCCAGTTCGTCGCGCCACCGGGCGTGGCAATTTCGAACCCTCCATTCTGAAGCAAGGGTTCCGCGGGGCCGGTAGCCTGCACCACTGTCAACGCGGTTTCGCCAGCGGGGGCTTCCATACTCAGCGAAAGCAGGCAGAGGACGAAGAGGACGTTCGCGAAACCGTTCGTGCGCTTCATGGGGCCATGGTGGGCCGTTCAAGTACGACACGCGAATATCGAAACCCGCACCCGCTTCATCCCCAAGAAACACTCTTCACTTCATCAGGACTCATTGCGGAATTCGCGCCCGAAAGAACAGCTGATTCGCTCCCGTAGGCATTCCGAGTTTCAGTCCACCGGCCGGCAGCAGGTTCGTTTTCCAAGGGGTCCACGTCACCATATTCAGCGAAGTATCGACTACGACGGTTGCCCCGGGCGTGCCGTCTAATTGCATCTGGAAGCTGCCGCCGTACACGGAGAGACTGGCCTTGATGAACTGAAGAGGAACCACATAATCAGTTAACCGCGTCATCGCTCTAGCCCAGACGTCTGATGGCAGGCGATGCGAGCCAAATACATAGGCGTCATTCCAACCACCGGCAATTGCTGTGCTGAAATCGGCTCGATCGTAATCCGCCACAGCGTAGTAACTGCATTTCGGCTGACAGGACAAGTCCACCGTGCCGTCTGGATTGAGCCTCACGTAACCTTGGGCGTTCACCCCGTCCCACTGGGTGAAGTCTCCTGTCATCCAGATCTTCCCAGATGGATCGAAAGTAACGCTGCTAAGACGAGCGGGACGCGCTGATTCCCCGCCAATCAAGGAGCCGGTGCCGACCGGGAATCCTGAAACCAAGGCTCCGCCCGGCGACAAACAGGCAACTCCGGGTCGCGCCACGCCATTGAGTGAAGAAAAAGATCCCCATACGAATGTCTTTCCATCGGGGCGGACGCTGGCTCCAGCGATGGGACGAATGGGTTGCAGGGTCGCGAATTGGCCATAATCGTTCATCTGCGGGTCGCTGAGGTACGGGTAATTCCAGGACGTGACCGCCGGCGAGAAAGTGACGGGTGAATAACTGGCATCGGGCGCTCCATCGGGATTCAATCGCAGAATCTGATAGGTGAATTGGACCATGTTTTCAGCGTAAGGGCCAACGGTTGTGGCTACGAGCAATTGCCCGTTGGTAAGTGTTGCCAGCAATTGGAAATCGCCGGCCACGATGGTTCGAATGTAGCCGTTTGCGTAACGGAATACTGCTCCCGGAGACCCGAGCGCAGGACTGAAGCTCGAATCCAACGTACCGTTGGTTAGGAAACGCGCCGCTGGCACGTTGCCGTTGACAACGCTCTGGGCATCGGGCCCGGAGATCAGCGGCCGCTCGCCCTGTAAGACGAGGTCGCGGTAACCACCCGCGTTCACAAATACCGTGGGAACATTGAAGTGCGGATCCGGCTCGCCGTTGGACGTCAACCGCACCAAAAGGTTCGAGCTGGTTCCAGCCGCCGTGTCGCTGCGCTGGAGGAGCGCGTAGGTAGCACCGCCGGGAAGCTGGGCCAGACTCAAGACGGCGGACACGTTCGACACCCCCATGTTGAAAGTCATGTCTAGCACACCGTTCGCGGCTAGACGCGCAAGGCCAGCCTTGGGAGTGCCTGCAACGCGGTCGTAGTCCCCGGCAACGAGCAATCTGCCGTCGTCTTGCCGAACCACTTTCGTTGGAAAAGAATCTTGCTGGAAGCTTGGTGGTGTGTAGTTGAGGCCGAGGATTCCATTTGGCGACAATCGAACAGAGCCATCGAACGGTTGACCGCCGATCGTCGTCGGGCCATATGCATATGTCGGATCAGCAGGGATGACGAGCGTGCCATCGCCGAGTTGTTCAAACCAAAAGCATTCCAACATGGGATCCAAAGCCCCAAGTGCATTGCCGAATGGGAGCCGCGTAAAAGAACTGTCCAGGCTGCCGTCGCTATTGAACCTAGCCATGCTGTGGCTTACGGCCAGGATTTTACCATCAGCCGTGCTGCGCAGGAGGCGCGCACGGGTAAAACCTATGGAGTCAACCGTCACAACTTTGAAGGACGTGTCAAGCGAACCATCAGAATTTAGCCTTAGCAGAGGGAAATATGAATACGGATAAGACAGGTTGGTACTCAGGCGACCTCCGATCACCACCCTGCCGTTCTGCTGCAGGATGATTCCACGTATGAACAAGCTGAACGTGAAACCAGCAGGCACGAAACTAGAATCCAAGCTCCCGTTGGGGAACAAGCGCGCAATGCCTCCACGGGGCTGCCCGTTCACCTGTGTGAAGCCACCTGCGAGATAGATCATGCCGTTGGTATCAAACACCGGCGGCGCAAAAACGCCATATGAACCTTGGAAAACTGGGGAAATAAAACTGCCGTCCAATGACCCGTTGGTGCCCAAGCGCACCGTTTGGGTAATTCCGCCGTTGCCGGTGGCTACCGTTGACCCGGATGTCACCAACAGCCGGTCATCGGCTTGCACGGCCATGAATCTCGGGCAACTATCAAACACAGGCGAGGTGTAAGCGGCATCCACCACGCCGTTCGTCAGCAACCGTAACACCCGCCAATTGGGAGCGCCATTCGTTGCGACATCTGCCACCATCCGCCCGCTCACCAGGATCTTTCCGTCCGACTGAATGGCGGTGCCAAGCGTTTCCCGTAACGCTGGTCCGACAACGAAGTTGGCATCGGGAGTTCCTTTCTCATCCGTGCGCACCAGCCCTCCCGTGCGAAAATCGTTGGCTCCATCGAGGTCGTAGCCGTTGGCAAAGCTCCAGAGCAGACCGCCCCGGCCATCGGAACGACAATAGCCCGGATAGCGTTTGGCAGTAAACCGCAGGTTGGCAAAGGTCGGGTCGGCCAAACCAAACAGGTCCTTGTCAGGAACCGTGGAGTTTTGCACTGTCAGGACGGCCACGCTGCTTGTGACGCTGCCGAAGGTGTTTGTTATCAAGACCGAGTAGGATCCAGCGTCGCCTAACTGCACACCCGTGATGGTGAGTGTGGAGGTGGTGGCGCCGGAGAGATTCCCCGAATCCATCAGCTTGGTGCCATTAAACAGCCATTGGTAACTTAGTGGCTGGGCACCATGGGCCACTGCCGAAAAAGTTGCCTGCGAGCCCACCACATTGGTGCGGCTCTGCGGCTGGGTATCAACCCCCGGGGCCTGTCTGCTGTAGAGCCACTGAATCTCCGGCTCCGACAAGGCGCGGTTGTAGATTCGTACTTCGTCAAGACAACCAGTGAAAAAGCCTACGTTCGCGTCGGTATAAGGCACCGCGCCGAACCTGTCCGGAATCGCCCCCAGCGAGAGCATGGTGCCGGCTACAAAGGTTTGCGTGGTGCCGGTCCGTGAACCGATCATCTGACCATTTAGGTAAAAACGCGAGCCTGCCTCATCCATGACTGCGACCCAATGGTACCAGGCATTCACCGGGGGAGTGCTGTAAGGCACATAGAGGCTATAAGCGTCGTAATGAGACGAAAGCACGAACGCGTCCTGTCGTCTCAGGTTCAGGCCCAGGAAGAACGAATTGCCCGAACCATCACCTCCGTAGCCAAACAGGCCGGGTTCGGTGTCCACCCGATCCGCTTTGAACCACAGCGACACCGTTCGATTGTCTGATGGCATCTTGTCGGCAGCGGCCGAGATAAAGCTGGAATCCCCGATAAAATAGCAGGCACCCGTGGCGGTCCCGAATCGATCCGCGGCGGGCACTACCCCATGCATCGTGCCATCGTTCCCATTACCGCTGGCGTCCTCGGCGTTGCCGTTAAGCGGATAATAGGCGACCAAACCCTCGATTGGGTCGCTCGTGTGGGGCTGAACACTCAAGAAGGCAAATTGGCTCTGAACGGTGCCAAAGGAATTACGAATAACCACAGAATAAAACCCGGCGTCGCTTGGCTGGACATTATTGATGGTCAGCAGGGCGTTAGTCGCGCCGGAAATACTCCCTGCATTAATCAGATTTGTACCGTTGAGCTGCCACTGATAGGTCAATCGGGCAATGCCGCGGACGGCAACGCTGAACCACGCGGTCGTGCCTGACTCGTTCGTTCGGCTGACGGGCTGATGGAAAATCATTGGCTGAGCTGGGCCGGTCAGCGCCAGACTGTGATGCCCCCCCAATGGGGTACGACCGGTAGTCGACCCGGCAGCTACCGCCACGGCGTTGCTCAACCATGTCGGTACATCTATTTCGCCATTCCAGTTGTTGCCCCATGCAGCCACAGTGCCATCATCCCGCAGCGCTAAACTGTGGAACCCGCCACCGGCTACCGCCACAACGTGGGCCAATCCCGCAGGAACATTGGTCTGATGAAGTCCGTTGTCGCCCCAGGCAACCACATGACCATCGGCCTGTAACGCCAGACTGTGGAAGTTCCCAGCTGCCACCGCCACCACGTTACTCAAACCTGGCGGCACATTCGTCTGCCCTTGCGAATTATAGCCCCACGCGACCACGGTGCCATTCGCCTGCAGCGCCAGACTATGCAACCCCCCAGCGGCGATGGCCCTCACATTGCTCAAGCCCGCAGGCACATAATTGCTGCCTACGCTGCCCCAGGCGGCTACGCTGCCGTCGGATCGCAACGTGAGGCTGTAGCCATTACCACCCGCGACCGCGACTACGTTAGCTAAGCCGACGGGCACACTTGTCTGGCCGTAAGTATTATCGCCCCAGGCAGCCACAGTCCCATCCGCTCGTAAAGCCAGACTATGTTCATCCCCGCCCGCCACCGCCACTACGTTGCTCAATCCTGCAGGCACGTCCGTTTGCCCGGAAGAGTTTTTGCCCCAAGCGGCCACAGTCCCCTCGGCCAATAGTGCGAGACTATGGAAAGCTCCGCCCGCCACCGCGACTACGTTGCTCAGACCTGGTGGCACATTAGTCTGCCCAAAGGAGTTGTCGCCCCAGGCGATGACCTCGGCAGAGGCCTGGGCTGAGTTCAGCACCGTTATGGTATAATCACGCGAACCTTGGCAGCCGTAAGCATCCGTCGCGGTGACTGTAAAACTAAATACACCCGAATTGGTGGGGATGCCGGAGAACACACCATTGGTTGCCAAGGACAGTCCACCAGGCAGTGAACCGCTTGTGAGGCTATACGTCATCCCACCAGCTGGATCATAAAGTTCTGCCGCAGAGAGGATTCCACTACTGCTGTTGCCTCCCGCGACCAGCACTCGGCCATCAGGCAGCAGAACGGCTGCGCCGCCATCGTGAGCAATTTTCAAGGGACTGGTCACTGTCCAACTTCCGGTGGCGGGGTTGTAGAGTTCTGTGACCGAGATAAAGTTGGTGCCATTCTGGCCGCCCTCGACCAACACGTTCCCATCGAGCAGTAACACTGCCGCACCCGCGTTATAGCGGGTAGCACTCAACCCTCCGGTGACGGTCCAGCTTCCGGTGGCCGGGGAATATAACTCTGCGCTGCTGAGATTGAGATTCATGGAACCAACGCCGTTGAAAACCAGCACCCGGCCATCCTGCAGCGACACCGCCATGTGCATGCCTCGCCCGGCATTCATCGCGCCAGTTGCAGCGAAGGTGTCCGTGGCCGGATCGTACAGTTCCGCACCCGATGTCCAGTAACCGCCGGGAGTCCCCCCTGCCAAGAGCACTTTGCCATTGGGAAGCAATGTGGCCGTGTGCCAAACTCGGGCGCTGGTCATGTTGCGGGTTGCCGTCCAAGTCCCGACCGCCGGGTCGTAGATTTCCGCGCTGGACAGCCACTGAATATTGCCGGTTCCGCCTGCCACGAGCACCTTGCCGTTTGGCAGTAAAGTGGCTGTGTGCAGGCAGCGAGGCGTGGTCATCGCTCCTGTGGAGGACCAATTTCCCGTAGCGGGATCATATATTTCCGCGCTGGCAATGTAATTAGCGCCATCAAAGCCCCCTGCCACGAGCACCTTCCCGTTCGGTAAAAGAACTGCTCGATGAGCCGAGCGGGCAGTGTTCATCCCACCCGTCTCCGTCCAACTTCCCGTAGCTGGATCATAGAGCTCCGTAAGGGCGTTTGTGCTACCTCCCGCGACCAGTATTTTCCCACTCGGCAGCAATGTCGCTGTATGCCCGTCGCGTCCCGTGTGGAGCGATCCCGTCGGTATCCATCTTGCTGGGTTTGTGCTAGAGATGGTCACGGCAAAACTGACGCCCAAATTCGCGTTCGGCAGCGTCACCGGATTCAACGTCATGGGTGGGCAGATTACTGTCAACGTTGCCAATGTGCTGGTCACGCTGCCATAGGCGTTGGTGATTACCGCGCTGAAAGCACCAGCGTCGCTCCCGCGCACATACGCGATGTTGATCGTGGCCGAGGCCGCACCAGAAATATTACCACCGTCGGCCAAATTTACTCCGTCCTTGCGCCATTGGTAGGCCAGCGGCATGGTGCCAGTCCCGGTAACGGTGAAGATCGCTGTCGTGCCAATTCCGTTAGTCCGGCTGGAAGGCTGAATTATGATCGTCGGTGGAGCCCCGCTAACCAGTGTGACGAAAGTGGCATTGCTGCCAATCCCCGCACCATCGCTGTTCGTGGCAGTGAGGCGGAAATGGTAGGTCATCCCGGATTGCAGTCCATCGAGCATAACGCTGACAGCTTGTGCCGTTACGCCACCGATCGGCGAAAGTGTCACGTTTGTTCTGGTTCCATAGGCGGTTGTCAGCCCGTAGTCAAACCATGCCGTCGTCACCAACCCGTTAGGGTTCACCGTGCCGTTGAGGGTAGCGGAGTTGGAGTTGACGCCCGTCGCCGTACCGGTAGCAACGACCGGGGATTGGTTCACATGACTAGAAAGTTGAAAGGTGCCTGAATTCGTGCCGCGATAGCCATCAGGGTCAGAGAAAATGCTGTGGAACGTGCCGTTCGTGAAGCTAGTAAAAATGAGGGAAGTATCGGAAATGTTGCCGGCAACACCCGGTGGAGCGGTCTTGACCATATGGATCACCGCAGAAATGGGATCGGTTCGAGTGTAGGTGTAATCACCAGTCCCATCGTCAACGCTCCCGGTCTGGGCAAATGTCGTGGCACCGAAATCGAGTGTCACTACCACCGGCAAACCATTCGTGACGGTTCCCGAAATCGTTTTGCCCGTCAAGGAATCGGGCGCAAGCACGGTTTGGGCTGGGGAGGGCTGTTCCAGGAACGCAGCAAACCCTGCAGCGACCATCAATGAAAGAGAAAGGCTTCGCCTGCAAAAATGAGCTGAGAATTCTGTGTGCAGGTGCTTTCCGTTCCGAGGGACAACGGGAAGTTGGTCTTTCATGATGTTCCTTTTCTGGGGAGAATTTGCGTCTTGGGGCGCCGCCCGTTGTGTTGCCCCGCGTGGACCCGATAGGAGTTGTTTTTCACGGCCATTCCACTGTAAAACCCAACATCACTACAGCAAATGCTCTGGAGGGAAACAAGCCTAAAACTCGCAAATCTGATGGATGCAAGAATAACAAACACGCAAATAGCGCTATTAATTTAATGGAATGGGACAGACACTCGGCAAGTTGTCCGTGAGGCTTCCTCAAAAGTCGATTCTTCCGCGCCCAGCTCTGCCAGGTAGTACGTCGGCGAGGGTCGCGATGTGGTGCTTGCCCTTTTACCCCAGATCGGCCATCGACACCATTCGCCACGATGAATAGCTTTGATTCATGAAATCCTTCCGGCAATTCATCCCTCTAACAATAATTTTCCTGGTCCCCGTGTTCCTCCCGGGATGTGCTTCGAAGGGGGGGCGGGCGCTTATGCCCCTGATTCTGGTGGGGCTCGCGGGAAGCTGGAACGATTGGGGGCATGGCTTATAGCTAAAGAAAAGGAACCCCCGCACCGCGAATTCCTTTTTGAGTACTTACGCCGCCAGTTTCCGAAGTCTGCTTTCCTTCGGCTGTGACGTGGCAAACCGGGCACGACCTTTTGCCCAGTTACGCAAAGCGGCGATCGGTTCCGCCATCAGCTTCGAGAGCGGCACGAAGGTGGTGAGCGCCCCGGCGATGTCCAGATCCGTGGGTTCGGCTTCGTGGTCGAACGCGTCGTAGAGAGATTCCACGAACACTGCTTCGATCTCGCTGCCGGTGAGTCCGTCGCTGGCCCGGGCCAGTTGCACGGTATCGAAGTCCGCAGGATTACGACGATGCTTGCGGATCTGGATGGTCCAGATGGCCTCGCGTTCACCCTGATTGGGCAGGTCCACGAAGAACATCTGGTCCCATCTTCCCGCCCGCAGCAACTCCGGCGGCAGCTGGGTCACGTCATTGGCCGTCGCGACGACGAACACCTGAGCGGTCTTCTCCTGCATCCAGGATAGCAGGGAACCCAGCACCCGTGCCGATGTGCCGCCGTCGGTGGAACCTGACGACTTGCTCCCCGCCAGGCCCTTCTCCAGTTCATCCAGCCACAGGCAGCAGGGCGCGATGGCCTCCGCGGTCTGGAGGACCGCACGCAAGTTGGCCTCCGACTGGCCGACCAGGCCGCCATACAACCGGCCGGCATCGAGCTTGAGCAGCGGCACGCCAAAGACTCGGGCTGACACTTTCGCCGACAGGGACTTGCCGGTTCCGGCGATGCCGATGATGAGCAAGCCCTTGGCCGGCGGCAGACCGTAATCCACGGCGCGCTGCGTGAATGCATTGCGCCGTTTCAATAGCCAGTCCTTTAGCACGTCCAACCCGCCGATGGATTCCAGCGATTCGCGGGTTTCGATGATCTCCAGCACCCCGGATTTCTTCACCGCCTGGGCTTTCTCCCGGGCGACCACTGCTGGCTGGATGGTCCGGGTTTGGACGTAAGACAGGGCGAAGGCGTTTTCGGCTTCGATGGTCGTCAGGCCGCAGGCGGCAGATACCGCTTGCTCCTGTTGCTCGGCGGCCAGGTCCTGGATGCCGGCGGACGCCAGGATGCCATCGAGAACTCCGCGCAGGGCCTCCTTTCCGGGCAGGGCGAACTCGACGATGGTGAGCTCCCGTTCCAGTTCCGGCGGCAGCACCAGGCGGCAGCCGATGATGAGGAGCGTCTTCTGCCTGGTTTTTCCCTCCAGCAGCAGGTCCTTCAGTTTCCGGACGATGATCGGATTGGGGTCTTGCAGGAAGAGGTGGTAGTCCTTGAGCAGAAAGAGGGTCCGCTCGGGTTGTTCGCTGATGACCTGCAACACTTCCAGCGGATCGCTGGCGCTGTGGACCTGGTTGGTGGCGGTGTTGACCAAACCGTCCACTGCCGACCAATAGCAGAGCTGGTGAGATTCGACTGGTTGCCGGCCCCGGTTGAGGTGGTCGATAACCGTCTTGAGTTCGGCTTCGACGCGCTGCTCCTCTGCCGAGAGGAGGTACAGGCCGGAATAACCGGCTTGGATGTAGTGGATGATCCGGGCGCCCATCTCAGACAGCGAACTTTCGCTGCCCGAGCTGGGGCGTGGACTTGATTGGGTAATGGGCATGGTTGATGTGGTTTGTGGTTTTGTGGGTTTCATAATCGTGCGTGGCCAGGCAATGCTGTTTGGCCGTCCCCAGGTCCACCCAGCGGGTGTGTTTGCAGGAACGGCTGCCGTCGGCGGCCACGCGGCGGCACCAGCCCGGGCAATCGCAGGATTTGCGGCCATCAGCATATTGCAGGGTCTGGTATTGAATGTTGGGGTTGGAGTCGGAGGCGAAGGTCCAGACTCGGGTGATTTGTTTGGTCATGGGGATAGTGCAGTTGATGTGCGAAAATGGACGAGTTACAGTCAACGAACCTAAAGCCTGTGCGTAAGCAATCTGGGATCAGGATAGGAGTTCTTGTTGCAGCCCTTGCCGGGGTGATACTCGTCATTGGGCTTTGCCATCATGTGCCCCGTTACGAGGGTAAATCGCCCCGTTATTGGATGGATTACGATTACCGTGGGCCTAGTCCAGACCTCAAGTTCCAAGAGGTTTGGAAGGGTCTGGGGTCGAATTCGGTTCCCTTTCTGACAGCGGCCTTGCAAAGAGAGGAGCAATTCAAGCCGGGCATTAGCTACGGCTCGACCTGGAAGGCGCTACCGGCCCCTTGGAGAGCCTTCTTGCCATGGCCGAGTCCCCCGGCGGAAGTGGTTCGTTGTCGTGCGGCGTCGGCCTTGGGCCACATAGGTGCCGACGCCAAAGCAGCCATTCCAATCTTGGCGCGAACCGCAAAGACAGATCAGAGCGCTTTGGTTCGTGAGGAGGCGGCAATGGCCCTGAGGCAGATAGGGCCTTAGCTGGGGCGGAGCCGACGCCAAATCAAAGGTGAATGCATGCGATCTCTAATCACTCCCATTGCAGGTTGTCGTGTTCCCACTCCAAACAGGCGGCTCTGGATCTGGCGATGAACCGGACCCTGCCTTTGCGGTCCCTTACCTCCCATTTCTGGTCGGCGTGATTGAATTCGATGTGACTGGCCCGGGTGATTTCGAGCCGGCCAAGTTCATGAAGTGAGATGGCGTCAGTCCAAAGACAATGGGCTGTGCCGTCCGGGGTGAATGATATTGTGATGTTCATGTTGATACGGGGTTGATAGCTGCGGATTGAAGATGCAGGAGCTGCGTGGAGGGAAATAACTCACTAGCGGATGGGAGCCGGTATAAGGCCACAATGAACGATTCCCCACATTGAGTATACCCCCGAACTCCACCAAAGGTGAACGGGGGTTACTGGGAAGCAATCACGTCAACTGCTACACAGTCCCGGGCACGAGATCCGACGAGAGAGTGGCCGTCCGGTCCCCTATGGATTATTGGCTGGTTTTCTCCGTCGGATACGAATCGCCAGCTTAGGGCCGATTACACAGGCACAGCCCGCCAAGAGGGCTCCAATGGTCAAGAGCACCGCCTCTTTCGGGTCGTTGGATATGCCCGGCTTCTTAAAAGCAATGAGCACGAACTCGATTAGGGCGTTGCCAATGACGAGTATACCGAGCCCCATGATCGCATGCATCGAAGTGATGAACCGCCTGCCGTCTGGTGGAGCAGAGGTTGAGGGCACTTGGGCGCAATTCTCGCAAGTCCCTTTACTCACCTTACTTGCTTCGCCGGATTTCGGAAAGTTGTTCATGGAAAATCGCAGAGAAGCTAAATGCCATCCTCGGTCCAGTCAAATGGGCTAAGAATCAGACGCTGGCTGTTGTTCACGCTGAAGGCGTTGATGGAATGGAGCTCGCCCTTGCGAGGTGGGGGAAGCTGGCGCCGAGTAATAACGCTATTTCTCCTCGGCCGCTTCCTTAGCTCTGGGCCGAATCCTCGCTGTGCCGTCCAGATTGAATGCTATTGTGGTGTTTATGTAGATTAGGGGGGTTGAGGGTTGATGCTGCTGGTTGTTCAAATTGCGGTTTCTCGGCTCACTCGGCTCAGCTCTGGTTCGGAGGAACGTTGACCACAAATGGCCAGAACTCTATGCTTTGGGGCCTGAAAACAAGCGTTGGCGAGGTAGTCAGGCAGTGCACCAAACCCCAGGACAATCTACCCAACGTTGCACGCTCATGAAGAGTCGCCTATTGATAACCCTGGCCTTGGTAATAGCAGGAAGCAGCGGCACAGTGAGTCATGCTCAAGGCACTACGGCTCCGCTGTCTCTCGGCATCAATGGCGGTGGCAGTGTTTCTCCGCTCACCAACGGCGAGCCACTGGAGGTTGGTCAGACATACAACATGGTGGCGATTCCTGACCCAGGCTTTGTGTTCAGCAGTTGGCAGCCTGTCAGCGTCTTCACTTTCACCGAATTTGTGTTTGATCCAATAAGCGGGAATACGAATACCGTGGTTTCAACAGTTGCTTCGCCGGTTCCGGCTTACACGAGCCAACCATCATTGGACTTCACGATGCAACCTGTGGATGTCATTTATGATGTTCCCGGAGTCAGAACAACCACCAAGAGCAGCGGTTGGCAGGCCAATTTCGATCCGGTCGTCCTTAACATTCAGTTCGGAGGCTCCCAAGTGATTTTGACCTGGGCACACCCTTCATTCATTTTGGAGGCCGCTTCGACACCCGGCGGAGCATTTACAAACATCCTGCGTGCGACCAGTCCTTACACGAACAGCATTTCTGAACCAACACGCTACTTCCGACTGAGGTCAAATTAGTTGATGGCCATCGTTGCATTGCACATGATCACCTGAAGCCTGGCCTTTTGCGACCCGGCTCCAGTATGATCTACCTGTCTATTCTTTGCTGGTTGCCGGTTTTGGCATGCTGGTGGTATTCCGGTTTCCTGAGCTTCTTCCCCACCACTCCCAGAGCTTCTTCCAGGAACTTTGTGGCTTTCTCGCAATCTGGCCCCTTGAACCCCACGGCATCAATTTGGATTTCGCCCGAGGTGCCGATGATGATTTCGATAGCTCTGTTCATGCGCCCACCCCCAGGAGAACCAGCTTAATGGATCCGTTTTGTTGCTGGCGACGGAGCACAGACAGTCCCTTCTTCCTGGCTTCCGCGGTGGCCTTGTGGACACCGTAAAGCTGGAGGAGTTTGCCGTATCCTTGGCCCACCTCGTTTTCGACGTGGCCATTCCAGAGGTCGGAGGTCAGGCCATAGGAACCGTCCGCTTGTTTGTTGAGAGCGATGTCATACGGGCCTTTGAGCCGGATGACGTAATCGCCTTTGGTTTTGTTTTCGTAGTAGCCCCGGGCCTCAGCATTTTGCAGGAGGGTCAATCCCAGCTCCCGACATGCCAGGCGCAGGGCTTCGATGTCTTTAATTTGTGTTTTGATCGTTGTGAAGTGACTCATGTGTTCCTTTCTGGTTGAGATTCGCAGCCACCAGGGCGGCCCGGTCACCGAAGACCAGGCCGCCCCATGGTTTTGGGTTGGGTTGGGTTCAACTACGCAGCCAAGTGGAACTTCCGGCGGCCCATGCCACCGAAGCGCTGCACGAGTTCGGTCGCATCTTGCTTGGCCATCTGCCGTGCTTCTTCGGCCAGCCGGGTTAGACCCCCTACCAGGCGTTGGCGCGCCGTGGCGCTATCCCGGTATTCCTCGGCCGTGCGGGTGAGCAGTTCCTGCCGCACCGCGTCCAACTGCCGCTCCATGTCGGCATCACCCGCGAAGTTCATCTCCCGGAACCGATCAATGAACTTGACGAGGCGATTGAGGGTTTTCTGATGCACGCCGGTTTCACTGGTGCGGATGCTCTCCAGCATCTCATGGCACAGCGTTGCGGTCTGTTCCCGGAGGCTGGCCACGCAATCAGCCACGAACCGCTCGGTTTCCTGGCGGATGCGATGGGCGGCTTCCTGCGACGCCTGCTGGCGAGCGGCAACGAGTTGCTGCTGGCTCTCCTCAGAGACCAGGTCGAGACCCAGCCGCTCAGGGACGGCGATTTGGAATAGCTGCGTCTCGAAGCCGAAGAACCGCTCCAGCCGCGCTACCGGTGGAAACGAGGCCTCGATCGTGGCGATAAGGCGGTCGGGATCGGCGGAGAGCTTGCGAGCCATGCTGCGCCACTCTCCCACCGAGTCATCCCGCAGCCTGGCATAATGCTCGATGAACTTTTCCTCGGCTTTCCAGAACTCCGCCGCTAACTCCTTCAACTTCCCGGTGACCTCCTCCAATTTGGTGTTGGGCAGGAAGTGGGTCAGACCGTTGAGGAACGGGAACGTGTTGGCTTCGACCAGGGCATGCGCCCGGCTTTCAACCAGCGCCATTGCGGCCGTGGCCTCCTTGGGCAGGAGCCGCTTGTGGCCGAGGCTGATCAGCCGCGCCGAGACCTGGTCCGGTTCCAGTCCGATGTCTTCCGGTTTGAGTTGTTTATGCGCTCGCCAGTAACGGACCGAGACGGAGAGCAGGACGCCATTGCGCGTCAATGCCTGAAGTAGCTGGTCCATAGGCTCAGAGGGTTGACGGAATGCGGCTGATGCGCTCAGCCAGCCTGACCAGACTGACCAGGCCCAGGATGGCCAACAGCGCCACCAGCAACGGGAGGCTTTTGACGAGGACGGCGGCGACAGCAATCCCGATCGCCATCAAACCGATGGCAACCAGCTTTTCGTTGCCCGGCCGCGATTGCAGGTCTTGGAGCTTCGCTTTCAAAGCCCGCATGAACCTGGCCCATTGCGGTGGCACCGGCGAGAGCCATTCGTTGATTCGTTCTTTGATGGCCTGCCACAAGGCCGCGAGCTTCTGTCGCAGCGTGCGCTGAGCATTGGGAGGGGCCTGCTCAAACTGGCTGGCGGTTTGCTGGGTGGCGGAGGTGAGCATGACGTTCAGCTCCTGGCCCACCGCGCCGATTTGCTGGGGACTGACCCGGTCCTGGAGAGGCAGTTCGTTGTTGATCTGTGTGAGTATTTCTTCGAGTTGTTTGTGAATCTCCATAAGCGATTCCTTTCTTGGGTTGGGGTTGAAATGAAGAGGCCGGAGCAGCGTCAAGGCGGCTCCAGCCTCAGGATCCTCCGGCGTCAGGAGGACGGAGGGGTTACTTCTTCCTGGGGGCGCGAGTCGAGCGCAATGGCTGCGGCCGTTTGGCTTTCCAGCACACCAGGCCTTCGCCCGGGGCCGACCACATCTGGCGGAACTCGCGCCAGCGGATCCGCGCTCGCGCTAACCGGGTCCAGCGTTGATTGGCGACAAACACCAGGTTGGGTTTGCGGCCGTAGCCGTATATCGCCACCCAATGGTCGATGTCCGGATCCCTGGTCTTGACGACGACCAGCACCGGGCGGCCCGCGTCGATCGCCTGGCAGAGGTTCTCGAAGGTGAGATCTTCCTGCCGGGACACACCCAGGCCCAGCGAGCGCAAGGCGCGCATGACGCGCCGGGTGCCCGCCCCGGTTTCGGGGCGAGGATTGACCCTGCCGTAAATCCGCTGGAAGGACTGCTGCGGTCGCAGGAGCTTCACCGCCATCGCTGCGGCGATGCCGCCGCACGAATAGCTGTCGATCTGCTGATAACCGGTCAGGTCGAGGGTGACCTCCCCCGGGCGGGTGGCCTTCGGCAATGGAATGCGGACCGCGGCGTAGCCGGTCAGTGCGCTGACGGTATCCCTGTTGAAGACCGATCCCAGTCGCTTCAGCAGCGGCAGGATCATACCAGCTCCTCCCAGCGGGCACCGCCCGCGGCAACGACCCGCACCACCGCCCTCAGCCAGGCCCATTTCCGGCGCAGGGCGCGGTGCCGCACCCATCCCGGTCGCCGGCCGGCGCACTGGGCGAACCACATGAACGTCTCGGCAAAATCCTCCGCCGGCCGGGTGCGGGCATAGGAGGATACGAACGACGTCGCCGGCCCTGCCACGGGCTCGGGATCGTCATAATGACCGCCAAACGCCGTTGCGAACGGAGGTGAGCGGCGGATCAGGGCGGGATAATGCCAGGCCAACGCGTGCGCGTATTCGTGCCGGATGATCGCTCGCAGTGAGCCCCGGTGCTGTTGCCACGGCCATTGGCTCAACACCCATTGCGGGATGTAGATGTTGCCGGCTTGATATCCCAGCCACCGGAGCGCTGCGGGAGGCGTGCTGTCGTAGCAGAAGCCCAGGGCGTCAGGCTGCACCAACTGCGGCAGACGGCACCAGATCACATCCGTTGCCCGCAGCCGGCTGTCCTCGTGCCACAGCCCCAGGCGTTCCAGTTCTCCCTGCACCGCCAGGGCGGCGCGATTGACTTGTTCGAAGGTGACAAAGGCACCGATGCGCATGGTTCCTCAGGTTGGCGGCGCGCAAACCCGCCTGCCACCGGGACGGCAGCTTACTGCCAACCGCCCCACCGTGTCAGGTCTGGAATCCGCGCCCGGTTGCCTTAGATGGCCACCTTCTGCAACGAACGCAGCGTGGCCCGAACGGATTCGACTTCCTTGAACGAAGCCTTCTTCTCCCGTTCCGCTGCCTTCACGGCCTCCTGCACCTCGCCGATGTCGCGCAGGGTGTTCTTGAGGGTCTCGCGCAGGGCCTCGATGCGGTCCAGCGCCAGCCGGAGCGGTTCCTCGGCCTCGAGTTTGGTTTCCTTGATCTCTTTGGTCACGGTTTTCCTTTCTTCCTGGGTTGGGTTTTCAGTGGGTGTCGGCGCCGCGGATGCCGCGGCGGTGGGGGTTGAAGCCGGAGCGGTTCCGGCGGGTTGGGGTTGTACTTTGGCGGGACCTTCCATGCGCAGGGGCATCACCACGAAGCGACGGCCGTCCTGCTGGAACACCACCGGCGATAGGGCATCTTCAATCTGGACCTCCGTCAGGCCATAGCGCAGGGCCTGGGCCAGGTAATGCCGGTTGAGCGATACCGTCACGGGATCACCCGTGATGGTCACCTCCGCGATGGGGATGCTCGTCCATTCCCTGGCATCGGCATTCCACCCCTCGATGAACAGTTGGTTCTCGACGCGCAGTTGCACCCCGGAGTTGCTGTGGTCTTCGCCGGGCAGTTGCGGGATCACCCGCAGCAGCTGCTCGATCGCCGCCGGACTGAGCTTGAGGCTGGCCCCTTTGTTAATCGCCGGGCTGGGCAGGGCCTGCCTCCAGTTTGGGAAGACGCCAGCCACCGGTCGGGCGGTCAGGGTCCAGGGACCAGACTGCAATTGCAGCCAGCCCGTTTCCTGCTTGGGATCGTTGGTCACTGCCAGGGTGCAGCCGCTTTCGGCAAAGAAGCCGTTCCAGCCGAGGATCTTCAGGTTCGGGATGGTGACCGATTGCGGGAGGTCGAAGCAGAACGAGTTGGCGGCATACAGGACGCGCCCGTTGGTGCCCACAATGTAATGGGCCTGTTTATCGCTGACGTCCACGTGGGCGCCCTGCAGCACCGCCCGGCTGGAGTCCTCGCTGGCGCTTTGCAAGGCTTCCTTGAGCGCCGGGCCAAACTCGGGACCGAGCGGCACGGCAGGGGAAGTGATCCTGGGGGTGGCCGGCCAGTCCTTGGTCTCCAGGGAGCTGAGGCGCTGTTCCACCGGGCTATTGCCGATGTGGTAGCGCAGCCGCACCTTATCCTTGCCGTCCGGGATTACGACCAGGGTTTCGCTGGATCCCTTGACTGTGCGAGTGAGGGCTTCGAAGGGCACCAGCACTTCGACGGGTTCGCCTGCTTGGAGGTCCTTGAACCGGTACTCTACATGGGCTTCCAGGTCGGTGCCGGCGATGGTGACAGTGCCCTGATCGTCGCGCTGCACGCGCAAGGACTGGAGCACCGGGAGAGTGCGGGATTTGGAGACGAGCTTTCCGAGGCCGGGCAGTGCTTGTTTCAATTCGGCCACCGGCAGGGTGATTTCAGGGGTCATGGAATTTCCTTTCATTAGGGTTGGAAAAGCCAGGCCGCCCGCAACCCGGTGTGGATCAGGGGCGGCCGGGCCGGTTTTGGGCTGTGGGTTTAGTTCTCGTCGTCGGCCTTGAACTTCAATTGGATGACCATGCAATCGGTCTGGTCCACGTCGGAGCGTTTACCGAGGAACACGGGCTGATAGACGATCCCGCTGTCCGGGAACGCGTAGAGGTAGCGGACCTCGATGACCTGGCCGACGGCTGGGATAGGATGGTTAGGCGGGATGGTGACGTTCCCAACCACCTGCCAACCGTCCTTCCCGAGCAGCCGCATCTCCACGCTGCGCTGGGCGTTGATCCTGGAGACCACGGCCGAGAGCGTCGCGTAGAACTTGTGCTTCAACTGGGCGCCACCGGAGCTGGGCCGCCCGGCGGTGTATGGCGCGTCCAATCGCTTAAACACGATGCCTTCCTTGTTCTCCCGTTTGAGCCAGGCGAACAGATCCCGCTTCTGGCCCGGGGTGAACGCCGTTTCGGCCAGGCGGATGGTGCGCTGCTGCGCTCTGGCCAGCAGGTTCATGAGAGCCACCAGGCGCTCCTGATAGGTTCGTGGCCTCAGGTCCGTGCCGCTCAAGTGCAACAGGTCGAACGCGTAGAACACGTCGCCAATGCTTTCGCCGTCGAGCACGCAGTCCGCCGCGAGTAGACCGAAGGACTGGAAGACGGGTTCAGGCAACCCGACGATCAGCCCCTTGCGGTTGATGCCGTCAATGACCGCGCCCTGCTTGCGCAGCAGCAGTCGCCGGCCATCGAACTTCTCCTGGGCGCAATAAGCCCCATCCGGGAGCAGCCGTTGCACGTCGATTTCCCCGATGGGATTCAACAACTGCGGCAGCAACCCCGAAGGCTCTTTGTCACTGTTGCCATTACGATAGGGCGTGCCGTCCGGCCCGGGCGTGTAGCCCTTTGCCGTCTTCTCCCGGACCAGCTTGTCGTAGATGCCTTTCGCGGTGCCGTAGTCCACCGGGTTGCTGGTCTTGCTCCCGGTGTTCAGGGTGGCACCGCGCCGCCCGTAGGCGAAGGTAACGGCGAATAGGCCGTCGCCTGCCGGTTCGATGCTGGCTTGATACACCTTGTCGGAACCGCCTTCGCGGTAGTACAGGGTGATGTTTTCCGCGGTGTTTGCTGTGAGTGTGTTCATGGTTTTGATTCAATGGTTGTTTTAGGCCCCAGGCGCACTGCCACGCCCGGTGGGATGGGACGAGACGGAGGGCAGTGACTCCGGTGCGGGTCAGCAGCAGTAGCCCGCCTCCCGAAGGCTGAACCAGTCCTTGGGCCGGTCCGGTTTGGACTGCCCGATGATAACGTGATCCAGGACATCGATCTTGAGGAGTTGGCCGGCCCGGATCAGATCCCGGGTCACCTTGATGTCGGCCTCGGACGGATTGGGATCCCCCGAGGGGTGGCAGTGCATCAGCACAACGGCACTGCCGGCGGCTACCAAAACCGGGCGGAAGACCTCACGAGCATGAACGTGGCACGTATCCAACGTGCCCAGCGTCACCAGGTTGTGGCCGATTATCCTGCGGCGCGTGTTCAGGACGAGCACGACGAAGGCTTCTTTCGCAGGATCATACCAGTCGGCCTGGGGAATGTTTGCACGCCAATACGCGGCGGCCTGATCGGGGGTTTCAATGTTGGGACCCGGTGGACATTCGCGCACGCGGAGGACTTTGAATTCAGTGGGTGGTTTCATGGGGTAGATGAAATGGGCCGGACACGCACGCTGGCGCATCCGGCCCCGGTTGGGTTGGTGGCGGGTTAGTAGGTGATGCTTTGACGGATCAACCTGCCGTTGCGAGCCCGCGCCAGTCCTTTGAGGCGCTTCGCCTCGCAGTCGTAGTCGAGCACGAAGGTCAGGGAGGGCCATTGCCGGGAGAGGACACGCAGGAACTGGAGCGGGGGAGCAGCGGTCTCAAATTGCCAGGCGTGCCGGGCAGCCGACCGCTCCAGCAACTCCACGTGCTTCGCTCCCGCTACCGCAGTCCAATCCGCGTCCCGGTCGAAGTCTTTCAGGTTACCGGCAAGAGCCACGACGAGCAGGCGGTTCTGGCAATTGTCCATGGGCTCCTCCTTCAGTGTCGATTATGCCGCTAACGGTATAAACGGCACTCGCTGAAGAACTCGCAGCCCAGGCAGGCGAATCCCGGTGCAGGGACAAAGTCCCGCCGGGCCACGCCTTCCTGATACGACTCCAACTGCCGAAACAAGCGCGCATGCTTCTGCTCCGTTGCCGGGGGCAGGGACGTGATGATCAGCTTGGGCGCCTTGGTCCGCACCAGGTGATGCAGTTCCAGGCCCGCTTCCATTCGACCCGTCGCATCCCGGTAAAGGATGCTGTAGGCCGTCAGCTGGACTTCTGTGGTATGGACGACCATTTCGACGTCGGGCGTCTTGGCTACCAGCTTGAAGTCCACGATCCGGCCTCCGGCCCGGACCAGGTCGATGATGCCAATCAGCGCAGGCAACCCATGCGCTGACAGGTCCGCGCTGACCGAGACTTCCACCGCCTCGGGCCTTTCGTCAGCCCTGATCGGCGTTTCAATGAAGTAGTGCTCCAACGCTCGCCACGAGGATGCCCGTTCAGCCTCTTCTTCACCTTCCCAGTTGATCCTGGTTTCAGCCTGCAAGGCTTTCCACTGGCCGTTGAACAGCGCTTTGAACCGCTCGGTGGCAAACGGTTCGCGACGCCAGCGGCTCAGGCTCCAGGCTTGCAGCACCCCGTGCACCGTGGATCCGGCATGCATCGAGGGTGTGGGAGCTTTCCTGATCTGCTGAACGTAGCGGAAGAAGAACTTCAACCGGCACGCGAGCCATAGTCCCAGCCGGGAGGCGGAGACCGTCTGCTGAAGCTCCGCAATTGGATCCCTGGCAGGTGCCGCGGCCGGCGGTGCAATGAGCGCGATCACGCGGCCCTCGCCGGGGTAGGGCGGAAGTTAAACCGGCGCCGGTTATTGCCGTTCTTCTGCCCGGTCTGTTCGAGCAGTTCGTCCAGGAGGCCCGAGGCTTCCAGCTTGTTCAACTGGCGCACCCCCTTGCCGAACCGGTCCTGGGCGAGGGCTTCGACCTGGTTCTTATCGAGTTGGTGTTCCTCCGTGATCTTGAGGATCAGGTCCCGCTGCTTGGGCGAACAGGCCCAGGCATCCTCGCCACCGTTGCTGCTGCTGCCGGGGCGGCTGTGGCCGTTGCCGTTCGAGTTTGTCGGCAGGTAGCCGACCTTCTGGATCTCCCCGTCCACGCACGCTTGCAGCAGACTGTAGAGCCGGGCACTTTCGGCCTGGACCTGGGCGGGGTCGGTGACCTCGGTGCGGATGGTGACTGCGTATTGATGAGACGAGTAGCCCGGCAGTCCGAGCTTCTTGCTGTAGTTGGCTTCGAGATGAATGGCCATAGTTTTCCTTTCGTTGTGGGTTTGTGTTCTTTTTGTTTTGATTAAGATCGACACCCAGCGCGGTGTGCCGGGCGCCCTTGCAGGCAGGGGCGGTAGCGTCCTGGAAAAGGTGCCGCCAATGAACGGAGAGCGAGTCCTTTGCTCAACATTATATAACGCGAAAAGAGCCGCCATTACATAATGGGGACGTTGTTCGCATTTTCTGCGCCTCGAATGTAATGCTGGTTGGGCTTACCGGGTTAACGCTGGGGGCGGCCCCAGACCAGCATTCTTCGAGGAAACCAGGTCCGGATGGGCTCAGTCCTGGTGCGGGGAATACACGGAGCTTGCCCTTTGTTCGCAGCGCGGGATGCCTCTGGCAGTTTTAGGCGGCCACAGGTTTGCCGCAAATTTTCCTTGTCTTTGCCGGCAGAGTCATTAAAAGTTCTTAGCAATTACTTACGGCAACTGCCGTGAAGGCGCGGAGAATAGTCTGGGTTGGGGCTTTACTGGAGCCGAAGCTCCCTCTGATGGTGTCAAGGTCTCATGGTCAGGTGGGACGGCAGCCCGGCAAAATGTATAGAAGTCGACAAACTCGGATGGCACCAATTCTTGGATGGATCTGCGAACTTTTGAGCCGCCGCCGATTGTCGGCGCGTACATTGATTCGTCAGGAACTAACAAGGAGAATTTTTACGGCCTGCCCGCCGGGCGACCTTGAGGTTTCACGGGCGGCGCGTGAGGACCTGAAAATGGAAGATTTGTGAACTCGCTCCGAACGAGCAGTCAAGACATGGGTGAAAGCTCTTTTCAGGTTGCCGCCCAGCAAGTGACGTGGAGGGGCACATTTTACTGGAACAAGCTGAGAGGTTGGCTGCGGATTGTGCTGGGTTGTTCCATGGTCCTCACGCTGGTTCCTGTGTCAATTGCGCAATCGGGCAGGGAGGTTCTTTTTGGCGGCCCGCGATTCAAGAATGCTACCATCGCCATTTGCAAAGATAGGGAGTCGGCGCCCTCTGCCATTATTCGTGTGGAGCAAGTGCATACTGATTACCAGCGCAAGGGCTTTTTTCGCGTGGGACTGCTTCCAGTCTGCGTCCTGGAAGGTGTCGCGTTTGAAATTCAGAATACTTGTGTCACGTCCAATGGTTTTGCTCAAATCCACAAATGGCTCCGTGCTGAAAGCGCGAAACGACTTGAATTGCGGAGAGCGACGATCCAGTGGGCGAGTTTGACCACAAATTCAATTGAGGCGGGGCGAATCCTCATTTCACCAGCCGGGACTTGGGAACTATCAGATGGTGTGAAATTGAGAATCTCCGGCAAGCTAATCCAGTCCAAACGCGCCACGCTGCAGGCAGCTGGCTCCCGCGCCGGGGAGCTGTTGATGGGAGCTCTGCCGGAATGGAAAGGTAATGTACTCTACCCCACACTCCCCACAACTGACAACAAGGATACTCCATGAAAACACGTTCTCTATCGGCAATGCTTCTATATCTTTCGTGCACCGCGGTTGTAATAGGGCAGACTGCCGAGGATTACATTGGCCAGGGCAGGGCCTTACTTGCCTGCAGTAATGTTGTCAGTGCCAACCTTGCGTTCTCCAACGCCGTCGCACGTTCGCCGAATCACCAGACTGCGAACCTATGTTACGGTCTCAGCCGTTTATTGGTGTGGCCCTACCTGCCCGTGGGCAGTAACTATCTTACGCGGTTGGGGGTGCCTACCAACGGGCGCGACCTCTTTGCATGGACGGCGATACCTCCAAGCGACACGAACCATGTGCCGTTCGCTCCCGCAGGTGTTAACGGTAGCGAATCCACCGCATTGCTGCGCACGAACGTTTTGCCGGCTCTGATTGCTGCTGAAGCAAACCTGGCGAAAGTTACGGATACTAATTTCGCCTTCACTCTGACGGCTGAGGAGACTCTCGGTAGCGCGTTGACTCTGGATTATGGGGACGTCCAACTCCTCCGGGCTTTTCTCCAAGCGGGGGAATGTGGCTGCTACCTCGCCAATGAGTGGAATTTCGACGCGCAACTCTCAGCCATCCGGTCCATCGCCAAGGGCCAAGTTTCCGTTGCGCAGTTTTTGCTAAATCATCCAAAGCTCCTGACCTTCACAACGACGAACGATCTCTACGCCACCAAGACGACGTTTGTGGATGCTGTGAACCGATATTTTAGCGCCTCTCAGTGGCTCCGGGAGCGTCCGATTAATGTCGTCCGATTGTTCAACTATGATGGATCGTCGGAGATTGAAGAAACCGCCTTCCGGCAGACCCTCGCGGATCTGACGAACTCATTAAGTCACGCGGTGACCCTACAGGTAGAGACTAATTACGCGGTGTACCTGGGAGCGCACTTCTCTGGCCAAACGGCGTTACGGGACCTGTTGCCGACGATTTGCGGTAACTCGATTGCCATGGGAACGTTGCCGGACCCCACTTTTGGGGGGGTGATTTACGGAATCTCCGCCGAGATAATTGACAGCCTCATCGCTGAGGCGCTGGCTCCCCGGATTATTCCCATACCTACCATTTCCCCGGCTTTCCGAGGAGAGGGGCCTCAGGTTCAATTTCGACTCAATGTGGCGAAAGGGAGAGGTTACGTCATTCAGAGTTCCAGCAACTTGCTCGACTGGGAGGATTATGCAGCATTTTTCGGATTGGCGCCGCGCCATGTTTTTGCTGACCCGGGCGCGTTCATCACTCCTCGCCGATTCTATCGCCTGGTTGACCGAACGGAGAACATGCCTATACCTGGGAACGACAATTTTGCCGATCGGACTCCCCTTGTCGGATCGAGCGTCGTTGCCGAAGGCTACAATTCAAGCGCCTCTGCTGAACTAGGCGAACCAGGAATGCCGTTAACGGTATGGTGGAGTTGGACGGCGACAGTCTCTGGCCCAGTTGTTATTTCGACCATAGGCAGCGAGCCATCGACGTACGCTCGCGTTTACGCGGGTTCATCCCTTCCAAACTTGAATCAAGTCGCGTGGGGAGATACACCCTTTTATGCGACTGCTGGAACGACCTACCAAATTCAAGTCGGGAATTGGGATTTCGGAGGCGGCATACGATTGACGATTACCGCGCCTCCAGTAATCACCTTAACAAGCCCCCAGGACGGAACCGTCCTCACCGAGCCAGCTAACCTGATCTTCCAAGCCGATGCCGCCGATTCCGACGGCAACATTAATGGAATGAAATGTTATGCGAACGGGAAATTTGTATTCGGGGCTATTGGATCGGCACTGCGATTCACCTGGACAAATATCCCTCCTGGAAACTATGACTTCTCACTAGAAGCCACCGACAATCTCGGCATCACTACCTTGACCAACTTTTCCTGCACGATACGTCCAGCCAACGATGCTTTTGCCAACCGCATTCGCGTTAATGGCGCCTCGGCTGTCGTCAGCGGTTCGAACCTTGGTGCGAGCCTGGAATCGGGAGAACCCAAGCACGCGGGGATGCTGAGGGGGGCGTCAGTTTGGTGGACTTGGACTTCCCCTTTCAATGGAGCGGTGACGATTTCTGCAGAGCTGACCAGGCCGGATCAGGACTATTGGTCCGCTCCTGCGCTGGGAGTATATTTCGGCAGCGCGGTGTCCAATTTGCTCACCATTGCCACTAATGTTCCGGTCTATGGGGGCCAGCCCGCGCAGGTGAGTTTGGCTGTGACCGCTGGGTCAACGTGTCAGATTGCCGTCGATTCATATGGCTGGGAGGCGGGCGAAATCGCCTTAAAGATAACTCCGACGGCAGCCCCCCTAGTCAGCCTACAATTCCCGACCGCTGGCGCTGTTGTTTTGGGTCCCACGAACATCACGCTCCGCGCAAATGCGACCGACCCGGATGGCAGCATCAGCCAAGTGGATTTCCTGGACACCAGCTACTCCCCCCCTCGTCTGATCGGGACCTCCACGACTGCTCCTTTTACCTTTGTTTGGAGCAATATCTTGGGAGGTGACTATTGGATCGCTGCGCGGGCGACCGATAACAGTGGGATCTCAACTTATACTTCTGGAGTTAACTTTAGGGTTACGCCCGTCAATGATGACTTTGATGGAAGGATTGCGTTGACCGGGATGCCTGTCACCGCAACGGTCTCTAGCCTTGGCGCGACAAAAGAAGCAGGGGAGCCGAACCACGGAGGCAATCCAGGCGGAGCGTCGGTATGGTGGTCGTGGATCTCTCCCTTAAGCGGCCCGGTTACCATGACGGCCGATTTGAGTTCTCATTCAACCGTGATGCCGGCTCTGCTGGGAGTTTACTCTGGCAGTTCCATGTCCAATTTGCAGACGATAGCGAGCAACCAACCGGCTTTCGGCGCACGTGCCCAGGTAAGTTTCACCGCAGTCGCCGGAGCGATTTACCAAATTGCGGTAGATGGGTATTACGGCAGCGCTGGTAACACGATCCTGAATATCTTTGGCTCCCAGCCGCCATCGGTTAGCATAACCTACCCCAGTAATGGGGCCACCTTCGAGACCCTCGCCCCTACGAACATAACCATCGTAGCTTCGGCAAATGACAATGATGGGTATGTGGCGCAATTGGCGGTATCCACGGATGGTGGCAGTTCCTGGATGGGGTCAGGAGCGGTCAACGCGCTCTTCTTGGTATGGAGCAACGTGTATTTTGGAAGCTTCAATTTAGTAGCCAGAGCCATCGATAATTCGGGAGCGGCCAGCTACTCCAGCCCAGTTCGCATAAACGTCGTTCCCGCGATCCCACCGAACGACAGCTTTTCTGGCCGCCAACAATTGCGGGGAGCCAATGTGACGGTAGTTAGCAACAATTCTGCCGCGAGCAAGGAAGCAGGCGAACCATCTTACGTTGGGTATCCGGGAGGCAAATCCGTATGGTGGACCTGGGTTGCGCCTTACAAGGGGACATTCAAATTGAGCGCGGCGAGCGGGGATGCATACTTGGTGTATTGGCCGGTTTTGGCCGTTTACAGCGGCGACGATTTGCCCAGCCTTCGCGAAGTTGCGACTGATGTGGGATACGGTTACTCGGCGGAATTGCTCCTGAGCGCTCAGGGCGGCCAGACCTACCAAATTGCCTTCGATTCTGCTTATGGAGTCGGCGGGCTTTTCACTCTGACAATTTCTCCGTGGTGAATAGCAACAATTTTTCGCAATGGCCGTGATGCTTCTCGGCAATAAAGGTATACCGGCGATTATCGATCGCAGCGATGAGGGCATCGTCACAGATTTTGAAACGAGAAGATGCCGTCACGACGTTGACGGGTCACTTTTGTTGGGCCGGATCAGAGGGGCATCCGGGGCGGCTGGATTTGAAAACAGGATTTCTTGGACCCTCCACCAGAACGCTCTCGTTAATAGTCCATTGCCCTGTAGAATCGCCATGTCGTTAACGACTTAGTGTTGATAATTTTGCTTGCATTTGCATAGGAGAATTTCCCATAGTGTAGGCACCAGAGAAGGTCAATCGGGTTGCCGGGGACGGGTGTCCAATCCCGGTCGGATTTGAGGCTTATCGGGATGGAAGGGGACATTTTGTTTCCGAGCACAACGGAAACAACTATGAAAATAACTACATCGGTATTCGGAATTCTCACCATCACAGCGGCCCTTGCCACGCAAGTCCACGCCCAAACCTGGCTCACGAACGGCCTCGTGGCCTATTACCCGTTCAACGGGAATGCGAATGATGCGAGCGGGAACGGTAATGACGCCACTAATATAACCGCAATACTGTCTGCGGACCGCTTTGGGAACCCCAACTCGGCCTATAGTTTTGACAACGTCAACAAAATGATCTGGGTCCCCAAGTCCTCGACGTTGGACATTTATGCCAGCAGCGGTTTCTCAGTTTCGGCGTGGATAAAATCGCCCCACGGCATCGCTGACTCAATCGTATGGTGGTTCAATCCTCAGTTTTATAGCGGATTAGGGCCTCATCTGACGCTCGGTGAAACCCCCGGAATGATTTTGTGGGCCCCCGGTTATTTGGGCAATCCCCTACCGGACGTCTATATCCGGACATCCGGCGGCTTGGTTCCGACAAACACATGGACCCAAGTTGCTGGCACTTTCGACAAATCAAACGGGCTGCTGAATGTGTATTTAAATGGAGTATTGGTGCAATCCCTGACTAATACGAACGTGGCCTTTACGTCCAGTACGGCTTGCGATCTGCTTATTGGGGGACGGTTGTACAATACCCCTCTTGATTATTTATTGGACGACATCCGGATTTACAATCGCGCACTCTCTCCAACTGAGCTATTCGAGCTTTACGAATCCGAGTCCGGACCGCGTGCCAAGTTCGTTAAAGCCTTCACAATAGACTACTCCAACCTGACTCTAGGCTCGAACTACCAATTGCAGGCGTCCGCCGATATGAAAACGTGGACCAACTACGGAGCTCCTTTCACTGCTACCAGCGTCAATTATACCAACTCGAATTATCAGCGCATAAATGATTGGGGCAAGCTGTTCTTCCGTCTACAAGTGGCTCCTTGACGGAAAGCGCCGCCGAGCGCAACTGTGAATCGCATCCGAGTCGTCGTGGCATTTCCGCAACGACCACTTTGGATCTAGCGGTTGGCGTGGTGCTTGGCTTGATTTAGTAGACCGGCCGCCGGAGACAGGTCCTTTAACCTGGTCAAACAAGCGCACATGATTTTTGGCAAGCGGCTGGGCTCTAGGTTTGGAGAAAAATCGCCGCGCCGATGCCAATTAGTGGTGGGCTTTCGTAGTGAATAGCCACCGCGACCGAGCGGCTCCGGTGACATATTGCTCGACCGGCCAACGGGAAGACTGGAAGCTTGTTCGCATGTCTGAACTTAGCAGCCCGAAGAAGATCACGATCCACACCGATGGGGCCTGTGACGGCAATCCCGGCCCAGGCGGCTGGGCTGCGGTGCTTCGTTACGATGCCCACGTGCGCGAAATCGCCGGGGGTGAACCTGCCACCACCAACAATCGGATGGAACTCCAGGCAGCCATCTCCGCCCTCCTGGCGGTCAAGGAGACCTGCGAGATCACAGTGTTCACGGACTCTGAATACCTGCGCCAGGGCATCACCGAATGGTTGCCGCGTTGGCGAGCTAACAATTGGCGCACGGTGGATCGCAAGCCGGTGAAGAACGAGGACCTGTGGCGGCAGCTTTATGAAATCACCTCCCGGCACCAAGTCACCTGGCAGTGGCTCAAGGGGCATGCGGGACATCCCGACAATGAGCTTTGCGATGAGCTTGCCCGGGCTGAAGTCGTGAAGATCCGCCGTCACTATGCACCAGAGAAGCTGGCGGCGCTTCGTGTTGACTTCATCTCCAGCAGGGAGCCGAACCGGGGGCAGGGGAGCCTGCTTTGAGAGGATGGGCGCTCGGTCGTGCGGCGGACAGTGTATGGCGGCAGTGCCTAGAAGAGCGAGGTTGGCAGTCTGCCGGCGAGTTCCGGGTCTGGGCGTTAAGCTGGCTGGTGATGTGGATCATGCAGGCAACCACATGGAGCAACACCCGGCGATTCCACTCTGCTCGGGCACGTGTCCACCTCCATCATCGCCGCGGAGTGTTGGGCTGGGGGCGAGCATTTCGATTGGTCACGGAAACCGGGCGAGTCTTGGGTGAGGACCCGCCATCCAGCGCCTCCGAGATGTCCATGGCCTCGTTGACTTGCCCCATCGGTCCCGCCCCGCCACCGCCCGTCTGGGAGGTGCCGGTGCCTGCAGGAGGTCCGGAGCCGGGTGCTTGCTGCAAGGCGTCCTTGAGCACGGGAAGGCCATAGAAATAGCCAACGCCGGCCACGGCGGCAATCACCACAACCAGGATCGCGTATCCTAAGAGCGAATTGTTACTTCGCGGCTGGCGCGGCATGAATTTCCTTGGTGGAACGGGACTGTGCGCTGTGGATCGTGCAACCTGCGTGGCGCCGGCAGCGAGCTTCGACTCCTCGGCCTTTGAAGTCTCCCGGGTCAAAGCTGATTGAGGTAGGGCGACCGATGGCACCTGAGCGTGCGGCACAGTGATGCTGTTATGACAGGCCGGGCATTCGATTTGGTGGCCAGCCCAGGGCTCGCCACAAGAGATGTGCTGTCCGCACTGCGGACAAGAGAATTTCATGTCGGCCATAAAGTCCTACCTTGTGAGTGGGGGATCGGCGGACGTCGAGAGAGATTCAAAACCGGAACGGGCATGGGGCTATTTACAGCACCGCTGCCGGCGTGCGTCAAGCCGTTCCCGTGCTCACTGGTGCAACGCCGAGCGCCTGCGACCCAGCCAATAGGCTTATTCGCCAACGCGGCGGGTATTACTTTGGCAAGCAGAGCTGCCGGCCAGGTTGATGGGGAGCACCCGCATCAGGTTAATCGGCCGTGGGGCGATGAGATATGGGGCGCTACGAGTCGAGAGCGGCCGTATCCGGGTCCAGGACATCGCCAGCAGATGCCTCGCCCCATGCTGGGATGATCGCCCCTCATTCTCAGTCAGGGACAGCGCGAAAGGGAGATTAAGGAGAACCTGAGGTGCGTAAAAATGCAATATGCCGAGCGCGTGATCGCCATTGCGTTCGAGAATTAGGCGGCCACCGGTTCGCGAACGAATCTCTAACCGGAAGGGGATCACGTCCCCTGCCCTATCCCACGTAGGGATGAACCAACTTCCCTCAAGGTAGGCATTGAGGAGATGTGGAGGGTTGCGGTGGTTGGGTGGGAATTCGTAGCGGGTGACCCAGGTTCAGTGAGAAAGACGGAGGTTCTGCGATCAGATCATCTTTGAAAATCTATGCAGTCATAAATACATTTCGGCCCCGCATCTTTGTGCCACTATTTGTGCCACTCTTGGGGTCAGAATTGAACGGCCAAACAGGCTAACAAGAAACAGGCAAGAAGTGAGTTATAGCCAACAATGACGGGCCTATGACTGCATTCTAATGGCGGGCAATGGAGAGCAGTGAAAACCATAAAAGCCGAATTTTGAGTCTAGCGCGTCTGCCAATTCCGCCACATCGGCCACCTGGCTTAAAAACAACCTGCGCGAATCCCTGAGCGTCTTGTGGCAAGCGCCTAAACCCTTGCCACTACAGACCAGCTTAGCCCCTTTAACCCTAACCGGCCCGACCCCGCTCTCGCGCGTCGGGTCGGACTCTACCAAAAGACTTTCCGCAGATGCAAGCACCCAATTTTTGGAGACGGCTCGAATCGTTGCGCCCAAGGGCATACCTTTCGGAGGCTAAATCACCTCCATTTGGTTTGGCCTGAGCCCCAAGCCGCATTCAAGGCTTGTGATACCAATCACGCAGGCGCACCTCGATGCCCTGATCGCTGCCGACCAATTCCTTAAACTTCGCGAGATCGGATCCGCGGTAGTGATAGGGGTAAACCATCTTGGGCCTAAACGAGCGAACCGCTTTCGCCGCCTCCTCCACGGTCATCGTGTAAGGCAGGTTCATGCAGACAAAGGCTACATCAATGTCCTTGAGCGCCAGCATTTCAGGGACGCCTTCCGTATCGCCGCTGAGATAAACCCGCTTGCCACCCAGGCTCAGCACGTAGCCATTGCCGCGGCCTTTGGCATGAAACTTCTGGCGCTCGCTCGTGAGATTATACGCGGCAACGGCTTCAATCCGGATCCCGAGCAATTCGCGCGTCTCGCCATTCGCCAGGACCGTGGCTTGAGGGCGCAAGCTCGCCGGCAATTGGTCCATCACGGCTTGCGGACAAACCAGCTTCGTTTCCGGCCCGGCCAAATTCGTTAGCGTTTCCTGGTTAAGGTGGTCGCCATGGATGTCGGTGATCAGGATGAGCTGGGGTCGCGCCAGTCCCTGGAAAGCCTTTAACCCTCCCACCGGGTCGATGTCAATTGTTTTCCCCTGCCATTCTAATGCCAAGGTCGCGTGATTGATCGGGTGGACTTTCATTACACCATCGGCTGTGGGAAAAGTGTCCGGCGTTCCAGCTTCGTCTGCGGCGGACGCCGACTGCAATAGCGCCAGCAGCAGTGCCAGACCGAGGAGCCCAATCATCCGTGTAGAAACCACCAACTTTCTCTTCATAGAGATATTCGTCGCCTGAATCCTGGCGATGCGCAACTCGAAACGTTGCCGGCCCTCCGCTGCTGGGTGTATCTCAATGACTCGAACTCTACCGCTTTAACTGCGAAGGATGTACCTGCAAGGAGAGTAAGCTGAGCATCCCCAGAATTCCTCTTCCGGGCTTGGTCCTTTTTTGGCGGTGCGCAGGACCAGTTCCTGGCCACAATTTGATCCAAATTCCCGTGAGTCCTCAAGGGCTTTCAGCACTATAATGATGCGTCTCCTAGTGTCACTCTCGGTTTGTGGTGACTTCTGCGGTAGCTACTGAAGCGGAACTTGCCGAATTGAACAGTCAAGAACCCAAGCTGAGGTTGACGGCGCGGCGCTGAACCGGGCAAGATCACGATTGGAAATGAGCGATTCATCACCCGAACCAACTATTGCCTATCTCGCGCAGGGCAAGGTCCGCCTCAAAGCCGGAGCGGCGTCCCCACGCACCGTGGATAGCGCGTACGGTAACTCGATTCGTGAGAAAGCGGTTCGCGCCCAGCAGAAACATTCCTGGAAAGCAGCCGGCAACGATGGTTCCCCTTTCTCGGGACCTGTCCTGTGGGGAAAAGGAGCAATGTCAGAGGATGTCCCGCTGGTAATCACCAGCATCTGTGGAGGGCGCGACGCCGGTGGGTTGATTTATTCCCTGGAGAGCGGCAGCCTGTGCGCGCTTCTCGAAGCCGGCCTCATCAATGCTGAAGAACGGCGCCTTTGGAACGACAACCGCACCCGCGTCCGTCACCTGGCGGTGTCGCAGGCCACTGGGGACCTCGCCTTGAGCATCCTGCACGAAAACGGCACGGCCAATATTGGCGTCAAGTTGAATGGCGAAAGTGGCATCCGGGAACTCACCGAAGGCGATTCTTTCGACACCGCTCCCCGCTGGGTGCCGGGAGAAGCGCCGAAGATCGTGTTTCAATCCGCTGGCATTGGCCGCAACCGCGAAGGACATTTCGTGGCGCTCGGCCCCTTTAGTGTGCAGCAATTGGAGGTTTCGACCGGGGAAATGACCACGTTGTTGGAGGATCGGTCGTTCGATTATCTCGCGCCGCAACTCGGGGCGGACGGCTCGCTGTGGTACATTCAGCGCCCGTATGCCCAACACGAACGGACGCACCCGGGCCAGGTGCTCAAGGACATGCTACTGTTCGTGCCCAGGCTGCTGTTCGCTTTTCTGCAATTGCTCAATCTCTTTTCGACGCTTCTCACCGGGAAGCGACTGACCTCCGCCGGGGGACCCAAAACCCAGCAAATGCATCTGCGGCAAATGATGATTTGGGGGAATCTGGTCCGCGGCCAGCAGCAAGCCAAGGTGGCTGAGGAGGGCGTGGATCTTGTGCCACGGTCCTGGCAACTCTGCAAGCGCAACGCTCAGGGAGAATCGAAGGTCCTGGCCGCCGGCGTCCTGGCATATGATATCAGCGCCGATGGGACCATTGTATATACCAACGGCAATGCCCTTTTCCTGCTGCGTCCGGATGGCAGGAAAGCCCACCTCTTGAATGAGGCTCTCATCGAGCAAGTGTTCTTCGTGCCCAATTGAGGAGCCCCGTCCCACTGCCTGACTTTGCGGCCGCCGGAGCATTCAAGGAAACCGCCTTGGCGCAAAACCAATGCGGTTTTTCCGTCTGCAAAACCTGGCGCGGTTGGATTTAAGGAAGCCACCATCCAAGCGGCAGCGAAGGCGAAAATGGACCTTCCGACCCATAGCCAGGCAGCAGCAACTGGTTTAGATTGGAATCCTATATGAACCTCAAGAACCTCGCGGCCCTGATCATTGCTTTGCTAATCGGAGTTGGCGCCGGCGTGCTTTATTCGAGTCGTGCCAACCGGTCGGTGGCAGTTAAAGGCACCGCTTTCCTCCGGGAGTTTTCCTTCTCTGACCTCGCCGCCCAGTCGGGACAAACCAACTGGAACGTTTTGGAAGACCGGCTTTATGAACCTTTCCCGTCGCAGGCACATTTCCCCCGGATTGGTCGTCGCATCGTGGCCCAGGCGGAGATTACTGATATCGAATTCGGGTGGTTTACCACGAAGTTCCATCAAGCGGCGCAAAATGCTTTGGACAAGCACCAGGCACGAAATGAAGCGCTTTTTGACCTGGTTCGAGATGCCACACGGAATGTTGATCATAAACCGGTCCGCTCGCGGTTCCACTTGCCCAGGCGTTACTACGCGATTGGCGAGACCCACGGTGTCGCAGATATCGGGTATGTTTCCGAGGACGGTCGAGTAACCGTCATAATTACCCTCATGGAAGGGCCATGAACCGCTGTGCACCTTCATTTGAGCACTCCTGACGGAGCAGCCTGTCCCAGTAACTTCGCCTTCCGGAAAAGGCTCGAATTCGAACCAAGAGCAACCTAATCTGCAAGTGCTGATTGGGTTGTATGATGAATCGCCGCTTTATCCTTCATTGCTGGACGGCCATCATTTTCCTCGGTTTCGCGGTGTGCGTTCCGTTTTCCGGCACATCGGCTACGGTGGTGGAAGTGCTACCCCTGACCGAGAGGATCGTGATGGTGCATTTCGCTGACGGCCGCGTGTTACACTCCCGCCTTGGCCAATCCTGGGGCCAGGAAACCGTTCAGGTTGCCGTGCTGAATACCTCCAACGCCGCGCTGACGAACACGTATTCCATTACCAGCACCAATGACCCCGCCTATGCCTCCGGGCTGCGCCCGGTGCTGGTTGGACGCAAAACCAAAGGCACGGACTTTGCCTGGAGCAACGTGAGTCCTTACTGCAGCCGGGAGCACTGGCTCTACCTGACCCTGCCGGTCGCGATGCAGCGTGGCATGACTTACCAGATCGATATCGGCACCCTTGCCACCAACGGGCGTTTTTGGCCGCTAACGTTCGACGAATTCCGAACCCGCTCGGAGGCGGTGCACGTCAACCTGCTGGGCTATGTCCCCGGCGCTCCCCAGAAATATGGCTATGTGTTTCATTGGCTGGGCGACCAGGGCTCGCTACCGCTTTCGTCCTACCAGGGACGGACCTTCCGGCTGATCAGCCACCCAGGCGGTGCCTTGGCATTCGCGGGGCAACTTGTGTTTCGCAAATCCGCCACCCAGGCCGAAACCGGCCAAGCCTCCGACACTCCCAACGCCAATTTTCTGGGCGCGGAAGTTTATGAGTGCAATTTTTCCGCCTTCACCAATTCCGGAAACTATGTGTTGGCGGTGGACGGGATTGGGTGTTCCTTCCCCTTCCAGTTGAAAGCCGATGTGTATCGCGAAGCTTTCCAAACCCTCGCCCGCGGACTTTACCATAACCGTAGTGGGATCGAGCTCAAGGCACCATTCACCTCCGTCCCTCGACCGGTTCCGCATCACCCAACCCTTACGCCTGGGTTCACCAACCGGCTCCGATACACCTCGGTGCGGTTTAGCGAGTGGGGGTCCGAAGGAGGAGATGCGGCGACTCTGTTAGCCAACTCCAAAGGCCTGCTCCAATGCGCCGGCTGGTACCAGGATGCCGGGGACTGGGACGGCTACTATTCGCACCTGAACGTCGCGCAGGTGTTGCTCTTCGCTTACGAGATGGCACCGCGCAATTTCAGCGATGGCGAGTTGAACCTGCCGGAAGGAATTAATGGCGTGCCGGACATTCTCGACGAAGCCGCCTGGCTGCCCCGGTTCCTGTTTCGGTTGCGGCATGAGCTGATGGCAAAGCATTACGGCACCGGCGGAGTCGGCTTGCGGATTTGCGGCGACGCTTTCGGACCCGACAATACCAACTCCATCCTGGCCGGTTCCTGGCAGGATACCAACCGGACCTGGGTGGTCTCCGGTGAAGATCCCTGGTCCACGTATCGATACGCCGGCACGTGCGCTCACCTGGCCTACTGCCTGAGCCTGAGCGGCGCGCGCGACCCGGAAGGGATTGACTGGGGCGCCGAAGCCGCCGAGGCCTATGCCTGGGCCGCCACCAACACTTTGGCGGGCGATGAGTCCAAGACTGCTCTGGGCCCTTTGGCTGTGCCCCGAGCCTACGCCGCCGCCGCGTTGTTTCGCATCACGGATAACAAGAACTATGAAAACCAGTTCAGCGCCGACGAGACCGCGGTAACCGCCACCACGGTATTGAGCCAGGGCGACTCCGCCTACCCGGTGATGATCTACGCTTTGGGCGGGGGTGTGGGACAGCCCGCCACGACCTTACGCAATCGCATGCGCGCAGCGGTGCTGGCCACCGCCGATGAGTATGGCCTCAATACTTCCGCCAAGCGGTCTTTACGCTGGGGCGGCAACTTCTGGATGCCGATGTTGGTTGGCCAGCAAACCACCCCGGCGGTGCTCGAGGTGGCGGCGGGATACGTGGTGGCCAAACAAAGCAACCCCACCAAGGCCCTGCAGTACCTGGGTGTGTTGCATACCACGTGTGACTATTTCCTCGGGTGCAACTCCTTGAATATGACCTGGGCCACCGGCCTGGGAGCCCGCCATCCAAACCAAATCTTCAAGATCGATTCCTGGTGCCTCGGGTATCACCCCGGCATCGTGCCATATGGACCGTGGCGCACGGAATCGGTTAATCCAACCTGGGTCACCGACCACGATTGGCCAAACCTTACGGTCTATCCCGCGATCACCAACTGGCCCGGTAACGAGCGTTGGCATGATAATCGTTGGTCCCCAATGACCGGCGAGTTCACGATTCACCAAACGATCGCTCCCTCGGCAGCCATCTTCGGGCTGCTTTGCGCCCCCGGATTGGCTGCGCCAGCGGCTCCACCCGCGGTTTCTCTCGGTATCACCAACACCTTGACCAATACCGTGCTGGTAACCTGGCCTTCGGACTCCACCGGTGGTCTGGTGCTCCAACAGAGCACCAATCTCGTCAACACCAATTGGGTTCCCGTTCCGCGATTGCCGGTCGATGATGGGACCAACAAGAGCGTAGTGGCGCCTCCCGCCCACCCCACCCAAGTCTTTCGCCTCAAATGGCCATGAAACAAACCAGTTTCCCCCCTCACACGAAAAGCTACCTCGCACCACCGAGGCGGAGCCTTCACAGGCGTGTGAATCAGGTGTATCGCTTTCAAATGATGGCAAACGCATTCATCGTCCTCGCTCAGTGTGGGCTATTGCTTTGCACGGTCAGCGCACGGGAACCTGTCTCCCGCCAGGACGGGAAACTCGAAGCCGGCAAGGTAACCACTCACTCACAGGGACTGCACGGCTACATTGGCTTTGGGCACGAAAAGTTGCCTCCAGACTCCGGCTATACGGCCGGGATGGGTTTTTACGCCGCGGTTTGGCCGCTGGTCGACGAACCACTCGCCAATTTCCAGATTGGCCTTCCCAGCTCCTGGATCATGCCGGATAACTCGGACAACAAAGACAAGCCGCTCGCCCCCGAAGGCACCTTGGCGCGGACCTGGAAGGAGCGGGGCCCCACTTGGAGCAGCGTTTTCCAAACTGTTGAAGGCGGGCTCGGGTATTGGGCGGGCAACCACTTTCGCTACGGTCCGCCGAAATTCAGCATGAACGCCACTCCCCAATGCTACGACTACGAAGTCGGGTCGCCGGGGTGGTCTTTCTTCTACAGCAACGAAGCCCTGCCTGATCATCGTCTCGGCATTGCGCAGCTCAGCAACCGGCTGCTGATTCCGCCGGACGCGCTCCCATTTGAGGGAAAGCCGAACGGCCAGTTTCTGGGCTACACCTGGATGGCCCTGCCCTTCACAGACGCCGCTTCCGGCGAGCCGCCCACCGGTGACCAGAGCTGGACCTGCTTCCTGAACGCGGCCAATTTCAAAGGCCCCATCGCCTACTACATACCGGAAACCTGGAGCAAAATCGGAAAGCTCTTCAATTACCCCTTCCTTTATGGCCGAGGACTCGATGCCCGGCCGGGAATCATGGGAGGCGGCGCGATGGAAATTAACACGGTACCGCGGTTCGAGAGCAAAGACGCAAAAGGCGCGACCTATTCGAAACTGCCGAAACTGCAGTTTCCGGTGGATGCTGACGGACGGGCGTTACTGGTGCAGGATGTCACTTACTATTCCAAAGCGGCTCTGTTCGAAACGTTCAAGACCTGGCGCGATGGCGGATCATCCTGCTCCGGGCGATTTGACCCGAAGGGCGCGTGGAAACCCAAACTGAATACGCACACCACCCACTACGACCAGGGAGGCAAAAAGATCATCGGTGTGGAACGGTCTTTCGATACCATGATCTTCGACGGAAACATTTGGGGAGTGCAATGGTTCACCAACGATACGAGTCCAAAAGGCCTTTTTCCCCAATACTACAAACATGTGGGGGAAGAGCGCGTGGCAATTCCAGCGAGCGAAGTGCCGCCGGAGACGCGGTTGCTGGAGCAGAAATTCGAAGCAGCCGGCCCGGGGGTGCCCTACACTTCACCCACAAAGGGTGCCTGGAAGACCCCTGGCCCTAAAGCGGGTCCCTTTACGGCCAAACTCAACGACGGTTCTCGAGCAACCTACTATTGGTACCGCTTTGTCGATCAACCTTCCTTCCAGCAATATTCCTGGAGCGAGGAAAAGAAATCAAAGTTGCAGGCACTGGTGGAGAAGTTGCACGCCAGTTGGACCATCGACCGGGACTATATGGCCCCTCCCGGGCGCGGGAAACTGGCTGCACTCGACCCCGCACTGTTAGTAAAGCCCCCAATCGGACTCGAAGTGGGATACGTCCCGATCGTGACGGGCCAGTCCGCGCAGTAAGGCCCCTCCCCTCGTCCCGTCGTGACGTCTCGAATCAGCCAGGAACCGTTGATCCTATTGCGCCAGTTGGACGCGGTAAAATTGTCGGCTCTGCGCTTGCGCAGGTTGATTAGTCCAGAGAATGGTCTTTCCGACCGCCGGCAAATTGGTTGCCGCCCGATTGGTGATTGCGTTGATCGATGACCCGGTCCAAACGTGGTATTTCACAAAAGGTGCGCTGTCCCATTCCAGAGTGATTTGCTGCGCGGGATCACGCTCGAGGCGGCGGATGCGGAGATGGTAGCCCTCATAGTAGTTGACTGTCCCATACAGATTCCCTAGCACGATATCTGTGACCCCATCGCCGTTCCAATCCACGAGGTCCAGGCGCATTCGTCCGCCTGTATTGATCGGGACGAGGCCGCTGCCGGAGACCGGAGCGCAAATGGCCTGAGGTACCATCAGGACGGGTTGCGAGTTGTTGTTGGTATTGCGGCACCAGAAGACCCCCGTGTCGGAACTCAACAACAGGTCTTTCAAGCCGTCGCCGTCCCAGTCCAATACACGTGCCACGGAACGGATGCCTTTTGACACATCAGCCCCGCCAGCCTGTATCTTCACGCCCGGCGCGTAAACGGGGTTTGGATTCGAATTCGAATTCTTGAAGAAGTAAATAGAACCGTCTCCCGATCCGCAAAGGAGATCGTTGAGTCCATCCTGGTCCCAATCATGAACGAACGGGGTGGCGCGGACTCCCACGTTCAGCACCAAGCCCCCAACCCGCAATTGAACACCGGTGTCGAGCGTTGGGGCCGCGTCGGTGTTGGTATTGCGATAAAACCAGACGGTACCGTCCGCTCCCGCCCCCACCAGCAAATCGCGTTTGCCATCGCCATCAAAATCGCAAACCCAGGGCGCCGGGGCCCCGCAACCACCGGAGATGTGGCAGATGTCACTACCCACTCCTGCCTTGAGATTGGAGTAACTCGTGAAGTGGGGCTGGGCAGCCGTGCCGGAATTCAGATAGCAAGCGATCTTGCCTGCGGATTGGTATCCCACGAGCAGGTCCGTTTTTCCGTCGCCGTTCCAATCCGTCACGCACGGAATGGCGTAACCCGCCGCGGGTGTGCCCGGCAGCAGTGGATTCCCGTTTTCGTCCTTTAACCCCTCAGCCGGACGGAGCTGTATCGATTCCGCTCGCGCCGGGCCGGCGCCGCCGGCCATCAAAATTATGACCAGGGCCAAAAAGCAAACGGAAACAAGAAGACTAACCGAGGAAGGTGGAATTCTGATTGGCTTCATAGCGATCATCTCTCTCTTTCACAATTCAAGCAATAACCCGCGGGGCAGTTCCTTGAGCGCACTGTAACTCTGTGGCAATCCCTGGCAAGTAACTTCCCCCTCCCCCGCCGGTCATCACTTCAGACTCGGCAAACAGGAAGCAAGGGGTAGAGTAAAGGCACAATTAACCAACATGAAACACGGCCAGACCGTCTGCTGCGGAAGGTTGAAATCCTTCCTGATTTCTCTGTTCGCCACGCTTCCCGCTGCCGCTTTGCACGCCGGAGATCTTTCCCTGAGCGACCCGGCAAACATGCTGCCCGCCCCTGCCTGGGCCGTCGGACAGGCGAATCGCTCTCCCCAACTGGACGTACTGCCTTCGTTTCAAAAGCCGCCACCCGGTTTTGGCATTGTTCCATTCTTCTGGTGGTTGGGCGATCCGCTGACGAAGGAACGGCTCGGCTGGGAGCTCAAGCAAATGGAAGGCATGGGCATTTCAGGACTTCAAATCAACTACGCCCATTCCGACCAGGGCGGGCATACCTACGGACTCTCCTACCCCAGCGAACCACCGCTCTTCTCCCCGGATTGGTGGAAGCTGACCGGCTGGTTCATGCGGGAGTCAAAGAAACTGGGGGCCGGAATCAGTTTGAGCGACTACACACTGGGATTGGGTCAGGGCTGGTGCGTCGATGAAATGCTGAAAGAGCATCCGGAGCTCTGTGGTCAACAGCTGCGGTTGGTGACCGGCGAGGCGCCCGCAAACGCCCTGGTTGCCACACAAATTGGCGGCCGTTCAGTTGCCGTTCGGGCCGAGAAAATCCCACTTTCGATCGACCCGATGAATCCGCAGTCCGGCCCAGAATATGCCAAACATTTCTTCGGACGCTTTGAAGAGCATTTTCCCGGGGAAGGTGGTAAAGGACTCAACTTTTTCTTTTCTGATGAGTTGGAATTCCGGGTGGCGGGCCTGCTCTGGACATCTAAATTTGCCGAGGAATTTCAGAAGCGAAAGGGATACGATATCCGTCCGGAACTGCCGGCTCTTTTCATGGACATCGGTCCCCGGACTCCCAAGGTGCGCCTGGATTACAGCGATGTGAAAGTGGCTTTGACGGAAGAGGGCTTTTTCAAGCCGGTCTTCGATTGGCACCAACAGCGTGGAATGACGATGGGCTGCGACCATGGCGGCCGCGGCCGCGACGTGGTCGAGTTTGGCGACTACTTCCGGACTCAACGATGGAACCAGGGGCCGGGCGCGGATCAACCGAACCTCGGCAAGGATCTCATCAAGGCCAAAGTGGCCAGCTCGATTGCCCATCTCTATCAGCGACCGCGCGTATGGCTTGAGGGCTTTTACGGAAGCGGATGGGGCACCACATCGGCGGGCGTTGTGGACGCCACCTTTGCCGACTTTGTGATGGGCTATAATCTGCTCTCTTTCCACGGCATGTACTACGCCACGCACGGAGGCTGGTGGGAATGGGCCCCGCCCGATAACACCTTCCGCATGCCCTACTGGAAACACCTGCGGAGTTTTACCGATTGTGTTCAACGGTTAGGATACCTGTTTAGCCAAGGGCATCATCGTTGCGACGTGGCCATCCTGTATCCGGTGGCGCCGATGGAGGCCGGGATGGACGGAGAACTGGCCGTGCGCACGGCGTTCAGCACCGGGGAAAAACTTTATGCCCAATCGATTGATTTCGACTTCATGGACTTCGAATCACTGGCTCGTGCGAAGGTCGTCGGCAAAGAACTGCAGGTTTCCGGCGAGGCGTACCAGGTGCTGATCCTTCCTGCTATGAAGGCGGTGCGCTATTCCACTCTGCAAAAGGCCCTTGAGTTCCACCGGGCCGGCGGCCTGGTACTCGCGCTAGGAGCCTTGCCGGAAGCCAGTGACCGCATCGGCCGCGACGATCCTGAGATCGCCGCCGCCGTGAAGGAGATATTCCCGGATGGTCCGACGAAGGACGTTTTCGCGAAATTGCCCGCCCGTGATTACAGCGGCCCGGGCTATATCCAGCACCGCAAGCTGGGCCCGCGGGATCTTTACGCGATTTACAACGCCCCCCAGGGCGCGACTTGTTCCTTCCGGGCTGCTGGCAAAGTCGAGGTGTGGGATCCCTGGACCGGCTCGACCCGCCCTCTGCCGGTGATTTCGCAGGAGACGGGTCACACCTCGCTGAACCTGCCGCTCTCCGAGAAAGAACTGCAACTCATCGTGTTCAGTCCGGGTCAGGCCGAAATTGCCGCACCCGCATCGACCTCGGCCGTTGAAGTGATTTCGATGACCGGAGATTGGGAATTCGAGCTGCAGCCGACCAGCGACAACCGGTTCGGCGATTTCCACTGGCCGCCCACAAAGAGCCTGATCGGCGCCGAAGTTCGCCAGCTTTGGTATTGTGAAGGAGACAGCACTAACGGGCCCTGGCGGAAGGTCACCTGCTCCTTCGGACCTCAGTTCATTCGCTGTGACGAACCTCCCACAGCCATAGCTACCCCGCCGGCCGCTGGCAAACCGTACGAATTCTCCTGGCGCTGGGGAATCGAAGGGGACCCAGGTCATCAAGGCTACCACGGCCTCAAGGAACAGGTGCACGACGAGTTTCTAGCCGTCGGCAACCTGCGGACCACCGGGACCGGTTCCAACTATGAACCCTCCACGCGAGACAACTGCTTCTGGACCACCGTCATCGCCCCGCGCGATATGACCGCCTACGCCCTGACCGGCGAGTTGAAGCCTTCAAAAATCTGGGTGAACGGCGACCTGGTCAACGGCACCGAGCTCCAGCTCAGGATGGGTGCCAATCCGATTCTGCTGCAATTTGACCGACCCGGGCGCACCTATTTCGTCGTCTCCGAGCGACCCGGAACCGCAGTCGCCACTTCCACGGAGGTCTTTGGCTCTTCGGCTTTCTACATCTGGTATCCCGGCGACCGCGCGAACGCTGAGCGCTGGTTCTGGAAGAAGTTCGACCTCGACAGCGTGCCGGCCAACGCGCGCTTGCGAATCACGTGCGACAACGGGTATTCGGTGTCCATCAATGGCGAGGTCCTCGGGAGCGGGAACCGCTGGGAATCGGTGCAGGAATATGCCATTGCGAAGTCGCTTCGGACCGGTCCCAACCAAATCGTGGTTCGAGCCCGGAACGACGGCGGCGAGGCAGGGTTGATCGCGGAGTTGACCGCCGGGGCAAAGCGCGTGGCGACCGACCGGAGCTGGCTCGTCGGAAAGTCCGAAGCCGGTGAGGAGGTTCAGGCTGAGCAGATAGCCGCCTTTACCGACAGTCTCTGGTATAAGCACCAGAGCGGACCGCCTAAGCTGGAGCCAGTAAAATCCACGGAGCCGCCTAAATTCAAATCCAGCGCCTTGACCATGAGTTGGAGGGACAAACCAGGATTGTTGCCGTTCGATGTTCGTCCAGCGGACAAAGCCCCCGTGGGCTGGTATCGATTCCTGTCCCCGCCGGGACTGCGCAGCTTTTCGATTGCCGCGCGTGGTGAGGTCCAGGCCTGGGCCGACGGGAAGTTATTGACCGGCAAAAACCGGTTCATTGTTCCTCAACCCTCCGCCAAACCAATCCCAGTTATGCTGCGAATCCAGCAGGACCGCGGCTGCTATGCCGGCGCAGCACTGCCCGAGCCGATCCAGCTCGACTGCGGCCGCGGACAAATCCCCCTCGGGGACTGGTCTCAAAATGACGGTCTCCGAAGCTATTCGGGCGGTGCATGGTATCGGAAAAGTGTGACCCTGCCTCGCGCGCGTGAGGTTGTGCTCAACCTTGGGGAGGTGACGGCTTCCGCCGAAGTGCGGGTGAACGGCAAGCTCGCAGGCATAAAGGTTTCGCCGCCTTGGAAGCTTGATATCACCAAACTCGCAAAAGCGGGGGAAAACCGGATCGAAGTGCTGGTGTGCAATACGCTGGCCAACCACTATACCACGGTCCCCACGCGCTACCGAGGTCCAACCACCTCTGGGTTGCTCGGGCCGGTACAAATCGAATACCGAGAATAAGACTACGCCACCTTCCAGCGGCTGCTACGAAACCCATTATCCGGCGGTTATTCCGGCCTTTACTTTAGCCTCAACTATTTTGTCGCCGCCTGCTGCCCTTGCCGCATCCAATCCCAAAATGCCGCCCGCCAGTTCGCCATTCGTTTCTGCTCCAGGTCGCCCGTGGCCGCGCTTTCCGCGCTGGCGAGGAATTGGCCGAGCTCCTGCATCCGTTCCGGAGTTCCCAGTTTTTCCCAGGCCACTTTTTTCCAGTCGATCCCGTTGCTCCGCATATAAGGCTTGGGATAATTCGCCAAATCACAGGCAATTGATTCCAGGCGGAGGTAGAATTTCTTCATCGAGCCGCCCGCGTTGCCGAAGTAGAGCCGGAAAAACTCGTCGATGGCGGCGTCGACATTCAGCTTCGGATCATCCCACAATTTCACCATGATGTACTGCTCGAGCTGATCCTGCTCGCCGCACTCGAAAATGCCTCGAACCCCGTCGTTGATGAACATCCTCATGGCGTTGGCAGTTTCGTGGACCATGACATGCGGAAAGCATTTCCACTTCTCGATCAACGCCGGTTCCATCGGATGATGATAGTAGACCCACAGGAACATCGGCCCGGAGGCCTTTTCCTGCCATTGACGATAGAAACGCAGGTCGTTGTCACGCATCGCCGGATGGACGGGGTAGTAGCAAGTGTGCAGGCACGGGGCGATGGAGACATTCGGCTCGATCGCGAAAGACGGCGGCAACGCATACTCCCAGTACGCCAGGGTCGCAACATATTTATCCGGATGTGTCTTCCGCACTTCTCGAGCGACGGCATTGACAAAGGTGAACCAATAATCGCTCATCTCGCCGCTGCTGAAGAAACCGGTGCGGCGGCTTGGGTCCTTCTTTAGGAGCGCCTGGCAAGCATCGCAGGTGCACAGGTTCATATTGTCATCGGGAACAATGGCAAAGTAATCACCCGTCGCCTTCCAGCCGGCAGGAAGCCCGCCCTTCCCGTCGAAGTAATCGCGGGCCATCTGGCTGACTTTGCTGATCAGCTTCGGGTTCGTGTAGCAAAGCTGCGAACCTTTGCCCTTCGGGTTTTGGCACTGGTATTCGGGATCGGTGAAGAATGATTTGATGGTTTCCTGATGGAACGTGTGGTTGCCCGCCCAACGCTCTCCGCCCTGTCGGATCCGACGCCAGTAAAGCTGCAATTGTTGCGGCGTGAACTCGCCCCACTGGCCCCGTAAGAAAGGCCAGGAAGCGCTGGACAGCGCGCCGCGATACTTTAATCCGGGCGAACGGCGCACATCCTGGCCGGAAACCGAGACCACGAGCTCCAAGGGTGTTATGACGTGCAGCCCTCCGGGGCCATACCAACGCACGCCGCAAAACCGTTCCAGGAAGTCGTAGGCCGCAAGGCAAGTGCCCTGGTCGTCGTAGATCCCAGGCAGTTCCATCTCTCCCGAACTTCGCGTGGGAAGCCCAACCGCTTTCCAATAATCAACTTTGTGGCGCAAGGCCGCGTAGGAGTCGCCTTCCATCGGACGGCCTTCGACCTTGCGGTTCGCTTCGGTGTCTTCCCAATCCCGGCCAATCAGGACAAGTGTCTCCGGCCGGAACGCGATTAGGTATTCCTGTGGCTTGAAATCAGCGCCTCGAAACCCAAGCGCAACCGCCGCCGCGCTGTCCCCGACCAGAATCCTGCGCCCCTCAACAGGTTCTCCATCCGTTCGAACCGGCACTTCAGCGCCGGAAATGCGAAGGAAGTGTGATTGCAGTTCGAGGGCGGCAAGTCGTGCGGCCGGAGCGGCGTTCTTTGCAATGACAATGGAGCAGGACGGCTTTCCGTCGCGAGCAATCTCAAATGCGAAGAGCAAACTTTGAGTCACTAACAACCCACAGATCGCAGCAAGCAGTTTCATATTAATCAATTCCAGAGTAAATCGGATCCCCAGTCAGCCTGGGTCAAACCACCGTCACTTCCCCTGATACCTGCTGGTATTCGCCAGCGCTGAGTCCGTACTTTACGCCCTGCCGTTCCTCTTCAGTCCATCCGGGGAGAGCTTCCTGGCTCCAGTAAAAATGTCCTTCAAACCTGAGACCCGCCTTTTCCATCACTCGCCGCGAAGCGTGGTTGCCGACGAGGGTTCTCGCTGAGAGCTTTGGATAACCCCAATCCCGGAACGCCGCTGCAATCAGTGCCCGGGTACCTTCCGTCGCCAGGCCGCGGCCCCAATACTCGCGCTTGAGTCGATAGCCGAGCTCCATTTCCCCTGCCGAAATCTTTTCGGGTCGAAGGTGAAACCATCCAATAAACTCGCCGCCGGCCAACAAATGCGCCGGCCAGAAACCTTGCGGAGGAGACTCGCGGTCCCAGGACAGCATGCGGGGCAACACTTCACTGAGAATTTTCTCAAACGGCGTGGGAACGCTTTTGGAAATGTGGCGCATCACCTCCGGATCGCTGTCGAGTTCGTGCAGCAGCGGCGCATCGGCGGGATTTAGTCGCCGCAGCCGGATTCTCTCCGTAACCAACACGTTCTCCGGACGCTCGCTCATTTCACATCATTTGACCCGCCAGAATGGCACCGACCCAAAAAGCTCATTGAAATTTGCTTTCTTGAGCGGGACGAACACGGCGCTGCGCAAATGGCACTTTGACCCGATCAATCGCGCCGGTTAAAAGCGTCGAACCGGTCAGGCAAGGTCGGGCGTATGGCTGACCACTCCGCGCTCGAATTCGAACCATTGAGGCTTCAGGTCTGCCAGTGGGCCCTTAAGCTTGGCCAACTCCTCCGCCGACCCGTGCACCTCCACACGAACGACCTCCACGAACTTCAAGAACTCGGCGAGCACCGCCCCGACATTCTGCAGGTGCGCCAACATGCCCTCCGCCCCAACGTAGGCTTCCCGGCAGAAAATCACATCCCCACAAATCGTGAAATCGTAGAACAAATTGCCTTTTTCCGTGGAAGTCCTAGCAACGAATTCGGGAAGGGCGACCCGGGCCTGGTCCATATTGCCCGGCTTGACTTTGAAATAGGGATGGATGCTAACAACTTTTGATGGATGAATCATGACAGAAGAGTTGAACGAACCCTGCAGGACGGCAAGCAAGTTTTGCGGAAATTCACCAGCAGGGTTCGACGAACCCGACATGAATTTACTGTTCGCATGGCGCTGGTCTCGTTCCAATCCTGGAAACTCTGACCAAGGACGCTTGCTTCCTCACAGCCCTGCCCTTCTCTGGCGGGAAAAGCTTCCTGTCGCCCAAGGTCCACTGGAAGCGAAGAGCCGACTCAAACTCACTCACGGCCGAAGGGAGTTCACTCCTGGCACACCCGGAAATATTGCGGCGACGAAGCAGCCGGGAGGCTGCACGACAAGTCGCCGCCCGGGGCAATGAGGTTGGTCACAGTCGCGAACCACGCGATCAGGTCCGCTGAGGATTCGACCCGATACTTCGCGCCTTTTACCGTTGGCCAGGTGAGAATGGCGAAATTATTGCTCAGCGTGAGACCGCGAATCACCGTCGGCACATTGTAGGGATTCCGGAAGGTCATCATCACAGGCAGATGGTCCGAAGCCGTGGCGCTGTCCCCGACGAGGAGCGGTGGCGAAGGTGATGAACCCGCGTCGGAGCGGAAGATCTGGCTGTTGGCGATGTTCGAGAACAGTAGTGCACACGGCAGGATGTAATCGAAACGAATCGTGAGGTTAGCGTTTCGGATGGACCACGTCCGATCGTCGCCCGTGACAGCGCCCACCGGTGTGGTTAACCGCAGACCGACCGAAGGGGCGATGAGATTTTGGATGGCCTGGAGTTCATACTGGCGGGGGCGGAAAATGTCTTCGTTCATGTCGCCCACCAGACAATATGGATGCAGTGAGTTGGTGGTGAGATAGACCGCCGCGAAGTAATTCGAGATAGCCCTGGCTTCCGCGCCTCGTTTCATGGAGCTGTTTTGATCCGACGCCGCTTTGAGATGCGTAACAAAGAAATGAAACGGTTGCGGAAAACCCGGAATATCGATTTGCGCCTCGAACAGGTCCCGGGAAAACGTGCTGCCATAACCGTAGGGCGTCAGGCTGCTGCCTACGAGCCAGGATTTGGCGCGGGGAATGGGAAACCGGCTCGCGACGACGCTACGCTCGCCGCCATCTGTGTATGAACCAATCGCGAGGTAGTAACCCGGCAGGTAGGCGTCCACGAAGTTCGTCATTAAACGGTAATTGGAGTTGGTCTCCGGGATTTCCTGGAAGCCGACGATGTCCGGCTTCAAGTAGCTGAGCTGCCGTCCAATCGCCTGGACCTGAGTAGAGTTCGTGGTCCAGTCACCCACCGAGCGGCCCAGCACATTGTAGGTGAGCACCGAAAAAGTCCTAACCGCCGGCGGTTCACCGAAGATCGAAACCATGTCGAAACGCAGCGTGCCTGCGCTGCCGTATGTGCTGGCCGGGTTGCAAGGCACGTAGTTCGTCTCGCCCGAACCGATCGCCGTGGATTCGAACTCGGTGACGAAACGCACACCGAAATCCGGGTTGTTCTCCACGCCCGGAACTCCGGACAGGTTGGCTGATTGACCGTTCACCCAGGTCTCGAAGGGCATAGTGATGACCTGGAAATCCACAAAATCCGTGCCGTTAGTCGTGTACTGGAGCCGCGTGTATTTGCTGGCGGTGTTGCTGGTGCGCAAATCCCAATTCACAGCGATCTTGCGGTGGCCGACGGTCGAGGCGTTGAACTGGACGCCGCTGAGCTTGTTCTGCTTGCCTTGCACCGGCCAGGTCGTGACACGCCAGTTGCTGTTGTCGGTGGTGTTCGGGTCGGATGAACCGTTCGAGGCCGTGAACGATCCCGTCACACCGCCAACGAGCGACGCCGTGCCGGTGCCGCTGGCGGTTAACAGGGTACCGGTGGTGGCATCAGCGTCAGGTGTGGGACTGTTGAAATCCCAGAACGCCAGCATGTCGGCGTGGGCTTGAGTGAAAACCGTAGTGGCCAAAATGACCAGCGCGCACCGCCACCGAATTGAGCAACGTGTTAGCATGAGCACTTGCGCAGCAGACCGGGATCGCTCGCCGGGCCAAGCTCCGCCGCGTCATCTGACCGGGCCCTCAGGTACGCGCCGATGACCTTGCCCCGAAGAAACGGCGGGCCAATCACGGCCAAGCAGTTGGTGTCAGGGAACGCGTAACCGGAAGCAGCGCATCAGTTCACCGGGCAGTATCGCATTGGTGACGCTGAAATTGCCGCTGGGATCGAACGTGCCGGTTTGCGCCGTGGTCCAGGAGACCAGTGGGTCCGCGATGTTGGTGGAAGTCACCACTGTAAAACCACCGTTGGGGATTCCGCCGCTTCCGCTGAAGACAATGGCCGATTTTGATTCGGACAGAACGACGGAACCGGCGAGCGGTCCTACGATGCGCAGCAGGCCATCCGTGGCGAGCGTGCTCGTGTCCCAGATCATCCCCGGGCCGGGACCGGCCGGCTCAATGGCCGTAAACGCAACGCTCACGTAAGCACCCGCGTTCAAGATCGGGAGGCTGTCAGCGGCGTTCAAAGCTTCACCGCTCAGCACCAGCTTCAGTTTGCCACCGCAGGTTAATTGCCCCGTGACCGCCAGGACGTCGTTGGTGATGACACCTTCGGTTTTGTTCACCTTCAACTCAATGGTGCCCTGGCTGGCGAGATCGCCGGTGATCTTTATATTGCCGTTGCCCTTCAGCGTCTGCGCTGCCCCCAGCCAGAGCGTGCCGTCGGTGCGAGAAGCGACGTCTAACGCTGCAGGGGCGGTGATGTCGATGACCGACGAGTTCGAAATGCTGCCGAAATCTTTCAGCACCAACCCCCCTGCGAGAATCGTCGTCGGCCCGCTGTAGGCGCAATTGGTGGTTAATTGTTGCGCGCCGGAGATGATTTTGAGTCCGACCTTCCGGGTGCCGCCGGAGATGGAATCCTGGATGAGACCACCGTAAGTACCCGCAGGCGCGGAAATCGTGAGTATCGAGTCCGAAGTGGTGCTGCTATTGGCGATGATTGGTGGGTTGACGTTGGCGGCATGAACGCTGGTCACGCCGGGAAGTTGCTGGTTGAATCCGTTCAAGTCGAGCACCGCATTCGTGCCGGCTCCCTGCCCGATAGAAAACGTCACGCTTGGTAAGGCATTATCCGCGCCCAGGCGCATTCGGCCGACCGCGACCAGGGTTCCTTTCCATAAGTTGCCGGCGGAGGCCAAGGTGAAAGTGCCGGCATCGGTTCGGATACAGTTCGCATCCGGAAGGTTGACCGTGCCGGACAGCATGCCGTTGCCGGCGCCGCGCAGATAAATATTTCCCGAAAAGGGCGTCACGTTATCAGGATGGTTGGAAATGTTCCCCCTGACCTGCAACTGGCCCAGGTTCGTGCTGCTGGCGTTGAGCTGCACCAGGCCGATGCCTTCCCCCACCAGGATCGGGCTGCTCACCGAGTTCGTAGCCCCGTCCAGGGTAATCAACGTCGTGCGATGCGACGCCGTGGAAAACCCCTGCATCCGGATCGTCTTGGAAGCAGATACATCAATGCCGCCCGCCGGCGAGAGCCGGGTACCGGCGGCAACGGGGGTCGCGTTGATATGCACCTCCGTTGAGGCGCCAACAGCGGGGGCGCCGGATAACACCAAGGTTCCGGCATTGATCGAGATCAATCCGCTCATGGTGTTCATTCCGGAAATGTTCAAGGTGCCGGCGGCATTGGTTAGTGTGCCCACGCCGCTCAAATTCCCATTGAGCTCAAGCGTGCCCGACCGGTTAATGACCAACCCGGCGTTGTTGGTGAGAGGGCCACTGCCCACGCTGCCCCGGCTGCTGCCACTGCCAATTTGGAGCACCCCACCTTCGATGCTCGTCGGGCCGGAAATAGCATTGTCGGCGTCGAGAATCAGAGTCCCAGAGCCTTGTTTGGAGAGTGAAAGTCCGCCGGTCAATTTGCCACCCGTGCTCGAGGAGAAGGAATAGATGCCGGAAGAGTCCACGACGAGGAAGTTCGGGCTGAGCAGGTTTGTGCCCAAAGCCACAATGGGCTGGGTGAGCCCGGTGTCATCGAAACGCACATTATCCCCCTGGGCAAAGGCGACAATGGCACTACTGTCGGTGTCCTTCCAGTTCGCGCTGAACAGGTCCCAACTCCCAGAGGATGGCGTCCAAACCAGGTTGGCAGCCCAACCGCTTTGGATAAGCCCTACTGCCGTAACGGCGAGGAGAAGGTGTCTTTTCATGGGTGGCGTGAATCGCGTATTTTGAGTTTTGCAGTCCAGTCTAACCAATTATCCCCAGACGGCGCCGTCGGCAAAACTGCCGACGCTTGAAAGCGTAGCCCTGGATTGAAGCCCCACGACGACGGGTCGCTATAACCCAAAGGGAATTGCCACAATTGGCAATCCCGGGTGGGGGCCATTGATCACGAGGTGCCGCTCAGCGGCGAACGCGGCGCAGAAAGGCAAACGTCGTCAGGCCCAAACCCAGCAAGAGTCCGGAGGCCGGCTCAGGAATGTTGGCGACCATGCGCAGGTTGTCAATCGCGATACCCGCGTCATTACCTATGTCGTTAGCATCATTCCAGCGGATGATTAGGGAGTCACCGGGTGCCCAATTAAGCCCCGTGATGGTCGCCGACACCGTCACCATATTTGTGCTCGGATCAGTAAAACCGCCCGCGCCTCCATTCAGTGATGCATAGAAGCTCGGACTGGTTGCGTCCAATGCCGGGTAAGCAGTCATGGCACTGTTGGTAATGAAACTCCCGGTCCCGATCCCGCTCGAAGTAAACCCGTAAGCAAAGGAGAGGCTTTGATCAGCTGCCGTGTTCTGCGTTCGCCAGATTTCGCGATCAAAAGTGAAGGAAACAGAACTGTACGTATCCGCTGAAGTATTCAAAAACGAGGTCCCAAACCCAACGGTGGTGGTGCCTGATGCCACCGAACCCAAGGCCCGCTCGGTCGAAGCGGGCAGACCGTATGAATAAAGCCGCCCGGTACCGGACGCGGCCGAACCGCCCCAATCTCCGAAGATCGCAAACGTGGTCGCCCCCGAACCGCTGACTCTGGCTGCTTGCCACGTTGTCAATGTGGGAATCGCGCCTTGGAGTCCAATCGCGGTCGTCCCCGGGACAGCCGTCCCGGTGCCATCGGTACTGAAGATACTATTAAAGTTCTCAACATAAGTTCCACCGCTGTAATTAATCTGAGCGGTAGCCACGTGGGCGGCGGCGGCCGTCAGCAGGGCGAGTAGGGAGACGCTTCGTTTCATGATTTGTGTTGTTAGAGAGTTTTCTGCTTTCTATCACGTGAATGAGCTTAAGGCTAGCAAAAACCGTACGATGCCAGGAGTCGGCAATACTGTCGATACCGGGCAACTCGCAAGGCGCCGGCCGCGAATCATGGCGTAGCTGTGGTTTTGGGGATGCGCTGCTTGAAGCCCGCCAGTTTACGTTCGAAGTCCGGTCCGCCTTCCTCGAGAAACTGGACATGTTCCAGCCGAGCGATGCGTTCAAATGCACCGACCACACGTGGGAAGTCGTCCGCAAGGAACTCCGGGCCGCGCATGCATTTGATGTAAAGCAAAGGCAACTTGGCGCGCTCGACACGGCGCACCAGGGTCTCATCGCCCAACGCGAGCCTCCGGGCGCGCGTGAAGATTTGCGTGGCCTGGACCACAAAATCGAGGGAGAAAAACGGCGAGTCCATTGGGTAACGAATACCGCCGGGTGGCGCGTCCATGATCTTGGCAAAGTCGGCCCGCATTTTAGCGAGCAGGGCTTCGTATTCCTCGATCGCCGGCGCAGCTTTGCCGTAATGGCCGCGAATGAAATCCGTTGCCAACGCGTTCTCGTCCCATGCCGGGTTCCAAAGCAACTTGGCCGTTACCCAGCTTTTCATTTCGTCGCGTTCCGCTGGTCCCTGGTAACCGCCTTGCAGCATCACGCCCTCGGCGTTGTTCTGGATCCAGAAACGGATGTTCGCCGCTATCACGTCAAGGTTCGGCATTGGGGCGAGGTAGTGGCTGAAATTGACATTGTAATCCCAGACGTAAATCCGGTGGTGCGCCGCGCCCCACGCGCTCGCGAGCTTTGAGACGTCGCACCGCCCCGCTGGCGTAAACGGCCGCGACCATGCGCCTACTGAGTCGTTGCACAAGCGGATGACCACGTTTTTGCGCGGCCTCATGGTCTTGGGCACCTGAATCGTTTCCAGGTATGCGAGCGTGTCAATGGCTACCCGGGGATGTTCCGGCGCGATCGCCTCGGCGACCTGGTTCACGAGGTACAGTTGGTTCGCCATGTCTGAACCTTCAGCGTCGCGGAGCTTATTGCAGCGCTCGCAGTGGCATATCTCCGGATTATCATTTTTGGAGACGCTCAGGATTTCGGTGTGCGGATTGTCTTTGAGCACCTGGCGCACGTAAGCAATCGCGATCTTTGCCACCGCAGGATGCGTCGGGCAAAGCTGTGCGGTCGTGCGCGTGCCGTCGGATTTTTGCGCAAAGTAATCTGGCTGCTCCTTGAAATACCGGTCCGGCGGCAGGATTTGCGCGGCCGTGTGCACAAACATATCCGCGTAGTCCACGCGCCCGCCGTATTCCTCGGGAACCCGAGCATTGGGGGATTGGGTGCGGTTGCGCAAGGACCACACCGGGTCGAAAGCACAGGCGTAAAATGGATCACGGATCTTTAGTCGTGGAATGTAGCGCCGCGCGACGGGCGCCAAGGCCAATTGGTTGGTCCTGGGCAGACGGATGGAATCCTTTGTGTAAAAGCGGCAGCCCAGATCCTCCTCAAGCAGCGCAAACACAGCGTTCAAAACGCCGCGCTGGACACCACCACCCAAAACCAGTTGGCCACGCCGAAAGCTGATTTCGTAGCCGTCATCGCCGAGGGCGGGATCGGTTTCAATGACAATGGCCCGGCCACTCGTTTTGCCGGCCTGGATGGGCAGCGTCGCATCCGAAATCTTCTGCAACCAATGCTGCAGTTCCTCCGCGGCTTTCGTTTCTTGTGGCGTGGGTTTCGCCGGGCATACCAGCATCGCCAACGGCTTTCGGTTTTTAGCCACAACCAGTTTTCCGGCAGGTTTGCCCTCTGGCTGGAGTACGTTCTGCCATTGAGTCTGCGTGTAGCCCATCACAGGAAGCAGCATGGCCAGGACCGCGGCGAGCAGAGCGTTTCGTTGCATGATTCGCGTTGTTGGTTTATTCCTCAGGTAACGGGTGGTTCTTTCTGCTGGGCAAGCCTTCATGGCTTAATCGGGGTTACTTCGGATCCAACTCGATCACCAAGGAAGAGATCGCGCCGTGGAATTCGTTGCCCGCTGGATATTCTCCCACCAGCCCGCCCTGATCGGTCCCGACATCCAGTCCGTCCGTCGGCATGGTGGTGAAAGGGCCCGCCGTCCTGTCGCCGGAAACCGCCGCGCCATCTACAGTAAGAGACATCGCACCTGCGGCATCCAGGCGCGCCACCGCCTCATGCGCCCCGGTAAGAGTTTGGGTGGTCGCGAGACTGACCGCCTTCCCGGCCACGCGGACGAGGAACACGAGCCGCCCGTCTTTGAGATAAAGCGTGTAGCCGTGCGACGCCCCGCCCTGAGCCAGGATCACCCCGTTCGGGTCGGTGGCGTCAAACCGGGCTTTGATCGTAAACCCGCGCCGCACCGCCGCGGGCGCCTGGTCGCGCTCCAAATGGTCCCCGGCCTTCAGGACAAATTTGGTTTTGGTGCTTAGATTCGCCGCCCGTGCGCGTCGAGGTTTGCCCCCCTGCCAGCCGCCCAGCGGCAGAACATTGGCCCTGGCAGCGTAGGCATCCCACTTCGCCGCCAGCGCTTTGACGCGCTTGGGCTCCGCCAACGCCAGGTCATGCTGTTCGGAACGGTCCGCCAGGATATTGTAGAGGCGCCAGGGCTGACCTGAGAGCGCCACCAGCTTCCAATCGCCCTCCAGCACCGCCCGGTTGCCTTCGTGCTCCCAGAAGATCGGCTCGGACCGATGGATAGGTTTGCCTTCGAACGCCGGCCGGAGGCTCACTCCTTGGAGCGGAACAAGCTTCTTGCCTTTTAATTCCTTTGGGTACGCAGCCCCGCCGACATCGAGGCAGGTAGCCATGACGTCAATCACGTGCCCGGGTTGTTTCTCGAACTGGCCCGCGCGGGCCTTGGAGATGCCCTGTGGCCAATGCGCAATCAGCGGGGTCGCGATCCCGCCTTCGTCCGTATAATGCTTGTAGCGTACAAAAGGAGTATTGTTCAGCGTCGCCCAGCATTGGCCCACGAACACGCTGGATTGCGCATCGCCGGGATGCTCGCCTTCCAGCCGCCCGGCAATGCCCGACTCGGCATTGCCGCCGTTATCGCTCATGAACAGGAGGAGAGTATTTTCCAGTTCACCGCGCTGTTGGAGGCCCTCGACGAGGTTCCCGACCGCCCGGTCCATCCGTTCAACCACCGCGGCGTAGATCGCCATGATATGGTCGTAGCGATCCTGTTCCGCCGGAGTGAGGCTGTCCCAGGCCGGGACTTCAGCCAGGCGCGGAGAAAGTGGCCAGGCCTTATCGATGAGGCCCATCTCGATTTGCCGCTGGTACCGGGCCGCACGGAGTTTGTCCCAGCCGGCTTTGTACTTGCCGCGCCAGCGGGCAATATCCTCCGGCGGCGCCTGAAGCGGGAAATGCGGCGCATTATGGGCCACGTAGAGGAAGAAAGGCTGGTGCGCCGCCCGCGCCTCATCCACGAACTTCAATCCGTATTCCGTCCAAAGATCGGTCGAATACCAGTTCTTGGGCAATGGCTTGCCGGTGGTCCCAAGGTTTTTGCCGTTCAGGAACACCTCCGCGCGCGGCGAGTCCTGAAAGTAGAACCCTCCCGCCGCGGAATTGAGCGAACGATCAAACCCACGTCCCCAAGGAGTGACGCCATGATTCTGACCGACATGCCACTTTCCGACCATGGCGGTAAAGTAGCCAGCCGGTTTCAACGCCTCTGCGATCGTCACGCAGCGGTCATTCAACCGCCCACTGTAGCCGGGCAACGGCGCCCCGTCGGCGCCCTTCTGCTCCTCGGTCATGTGCCCGACGCCGGCCTGGTGCGGATACAGGCCGGTCAGCAACGCGGCGCGCGTAGGGCAACACCGGGCCGTGTTGTGAAATTGAGTAAAGCGCACCCCTCCTCGCGCCAACCGGTCCAGGTTCGGCGTGCTAATCTCACCACCGTAGCAACCGATGTCCGAGTAGCCCATGTCATCGACCAGGATAACCACGATATTCGGCTTATTCGCCGCCAGCACCGGCGCACTACCCAGCAGCAGACAGCCAACGACAGCGGCTACGACGAGGTTGAGTATGGTTCGCTTCATAGATTGGATCGAAATGTCTTGGTTGCGGAGCCCTCCACGGCCCCCCGTAAGGAAAGGGCAAACGTTCGGCTCAGGCAATGATGATTCCACGTGAGTCGTTCGAACGGGTCAAGCGTCGATTCATGTTGATCAGGAAACGGGGCAGGTCAAGACTCGCCCCCAAACATGTAACACCCAAAGGCCTGCTGGCGTCTATAAGCACATGCGAACAGGTTTCGGTTCGAATCGCGGAATACTCAGCGTTCTGTGCATTTGGCTGGGGATAGCGGCGCAGGTCAGTGCCGGCAACTATGATCCCCTGGCCGTCGATGCTGCCTACAAACCGACGCATCTCGACTTTGCGGCGCACGATGCCTCCAGAAACCGGCAAATCCCGCTGCGAGTTTACCTCCCAGCCATTCAAACCCCTGCGCCGGTAATCCTGTTCAGTCACGGGCTGGGAGGATCCCGTGCCGGCAGTGCTTTCCTCGGAGAACATTGGGCCCGGCGAGGCTATGTGGCCGTATTTGTTCAACACCCCGGCAGCGATGACAGCGTCTGGCGAGGAACGCCGACCGCCGACCGCATGGCCGACATGAGAAAGGCGGCGTCCCTCGATAATTTTTTACTTCGGGTTAAGGACATCCCGGCGGTCTTGGACCAGCTTGCGGTTTGGCAGACGGATAAAGCCCACTCCTTGAGCGGCCGAATGGACCTCAACAAGGTCGGGATGTCCGGCCATTCTTTCGGAGCCGTCACCACCCAGGCGGTGAGCGGAGAGGCCGTGCCGGTAGGCGGAAAGAGGTTCACCGATCCCCGGATTAAGGCCGCGGTCATCTTCAGCCCCAGTTCGCCACGGGGCTTCAGTCCCAAAACGGCTTTTGCGTCAGTCTCGGTTCCGTGGATGCTGATGACCGGCACGAAGGACCTGGCCCCTATTGGCAACGCGGACATGAAATCGAGACTGTCAGTCTATCCGGCGCTGAAAGGTGCTCCCAAATACGAACTGGTGCTCAACAACGCCGAACACTCGGTCTTTACGGATCGGCCTTTGCCGGGAGATCAGGCTCCGCGGAACCCAAACCATCACCAGGTGATCCTGGCCCTATCAACGACGTTTTGGGATGCCTATCTACGGGGAGATTCATCCGCAAAAGCTTGGCTGAACGGTACCGGCCCTCGCTCCGTCATGGCGCCTGAGGATCATTGGCAGTTCTCAGCACCGTAACACCCATTGCAGCCTGCTCCTGACCTGCTCTCAGTCCAGCACCTGGATCCGCGCGTTGCGGATCTCCACGTGCCCGCCGCCCCGGCTAAGTTCCTGGAAGCCGATGTGCCCTTTGCGCGGCCGGTCCTTGAGCGGCGGCGCGTCGGTGCCGTCGTGACGTTTGGTTGGTTGGTCTTGCACGGCCAAGTCAACATCGATGATATTCTCGCCGTTCAGTTCCACCTTGACCTTCGCTCCCCGGCACTCGATGCGGTAATGATTCCACTCAAGCGGCTTGAAAAGCTGGCGTTTGGGGGCCAAGCCTTTGTAAAGGCTCCCGGTCAGTTCCGCCGCAGTGACGGTCATATTCGAGGGGTAGTAGCGCGGGTCAACCATCTGTAGCTCCATGCCGTCAAACGCCGGGTCGCCGAACAATGGTGCCCGTAAGGCGGTGCCGCTATTGCCGCGCTCGCCGAGCTTCCAGTCGAATTCCAAGATGAAATCGCCATATTCCTTTTCGCTAACCAGCCAGGTGCCGCGCGGTTCGCTGCCGTGGAGAATGCCGTCCTGCACCTTCCACACCACGCCCGCATCCGCGGGATCCTTCAGATTGTCCCATTTACGGACCAGCCAGCCCGCGGGTGGGCCGTCGCCGGTAAATAGCGGCAAAAAGCCGGATGGTTCGCCGGCGATGGCCAAGAAGGTGGTTGATGCGAGGGTGAGAAAGAGTGAAAGGACGCTATGGCGCTTCATAACCAAGCAGTAACGTCTGGCGGCGGCGGCCAGCTGACAAGCCAAAACGCTCCTGATCTACGGCAGTGCCGGGGTGACCAGGCGATAAAACCGGGTCGCCGTCGCGGCATCTTGCGGAATGTCGATTGCCTGGTTGGTGAATTGGGCCGTCACGTTGGTCAACGTCAGCCAATTCGGGTCGGAAAGCGCGTTGCGATACAGCACCGAGTAAGACCGGTTGGAAACCGCCAGGAATTGGAGTGAAACCGAGCCGGGCGTCTGGGACGTGGCCGCCAGCTTGAGAGCGCTCTGGGCCGAATGCGGATCAGTGCCGGCCAGGTACTCTTCAAGGTTGGTCAAACCGTCGCGGTCCGGATCCTGATCAGCATCTGGAACCAAGGGGCTCGTGCCGTGTTGCACTTCCCAAAGGTCCGGCACGCCGTCGTCGTCAGTGTCGGCGGTGTCGAGCAAGCGGCCGGGGGTCGGGGCGGCGGCTATCCAATTGGCAGGGCTGTTAGCAAAGCCGGTGGGGTTGAGCCGTTGCAGAGACAGTCCGGCGCCATCGGCGGCCTGCGGCCAAGGCGATTTGTCATTGTAACGAACCTCGTCGAGCGAGACGTAAGGCACACCATTGGTGTTTGGATTATCCGGGGCCTGGAGCTGGAGATTCTCGCCGCCGTCCTGCAGGGTGCCGGAGAAGGGCCCAAGCACGGTGACGTCGGCGGGAACGCTGTAGCGAGCGCGAAAATCCGCGGGATTCGTCGCGGTGAGGAGCAGCAAGGCTTGAGGAGACAGAGTCAGGTTCGTCGGAAGAGTGAAGCCGATGCCGCTCAAGCGCCAGGCGTTTGTAGGGAACGCCACGCTGTAGAGCGGCACATTGGTGGAAGTGAGGTTGAGCAACTCGACGTATTCAAAGCCTCCGGGTTCGGGGTGATAATGGATTTCATTAATGACCACCGGACCGATACGGGGACCCGAGTTTGCCTGGGTAAGTGTGACACTGGTTTGGAGCGGATAAAACTCTTCCCCGATTTCATTGAGCACGCGGCCGAAGCTGACGCCGTTGAACGAGGCGCCGAAATCCACGCCATGGCTGTACCCGGTCAACTGGCGGTTCGCATCGGCGGAGAAGAGATACGCCTGGTCGCCAGTGGAGTTGAGTTGGAAGTTGGTGGTGGTGCCGGGCACAGCGTTGAACTGGCGGGCGTCGAAGGCAGCAAATCCATGCGGCGGAATGCTGGTGCCTGAGGGAATCTGGAATTTGAAGGGAATGCCGGGATCATCGGTGAGGAACCAGCCGCCGACAGGCGCATTGGTGCCGGTGGGATTGTAGAGTTCAATCGCGTCGAACTGCGGCAGATCCGTATGGGCCAGGATCTCATTGATCACCACCGGGGTAATGGCCGGGGTGGCATCGGCGGTGCCGGGCGAACCTCCCGGCGCGGCGCTGGCACGCCACTGCGTGCCGTTATCCGAGGCCTGGTACAGTCCGGGGTTGCGCGGCACCAGGGAGAAACCCAGACCATCCGCGGCAACCGGCCACGGCGCACGGTCTCCCCAGGTCAGCGATAGGATGCTTGCTCCTGTAGGGTGCGAGAGCGTGAGCGTCTCGCCGTTATTATCCAGCTTACCCGTGAACACGCCTTGAATGGCCACTCCCGGGTAACGATCAGCGAAGGCGATGGGGTTGCGCACCAGCACACAAAAAGCGCCAGGAGTGAGTTGGGTGCCGTTTGTGAAAGTGAAAGAAACGCCCTGGGAGAAGGTCAGCCCGGACAAGTTGAGGGTGTTGGTTCCCGTGTTTTGGAGTTCAATGAACTCAAATTCATCGCCGCTGGTTCCGCCCGAGTTGGTGGGATTATACATCAGCTCCGAAAGGATGAGTGGAGAGAGGTCATGAGGCGGATAGAAGGCCGCCTGAACAAGCGCACTCCAACCGTAGCCATCCAGCACCCGAGCATTGACCAGGGTAGAGGCGTTGATGGGGATCGGACCGAGGTAGGGCTGGGCGGTAGTTGACACCAGGGCGGTCCCGTACTGCCGGGGATCGGAGCCGTCCATGGTGTAATAGACAGTCCCGCCTAAATTGGTATGAGTAACAGTGAGCGTGAAGCCGGCCGGCACAGCCCCGCCAAATTGGCTGAAAGCGGGCGGGCCGGTCAACGGGTAGAGGTTGTTGTTGCGGAAGGTCTGCAAGTAGAGCTGGTCGAGGTTGCCGAAGTAATTGCTGTAAAGCTGTTGGAGCTCAGGGACCCACCATTCATCGCGGGTAAACGTGACACCGGTGCCCGGGTTGGCGCCGATGGTGTATTTGCGGGCGTCACCCCAGCGCGCCGATTCCGGGACCAAGGCATCATGGATGCAAGCGGCGAGCCGTTCGAACCGGGCGATGGAGTTGCTGGAAGTGAGCGGACCGTTGTTGCACATCTGCTTTTGTACGTGGTCACCGTAGAGGCGGCGGAACTCCGGCCAGGCGCGCAGTTTGGTGTAGATGCGCGAGGGCGTGTTGTCGCTATCGGCATTGACGCGATCGCGATGCACGTAGCGGTCCATACCGATTTCCTGGTCCCAGGGGAAGAACATCCACTTCGTGTCGGGAACCCCATTGGTGGCCCGGCGGTGCGCCGAGTACCAATTGTGATGCGGCCAATCCTCCATTTCCGTGACGGCGTGAACCATCATATAATCGATGAGATTGTCGACATCCACTTTCCCCAACACGGCCTGGTAGCTGGCTTCATCGTTTATGCCGGCGTTCACCTGGGCGATCAGGGCATCCCAATCCGCGCGTTGCCCATCGCGCAACTCTGCATACGCGCCGGTCTCATCACCCGCCATTATGTCCCAATCCATCGCGCGGCCGCCAAAATGTGAGGCCGCAAAATCAGCGTCAATGCGTTCTGAGGGGTTCATCAAACCCCAGTAGAGGCCGTTGAGGTAGACATGAACGAACTCCGAGCGAGTGGCGAGATGGCCCATTTCGCGGAAGCTCTCTTTAACCCAGGTATCTTTGAGGTAGGTGGAGTTTTCCGGCCGGTAACGCAGGCCGATCAGGCTGGTGCCAGGCACAACCGTGGTATCGGAGTAGCGGGTGGGCCAGGCATCGCAGAAACCTATACCACGCAGGACCAGGGTGTCGAAGCTTTGCACCGGGTTATCGAACCAATTGTAGCGCAGCTTTGCGGGGCCATAAATGCTCTTGAAGGAGATGGTGAAGGAATGTTTGGCAGTGCGGACGTTATCACGACTCGCGTTGCCGTGGATTTCGATGCCGCCATTAACCGCAAATTCGGTGGAACCATCCGGGTTGATGAGTTCCAGGCTGGTGGGGCGCTCCCAGAAAGGACCGATGCTGGTGCTGTTGGGGTAAATGCCGATACTGGGATCCCAGAGGTCGGCGTGAGACATCACAATCGACAGGGTGGGCAGGGAGCGAAAATCGTTGGAAATGGTCTTGCCGTAGACCGGGTCGTAACCGATGGCGGGATCCATGCCGTAATCGGCCGGATAAGACGCCTGCCAGGTGGCGGGATAACCGGCCAGAGTGGCGGGCTGATTCAACACTTGTTGGAGAAAGATGTAGCTGTGAGTTTCGACCTCAGTGGGAATGAGATTGGTGGCATAGGCAGCGGCTCGAACAGCAAGGGTGTGGTCTACGTAGATAGGAGTGGTGAACACGGTGCCGTTTGTCGGCGAGGGGATGCTGCCGTTAGTCGTCCAAAAAACCGTGGAGCCTGGCGTGGTGCAGGTGATGTTGACGCTGAACGGAAGTTCGTAGAACCCGCGGTTGACGCTGAACTTGGTGTCATCAACAAAACCAAGGTAACCGGTGGAGTTGGCTGCGCCCGGGGTGGGGGGAGAAAAATAGCGGCCGGCGATGTCGTTTACCTGCTGAGCTACTAACTCGGCTTGAAGAAGAAAGTCCAGGTCGTTGCTGGTGGCGTTCAGGCCTTGGATAGCGAGCATGTTGGTGCCGACCAGGACCAACCCGGGGGTCAACTCGATGGGGATGGACTCAAAATCGGAGCCGCCATGGATAGCGGTGGCGGTGGAGTTGTAAGCCGGGGTCAACGGTGCGTTGCGCGATGCGATGGGCTGGCCGTTGAGGTAGGCGACAAACCCGTCGTCGTACCGCACTCTCAGAAGCAGGCGGTTGAAATTGGAGAGATTGGTTACTGAGAATGGCAGCCGAACATAGACGGAGGCATTGCGGTTGTACATGGCGCTGTCGAGGTCGGTGGCGATGAGAGCGCCGTAACCGGTCTTGGCGAGCCGGATGCCATTCATTTGAACGCCTGGGCTGTTGGCCTGGCTGTTGGTGGAGCGCCGCCCGGACACGAGGAGGCTGCCGGTGGGGGTGGCCTTTGCGGCAAAAGCAAACTGGTAATCTGTATCACTGGTCGGCAACACGCTGCCGTCAAAGGCGTAATTGCTTTTTACCAGGCTTCCGTTGGCGAACCAATCGGATACCCGCCGACCGGTGCTGCCGGTGTCGAAAGACCAAATGGTCACCACGTAGTTTTGGTCTGGAACCAGCCCGGCGAAGGTAAGGTCAAGACCTCCGGTGCCGGTGAGTTCGCGCGACATAATATGGTCACGCAGGAGGAAAGAGGTGGTGAAATTGCCGTTGTTCGTCGGGGTGGCGCGCACGCGGTCGTCGTAGCCATTCGGGGCGGTATTGGAAAAGGTGAGCGTAATGCTGCCGTAGGTGCGAACAGTGGGATTCGTTTGAATGGCGGTGCTGCTGACGTTGGAGTTAATCACGAAGGAGGTAAAACCGGCCTGGGTAACCGGGGTGGTCCCGCGCTCGTCGAAATCGAGCGATAGCACGACCGGACCGGGATTGGTAGCGCTCTTGTCGCGGTCGTAGCCGAGCCCGTTGGTGCCCGCGATCCAGGCGGTGTCGTTGAAATTGGTAACGGTCCAAGAGGTGCCGATGTTGTTGTTGGTGGGCACGAGCCAGCGAACTTTGGCGCGGGTGGACACGAGGGCGAAAGAGGTTGTCTGGCGCTGTACGCCGTAGGAGGCGTTGCGGCGTTGAGGAGGGAAGGCTGGATCATAGGCGTGGGCGATGGTGCCATCGGGCTTTACCAGGGCCAGGTATTGTCCCGCATTGTTGAGTCGAAAGCTAGTGTGCAACTCCTGTCCAGCCACGGCCCGATCTTTGCCGGAGGCAAAGACAACCAGATAACTGGCAGCGGGGAGATTCGTGGCGGGAAACGTCCAGCGAGAAAGGTTAAGAGGTGAGTCTGTGAGGTGCCACCCAGCCAGGTCAACGTCGGTGGTGGAGTCGTTGAAAATCTCAATCCAATCCGGAGAATCACCATCACTGTCGTGCAGGCCGCCGTCATTCTCGGCGAGGAACTCGGTGATCAGCACACTTGCCGGGAGTTGCTGCGGAGAAAGGAGCAACAGGAACAGCGCGAGAAGCCAGACCAGGGTTTTCACAAGCGTTTAAGACGTCACCTGACAAAGTAAAACGTTTTGATAGGGTTTGAGCAAGGCGAAGTTGTGTCCTGACATGTGAAACGCCACGCAACCGCAAAAGCGACGAAAGGGCGGCGCAGCAACGAGAGCAGTCCTCCGAATAGAATTCATCCACGGAAAAACACTCCCACAATTTAGGCGGTGAGCGATTGGGGTGATCGAATTAGGGCAGCTGCGTAAAGGTCTGTCTAGCGGCGCGCGTCCAATCCTTGCCACCGATAAGTCCACGGCTCCGGACCGTCACTCTCCACGACGAGAAAATCGCCTTCACGATGGCAACACAGCGCTTTGCCATTCTCATCCGACAAGTAGCGAGGCGACAGGAGTTCGGCCTTGACCAGGGTTTGAAGGGATTCGGGCACTGCGCCATAGGCCAACCGGTAGGCGTACACCGCTCGGCCAATGCCGAGCCGGATGAAATGCGCTTCGTGATGCGTTTTGACAGCGCGGGTGGCTTCTGGCGGGAGTGGGAGCAGGCGGAGCATCTCCACCGCCAGCGGCTGCGCTTTGCCGCCGGCGGACGCCAAGGCGACAAATGTCATGGTGTGCGGACCCGCCGTCAACTCATGGGTCCCGAGCGCAAGGTCGAGTTCCTCGGAATCGCGAGAGTGAAAATCCGCCGCAGACACCGCTCGCTTGCCATCCAGCAAAATGTCGTAGGTGCCGAAATCGGGCGCCATCGCCGCCGTTAACCGCACCGCGTGTCGTCCAGCCTTAACAACGGTGAACGGCAGGCTCAAACGCGCGCCGACTTTTGCGTTGGACCATGAAAGCACCGGCCGCGCCCCGAACATCCCCGTGGTTTCCACGCGCAATTTCGCGGGGCCGGTGACTTTTGCCTGCTGAAATACGCGCACCAGGTTCTGGTCCTGCCATGGAACCCGCCTTTCAGGATAGACCGGCAGGTTGCCGAAACGCTTCGCCTGACCAACCTGGTACCAGAAGGCGACACTGTTCAGGAAATCGGGACGCTCAACGTAGAATCCCTCGGTGTCTTCAGCCCGATTACCTTTGTGCTCGATGGTGACCTTGAGTGATTTATCAAACCCGACCGGATCCAACACGTGCCAGCGGTAGCAAACCCCGCTGTCCCCTGCGTTATCACCCTCCCACCGAGGTTGGCCGAACCAATGGCCCGTACGCGGACGAAATCCCCAGGCATCATTGAAGTAATCTTCGCTCCCGGTGCCTTGCAGGCTGGGCACTTTTTCCCCATCGATATAAAAGAAATCGTCCCCTTCACCCCACCATCCGTCCTGGGCTAAGGTCACCGACATCACAGTGCCGGCGTATTGGCCGCAGCCTTCGAGGTCCGCGATCACATAATCCTGGCCCGGGGGTGCCGGGTATTCCTGACGATATTGCGCATTAAAATACGGCGTTTGCTCAGGCAACCGATCGAGTTCGACCCAGTCCACCTGCCAGTAGAGGCCGGCGGTTCGATTTGGGTTGTCATTGGCGACGACAATCCGGGCGGACTTGGCGAACGGCATCCGCCAATAGCATACCAGGGCTCCAGTTGGCGAAACCTGAACCGGCACACTTTCGACCGTGGCGGGCTTGCCTTGTCCGACGGCAAAAAACTCCCCCAAGGGCGCCTCGACTGCCGGTTCCTGCTGGCCATCCCAATAAATGCGGAGGGTCAGGGCGTTGAGTTCATTCACCCGGCCGGCATGACTGGTCATCCAAATGTGTGTGATCATTCCGGGCCCCTCCAGCAAAGGCATTTCCAAGGATTTGCCCGGCGGGAGAATAGTCATGTCCAGGTTTGCGTCGTTCCATTTCGGCTGCTCGTTGCTGGAAATCCGACGGCTTCGGCCCGTTGGCGCAGCCGCCAAGGCTCCCAGCGGATCGCGCAACCAGGGAGTGACGGCTGCGGTCTCTGCCGTTGATTTGCCGCGCGGTTCATAATCCACCCAAACGGCGTCGTTCATGTACTCCCGGGCATAGGCGTAAGGCATTTCCCCATCCTGGCCACCGCCTGCCGTGTTCCGAAAAATGAACACGCCCTGCCCCGCAGCCGCCAGGTTGTCACGAAAACCGACCAGCAAGACACTGTGTCCGTCGCGCACCGCGCTCGGAGGGCACATCTGCAACACGCCCTCAACCCATTTCTCCTGCTTCGGCCACCGGAACCCGCCACACACCGGCCAACCGGCCTCGAGTGTGCGCTTGATTTCGGCGAGGTGCTGGTCGGTCAAGCCAGTGTTCACGTTCCATTCCTTGATCCAATGCAGCCGCAACCCCAGCGACAACCGCACTTTGGCGTCAGCCATCGCCTCGGCGGATGGTTCCCGGGTCAAGTCCAGTTTCGCCACGTAAGGCATATCCGTCTCCGCACAAATGCCGTATGCGGAAAACCCCTTCCAAAGATCCGAGAAGAAACCGCCGTCCTCCTTGTCCCCGCAGGCGCGATTGGCCGCCCAGTTGAGGAAATCCACGCTCAACCGGGGAGCGTGTCCCTGGCGCTTGGCGGTGGCGAATTCCAAGGCACCGGCGACGGTAAAAACCGAGCAGGTCGGCCGCCCCCCTTGCTGAAGGCGCGCCAGGGAAAACTTTTCGAATACCGGACGAAGATCAACTTCGCGCGCAGCCGGGGCCGCGGACGGCGCTACAGCGGCGCCTGGAGCGTCGGCGGCACGACCGGAGGCTGAACTACCGAGAGAAGCCAGTAAGACACACAAAATACCGAGACACGAGGCTCGCATGGGAAGGGAGTCTTGCCCTTTGAGCACCGCGCGGCAAGCAGAATGCCGTGTGATTTACACAGGACCAAAGCCACATCTGGCCGGACCAGGCGACGGGATCTGCCCTGACCTAAACCCGCAGAAAGATCTTACGCTGGTATAAAAAGCGCAGGAAAAGGAAGCCAAACGCCAGGGTCGTCAAAGCGAGCACCAGTTCCCCATAGTTGCCGAGGGCCTCATTGACAGGTCCCCCGACGAAAAGTTTTGCCATCCCCTCGAAATCAATGAACCGTCCGCCAAAATAAATCGTGATCGGGTTCACTCCGATCCATACGAAGGGCATCGCCCAGCGCTGAAATCTCCAGACATCTATGACCTGGTAGAACGCCGCCAGCAGCAAACAACTGTAGCCTCCAGCCACCAGCACAAACGAAGAGGTCCAGATTTTCTTGATCACCGGAAAGTTCAGATGCCAAAGCCAGCCCGCGGCGAGGCAGCCCAAGCCGGCCACCACCAGGTAGCCAACCTTTTTGCGATCCGGCACCTCGGGATTCTTAAGCAGCAGGCCGGCAAACACACCAAGCAGACAACTCGCCACTGCCGGCAGCGTGCTCAGCAATCCCTCAGGATCGTGGTCGCCGTCCCATTTGCGCAATGGCAGGAATTGCTTGTCCACGTAATTGGCCAGGTTGGCGCCTTCCGCAAAATTCCCCGCACCGTGTCCCGGCACCGGGACGAAAGACATCAGCGCCCAGTACCCAACCAGGATCCCGATGCACACCCCTACCAATGCCCTGGGTTTGAGATAAACAAACAACAGCCCAGCGCAAAGATAGCAAAGCGCCAGGCGCTGGAGCACGCCGAGCAGTCGGATTTTTTCAATTGGAGTCGAAAATCCGCCGTAATAAAGAATCCCGAGCAGGTAAAGCAATGCAAAGCGCCGCAGGATGCGTATGATTGCACCGCGTCGACCGGCGCGCTCGATGGACTTTGTCAGCGAGAAAACCAGTGACACCCCGATGATGAAAACAAACAACGGAAAGATCAGGTCCTCAAAATGAAAGCCGGCCCAGGGCTTATGCCGCAACTGGTCCGCGACGACCCCGATCGGCCCGCCCGCGGCGATCTTCTGGAGCCCGCGCACGAGTTCTTCAGCGCCAACAATCCAGAACATATCGAAGCCGCGCAGGGCATCGAGTGACAGGAGACGTTGCGCCGCAGTTGCGGTCCCGTTGGCAGGCAGTTCGGTTTTAGTAGTCATTTAAAGACGAGCGTCCGGTTCGTTGTGTTGTGATCTCGGGATAAGGTGGGCATTTTTGCAGCCGTGGCCAAGAAAGATTCTTTCGCGGAACTTTCAACCAAACCCAACTTGACAGGCCGCCACCACGACGTAAGAGTTTTGAATTAACCCAATCAGTTAATGCGCAAACTCATCGTACCCATCGTGTGCCTGGCGACGGTGCTCGCCGGCTGGTATCTGGTCAATTCAGCCACTCGCCCGGTCGCCTCCGGTCAAGTCCTCAACCCTCCACCAACCGCGCTCGCCAACGCGACTGGCGCGTCGGGAACAAAATCCGGCGCAACTTCCACCGCACCGATCCAGGTCACTACCGCCCCGGGCCAACCCCTGGCAAACCCAACCGTACCGACGCAAACCAATTCCCCTGCCACACCGCCTCCATCGTCGGATGACAACTCATTAAGCTCCTCTGCAGTCGAGCAAATACTGGCGTTGCAGCAGGAAAAGGCAGCCCGATCCGAGGTCGAAAACAAGATCGACTCGCAATTGCTCTTCGCCCGAAAAATGAGCCACGGCGAGCCGATCGCCAAAGGGGTAAAAACCCTCCAGGTAGACCTGGACCACGACGCGCAAGGACGGGTGATGGTGGATATCACCGCGGCGGTTTCTCCTGCTCTGCTGGCCGCGATCGACGGTGGCGGTGGGAAAGTGATCAATAGTTTTGCCGAATACCAGGCCATTCGCGCGGCGCTGCCCCTTGACCGCATTTCGGACCTGGGTCAACGAAATGACATCAAGTTCATTGCCCCGGCGGCGAGGGCAGAACGCCACGTCGGCAGTGTGAATTCGGAAGGAGATGTCGCGGAAAACGCCGCCACCGCCAGAACTGCGTTTGGCGTGAATGGCTCCGGGGTGAAGGTGGCCGTGCTCTCGGACAGCGTGGATTACCTGGCACAATCCCAAGCCTCCGCGGACCTGGGGACGGTGACGGTGCTCCCCGGCCAAAGCGGTGTGCCCGGTAGCGGCGAAGGCACCGCCATGCTGGAAATCGTACACGACCTCGCCCCGGGCGCCGCGCTCTACTACGCCACCGCGTTCAGCGGCGACGCCTCCTTTGCTAACAACATCCGCCAACTCCGAGCCGCCGGTTGCGACATCATCATCGACGACGTCAGCTACTATAACGAAAGCCCTTTCCAGGATGGGATCATCGCGCAGGCGGTAAACGAGGTGACCGCAGCGGGGGCACTCTATTTCTCCTCCGCCGGCAATTCCGGAAACAAGAACGATGGCCAATCCGGGGTTTGGGAAGGCGATTTTGTGGATGGCGGGGCCGTGAGCGCGCCGATAACCGGTTCCGGACGCATCCACAGTTTTGGGTCTGCCATCTATAACACCGCCCTGGCGGGAGGCAGTTCGAGACGCGTAGACCTGTTCTGGGCCGACCCGCTGGGTGGTGCGATCAACGATTACGACGTCTACATCCTCGATGCCACTGGCGCTAATGTGTTGGGGGCGGCGAACAACACCCAAAACGGCACCCAAAACCCTTACGAATCCGCCAACAAACTTGATCCGGGACAGCGCCTCGTGGTGGTGAAATATTCGGGCGCTGCGCGCTACCTGCAACTGAGCACCGGACGCGGGAAGCTCGCCATCAGCACCGCAGGCCAGGTCCGTGGACACAATTCGGCGGTTAATGCTTTTTGCGTGGCGGCCGTGCCCGCTGCGAATGCTACCGGCGCGTTTACCACTGCCGCCAAGGTGGAGACCTTCAGTTCAGACGGCCCCCGCCGAGTGTTCTTTAACCCGGACGGCTCGGCCATCACCCCGGGGAATTTTACTGCCACGGGAGGAACCGTCCGGCAAAAACCGGATATTGCCGCGGCTGACGGTGTGGTCACCACCCTCCCACCAAACAGCGGCCTGAACCCATTCTATGGCACGTCAGCGGCCGCGCCGCATGCAGGCGCGATTGCCGCGCTGCTCAAATCCTACCGCCCCACTTTGACGACCGCAGAAGTCCGCACCGCGCTCACCACGGGCGTGTTGGACATTGAAGCGGCCGGGGTAGACCGTGATTCCGGCTATGGATTGTTGATGGCTGACCTGGTGCTGCAATCAGTGACCATCGCCCAACCACCCACCCTCACTGCAATAACTCCAGCAAACGGGCCGGTTGGAACGGTGGTCACGATTACCGGCACCAAATTCAATGGCGTGACCAGCGTCAAGTTCAACGGCGTCGCCGCCACTTTCAATCCGGTTTCCAGCGTCCAACTGACCGCGACCACCCCCGTCGGAGCTACCACTGGGCCGATCACCGTTACCACCCCGGATGGCACCGCCACCAGCGCCGGCAATTTCAC
>DBMR01000035.1 GCA_002298785.1 Verrucomicrobia subdivision 3 bacterium UBA693
GGAACGCACGGCCCGCCTGTCGATTATTTATTGGATGGGAGGCCGTATCCATTTTCCATCGCTTAAATGAAGGGCCTGATCATAGCGGTATCGTGCCTGTTGTTGGCGGGCTGTAACTCGGTACGCGACCCGCATTCCCCGGGAAAGGCGCCCAGCCGCTCGCGGGGTCAGAACGGGGCCGCGGAGCAGCGTTCAGTGGAACAGGTGGCCAACGCTCATGCCTTGTACGCATCCGCAGTGGTTTTGGAGATGACGGCGGAGCCCGAGGCGGCACTCGAGGCCTACGTCAAAGCGGCGTTGGGAGATTTGGGTGATGAAACGCTGGTGTTGGGAGTATCGGCGCGGTTGTTGCAAGCCAAGCAGCCGGAGCGAGCGGTGGAATTGCTGAAGAAGGCCTCGGAACGAACGGGCGCCAGCGGTTTGATTTTCGCGCGACTCGGATTGATCTACGCGCAGCTTGGTAAGACGGACCTCGCAGTGGCGGCGAATCGCCAGGCGGTGGAACGATCACCGGCATCGCTGACCGGGTACCAGAACCTCTTCTTTCATTATGTACAAGCCAAGCAGCCGGAGGAGGCGTTGCGTGTACTCGCGCAAGCGCAGAAGCGAGGCGGGGACGATCCGGAGTTTTTGATGGGGCTGTCGGAGTTTTATGCGACGCTGGGAGTTCAGGTTCCGGCGCGTCGCGAAGAAGGCAATACGAATGCCCTGGCGCTGCTGCAGCGGGTGGATCGCCTGCATCCGGATGATCCGGGACTGCGGCTGAAGTTGGCGGACGGGTTTAATTTGCTGGGTAACAGCGAGCGAGCTGCGGAACTATACCTGGAACTGCTGAAAAAGCTGCCGGACATCCCGCTGGTACGGGAGCGGGTGCATGGCAAATTGGCCGAGATCTACTTGCGCAAGAGCGACCGCAAAGGAGCGGTCGAACAGTTGCAGGCGATTCTGAAGGAAGATCCTGCGAATCCGCAGGTATATTATTACCTGGGCAGCATCGCTTACGAAGACAAGCGTGCCGAGGAGGCGGTGGATAATTTTCGGAGAGCGATCATTCTCAACGCCAATTTTGAAGTGGCCTATTATGAGATGGCATCGGCGTTGATCAGTTTGAACCGGACCAGCGAGGCGCTGACGACCTTGGAGCAGGCGGGGCAGAAGTTTCCGCAGAATTTCATTCAGGAATATTTGCTGGCGGTGGCCTTCCGGCAGGAGAAGGCTTACCCGGAAGCTTTGCAGCATTTCACGGCGGCGGAGGTAATTGCCCGGGCCACCGATCCGAAGCGGTTGACGGACAGTTTTTATTTCCAGGTGGGGGCCACTCATGAGCGCAAAGGGGACCTGGAGCAAGCGGAGAAGTATTTTCTGAAGAGCCTGGAGCTGGCGCCGGAGAACCCGGAGACGCTGAATTACCTGGGTTACATGTGGGCGGAGCACGGGACGAACCTGGTGAAAGCGCGGGAGATGATTGAAAAGGCACTGAAGCTGGAACCCGATAATGCAGCCTACCTGGACAGCCTGGCCTGGGTGTTGTATCAGCTTAAGCAACCGCAGGAAGCGCTGGGGTACGTGGAGAAATCGGTGAAGCTGTCCACGGAACCGGATGCGGTGTTGCTAGACCATCTTGGGGACATTCGAGCCGCGCTGGGGCATTGGGAGCAGGCGTGCGACGCTTGGCGTAAATCCCTCTTGGTGGAGCCCAACGATGCCATCCGCAAGAAGCTGGAAGCGCACGAGACCAAACCGAAGTAGACCATGCCGCTGCAGTTCAATATCCATTATTCGCGGGAACAAGCACGTGCGTTGTTGCCGCAGATTCGGAATTGGCTGGATAAGCTGCGAGGTCATTTGGCGGAAGTGGCCAAGTATGAGAAGCGGCTGGTCGGTTTGCTGGCTCCCGGCCAGGACCTGGGTGGCGATTTGGTGAATCGCTGGGTGCGGGCCGTGGTGGCCGCGGAGCAGATATTTGGCGAGTTCAGCCAGCGCGAAATTCAGCTCAAGGACGTGGATCGTGGGCTGATTGATTTTCCCGCCGTCATCGGTGGTCGCGAAGTTTTCCTGTGCTGGGAGCAGGACGAGGAAGACGTGGAATACTGGCACGATTTGGACACGGGCTACGCTGGGCGGGAACCGTTGTGAGCGGCGATGGTCAAGGCCGGCTTTTTCTCAAGGCATTCCTGGTCGCGGTCACGGGATACGTCCTCCTTTATGGGGGCATTCAATGGCGACGCTCGCGGCTTGGCCCGTGGCGGGTTGAGTTCACGCAAAACGACAATGGCCGGGCCATGCTGCGGATTGATCAACCCCGGTTAGGGATTACGAATCAGCAGGTCGTTTTTAATGTGGCCGCCACTCCGGTGAACACGGCGGCCATGACGTTCGAAGATCCCCGCCCGTTGCCATTCGAGGTGCCTTATGGCCAATGCATTTTCATGGATACGACGTTTCTGCCGGGCTCGGTCACGCTGCGGTTGTTTGGGCACACGGTGGAAATGCTGCCGCGCACCTTGATCATCGACAAGCAAGAGTACCCGTGGCGTGCCAAAGCCGCGGTTAACGTCGGTCAGTAGAGCAGGAATTTTGCGCGGCGCTCTTGAAAAGCCCGTAGGTCGGGTTCCCAACTCGCTCGGATTTCGGGCAGAGATTTTCCCGCTTTGAGAGCCTCGAGCGTTGGCGGATGCAGCAGCAGGTGGCTGATCTTATCCAGTTTGAAGTCGGCTGGATAAAGCTTTTGCAGCACCATGGCGATGGTGAGGCCAGCGTCCACTACATTGCAGGAGCGTCGGTCCGTGAGCATGATGGAAACGCCGCCACACGGCTGGTCCTTGAACACGCTGGCTTTGGGCGTGAAGCGGATGGCCAAAAAGCAGATGCCGGGAAGATGTTGCGCATTCAGTTCATCCGCCAGGCGGAGGTCGTCAATGTAGGGGGCGCCGATGACTTCGAACGGCGTGTCAGTGCCGCGTCCAACCGAGAGCGCGCTTTCCAACAGGCCAATCCCGGGGTAGAGGATGGCTTGGGTGAGATTTCGCATATTCGGTGAAGGATTAGTCCAGGGCAATCCGGTTTCGTCGAGGAACTGGTCCCGTTTCCAATTCTCGAGCGGGATAACGGTCAACCGGGCCTGGTTTTGGCGCTCGGCGTTAAACATCCGGGCCAATTCGCCGATGGTCATGGCGTATCGCAGCGGGATGTTGTGGAAACCAACAAACGAGGTTTTTCCGGCCAGGACGGGTCCGTCAACGGTGATGCCGTTGATAGGGTCAACGCGGTCGAGAACGAAGATCTGGAGATTATTTTCGCCGGCCGCTTCGAGGGCCAGTCCCATGGTCGAGGTATAGGTGTAGAAGCGGCACCCGATATCCTGGATATCGTAAACCAGCGCGTCGAGGTCTTGAAGTTGGCGTGGTTGAGGTTTTCGGAATTCACCATACAGACTGTAAACCGGGAGACCGGTCTTCTCGTCGACGGAATCACCGACTTTCTCGTCGAGCGTGCCCCGGATGCCGTGTTCCGGGCTGAAAAGTACTTTCAGTTGGATGCCGGGCGCGTTTTTGAGGAGATCGATGGTTGGGTTGCGATGGCGATCCTGCCCGGTATGGTTGGTGATCAAGCCGAGGCGCAAACCTTTGAGCGGCGCGAAATTCGTTCGAGCGAGGACATCGATCCCGTTAAGCACCTGGGCAGGGCGGGTGCTGACGGTGGCGCGAGGCCGCGCCGGGAGGGCTCCGGGGACGTTGGTGAAATCGAAGTTGCGCACCGCTTCCGCGGCCAGGGTGCCCAGCCGGTTGCGCAATGGACCGACGTTGCCCGATTCGGTCGGGTGATTTCGATTGGAGAGAAAGATGACGAAGGTACGTGAGAAGGGGTCAATCCATAGGGAGGTGCCGGTCCAGCCGGTATGGCCGTAGGATCCCAGGGGGAAGAGGGCGCCCCGGGGTCCACTGTAATTGGAGTCGATATCCCAACCCAGCCCGCGTCGGGCGGAAATGGCGGCCGGGGTTTGCACCGAGGTCATCAGTTGGACGGTGGCGGGTTTGAAGATGTGGGTGCCTTCCAGTGAGCCCTGGTTCAAAAGCATGCGCGCATACCTTGAGAGATCGTGAGCGGTGATAAACAGGCCGGCGTGCCCGGCCACGCCGCCCATGTGGCGGGCGGTGGGATCATGCACCACGCCCCGGTAAGGCTTTCCGTTGACCACTTCGGTCGGGGCCACCCGGTTCCATTTTGAGGCAGGCGGTAAGTATCCGGTATCCAGCATGCCGAGGGGGCGGTAAACTTCATTTTGGACGAAGGTCTCGAGCGGGGTTTTGGCGACGCGTTGGACTATTTCTCCCAGCAAAAAGAAGTTGATATCGCTGTAAACGAGCGCGGTGCCTGGCGGGCTCTGCAGCTTTTCCGCACAAGCCTTGCTGATCGCGGTGGCCTGTCCCGTCCAATCCGTGCGAGTCTCGATGTCCGGGCGCAAGCCGGAGGTGTGGGTCAGGAGGTGGCGGATGGTAACGGTTTCTTTGCCATCGCCGGTGAATTCGGGGATGAACTTGCAGACGGGATCGTCCAGTTGCAGCAGGCCGCGCTCGTAAAGCAGCATGATTGCGGGAGTACAGGCCACCACTTTGGTGAGGGAAGCGGCGTCGAAGATAGTGTCTTCGGTCATGGGCTCCACCGCGGGAACCAGGGCGCGGTCGCCGTAAGCGCGGTGATAGACGGCCTGGTCGTGTTCCACCCACAGAACGCCGCCGGGACACCGCTTGTCCTGGATCGCTTGGGCGATGGCCTGGTCGATGGCGCGGAGTTTTTCGGCGGGGAAATCTGTTTGAGGGAGCGGGCCTTGAGGCAACTGGCGGCAAGCGCTGCATAGCAGGGCGACCAGTAAAGTAAAGGTGAAGGGCAGACCGAAACGACGCGTCAACATGTGGGATATTTAGCGGAGGGCAATGGTTTGGGCGAGTGATAAATTATCTTTACGCGAGTGCAGGCGGGGGGGGGCGGTATTAGTGGGAACGGAGATATTGACCGCATTGACAGGAATGACACCACTCGCCTACTGACCCCGGGCGTGCTTGGGTAGTATTCCGGGCTTTTCAGGGTCAGATTTCGGCTTATGCTCGGGTTCATGAACCGCCGAAGTTTTGTTGCGAATCTCGCCAACCGTTCGCTTGCCCTTTCATTGCTGCCAACGGCGCCGATGTTGTTGGGACAGGGTTGCGTGAGTGCTCCGCGCCAAACTAAGACAGTAGTCGATGACGCGGACGGTTCGCTGGGACGAACTCAAGCACCGATCTGTGTAACCGTGCAATTACCGGCGGCGCTGTCACGTGCGGCTGTCGAGGGGCGACTCGCAACCATCGAGAACGCCTTGGGTAGCTCTAAAAGGGAATCGCTTTCGCCGGTTCAGCTGATCCCTGGCGCTTCTCGTGGCACCACCCGTTTGGGATGGCGCTTGCCGCCGGGCAGGGCGGGGCAACGCGGTTTTTCCTTCACGGAAACCAGCAAAGCGCCACCGTCCGTGATGGCAGCGCAGTTGGAACCCGACAGCGGACAATACCTAATAACCGAATCCGGCGCCTCAGTGCTGCGCTATAATTACGCCCAGGTTGAGCCGGGAAAGATTTATGATTCGGTTGCTCCCGGGAACCGCAAATACGCGGTGGCGCGTAGCAATTACCTCCATCCACTGTGGGGTCCGCACGGGGAAGAATTGACGCGGGATTGGTCCGTGGATCACCCGCATCATCGGGGCATTTACTGGGCGTGGCCAGAAGTGGGGTGGCGCGGTCAACAAGGCGATCTGCATGCGCTGCAACTGGTGTTTGCGCGGCCGACGGGCCGATGTGTGGCGACGAGTGGACCGCTCTTTGCCCAAATTGACGCAGAGAACATCTGGAGGTGGGAGAGTGGCGAGGAGATTGTGAGGGAGCGGGCGATCATCCGCGCCTGGCGCGACTCTGGCAACGGGCGATTGGTGGATCTGGAGTTTCATTTTTCCGCTTTGCATGATCCGGTGACTTTGGCGCGTCGAGGTACGGACAAATACGGCGGGCTGAACATCCGGCTGGCGGCGGTGAGGAACCAGGTTCTCACCCGCGAGGAGCCGCGAGCTGAGGCGATACCACGGCGGAGTTGGGCCGATGTTTCCGGGATGTTTCCCGGTGCAGAGAATTCGGCGGGAGTGACGACGATTCAAATCCAGTCGAACCCGGATTATCCCGGGGATTGGATTGAGTATCCGGAATTGAATTGGCTGCAGCCGACCTTTCCAGCGACCGGCACCAGGTATACGTTGGAGCCGGGCCGAAACCTGGTGCTGCGGTATCGTCTCTGGATTCATTCCGGCAGCACACTGACTCGGGACGCGGCCGCGGATCATTGGCAGGCCGCGAATTCTTTCTTTTCGCCGGCCGTCCAAACCTGATACAACCAGATTCATCACCAAACACTATTCATGAAAAACCAATCAGACCACACGCTGACCCGCCGGGAATTCCTGAAGACCGCCACCACCGCCGCCGCGGCTGTGGCCTTGCCTACGATCATACCGGCGACGGCGTTGGGCGGAGGCGGCAAACCGCCGCCCAGCGAGCGGATCAACCTCGGGATTATCGGTTGCGGTGGGATGGGCACATCGAACCTGACGACGTGCGCGCGTTACCCGGACGTGGTGGTGACGGCGGCATGCGATGTGTGGGATGCGCGGCTGGATGTCGTGGTGGAACGGTATAAAGGGACCTGCAAAGGCTATCGCGACTTTCGAGAGATGCTCCAAAAGAAGGACCTGGACGCAGTCATCATCGGGACGCCGCCCCACTGGCATGCGCTGCAGGCCATTGCCGCTTGCGAAGCGGGCAAAGACATCTACCTGCAAAAGCCGATGACGTTGCACCTCGGCGAGAGCTTCGCGGTGCGCAACGCCGTGAACCGGCATCAGCGCATCTGCCAGGTGGGTACGCAGATTCATGCCAGCGACAATTACCGCCGCGTCGTGGAATATATTCGGTCCGGCAACCTGGGCCCTGTGGGCACGGTCCGGACCTTTAATGTGATGAACCAGGCGCCCACAGGTGTCGGACGCGTGCAGCAGCCTACCAAACCCGAGGACCTTGGACTGGATTGGAATTTCTGGTGCGGTCCGGCCCCGATGCGGGCGTTCAACCGCATCCTGGTGGCGGATGCATACAACCACTCCTCCTGGATGGATTACAGTGGTGGATGGACGCCGGGGATGGCGCCGCACATCATTGATCTGCCGGTGTGGGCCCTCGACCTCGGGTTCCCGATCAACACCAGTTCAGCGGGTGGCCGGTATTTCCTCAAAGACGATGGCGATGCCTACGACAATCACGAGGTGGTCTGGCAATATCCCAATTTCACGATGACGTGGATGTCCTCCCTGACCAATAGTTACGGATTTGATTTTCACGGTGCACCGAAGCGGCAGCGTCGGCTGGGCATCTATTTTCATGGGGAAAATGGCACGATGTATTCCGACTACGGCTCATTCAAGGTCGTGCCGGAAGGCGACTATTTGGATGACAAGAGCGCGCCCCCGGTCTCGATACCGGCTTCACCCGGGCATGAACGGGAGTGGCTGGATTGTGTGAAGACGCGCCAGCAGCCGAGCTGCAACCCGAATTACCACGTGCATGTGGACGTGCCGATTTTGTTGAGTCTCATGTCGCTGAAACTCGGGCGCTCGATCCGGTTCGACCCGAAGAAGGAGGAGATTGTAGGCGATCGTGAGGCGGCCAAGCTGGCGGTGCCCAAATACCGGTCGCCCTGGAAATTCCCGGAGAAATATCTCAAAGCCTGACGCTGCAGCCGAGGCCCGAGATCAAGGGGTGACCCACACTCCGCGGAATTGCCGCTGCGGCACCGGTAAATCTTTGTTGACCTTGCCGTTTATCAGCCGGGTTCCATCGTCGCTCAAGAGTTGGAACTCGCGCAGACCTTTATCCGGGTAGAGCACGATCGCCTCCGGGTGCAGGTCGCCGAACTTGAGGCCTTTGATGTGTTCCGGACGGCTGGCATTGCCGGACCACCAATAGAGCCGGAAATGGCCCTTGCCAGCGTAAGGGCCGCCGATGATCACATATTTGTTGTCGGTATAAGCCAGGTCGCGGATCCCGAGTCCGTGGAGGTCGAGCAGTTGGGGTTCGCCGAGGCGAGCGGGTTTGCCGTTAATGACCTGGTCCGGGTTGGACAACGGGACGATCAAGGCGCGACCTTCCGGAATAGGATTTCGGAAGCCGATCAGCAATTGACCGTCCGGGGTGGCGCACAAGCCTTCGAGGTTTAACGCATTCGAGCTCTTTGGTGCCTTTTGGGAGGCCTCCGCGAGGTTGAAGCGCTTCAGGTGCGGGTCGTGAACCAGGTCTGAAAGCAAATCCTTGTAGGGCTTGCCGGCAGGGACGAGTTCGAAAGCATCTCCAACAGATTTGATGTCGGTCGCAAAAAGGCGTTGTCGATTCGGACTGAATTTGCTTTGGACATTGCGTCCGTGAGAGCTGAGCCAAAAGGCGCGATCGCCGATGCGGGCGGCGGCTTCGATATCTACTTGGCTGCGGCGCGGTTCGACTTCGAGAAAGCTGGCGAAATCAAAGGACTTAAGTGGTGGGCCGCCGCGGTCGCGTCGGTAAATCTTGATGCAGGTCTGCTCGTTATCGGCAACGGCGAAGCAATTGGTACCCAGGGGGACCGCACCTGAAGCGTCGCTCATTTCGGAGAAGAGGAGCGGGTCTGAGATTCCACCGAACAGAGATTGAGGCGGCCAGGGGAGGATGGTCAGTAAGGCAAGAACCAGCGTGCGCGCGGTCGAATTCACGGCAGCGTTGGGGAGACTACTCCACGACTTTGGGGACCATGAACAGGCCGTTAGCGGATGCGGGTGCGTTGCGCAAAGCCTCTTCGTTGGAGAGACCCGGGCGGGCTACATCCTCGCGAGTCACATTGATGAGCGGGAACGTATGCGCGGTCGGCTCTACACTGGAAACGTCCACCTGCTTGAGTTTTTCGATGTAGGCTAAAATATCTTTGAGTTGAGCGCCGAAACGGGTCTCTTCTTCGGGGGTTAACGCCAGTCGGGCCAGGTGCGCAACGTATTTGACGTCAATATGTTCAACGGCCATGGCGGTGGGGTTGGGCTATTCCTCGTCAAACTTGCGTTTGATTAGGGTTTCGATTTCCGAGAGGGCCTGGGGAGCATCCTGACCGTCGGCATGGACGGTTAGTTTGCTGCCTGGACCCGCGGCCAGCATCATCAAACCCATGATACTCTTGCCGTTCACGCGTTCCCCGTCTTTTTCTACGAAGATGTCGCACCGGAAGCGGTTGGCGGTTTTGACGAAAAGCGCTGCCGGCCGGGCGTGGATGCCCAGCTTGTTGGAGACCAGGAAGTCTCTGGTGAGGGCCGAACCGCCCTCAGGTGCTTTTTTCGCGCTCATTACCTTGCGTAGTAATAACCGATGCGATCACCATTCGCCACTGATATTTATAGCTGGGGCGAACCCATTTTCGCGATCAACCGGTCATTAAGTTCCTTGGCCGGGTTATAGCCGGTTGCTTTGAGCTTGGCCTGGAAGGCGGCCACTTCGATCAAGCGAGCCAGGTCCCGGCCGGGTCGGACGGGGATGGTGATGTGCGGAATATCGATGCCCAGAATCTTCACAAATTCCTGTTCCATGCCCAGACGATCCACGTCCTGCACCTCGTTCCAGGACTTTAAGGTGACGATGAGGTCCACCCGCTTTTCGTGTCGAATGCATTTCACGCCGAACATCGCGGCGACGTTGATAATGCCGATGCCGCGCACCTCCATGTGGTCGCGGGTAACTTCGGCGCTCGTGCCGACGACTTCCCGCCCGTCCACCAGGGTGACTTTGGTGATGTCATCGGCCACCAGGCTGTAGCCGCGCTCGATCAGGGCGAGCACGCTCTCGCTTTTGCCGATACCGCTTTCGCCACGGATGATCACACCCATGCCGAGGACGTCGACCATGCTGCCCATCTCGGTGCCGCGGGGGGCGAACATCATTTCCAGGGCCAGGGTGGCGAGGTTGATGAATTTCATCGTCACTAAGGGGCAGCGGAAGATGGGAACCCGGGCCTGCTCGGCGGCTTTAAGAAAGAGCTTTTCGGGTTGCAGCCCGCGCGAAAAGACCACGCACGGCAAGCGGTAGGAAAAGAAGGTTTCGTAACGTTTGAGTCGGTCCGCTTCGGGGAGGGATTTTAGGAAATAGGCCTCGGCGTTACCGATCACCTGGAGGCGTTTGTAGGCAAAATAGCGCGTAAAACCCGATAGTACGAGGCCGGGGCGATTAACGGTGGGTTCTTTGATGGCGCGTTTAAGGCCGCTGGCCCCGGCAACCAGGTGCAGTTCGAGGCCGCTGGCGTGGGCTGTATAGAATCGCTCGACGGTTACCGCGGTGCTTTGCATAACATTCTTTCGTCAGGGGTTAGAGGTTGAATTCCGGGCCGAGATAAATTTCGCGGGCTTTGGGATCGTTCACCAACTGCTCGCCGGCGCCGGCGTAGACGACTTCGCCGCGATGGATCAGGTAAGCGCGATCCACCAACTTGAGGGTCTCGCGCACGTTATGGTCGGTGATGAGGATGCCGAGGCCGCGTTCCTTCAGACGGCGCACGATCTTCTGCACCTCATAGACCGCGATTGGGTCGATGCCGCTGAACGGTTCGTCCAGGAGGAGCAGCTTGGGGCTGGTCACCAGGGCTCGAGTGATTTCCAGCCGACGCTTTTCGCCGCCGCTCAGAGTGTAGGCTTTGCTTTTGGCGAGGCGGGCCATATCCAATTCATCGAGGAGATACTTGAGGCGGACCTTGCGTTCCGCGCGGCTCATCCGGCAGGTTTCCAGGATGGCCATGAGGTTCTGTTCGACGGTCAGTTTGCGAAAGACGGACGGTTCCTGGGTGAGGTAACCGATGCCCAGGCGAGCGCGTTGGTGCATGGGTTTGTTCGTGATCCGTTTGCCCTCGAACAGGACCTGTCCGGAATCGGGCTTCACGACCCCAACGACCATGTTAAAGGTCGTGGTCTTGCCGGCGCCGTTAGGGCCGAGCAAGCCGACGATTTCGCCCGCGTCGACCTCGATGGAGACTCCATTGACTACGCGGCGGCTGCGGTATTCCTTGACCAGTTTGTCGGTGTGAAGGAGTACCCCGGCCTGCCCACCGGCGACGTCCGGTGGGGTGTCGTTCTGCGCCAGGACCGGTTTCGATTCGGTGTCAGCCATGCGGTGCCTTTTACTTCAGTTGCGGGAAATGGAACCAGTTAGTATCCGCCCCGGGCATTTCCCCGCGCAATTTGAAAGTGCCGGGGGCCACGAGTTTGCCAGTGCCGAGGTTCAACAAAAAGATCGGATTTTGGAAGGTGCCGTTGGTGGTTTGGAGCACGGGGTTTCCGGTCAATTCCAGCAGATCATTCGTGGCGGACGGGGTGACGGTGTAATTATAGACCGCCTTTTCCCCTCGACCGCTAAGTTTTTGACCGTGGCCATCGACCAGGTCGAAGGTCACTCCATCCTCGGCCACCAATTTGTCCATGCGTCCGCCGGAGGGCGGGATTTGGACCAGCAACCGCTGGCAGGCCCAGTTCATCTGGGGATGGTCCAGGCGGACGTGGTCGCGGAAAAAGGCGCTTTCCGGACTCAACCGGTATTCAGCACAAGTGATTTGGGCAGACTGCCCGGTAAGGGTGGGCAAGGTATTGGTTCGTCCGACGCCACTGGCGAGACTGGCCTGGGCGAGTTCGGAAGCGGGCAAGGACATGGCCGCGTGACCGCGAGCGATCATGGCACGGTCGATTCCATCGAGCAACAGCAGATCCGCGCTGCCGCTGCGCGGGCCCGACTCCCAGCGGGGTTGATTTGTGAGCCAAAGCATCCGGTTGGTGGCGGTGAAGAGGGCGGTGCCGGCCAGGAAGCGATTGTTCGCCTGTTCGAGACGTGCCTGCCGCTCAGCCAGGATGGTCTGCAATTGGTTAGTGCCCGAGAAGCGCGCGGTCAGTTGCTCGCAGGTCAGGACCGATTGGGCGTGTCCGTCCTGGAATTGTTCCACGCGCACGGGTTCGCCAAAAACGGCGAAATTGGTGTGGAACGTGTAAACCGGCGCCCGAATTTCAATAAATTGGTTGGTGCTGTTATGTGAAGCCAGTTTGTGCGTAGAATTGCGATCAAGATTGAAGTCGCCCAAAGCCTGGCCGGGAAGTTTGATCCACGAATTTCCTTTGCCCTGGAAGGTGCGGTTGGTGCGGTCAATCACCAATTCGTCGGCGCGCCCCTGGCGACCCTGCGCCTCCCAGGCGGGGTTGCCGAGGACGCGGACCAAGCCGGTGCCGGTATCGTAATCCGCGGTGTCGCCCGTGGCGCTCACGCCCGCATATTGGATCCGCACCCCTTTCTCGGCGGTTACCATCTGGAACTTTCGCTCTTGCATGGGCACCTTAATCTTCAGGGAGTCGGCGCTGAGGGACAGGTTGGTTCCGGAGACGCGCACATTGCCGGAGTAGGTGCCGAAGCCCGTTTCACTGGAATAGTCGAACCGATCCGACTTGATGGCGAGGAAGTTCTTGTTGGTTTTGTTGGAGCCGGCTTCGGGGATGAGTGTGCCGGCCTCGACGGCGGCGACCTGGAGGAGAGTTTGCACCGAGTTGGAGATGAACAAGCGCGGAGGGTTTTGTTCGTAGGCAAAGCCGGTACCGGACATGGCGAAACGGTCGTCGGCGCTGGACGCTTGCACGGGGCCGGACGAGCTGGCGACCCGGGTGGTGGAGTCGTAGAGGCAATCGGCCGCCAGGACCAGGAGCTCTTTCATGCCGTCGGCGCGAAACGTCTGAAGCCGCGCGTTAGTCAGTTTCATCTTATTGCCCGGCAACGGCTCGGCTTCCGCCCCTTTGAGCAGGGCTTTCATCTGGCTGGTGTTGGTGTAGAACTCGGGCAGCACGGTGAAACCCTTGAGTTTCCCGGTAAGCTGAGGTTGAGCCTGGGCGTGCCAGAGGACGCTACAGAGCAACAGGGCGCCGATGGCCATCACGAGCGCCAGGGCGAAGGAGTGACGATTATGGACCTTACGCGTCATAATGTTGCACCACCTTTTGCCACAGGCCCCGGGACTTCAACAAGAGTTCCGCAATCTCCCGCACGGCACCATCGCCGCCTCGGGCGCGGGTCACGTAGTGTGCGCGGGCTTTCACTTCAGCGACCGCATTGGTCACCGCCACGCTGACGCCGGCGCGGCGCATGGGACCGAGGTCCACGAGGTCATCACCGGCGTAGCACACCTGCTCCCAGATAGCTTTCTGCCGCTGCAGGAACGCTTCGATGACCGCGACTTTCGGTTCGGGCTTTTGGGAGAGGAAGTCGATTTTTAATTCGCGCGCGCGACGGGCAGTGACGATGGAAGGCCGGCTGGAGAACCAACCGAGTTTGAATCCGTGCTTGCGCAGGAGCACCAGGCCCAATCCATCCTGAATATTGAAGCGTTTGGATTCCGAGTCCGGTCCGCTCAGAATGGTGGCATCGGTCAACACCCCGTCCACATCGCAAAGGAAATACGATATTTTCGCCAGACGCGTGCGCAGGGTTGGGGAGAGGCGGCGCATGCGGTCAAAGCGTGGCAGCGTGGATCTTTACGAGTCGTTTCAGGACCGCTTCCATTTCCGCGAGGGGAATCATGTTGGGACCGTCGCTCAAGGCCTGATCGGGGGTGGGGTGAGTCTCGACAAATAAGCCGTTAGCCCCTGCGGCCACGGCGCACTGAGCAAGCAGCGGCGCGAATTCCCTTTGGCCGCCGGATTTATTCCCACTCCCGCCGGGTAACTGCACTGAGTGGGTGGCATCAAACACCACCGGGAAGCCGCAGGATCGGAGGATGGGGATCGAGCGCATATCGGCGACGAGGTTGTTATAGCCGAAGGTCGTGCCCCGCTCGGTTAACAGGAGGCGTCGGCCCCCGGCCTGGTGGGCTTTTTCGGCAACCTGTCCCATTTCCCTGGGGGAAAGAAACTGCCCTTTCTTCAAATTTACAATTTTCCCGGTGTTTACCGCCGCCTGGATCAAGTCCGTTTGACGGCAAAGGAAGGCTGGGATTTGGAGGATATCGACGATTTGGGCGGCGCGTTCCACCTGGGCCTCCGTATGGACATCCGTTAGCACCGGCACCTGGAAACGTTCGCGCACCTTTTGGAGCACCTCCAGGCCGGCCTCCAGGCCAGGGCCGCGAAAGGAACTGGCCGAGGTGCGGTTGGCTTTGTCGAAGCTGGCCTTGAAGACGAAGAAAAGTTGATGGCGCGCGCAAATCTTCTGCAGCTTGTCGGCCACTTTAAAGCAGAGAGCCTCGCTCTCAATGACACAAGGCCCGGCGATCAGGAAGAGTCGGCGGGCGGAGGTCAGTGACTTCCAGGTCGCGGCATCGTTAAGCACGCTGCTGTTTTAGCAATCGAAGCGGTAAAAGTAAATCTCAAGTCCTGGGAGCGGCGGGGGCTAGTCGCCCGAAGGTGGCGGTATTTGGGTCGGTAAAGATGGGCTGGAGGGGCGGCGGTTCATCGGGTCAGCGCGAGGCCTTCTTCCCAGGCTAGGATGGCTTGCTTGCGGGTGAGTCCCCAGCGGTAGCCGCCCAACACGCCGGTTTCGCGGATGACACGGTGACACGGGATTAGGTAGGCCAGCAGGTTTGCGCCGACGGCTGAACCCACGGCCCGGGCGGCCGCAGGCTGGCCAATGCCGGCCGCGAGTTGCTTGTAGGTGGTCAAGGAACCCGCCGGAACCCGCAAGAGTGCCGTCCAAACGCGAACCTGAAACTTGGAGCCACGAACGACTCCGCGTAGCCGGTTCCAGCCTGGTTTGCGCCGAAAAATTGTGGCCAGGGTTTCGGTGGCCCAAGCGGTTTCCACCTGCAATGAGGCGCCGGGCCAGGCGGTTCGCAGTCCGGCCTCAGCCGTGCCCGGTGTTTCCTCACCCAGGAAGGCCAAATAGCAAATGCCCCGAGGCCCCTCGGCGATGATCGCCTCGCCGAACGGGGTCGAGCCAAAGCCGAACCGCACGCGCCAGCCAGTCCCGCCGGATTTGATTTCGCCCGGGGAGGCCGCCTCGAGGCTGAGGCACAAGTCATGCAATCGGCTGGGACCGGAGAGGCCGCCTTCCAGGGCGGTTTCCAACACGCTGGCGCCCTCGCGCAGCCGGCGCCGGGCGTGTTCGAGCGTGAGACTTTGGACGAAATCTTTTGGAGTCACTCCGGCCCAGTCGGTGAAAAGCCGGTGGAAATGGAAGGGGCTGAGTCCGGTGCGCGCCGCCAAGGTCTCCAGGCTCGGTTGTTCAGCGTGGTGCTGATCCAGGTACCGGATGACGGCGGCAATGCGTTCGTAATCGCTCATGATCGAACCTTAACTCCTGCCCAGGGCGGCGCCCACCCGATTCTTGCGGCCAAATCGCTACGGTTAACCCTGGCTGAAGCGGGGACAGCCATGCACCAGGGGGCAGAGGAGGGAGTTGGCCTGGCATTAATGATTCTTGACAAATCGGAGAGATGGTATCAATCCTGTTTCTCAGTAGAGTTTGCGTGAATATGAAATGTAGACTATCTCCCCCCTGGCTGGCAATTCGTTTGGGACTCTTTGTTATCCTGGCGCCCGGCGCGTTCGCGTCGACGGTCATTACGAACATTGCCGCGATTCCAAGGCTCACGATTGCCAGCGAGGTCGGCGTGGACAACCAAATCCAGTACGTGACGGACGCGGCCGGCACGAACTGGGTGACCTTGACCAACCTGGTGGTGACGCAGACGCCCTACCAGTTTGTGGATGCGACGGCGCCGACCTATCCGCCAAGGTTTTATCGAGTGCTGGTGCCGGCGGGGCCGACGAACATGGTGGTGATACCGGCCGGGACATTGGCGATGGGTGATTCCTTTGGGGAAGGATTGAGTAGCGAACTACCGGTGCACACGGTGAGCGTTAGTGCGGTCTATATGGATCGGTACGAGGTGACTCTCGGGCGCTGGAACGAGGTGGTGCAATGGGCGGAGACGAATGGGTATTTTTTTGATTTTGGTGGGCAGGGCAGGGCTTCGGATCATCCGGTGCAATCGGTAACCTGGTACGACGCGGTGAAATGGTGCAATGCGAGATCGGAACGCGAGGGGCGCGTCGCGGCGTACTATGTGGACGGCGCGCTAACGACCGTATACCGGAGCGGAAAGCTTGCGCCCATGGTGAACTGGACCAATGGCTTCCGGCTTCCGACGGAGGCGGAGTGGGAGAAAGCTGCCCGAGGCAGCGCGGCGGGGCGACGGTTCCCCTGGGCCGATGCAGATACCATCATGCATGCGCGGGCGAACTATTTCAGTCGCGCGACGGACGTGTATGATGTCAGCCCCACGAGTGGTTTTCACCCGGGTTACGCGGTTGGAGACGAGCCATACACCAGTCCGGTGGGGGCTTTCCCCGCCAACTCGGCCGGGTTGTATGACATGGCGGGTAACGTGGCGGAATGGTGCTGGGATTGGTATGACGGATATTCCAGCGAAAGCCAGAGTGATCCGCATGGACCGAGCATTGGGTCAGACCGGATCTTGCGCGGTGGTGGTTATGGATCATCCGGCTGGGAGTGCCGGGTAGCCCGCCGGCAGTCGTTGATGCCGGACTATCGGGGCGATTTAAAGACCGGGATTGGGTTTCGTTGCGTGCTGCCTCGGTGAACGGGGGTTGGGGAATGACCTTGCCGGGGGGGATTTGGGGAGGCTAAAGTTTGGGCACCGATGACTTCGGCCCAACAACAAGCGGCGCTGGTGGGCACAGGTTGCGAGGTTGCCTTCGATCAACAGACGCGGCGGTTATTCGCGACGGATGCGTCCATTTACGAGGTGGAACCGGTGGCGGTAGGATTTCCCAGGGGAGCGCGTCAGGCCAGCCTGTTGGTGGAAGCGGCGGCACAAGCCGGCATCGCGGTGATACCCCGGGGCGCAGGCACCGGGTTGGTGGGCGGAGCCATTGGCGAGGGGTTGGTGGTGGACTTTGCGCGCTATAATCGGGGCATCAGCGAGCTGGATTTGGAGCGTCGCACTGTGCGGGTCGGGCCGGGGGTTGTGCTGGACCAGTTGAATGCAACACTGCGGCCCACCGGTTTTTGTTTCGGACCGGATGTGGCGACCAGTTCCCGAGCCACCCTGGGAGGGATGATTGCCAACAATTCGAGCGGCGCGCACACCCCGTTTTACGGCACCACGGCGGATCACATCAGCGCGTTGGACATCGTCATGGCGGATGGACGGGTGGTGACGATTGGGCCGGCTCACGACACGTTGCGCAAGGAGCGGGATTTGCTGCGTGACCTGGTGTATTTCAATGCGCTGGTGATCGAGGAGAAATTTCCACCGGGCCTGATCAAGCGTCGTCCGGGGTATGGGTTGGATCGGTGCGCGCGCGAGCCAGACAATTTGAACCACCTGTTGTGCGGGAGCGAGGGCACCCTGGCCGGCATTATTTCCGCGGAACTGAAGATTGTGCCGTTGCCGGAGCGGAAGAGCCTGGTGCTGGTCTTTTTTGATTCGGTCGCCGAGGCGATGGAAGCAACCGTGGAATTGCTCGATTTGCGCCCGGCGGCGATTGAACACATTGACCGCGTTTTGCTGGATCAGACTCGGGGCCAGCTCGATTACCGGGCGGCGCGCGACTTGCTGGAGTTGGACGAGCAACCCAGCGAAGCGTTGCTGGCGATTGAGTTTTTTGACGAAGCGGCGCGGGAACGGGCGGAGGAGGTGGCCGGGCGCAAGCTGGGTTCGCGCAGCAGAATTCTGCAAACGGGATTGGAAGCCGCGCTGGTTTGGAAGTTGCGCAAGGCGGGACTTTCGCTGCTGACGGGCTGCAAGGGCAGCGCGAAGCCCACCACCGGAATCGAGGACACGGCCGTGGCGCCGAAAGACATCGCCAATTATCTGAAGGCCCTGCAAAAGCTGATAAGCGATGCGGGGCTGCAGGCGTCCTACTACGGTCATGCCGCCTCCGGCTTGCTGCATGTACGACCGGTGCTGGATTTGCACGTGCCTGGGGACGTTCAGAAGTTTCGCACCCTGGCACAGGACGTATCCGCCCTAGTTACCCAGTTTCGGGGATCGCTGGCGGCGGAGCATGGCGTCGGCATCGCCCGCACCGAGTTCATGCTGGAACAGGTGGGAGAGGAGATGCTGGGATTGATGCGGCAGGTGAAAACCGCGTTCGATCCCTACGGGGTGCTTAACCCGGGCAAGATCATCCCCGACGGGCGCTACAAATTTGACGAAGATTTGCGCAATGCCCCAAGTCGGGAATTGTCGCTACCGTTCGAACCGGTGCTGGCCTTTGCGGAGAAAGACGGCTCCTTTCTACAGAACCTGGAGCAATGCAATGGCTGCGGGGGGTGTCTCAAAGAAACGCCGTCCATGTGCCCTACGTATCCGGTCACGCATCTGGAGATGCTCAGCACGCGTGGCCGGGCGAATTTGATCCGTTGGGTGCTGCAGCCGGGATTTGAGGGGGACGGATTGCGCAGCGCAGAATTGGACGCGGCGCTGGACAGTTGCCTGAGCTGCAAGGCGTGCGCCACGGAATGTCCTTCCAATGTAAACCTCTCGTTGCTGAAGGCGGAATTGTTGAATGCCAGAATCCGGAAGCACGGACGTTCGGCGCGCCAACGTTTGATTGGCGCGGTGGACCTGCTGGGGCGGACCGGATGTATGTTCCCCAGGGTGGCAAACAAGATTACCGGCTCGATCTTGTTTCGCACCTTTCTATCCAAAACTCTGGGATTGGCGTGGCAACGCCTTCTGCCCACTTACGCGCGCCAGCGATTCGACCGTTGGCATGCCAAACAACCGTTGCAGGAGCCGAGGGCCCGGGGACGGGTCTTGCTCTGGGACGACACCTTTGTGCGCTATCACGAGCCACACATTGGCATCGCGGCGGTTCAGGTGTTGAATGCGGCGGGGTATGACGTGGAGTTGGTGCGCGAACGAAAGTGTTGCGGTCGGCCGGCGTTCAGCCAGGGCGATTTGGAAACGGCGCGCCGGTTGGGACAGCACAATTTGCAGTTATTGAACGCAGACACCGACCAGGCTCCAATCATTTTCCTGGAGCCCTCCTGTTATTCGACGTTCGTTACGGATTATCGGGAGATGCAATTGGAGGGTGCCGAGGCTGTGGCCACGCGCTGCGTCCTGTTTGAGCGGTTCATCGAGACCCTGTTGCAGACTGAACCACAGGCGTTGACTTGGAATACGAAATCCGCGCGCATGGTGGTTCACGGTCACTGCCACGTCAAAGCCCTGATGAATCCCGCTTTTCTGGCGGGCCTGGCGCGGCGGTTGCCCAATCGGGACGTCACCCTTTTGGATGCGGGTTGTTGCGGCATGGCCGGGGCTTTTGGCGCGCTCGAAGCGAATTATGAATTGTCGCTGACCGTGGCTGAGCCACTGGCGCGCCAGGTGCGGGAGCAGCCATTTGGAACGGTCGTGGTCGCTGCCGGTACCAGTTGCCGTCAACAGATCGCGCACCTGGCTCCAGTGCGACCCCGGCACATGGCCGAGGTGTTGGCGGATGCGCTGTTGTGAACGGGATTAGAGGCGAAAGAACTCGTGGGCGGTGGCGCAGGTGGCTTTGCCCAGGGTATCCAGGTCGCAGTTCTTAACTTTGGCGGCGGTGTCGGCGATTTCTTTCACATACGCCGGTTCGCAGCGTTTGCCGCGGTAGGGGACGGGGGCAAGATACGGCGAATCTGTTTCCAGCATGAATTTCCCAAAAGGCGTTTCCGCGAGGGTGTCGCGCACGATCTGGGCGTTTTTGAAAGTGAGGATTCCCGTGAAGCTGACGAGGGAATTGAGAGCAAGGACTCGCCGCATCGCGGCGGCGTCATCCACAAAGCAATGAAACACGCCGCGGACCTGGTGAGCGAAAGGCTCGAGTTGAGCCAGCGTGTCCGCCAGGGAGTCGCGGGTATGGATAACGCAGTTGAGCTTCAGTTCCGCCGCCACCTCGAGGTGTTGTCGAAAGAGGCTGGCCTGGCGGGCTTTGATGCGGTCATCTTCCTCGGCCGTGCCGCCGTTCTTGCCGGGTAGCCGGTAATAATCCAGGCCGGTTTCGCCGAGCGCCGCGACCTTTGGGTGCCGGGCCAGTTCACGCAAAAGGCCACGGATGTCTTCCGGGGCTTCCATGGCATCCGAGGGATGCCATCCTATCGCGGCATGGAGCTGGGGGTGCTGCTCAGCGAGTTCCAGGCAGCGCCGGCTGCTCTTGAGGTCCGTGCCGATGCAAACGATCCGCGTGATGCCTGCGGCTTCGGCCCGGGTAATAACCTGCGGCATTTCGTCCGCGTAATCCTGGTACGCCAGGTGTGCGTGGGTGTCGTAAAAAGTGGCCATGACACAAAAGTGACTCCGGCAAGGTGCCCGAAATTGCCGGGGGCTGCAATCGTGGACGGGCTGGGGTCGTAGCGCAGGAAATTTTTGAATGGCGGCACACTGGAAATTTGGTATTGCATTCCGGGGGCGGGCTCGTTAAAGCTCTGCCCGGTTCCTAAAAGCAATATAACTCGACACAACTCCACAAAGACTATGGCTGAAAACTGTTTCCACCCCAGCATTGAAGGCGCCCAGCACGGCGCGAAGAGTCTCGCCCAGTTCTGCGAGTACGCCAAGGCGTCCGGCGCCGCCGGCGCGCAGCCGTCCAACTTCATGCTCCAGGCCGAAAAAGGCTTCAAGAGCGCGAAGGAAATCAAAGCGACTTTTGCCAAATCCAAGCTGAGCCTGGATGGCGTTTCGGCGCACTGCGCCTTCTGGGTGCACACGACCGCCTGGACCGGCAGTCCGACGATTCGCCCGTTTATCCCCGCGGATGTCGCGAATAAATCGCCCGCTGGCATTGAGCAATGGGCCGAGGATTACATTCTGCGCCTTTACGATCTGTGCGCGGAACTGGGGCTGAAGGTGCTTCCGATGTTCTGGGGTGTGGCATTCGGCTGGGAAGTGGCCACGGGCTATCCCTGGGGCTTTTGGAAAGGCGGGGATTATGACCTGATCAAGGAAGGGCAGGAACGCTTCGTCAAGAAGACGGCGAAGATTCGGGCTCAGGCCAACAAGCTGGGCATCAGCCTCGCGCATGAGATCCACCCCGGCACCGGCGCGATGTGCGCGGACGACTTTAACATGCTGGTCGACATTTGCGACGGTGACAAATGCCTCGGCGTGAATGCCGATCCGTCCCACTGCTGGGAGGGTGAAAGCTGGGAAACGCGATTTCTAAAAGTGGCTCCCCGCATCACGGCGTGTCACGTGAAGAACTTTGTGATCCGTCCCGGCATGCCGCTGCGACTCATGGAGCCCGGTTGGCAGAAGCGCGCGATGCAGTTTGTCGACATTCCCAGTGGCGATTTGAACATGACGCGTTACGTGGAATTGCTGATCCACAGTGGTTATCCGCAACGTTATTGCCAGCTCATGGGGCGGAAGACTGCTCCGCTGGTGGTCGAGGCTGAAAGCGCCTATCGCGATCTGGACGCCACGAGCGCGAACGCCATCCAGTACGTCCGGGACAACCTTTGCTTCCCGCTCGCTGCCGGTTCGTTCGAAGACGGCATGGGAGCTTGAGTTCAGTCTACCTTTCGCAACGGGCGGCCGGGATACCAAACGGTCCGCCCGTTCTTTGCGTACAGGCATGGGGAGTGCCGTTGGCAGCGGGAAGCTCTGTCAACAGAGAGCTCGCGGTGTGATTGAACTTTGGGGAGGGAATTCAAATTGCCTGGAATATTGGACAACCCTGCATGGTTCTTCTGGTAAAACGGGTTGGCCAGCGGTTTCGGAAGGTTGATG
>DBMR01000036.1 GCA_002298785.1 Verrucomicrobia subdivision 3 bacterium UBA693
GGGGAGCACCGGGGGGGGGGATTTTGGCGGCTGCAGGGCTAGAGTCCAAATATTTTGCTCCGACGGCTTCGGCGGAGTCGACGATAACCGGGATTTCATACTGGGCACAAATCTGGCGAATTCGAGGCAAATCGGCGCATTGGCCGTAAAGGTCGGTTGGGATAACGGCTTTAGGGAGTTGCCCGTTGTTGGCACGAGCATTCAGTTCTTCGGACAGCAATGTCGGGTCCATATTCCATGACGTGGTGTCCGCATCGATAAAGGATAGGCGTCCGCCGAGGTACACGACAGGATTGACACTGCCGATGAAAGTTAAGGTGGAGGCGAGCACTTCGTCACCGGGACCAATACCGATTTCCCGCAACGCCAGGTGCATCGCGGCAGTGCCGCTGCTCAGGGCCAGGCAGTGAGGAATTCCAGTGTAATGCGCGAACTCCTGCTCGAAAGCGTCCACCATGGGACCGAGTGGGGCGATATAGTTGGTGTCAAAGGCATCGCGCACGAAACTCAGTTCTTCCCCATGCAGGTGAGGTGGGGATAGAAAAAGGCGAGGAGGGGAAGGCATGGCCATTTGGCGAATCAAAATGCGGGATAAAGAGGACGGGTCAGTCTGGCGAAGGTCAGGAGTGGTAGTCTTTCAAAGTCCTTGTGTCAGATTTGTACGGGCACAACGTTTGCAGAATGCAGCGGAGATCATTCAGAAGAGTCAGGTTTCGCATATACTCCAGGTTCAGGCGGAGCTTTTCCGGGAAAATAACCTGGTCGTTGTAGCTTTGAGGGTCAGCGGCTTGAGCCAGCAGCGCCTCTTCGTTGCGGAAGGCGAGGGTCGCAGGGCCAGTGATTCCTGGGCGGAGTGCCAGGAGGGCCCGCGCGGGTCCTATCAGTTTGTCCATGTAGCCTGGCACATCAGGACGGGGGCCTACAAAGCTCATTTCGCCTTTCAATACATTGAACAACTGGGGCAATTCATCCAGTTTGAATCGGCGCAGCCAGCGGCCGAGTTTGGTGACCCGGGCATCTCCGGCAACCGTGATAGCGGAGGATAATGCCTGGCGATTTGTCATGGAGCGGAATTTAAGCACTGTGAAACGCATGCCCTGCAGTCCGATGCGTTGCTGCCGAAAAAGCACGGGTGAGCCGTCGGCAAGAAAGACGGCGAGGCCAATTGCCACCATAGGAATGCCGAGGATAACCAGGCCTATGACCGAAAACACGATGTCGAAGCAACGCTTGCCCCGGCGGGCATAGAAACGGCGGTCATTCATCCGAGGTGCAACTTAAGGCAGGTCATTTCAAAGGCATTGCCCATTCCGACTCTACATAGCGTAGGCGGCAGCGAAGGATACAAAGCGGTGGGCGGCGAGGAGTTTTTCGATTTTGCGCGGATTACTGTTGCGGCCCAGCTTTTGCTGAAGGAGGTAAGCGCGCGATTTAAGACATTTGGGAGACTCGACGCCTTGCACATCAGCGGGGTCGAGTTCATACGGATGGATATAGAAAACCAGCCCTCCCTGGCGGCCAGCAGAGCGAATCATTGGATCCAAGAAAGCGTAGGGCAACATGCGTAAATATCCACCACCCGCGATGGGGAGGTTAAGTCCACAAAGGCGGTAGGTGGCGGGCGGGTACTCCATCAAACCCGGGATGATCTCATAGGGTCTGGTAGGGGCATCAGGAATGCCGTACAACTGGCGGTAAATCGGGAAAATGCTGGCATCATACTTGAGCCCATTTCGTTTGAGGATTTCCAGCGCCCAGAGAGACTTTTTTGTAATCGACCAATAAGGAGCTCGGAAGCCGTGAATATTGCGCACCCCAATTCCCTGGAGAATAGCCAGGGATTTCTTCAAGTCCTGCTCAAACTCTGGAGGAGTAAGGCGATAAACCAGGCGGTGCTGATATCCATGCACCCCAATCTCATGGCCTTCCTGCTCGATTTCACGAATCAGCTCGGGATACGCCTCCGCTACAGTTGTCAGAATGAAGAAGGTGGCTTTGCTGTTATTCCTGGCGAAGAGCTCCAGGCAACGACGTGTGTTTCTTAATACGGTGCGGTCGGGAGGTCTCCCGTGATCTCCGTCCGCCTCCGCGAACAAGTCAATGGAGGAGGTATACCAGTCCTCGACGTCGACCGTCATGATGAAGGGAGCACTTTGTCCTGAGCTGGTCATGATTGTGCCAGGTTGCCTGGTTCAGAGGTTGTCCCAGTCTGCGAACGTCTGGTACCACCCATTGAGGCGCTGCCAGGATTGAGGCACGTTGCAGGCTAGATTAAACCGAACGACTGAATAGAACCTTTTCGTGGGTACCCAGGTGGGGACGATCCAGAGCCCGGCACGGACAAGTGCGTGTGCCAAAGGAATGGAACTGACAACAGTGGCAACAGCGTGCGATCCCTCAGCCGCCGCGTCCGAGCACAAACGATTCACGATGGTCCGCAGCGTTCGTTCATCGCCAACGACCAGATCGACCAAGTAGGAGACTTTGTTACGGCCCCTCCACCCACTGGTGTAAACACCTACCCCGGCCAATTCTCCAGCAGCGGTCCTTGCCTCCAGGATGCGATAACGACGAGCGGGTGCCGCCAGGAAGCGCCAGTGCCACCATTCCGTGGAACGCTTAATGCGAAGGCCTGGAAACACAGTTGCGTGTCGAATCGCCAGGTCCGCCACTTCGGGGCTGACGCCTGGTGTTTCTGCCAAGGAGAGGTCCGTTGCTGTGGAGGTCGGTTTAAGGGCCTTTTGAATGCGTTCTGCCGTGTTCCCAATAAACCGTCCGAGCCAGGGGAGCGACCGCGCGCCGACATTTCCGAGGCTGATCGGGCGAGCCAGCAAATGACGGCAACCAAGGTCGATATAACCGAGTTTCAAGAATCCCGGGCGTGAGCGCTCATTCGGCATCGTACTTACAAAGGAAGCCTTCTGTCGCCAGGCTTCCTGTTCGCAAGCTTCGACCAGCGCGGAAAAAATCCCGCGGCGCCGGAATTCCGGGTGAACTGCAACCCCGGTCAGCATTCCTCCCTTGAAGGACTGTTGCCCATCGTGATACTGAAAAATCTCCATGGGTTGCACACCAACTATGGTATCATTGGATTCGGCGACCATGAATCCGGAACTGGCACAAGGGCAACCGAACGACCACCAGTCATACAGCTCGGGGGGGGTAGCATCTCCTCCGTATGTTGCCTCGAGCACCCGGCGCACGCCGGGCATGTCATCCCGGTGAAAGGGCCGAACTCGGAAGCCGTTATTCGTTTCTTTTGCCATCCAGTGTCACGTGAACTTCGCTGGAGCGAGCGACGGTCGCCAAGATTGTAAACTGGGAGCCATCGCTTAACGTTATGTCCACAGGAACCTCCACCAGGTCCAAGTCACTCTTGTTCTCGATGCGCAGGCGGTTTCCGCTAATCTCGACAGTGACTCTGCTCGTTTTTGGGCTCAAGATTTCGCGCCAGTAATTGCCTATCCCATAAACTGTGTTTACATGCAGGTCCCCGTTGAACCTGGTGAGCGCGTAGCGGAGGGTGTACTCGGTGAATCGTGTGCAGGCATAGCCATCGAATTGGCGCAAATGCTGGTGGCACATGAACACTACAGGGATGCCTTTGCGATGCGCCCGGTGTATCCAGAACAGATTCATTGCAACGTGGTAAACGTGCTGCGGATCCCCGGGATACCGCTTCGTCAGCTCGACGGCCGAAGTTTCATGGGGATGATGGGGGGGCGGTTGCACCAGCACGTTGTGATGCGTTCCAGCGTTGGAATCACTCAACACTTCGCAGCCGGCCGCCTCCATAGCTGCCGCCGTGTAGCGGTCGTTCGTGCGATTTGGCATGGCCCAGCTTTTCGGAGTGTAGTTGAAAAGCTGTTCGCACAGCCGGCGAGCTTCGAGGGCGTTATCACGCTGCTCTCCAAAGGAGGAGCGATCCGGCCCGAGCCAGGGATACACTCCGGCCCCCATCCTTGATTTAGGTTTCCATCCGTTCTCCAAGGCGCCGGCAGTATCCGTTCCGAAATGCAGATGTCCATGGTTGCCGAGTTCCATGAGGAACCGCTTTGGGCTGGTGAACGGGTAACGGCATTCGTGGCGAAGATCCACGTTCTTACGCATCCATTCGATAAACTGTGGGATGCGAGCGGCACCGCGGTCGGCTCCGTAGTGCTGCGACCACTGCTGTGCGGCAGCCTGATCGAGCGAAAGTCGCGTGGAAAGATACATTGTTTGGGGCATCCGATAGCGCGCTGCGAGGCTGAGCGTTACCTCTAGTCCCTCTATCGACTGCAGAGTCGACTCGTCATAGAGATCCATGTCGCCGCGCCAGGCAAAGGCCGATCGACAGCCTCCTGGATACCGTTTGATCACGGCGCTTGCGATTGGTGCGGCAGCAGCGCTGCAGCCATCGAAGTGCACATCAAGCTGGCGTGTGTAATGCCCCCACTCTACTACTAACCGAATGAGACCATGATCCCTGGCCGCCCGCACCGTCCAGTTCCAGCTGATCTCGTGGAATTGCCCAGGTTCTAGGCGGGCGGCCATCTCGCTGGTGCGCTGCTCCAGCAAAAGTTCCTCCGGGGCTTCTACCCGCACTCGAATGCCTGTCTGCGTTGGGACAGTCGTGTGGTTACCGATAATTAGCCGCAATTCAAAACACCGCCCCACCAGCAGAGTCCCCAAACGGTATTCTGGCATCCGCTCGACAAAAGGTCCGATCAAGTTGAGGGTCAAATCCGGGTGGGTAGAGGGTGTTGGGTAACCGCGCGCCAGGCCACGGGTCGTTTGCGGAGTGGCGCGGCGCAGGCCAATAGGGTCAAGCGGGGTCCACGACGTTGTGAGCATCCAGTGTTCCACCTTGGAAACATAGAGCTCCAAGCTTAGGAGGAAGATGAAGAAACCGAGGGGCCAAGCCAGGCCGATTTCGGCGAAGCCAATCAAAGTTACACCGGACAGCGCCATCACAATTTCCACGGCCGTTCGCGACCAACGGATTTTCTTAACGAAAAACTCGCTGAACGTATTCGCCAGGTAAGTGATCCATCCCAAACGTCCAGGGATGAGAAAAATCAGCCGCACCGCAATAACGGGTGCTAGCAACAGGGTGCCAGAGATAAGTAAGAGGAGATTCAAGCAGACTCAAATCGTGGTAGTTTCAGAACGGTTCCCAAACTGGAATTTCTTTGACTTGCCTTTTCGCGACGGCGCCAATGACTGTCACATAGCGGTTGAGAATATCCTCAAGGAGCAGGTGCTCGGAGACGAATCGCCTTCCGTTCGCGCCCATCGCGGCCAATTCGGCCGGAGCCTGGGCGGCTGCGTGCACCAATCGGGCTAGGCCCTCGTGATCCAGGCTCCCCACCACTCTTCCCGCGTTGTAGCGGCGGATGAGCTCTCCTTGCATCCCATCCATCGCGGCCAGGATGCCCTTTCCCGCGCCCATGTAGTCAATCAGTTTGTTTTCGAAGTAGATGTCGATCAGCGGACTCTTGAACAGCGTCATGAGGGCGGCATCAGACGCTGCCAGGATTTCCGGAATCCGGGCTTTCGGCACGGGATCATGAAAATGAATGTTAGAGAGGCCCAGTTCCTTTGCCAATTGGATGGCTGCTGGCTTGCGCTGGCCTTTTCCGAACAAATCGAACCGAATGCCGGGCTGATCACGCAACACCTTTGCGGCCAGCACGATGGTTTCCACAGCAGTCACTTCCACGTGCGTACCGGTAAACACGGCTACGAAGTGATTGTTCCAGCCTAGCTCGGCTCGCACTTGGTCGCGGGTACCCGCAGGCAACTGATACATCTGCGGGTCGAAGCCATTGGGCAAGACATCAATCTTGTTTGCCGGGGCTCCCTTTTTCAGCAATTCGAGTTTGATACCTGGCGTTAAGCTAACGATGCGAGCGGCGCTGCCGTACAGGTAGTTGGCAAGTTGGTGAAGCGGCCAGGCCTGAAGCGGGGAGATGGCTCCTTTTGCGACCAACGCATCCGGCCAGAGATCGCGAATCTCAAGGAGGAAGGGCACCCGCCATCTACGTGCCAATCGCTCCGCCATAATACCCGTGAATAGAGGTTGGATGCTGCCGATCACGAGATCTGGCCTTGGCAAACTTCGACCATATCGAAAGGCGGGCCAGACAAAACCCAAGTATGTTTGCAGTCGGGCCCGCAATCCTCGCCTCAGGCCGCGAGGTGAAGGCAAGCGGTGAATTTTGAGACTGCCACCATTGCCAAACACCTCGTTTTCAGGAGGTTCCGTCTGTTCGCTGTAAACATTAAAATCTGTTGCGATTACGTGCACCTGACAACCCGAACTCGCCAAACGCTGCATCAGCTTGCGCGGTGTTAAGGTACCTGGGGCGCTGGGGCCGGTAAAAAACTGCTGGTAGTAGTGAATGAGCACTTAGGGTACCCGTTGCCTATCACGGTTGGTAGCAATCGCCGATCCTCTGAGCCCGCCACCAATTGTTGATCTCAGCACCGGTGGTGCACCACGGCTGCAAGGCCGCCAAGCGAGCCAGCAATTCTTCATACACCATCTGCCAGTCCCAGTATTCAGGCTCATTGAAGTAATTGTTGTGCCAGAGCAACGAGACCAGCCCTCCGGCTTGGATTGTAGGTTCGATGGCCTGCCAGGCAGTTTCCAGCGCTCCCTTGCCCTCCTGCTTGTGATAGCGGAACACCGTAACGTCCATGACCGTGATGGGTAGCTCGAGGATGTTGAGAGTCGTGGGCTGAGAGTCGGGTGATCCTTCCAAGCGGCGAGGAAGCTCAGAAACGGCTGAGTCAGTAGGGAAAAAGGGGAAATGACGGCCGCCGAGGGCTCCGAGGTGGTCTGGTTTCCCATAGGTGGCATCGTAGGCGAAACCGGCTGCCTCCTGGGCGCGCCAGGTCTCGGGCTCAGAAAAGCGGAGCAGGTGATTGCGGATGCCGCAGGGCCGGACTCCAAAATATTTTTCGATGGCATCCATACTCTCCCGATAGAGCGCCGCGTTATTGAGGCGGTAGTAGCCGCCATGGACGCCGAGTTCTCCCCCGGCATCGAGAATCATCCGGGCGATGCGTTGGATCTCCGGGCAGGCAAACGAGTATCGTGAACCTTGACGAGCCCAATACTTGTCGTGGAGTAGGAACCAAGTGGAACGAAAGCCATGCCTGGACTCAATTTCAATAATGGTTTTAAAGTCCTGCTCAGCAGGTTTGGGACGGAGCAAGGACCGGGCGATGCGGCGAATTGCGAGCGCTACGTTCCCGTTCTCTCCCTGCGACAGAAGCCTTCGAACGTGATTGACGTCAGCCAGCACCCGAAACAACTCCAGGTCGTGGATCTGGTCCACATCGTGCGAGAGGAACAGGGCAAACGAAGCCCCGTGAGGCCATTGCCTGGAGCCGAATTGCTTCGTGCCCTGACGTTGAGTCTGGGGACCGAGGTTTTCCGCATCCCGTCTACCCCTTTCGGTTCGAATCATCAATGAAAAGGCAACTGAAAACCGTTATATTTAAAGCAGGACGGAACCATCCTGCAGCATAGATTCAAGCCAGCGCCTGTAAATGTCGAACGACGCTTAACGGCGTGGTGATCCACAATTCCGGGTCATTGCGAAGATACTCGACAATCGTGCGATACACGCGATTGACCCGGGGTGCAACTTCGTCGAAGAAGTAGTTCGAGTGGAAATCGAGGACCAGGACGCCGCGATGCCGTTTTACCAGTGCGAGGTAGTTTCTGAATCGCTCCAGCAAGTCCTCCGCTCCTTTGGAGAGGTCTGGTGAGTCCATGATCTGGAAAGGGATCTCCCAAAGTTTGCTTCCCGCCACCGGTTGATACGGCCAGCAGGTTCCGGAACGAAATCCTCCCAGGAGATCTGCCCATCCCATGTTCGAACTGTAATGAAAGCTACAGTCAGCTTCCAAAAACCAGGTTTCTGGGAAACTCACTCTCAAATAATGGTTTCGAACCCCCGCGATTTCGGCACCGAGGACGTCTGAAAGGCGATGGGTTTGATCCGTCAATTCACGCTTCGAAAATGGCCCATAATACCTAGCGTGCAGCCCGACCTCCCATTTGTTGTCATGCATCTCGCGAATCGCCCGGCGAATTGCGGGATTTGAGATCACATAGCGGTTGCCTTCCTGCAATTGGTGATACATGCGCAAGGACATGAAATAGAACGCGGACCGCACGCCCAACGAGTTCTCCAACTCCATCCAGCGCTGCAGGTTGTCATACGGATCAATGTGGGACTTGCGCAAAGAAAAATATCCGGCAACGGAGGCGACAATTTGATTTTCACCCCGCATTTTGGCGGCCACCCGCTTGAGGCCATACCAGGAATCTCGCACGAGGCAGTTAAGCTGCCCGGGTCCACGATCTACATCGTGAGTTAGGCATACGGCTGCCCGGCGATTGTCAGGCCATGGGTTCAACGGCTCGCCAAACTTAAGCGCCAGCATCTCATCAACCCCGGGCGATTCGTAGTCCTTTTGTGCGCCACGAATTGTGCGTCCGTGCCGGTCACGGGGGGCGGAAATTTCTTCGCGCCGAACCAAACGATCATAAAGCTTAATTTGTTCCTCTGGGGATAAAGAGACCGGCTGCGAAAATCGCAATTTTGTTACAGCTGAAATCAGTTCGGAAGGGCTCTTGAGTTTTTGACCCATGATCAACTCTTCCGAGGCTCTCGGAAGAAAAGGCATTCAGTGGGATCGCTTGTCAGCAGCGATACTCACCGCCTTTAAGGGGGTGAGGAACTCGCTTAATTAGTCGAGCCAGTAACCCAAACGGCGGGAGGTGGGTGAAGGCCGTACTCTAGCGCGCCGATATCCCAGGCAGTGCCAACTTTCACCTCTTTCCCTACAGGCAATGCAGGATACGTGACTCCACCAATGACGAACGGCCGCGACACATCAATAGCAGCGTCGAGCGCTGCCGAGCCCGCCGCTAGTTTAAAGGTCATTGCCTGGGCGTTTGTCCACTGGGCGGCGGATTGCGGTCTGTTATGAGCGCCAAACCACGCTGGGAAGTTGGTGTTGGGATACGTTGGATACGGTGGCGTCACCAGGTTGTAGTCGAAAAGGCCCACCACGCCTGCGTTTACCCATGCGGCGGTGCTGCTATCAAAGTATTTTGCTCCGGAAAAGATGTTATTTAGAAACCAGGAGTTCGTTAATTGGTTATAAAAGGAAATGTATCCGTTGTCACCTAGACCGCATGATCCCCCCGAAAAGCTGTTATGGTAGACGTAGAAGGTAGGCCATGTCGCATTTGTATTGGCACTTCCGTGAAAGAATATATGTGTGCCATAGTTCGCCGGTTCCCAAAACAGGTTGCGGTAAAAATAGACTAGCCTTGCGCCATTCTCATAACCGAAGTGGTGAAAGCGCGAATTAAAGTTACAGTCCGACACTTGGTTGCTACAAATTAACGTGCCGATTTGACCTTCCGAGAGCAGAATACCGGCACTAGGTACGCCACTGATTTTATTACCTGCAATGGTGGTGTTCGTTGCGTACCAGCCGCCGGGTTGGTCGCAAACCGCCACTCCGAGAGTAATTCCACAACCTAAACCATTGGTTATCACATTGAGGCTCACAGTGTTTGAGTGGCCACAGTTGTTGAGGACAATGCTATCGTCCCAACTAGTCTGTTGGGATGTGAAGATGTACTTGGCTAGGTGGTAAAGGCCGTAGCGGATTGTGTGGGCGTAGTCCATTGTGCCAGTCGTCGCCCATGCTCCAGAATCACTGTAACCGTAATAATTGGCAGTGAGCGTGTTTCCGGAAATAGTATTTGCCCAAGCCCCGCCGATAGCGGTGGAGCCGCGTATCAAAATCCTGCTGTAACCACCGGTGATATAGTTGCTACAAATTGACACGTGATGGCAGTTTGAACCTGCCATATCAATCCCGTTGTATGAGTTTCGCACCCAAAGGTTACTGATGACGACGTAACTACACCCGTTAAGGGCAATTGCGGGTGAATCTTTAACGGCACGAAGATTCAAGCCGGCTGGAGCGCTCCCATCCCGCTGACGCAGGAACACCGTATAGTTATTGCCCGAGCCGACCGTGCCCCAGATTGCCTCAACGCCGTCCCATGACCGAAGCCCGCTGCTATCCACCACCAGATTGGTCGCCATCGTCAGGACATTGGTACCGGTGGTTAGCCCGAGGCTAACAGCGTTGTTCCATGCGGTGGTGAGGTGCGTAATTGTTCCCATCGTCCACACATAGGCCACCCGTTTTGCGTCAATTGTTAACTCGGCTGGCTGGAAACCCAGGCTGGCGTACTTCCAAACGCCAGCTCCGATATCGGTGGCCGCTGTCCAGTTGTTGGTGATAGCAGTGCTGGGATCGAGGATGGTAAGCCATTCGCCGTTGGGCCCACGTTCGCCCACAAAGCTGATCGGGCTGCCTGCGGCGCCGCTCTGCTGCAATTTCACAAATTCGTTATATTCTCCAGCCTTAATGATGACCCTGTCACCTGCCATGACGGTGGCAGTTGCTTTGGCTATGGTTTTCCACGGCGAGGCCAGCGATCCTGCCGCCGAATCGCTGGCCGAGGGATTGCGAGCATCCACATAATAGGTTGCCGCGTCCGCATGAAGGGAGCACAACAAAGTGCAAAGGCACGCGCGGAGAAAAGGGAAATTGGCGGCTTTTCGAACCTTTCGAGCAACGGGGTGGCTAATCCGGTTAATAATGGGCGGTCCGTAGTTCATTCAAAGCTCACTGCAAGCTGACATTCTATAGCTAAATCTGCGCCAACTCGCAAGCACGGCCTAAGTCGCTGAGAACTTGACTCGGAGCCCTCTGCAAATGGGCTTATTTGAGGACACAAAGGGGAAGGAAGTGGACACCAATTGCCTGGGAATTGGTTGGTTTCGCATCTAGCTGCTTCTCAGTTCACCAAATCAGAGAAGGAGTCCAAACCGTCGTTTTTGAAGCACACGAGATTGGGTTGCAAAGTCTTATACGGATCACGGTCCAGAGCATAGGGGCCTTTCCAAGGCAGGCGGGTCGAGAATTCAGGCCTGAGGAGCCGGACCGGCACCAGAGGTGTGGAGTCGGCAACCGCAGTTGGAATGAGTTCACCTGCTCCAGTTTGCTGTAGGAAAGCGCGCAGTGCCTCGTAATTACGCTTCCGCTGGGATTCCGTCTGAGCGGCAGCCTTCATTCTGACCAACGCGCGGACGAGGGATACCCTGGCGATTCGCTGCGGCGACATGTCGTAATGGATGCGCCCGGCGGCGCTGGAATACTCCAGGGTCGGCGGTGGGTAGCATTGGGTCCCCAGGAAGCGACGCAGCCAAGTCCTGGTTCGGAGGCAGGCTTGCCTGAAGAATACTAACGCCACTGCACATTCGAGGCGGAAGTCACGGGCCCATTCGGGTTTGGGCCGGTGGAGGTCTAAGCCGTTCGCGAGCCAAAGAATGCCACCCCCCATGGCCCCGGCGAGTGTTTTTTGATTAAAGCTAAAGACAAACACGGTTCGCACATCCAACGGAACCGAACGGTTCAGGACGAGGTTCTGGCAGTCATCCAGCACAACCAAAATCTGGGCGCGCGCCTGGCGGATCCGGTCAATGACAGGTTGAGAAGTGTTTTGGGAACCAAAGACTGAGGCCAACAGCACGGCTGTCACAGAAGGGTCGGCCAGTTTCCCGAGCAAATCTGTCATATCGGGTTCAAACGCTTTGGTGGTGTGGTAGGGAACCGGGTGCAAGCCTGCCCGGGAGATGGCTCGCGGCACGACGTTGCAGATGTAGTCGGGCACCAGCACCTGGGAACCCGCTTGTTCGAGCGCGAGCGCCTCAAATACTGCGGAAAGGGCGCTACGCCCAGATTTGTAAAACGTCACCTCGCCAGCAGTTCCGAAGAATTTTTCCAGCAACATGGTGCGGGTGCGGTCTTCCAAGCTGGGACGAGATCTCAGCAGGTCGCAAAGTGTCGACAAGCAATCCCCCAGGAGGTTCAATGCCCGTTCGCCTTTCGCTGCCGGGCAACTTGCGACAGCTCCGCATAGCCGAGGCACATTTTCTCTTCCATTTTCTGCCAGCCCAATTCGGACTCCACAGCCCGGCGTCCGTTCTGGCCGAGGCGCTTCCGCAGGGAGGCGTCGCGGGCAATTGCCACGATGGCCTCGGCGATAGCTGCGGGCTGAGTGATTTCGACAGCCACGCCACAATCGTAATGGCTCACCAACTCTGCGGAGGCCGAACCCTGCGGTACGATTGCGGGCTGACCACAGGACAGGTAACTGTACACCTTGTTACTCAGGCCGCCGAAGTTGTTGCCTGTGGGTTGGAGGGCAACGAGGCCGATCTGGCCTTTGGCATCCGTGTGGCCGAGTTGGTCGTAGGGTATCCAGCCCGTCACCTCAACATGAGGGGACAGGTTGAACTGGCGCACCAGGGCGTCGAAACGTTGGGCGCAGTCCTCGCGGACTTTGCCCACGCAGAGGAGTCGGACATCCACGGACCGTCTCGCCAGCGCGAGCGCTTCCAGCATTTGGGCCATCCCGCGGGATTCGTCCAGCCAACCATCGTGGACTACCGTAACGGTGCCATTGGCGTTGTGGGTGCAAAGGGGAAACTCCTCCACCGGATGGCTGTTAAGGAGGACGGCCACGTGTTCGGCTCCCACCGCTTTGGCATAGGAAGTCACTATGGCAGGGGAAACCACGGTGATCCAATCGCACCGGGAAGCAACCCACTGCAGCGTGCGCCTGGTCAGGCGGCGTGCCAGGGACCGCAGCGGCCTTGGGCTCCTGGACGCTGCCAATTCTTCGAAGTATTCGTGAACGTCAAAGTGGATGGCGCAGCCCAGGCGCCGCAGCCGCAGCACAGCCAGCAGAGCAGTTTCAGGTTCGTGGCAGGCGACGATATCCGGTTGGAACTGGCGCACGGCCGAGTCGAGCAACCGCAGGGTCTTGAGTCTTTTCAATCGGCTGCCCAGGGAGGGGCCGTAGGTCATCGGAACGATTGGCACCAACTGAAGGCGCGGATGCCGGGGCAGGATTTTCTTCGGATCATCACGTCCGAAGACCGCAACTTCATAGCCAAGTTTGGCCAGGGAGAGGGCCTGTCGGCTGACGACGCGTTCATCTCCCAGGGAATGGGAGGAGCACATCACTGCGACGCGGGAGGTGCCGGGGGAGGATGACTTGGTTTCGAGCATGCTTGCTGGACCCTCTAGAACCGGGGCGGCGCGAGGGCGGCTGAAGGCGGTAGACCGAGGACGGAAGACGGTTGATGGAAGATGGGAGATGAAAAAGGCCATGCTCCCACGTGGAGGCGGAGGCGGCGCTTGCACTGTAGCTTTTGCCTCATTCCTGTCGAACTACTGCCAGCTTCTGACGACCGTTCATCCTCGCCTCCATCCAATCGAGAACACGGCGGGCTCTGACCTGAATATCGTACTGGGCAGCTTTTGAGGTGGCTGCGTCTGCCAGGTGCTGACGCAGCGCTGGGTTGTGGTGAAGCTCGAGGATGGTCTCACGGATGGCTGAAACATCGCTTGGATCGACCATCCGAGCGGTGTTCGCGTCGCAAATATCCGCGTTAAAGGGGCGTGCGGAGACCACGGCGGGCAAGCCGCAGGCCATGGCTTCAAGGGTGGCATTGGACGAACCCTCAGCATCGCTGGGCAGCAGGAAGCAATCGGCTGCGGACAAGAACTCGGGTACGACTTCGTGCGGCACTTTGCCACAAAAGGCCAGGTTGTGAATCCGGGGTGCGGCAGGTCCCGATCCGATGAAAACTCCAGATACGCCCGGCAAGCCATCGATGGCAGCGGCGGCACGCCGGACACCTTTTGGTTCGATGAAGTTGCCCACGTAGATGACGAGGAAGTGGTCTTCGGGGAGTCCGTGCTTCCGGCGCATGTCCAAGCGGTCGCGCGGGTAGAATTTCCGGCGATCCACGCCGTTGGGAAAGACCGCCACGTGGTCCGCCGGAAGCCTCAACTCCTCGACCAGGCCCTTGCCGAGCAGACTGGAAACGGCGATCGCGCCGGCCATGGGCGATAAGTCGCGGCGAGCTCGCTTGAGCCCGAGCGGTTCCAGGGTCCAGAAAGTTCCCTCACCCACAGCGACGAAGCCGGGGCAGCCCAACCGCTGCCCCGCCCAAACAGCGGTGGCGCCATTAGGGTACATGAAATGTCCATAGACGGCGTCAGGCTTTCCGTTCGCCGACTTCAGAGCCCGCCAGGCGGCATGCCTGAAACTGGCATAGGTGAGGGCGTAGGTATTGAAAGCGCCTAACTGCCGATTTGACAATGACAAGGTGAGGGGGCGAAGGATTTTTGTTTCATCGGTCGATTTAGCATCACAAACGAGCTCGTGCGCGCGTTCACGCAGCCAATCGTGCAGTCTCCACGGGTAGATGACCGTGCAGCGGACCTGCTGCTCGGCAAAGGCATCTACTAACTGGCGCACGAAGGTTCCCTTGTTAGGATGCAGCCGAGTTGGGTAATGACTGGTAATGACGGCGAGGTGACGCAGCCGGGCCATGGAGAGTGGTTAGGAGGGGCGAAACTGGCGTATTGCGAGGTTGATCGAGAAGCGCGGAAGCCATCGCAGGGTTACGCCGAGCGGGGGCATTCGGATGGCCTGCGGGTGGCGCAGGTATTTCCAGCCGCGGAAATCGGCACGCATTAAGCGATGCAACGCGACGATTGTATTGACCCAGTAATGTGGGGTTGTCCGGCCAGGAGCGGTTTCGCCAGCCAGGCCCAGGTAGCGTCGAACGATAGCCTGACCCAGGTTGGCGCCTGCCAAGGGGTGTTGCATCCAGAACCGGGGATTAAGCTCGATAAGGAAGTGGCGTCCGGTCCGGGAGTCGCGGATGAACTCCAGTTCGAACGGGCCGGTGTAACATAGGTCATCGAGCAGGTTCCGCGCGGTGTTGGCGAGGTGCGCGGGGAGTTCGATGAGTTCGCAGACATCGCCGTTTCCCTGACGCGCGGGGAACTGGAGGACTTTGCGAGTGGCCACGTAACGCGGACTCTCTGCCTCGTGCCATCCGCAAACGGACACGTTATCTTCTGTCGCCAGGCTAAGGACTTCCTGGTAGCACCAATCGGCAGGATTGTAACCCAAAGCTTCACCCGAGCGAACAGCGGTTTGCCACTCTTCCCGGCTTTCAACCAGCCGGATGCGGGGGGTCTTTTTGCCGCGAACCCAGGTCAGGCGATAGCGAAAGAAGAACGCCTGTCCGAACTCGGAAAATGGATCGCACTCTCCGGACACGGTTCGGGGAACGTTGCCGAGACATTTCGCGGCGATCCGGTCATAAAACAGGAAGCGATCCAGGATCGCGCGCAGAAAGCACTGGTGGTCCGGATACCAAGTCGCATTGGCCAGCCAAGGGTGGGATTTGGCGGCCGCGATTTCTTCGAGGGAGCGTTCCTCGGTAAAAAAGAACCATTTGGGATCCTGAACCGGGATTCGCGTTTCGAGGAACTCCACCAAGCCGACCGTGTGCGGCACCTTCCAAACCTCGACTCCGTGGCCATAGAGACCCATGAGTGATGCAGGCTCGCAGCCGCGGTGGAGGCAAACCAGTCTGCCCGGCCACCCTGCGGCGCGGAGGAGGTCGGCCAGGCCCCAGGCGTTGAGGTAGTGGTGGCTAATGATGGCCCAACCTGCGTTCATCGACGTGTGATGCGAACGGCAGCGACAGGGTTTGGTTGTTGGCTGCGCGGAGGAAGAAGCTGCGGACGCCGCAGTCGGAGTAGACTTCTCGGAAGGGTGCGCTCGGCTGCAGAAGCAAAACCCACTACACCCGAAATGAAGCACCAGAAAGCAACGCTTGAGACCATCACCAGCACGAGGCCCGCGGCAGCGCAGGTCACTAGCGTGGCGAGGCAGACACCGGCCACGTATCGCGTTTCCGGGTGCTCACACCTACCATGCACTCGAACCAATCGCCACGCAACGAGCGCGAAGATGGAGTAGTAGATCAAGAAGCCCACCAAGCCAGTGGTCGCCGCCACCTCGATGTAGTCATTATGAGCATAGGCACCAAAATGGTTGTTTGCGGGGAATTGAAAGAGCCCGACTCCGGTAATTGGATGCTCGGTGATCATACGTATCCCTTCCTTCATAAGGGAGAGGCGGGCTTCTGCGCTGCCATCCCGTTCCTCAGACGAAAATGCGGATTGAAGGCGAATGCCGACAAAGGTCCCGCGGAGGACGAAGGCCCCACCTGCGACGCAGGCAGCCGCGCCGATTCCGACTGCAACAAAAACGGGCGCCCGGTGGAAGAGCACTCGCCGGTAGCAGAACCAGACCCAGGCCAAAAGGAAGATCGGCGCCAGCAAGACGGCTTTGCGCGAGCCGGAAAAGACCATTCCCGCGAAGAGAGGCAAAGTCAGAATGGCGAGGAGTCCTTGTTGCCAGAAGCGACTCGCCCTGCGCCACAGCAGGGCCAAGCCAGCCAGAGCCCAGACACAGGCAACACCCAAGGTGTTGGCGTTTGAGGCCAGGGATGTTGCCCGGTGTGCCACCAGACGATCTCCCCTTTGGGTCAATTCCGCGGCTGAGGCGAAGTCTCCTGTGAGCAAACCGTAGCCCACCAGCACCACCGCGAGCCCGGTGATAGCCAGGAACCCGCTCGCTGGGGTGCGGGTAATGGCAGCCATGCAGGCGACACATCCAGCTATCATCACAATTTGGACCATTTGCTTAACGCCAACCGTGAAAGACCGGCTATCTATGGCTAGTAGATATCCCCATCCAACAGCCCATACGAGGAAAATGCACAGGATCCACAGTTCCTGGGGGATGCGTTGGCCTGTTCTGCCCCAGCGGGAGGCAACCATTCCCGCCATCACAGCTCCCAGGAGCATAGCCATCCGCACCAGGATCGCCGCGCGCTGTCCGGCCGTATAGAAGAGGATGAGTAAAGTGAGTAAGGCCGTGAACAGGCAGGGGACCTGAAAAGGACTTAGGGATGCGCGTAGGCGGCTCACTTCAACTTGTTTTCATTCAGAAGGCGGCTGACTAGGTAATTCACCCTCGCGTTGGCGCAAGCATTCCTCGCGAAGTCGCCCACCTCAAACTGCCAATGGGCGGGTTGCCCTGCCCATACGAACCGACCGGCCTTCTCATTGATGCGCGCCTGGTCCACTGAGAATCCCGCCCCAAATACCGTCTGCAATTCGTTCACCAGCAATTCCCCTTCCTCGGTTTCGAACATGTCCACGTCCATGCTGGTGAAATCACCCTCGTCGGTAACCTGTTTGAGGAAGTCCAAGTGTCGCGCTTCGGGCGGTGTCCACTCAACTTTACCAGAGCCGCTATGAAAATCGCCAACTCGACCCTTTGGATGGCCAAAGTACGAATCACCGATTCGGACCATGCGCCATTCCCGAACATTTCTGAGAAAGTGCTGTAGTAGTATGCATCCCGCTTCGCCTTCGGAGCGATGTCGTCCACGGGCAAGCAGACCGTTGGTAAACGCCCGGTTGATCATGCGCTGAAGGTCAGCACGGTGGCGAATGATCCACACCCCGCTATGCGCGGCGCCGAGATTGGTCTTTACGACAATTGGAAGATCAACTGTCCTGGCAAAATCTTGCGCTGGACCCCGTTCAAAAAAGACCCAGGTGCGCGGGTGGGGGATCCCTTTCGCCAGCAACCATGCATGCACGCGGCGCTTGTTTTCATAAAGCCAAGTCTCATGGTAACCAGGATAGACAATCATACGCAAATCCTGCTCCAATATGCGCAGTCGTTCGTCAAACATTTCACGCCATGCTCGAATGCTCACCGACGGCCAGACCAAGAATGCAGCGCACCGGGCATCCAGAAATTGAGGAACCCAGTCGTTCGCAGAAATATCGAGCAAGCGATAAGAAACACCCAATTCCCGACAAGCCGCAATATAGTGCCTGTGGTAGTGGCAGAATTCGCGGATGATGCCCAAGCGTACAGGGCTACCGGGACCATCGAAGTTCGGGGGTTCCCTGAAAAAGGGGTCAGCGGCCTCGCGGCGCCGCAATTCCATCTCGGTTGTTGGGACATGGCCACGAATCCAAAACCGGAGCTCCGACGGTAGGCGTCTCGCTACACTCGAAGCGATGGAATGGAGGGATAAGGCCATTCTAGACAGCCAAACAGTGATTAAACTCGCGAAGGAAAACCCCTAAGAACACTGCCGTTGCTTTGGCCGGTGGCACGCGGACGGCTTGACGTGGGTCGAAACCTGGTACATATGCGCGCAAGGCATCTTCGGCCTCACGGACCACCCGGCTGCATTCGAAGACTTTCTGATAGCCTGCTGCGCTAGCCTGGCCAAAGTTCTGGTTTGCTAACCATCGGGCTTTGCGTCTTAGCCAGAATGTGTCGGGAACATAACCGCGGACCACCGCTTTCGCGCGGTGTCCGAAGGTTTCGCTGGAGATGGGAAAGCCGTAGTGTGAGGGTAGCGCGGCGATTTTGGGGTCCAAAGCCGTAATCATGGCTCCTTGGAAGCGGCCTGCGACACCAATGTGCCGTGTCAGGGTATAAGCTGCCCTCTGCAAGTCTGCTTCAGCGAACGGCATTAGGAAATGGGCTAGCTGCATATCGGCGTTAGCCAAAACGCCTTCACACTCCGGCAGGCGTACCTCGCCGTAGTAGGCGCGCGTCGCCGCCAACTCCACCGATGCACTCAAATCCAGTCCGAGGCGGAGAGAAAGTTTGCGAGTTATGTATTCCGTCATCTCTTGTTCCAACTGCGTGCCTGTCAGGGCTTGGGTGGCGGTGCAGTAGTAAAGCCGGTTTTGCATCCACGGCACGAACGCCAGGCGGCGGCGAGCCGTCTGGTAGTAATTCCGGTAGATTTCTCCACCTTCACCGTTGAGGCGCAGTCGCTGGTCACCAAAGGTCAGAGCCTTGTAATGTCGAGTGTAGGTGGTGCTGTAGGCCCCCGAGTTGTCACCCGCTCGGGCGTCGTAATAGTAAAGACCGTCTGCCAAGGCCTTCTCAAGATCCTCAGCCGCTAACGACTCAAACGCTGGTTGTGGATGGGTCCGTAGCTCTAGGCCCAGAGCCTTCGCCAGCGCTCCCGCGCGCGCCTTTTCTGCGTCATGCACCCCACGCACCCAGTGTGTATGGAGGGACAGTTTGGGAAAGATAGGCTTCGCTAATAGTGCCAGAAGGCGGCTGTCATACCCAGAGGATAACCCGAGATCCACTCCGAGTTCTTGCCCCAGAGGCGCAATGTCCATAAAATACTGTTTAAGCCTTCCCAGGTGTTCCGTCACGGCTTCGGCGAACGGTTGAGACCTCGCCCTGAAAGACAGGGAATGTGGTAGAGGAGGAATAACCGCGATTCCTGGTGCATCGTAACTCCTTCGGGACGCAGGCGTGAGTCGCTCGATGCCTTCTACTATGGTTTCAGGTCCTACTACGTAGCCAGTCGCCAGTTTCTCCAGAATCGCCAAGCGGTTGAGTCGTTGCTTCACTGGAAATGAGGAGAGCAGAGCCAGAAAAGAGGTCGAAAATCGGGTGCGCGGACAATCTGCGAACACATGGCATACGTTCAAGGCGTCCATCAGCAGGCTCAACCGCCCCTTGACCCAAAAAAGCAAGGCAAAATTCCCGCGCAAGGCGCCCTGATCGAGACGACCCGCCTCGAAGTCATTCAAGACCTTCCTCAGAGTGTCCTTGTTGCCTAAGCTGCGATAGACTGGCGTGCCCACGGCGTAGACCGCGGCGTCAGGAGAATCTTCCACGAAATTCTGTTCACCCACCAACTGCTTGGGAAAATGCCAGAGGGTCCATGGCCCGAGAGAACAAATTCTTGGGCGGTCAAAGCCTTTGCGCGAGAATACCCGTCGCGCGGGTTCAGTATCAATAGTCAGTGTCTGCTTGAAGAGGAAGAAAGCTCCCATGAGGGAATGTGGTTAGGCGCAAAGAACCAGCAAGCTACGGCTTAAACTTTAAGTCTCGACTAATGCCCAGCGTTTAACATCACTGTTGCATCGGACTCGATGGGTGTTCGCATGGCCGCGCCATCTCTGTAAATTCTCTCCCATTGTGAAATGTGAATGTTCCAAGTGAACTCGCGGTTGATGCGTCGCCTCGCGTTGTTGCCCCACTGCAAGCGAATCAGAGGGTCGCCCCCCAAGCGATCCATGGCCCGTGTGAGCGATTCCACATCGTCCACAGGCACAAAGATGCCGGTCTCCTGGTCTACGCACGCCACATCCGTGACACCGGGAATTCGGGACATTACCACAGGGAGTCCCATCGCCATTGCCTCCATCGGGGACAGCGGCATGCCTTCGCGACGCGTGGGGAAGGCGAACACATCGCTGGCGCCGAGAAGTTGTCGTAGCTCGCCTCGATCATTTACGCGTCCGCAGAAGCGAACTTGCGCAGGGAATTCCTGTAATGGCGCCATGATCTCTGCCAATTCCTGTTCGTCTGTGGCACACCCTTCGGCCCGGGACATTGGACCCACAAGCCACAGGAACCAGTTAGGATGTTGGGGTGCCAACCGCGCAAACGCCTTTGCCAACAGGTCGATGCCCTTTCGACGACCCGCCGAGCCTATGGTGATAAAGACTACTGCATCCTCTGGAAGCCCGAGTGCCCGTCGGGCCAGTCGTCGTTCGTGGCTCGACAACGGGGTGAAAAGGTCGTCTCTTACTCCATAAGGGAGCAGGATTGATTTGCCGGGCCACCAATGATCAAGCGCGTTAAACAGGGCCGGGCTTACGGCGACGAGATGGTCTACATTCGTATAATACAAGCGTTTCAGCGCGCCATCTTTTCCCCGGATCCGCCAAACCTCCTCGTCATTATCGGCGATGGCCACCACGGAAACGGTGCGAGCGCGCCGCGCCTTGGCCAGAGCGCCGTAGAGCCATGCGACAAGCGCCGCGGTGGGTTTGCGCCGCGCCGGCATGAAGTTTAGATGGAGTGCATCGTAGGGGGTTAACGACAGTACTTTCAAGGTCCAGAGCAGGTATGCGAGGCGGGCCACCAGGCCTCGGCCGGCGACCGGACACCGTTGGACAGTGATGCCATCCTGTTGCTCGCTTCTGCTGGACCCTGGGGGGCGGCGTGTCAGCGCGACCACGGAATGGCCTCGCTGAGCGAGGGCCTGCAACCGTTCGATGCAGTGCAGCATTTCGCCTCCAAAATCCGGAGGCCAGTACTTGAACGACAGGAAGACGATTTTCATTCGCCGCAGGCCTTCCCGTGGTTGATTGCTCATGCATGCCGAGCTTCCGTGCATCATGTCCCCTTATGCACCTTGGTTGATATTGGGGATGGCGCAACGCTGCCGATCAAGTCGGCAGATTTCCTTCCAGCATCGGTGGTCGGCCTGCGAAACAGGCGAGCACTCGCCGGGCCGAAAAGCCCGCAGGCCGCAAGGGCTACTGCGCGGCCAGTGATCCCATAGTGGCAGCGGCGTCGGAAGGCATCCAATGCGCGTGTCGGCCTTCCTTGAGCAAGATAGAACCGAACCAACTGTTCCCAGGCCACACCGGTTGCCTTCTTCACGACCCGCACGACATCCTCGCGTCCCGTGGTTTGGGCCTGTTCCAGACAGCAACCCAAGGCCCTTATGTTCCCCAGCAAAGATACTTCGCCCTGGTTGCTCAAGCTGCCGGCGGACTTTCTCCGCAGCGCCAGCACCTCATCGAGATATGCAAACCGCGCTCCAGCAAGGGCCATCCGGAACCAATATTCAAGGTCTTCGGAGGACCTGAGTTCTGCGTTGAACGGACCGTTCGCATCGCACGCTGCTTTCCGCACCAGGGTGGCGGACGGCAAAATGATGTTCAACGGAAGCAAGCCGGCCCACAAACCGTCCTTGATGAAGTGGACATTTTCGCCCAAATGCGCCGTGCGTAACTGCGCCATCACCGACTTGTTCGCCTCAAAGGAGACACTGAGAACACCATTTGCCAGGTGCAGATTCTCGAAGTTTGTAAACAGGACATCGATGTGGGGATGCCGGACCATTGATTCCACTTGGCGGCGCAGTTTGTCCGGTCTCCAAATGTCGTCGTCGTCGAGAATGGCGACGAACTCACCCCGGGCCTTGGCGAGTGACCGATTCAGCGCGTGACATTTACCGCGGTTAATGTCTCCATACCAGCGAATACGTGGGTCAGCGTGCTTTCCGGCCAGGCTTGGTGTTGCATCGGTGGATCCGTCATCCCAAATTATCAGTTCCCAGTTTGGGTAGGTCTGCTGGAGGACGGAATCGATTGCCTCTGCCAGCAGACTTGCTCGGTTGAACGTTGGCGTGATTACGGAGACGAGCGGTGGGTCGTTAGCTTCGGCTCTCACTTCGTTTGAGTCGATCAGGCTCACCACATGAAGAAATCTACGGACTTACCTCTTGTGACTTCGAGGCCGCTCAGGAGAGCCATGGTATCAAACCGTTGAGACGAGCATAAAGTCCGTCTTCGGACAGTTTTCCGGACATACTAACTCGTTCGATTTCTAGTGGGCGGAGTCTCTCTGGATTCGGTCGCCCCATCAAGTTAAAGGCCATCCGGTAGCCTGCATTCCTGGCGGCCGCAACGACCTCAGGAGAAACATCGTGCTTTCCTCCATTGGGATATGCCAGGCAAGGGCAAGGTTTCTGCAACTCACGCTCGATGGCGGCTTTGCTGTTGCGGAGTTCAGCAGCGAGGTGGGCTGGCGAAAGAGTGGTAAGTATCGGATGGGTAACGGTGTGGGATCCGATCTTGAATCCGCTACGGTCCAGTTCCCGGATTTCCTCCCACGAGAGAAACGCGTAAAGCTGGCGTATCCATTGCTCCTCAGCCGAGAGTGGATCTTGTCGCAAGCGGTTGAGGTAAGTGATTTTCTCCTGGTTTGGCAGGCGCTTGCAGAATTGGCGAATCCTGTCCGCGACGCGACAACGGTCCGGCGGTTCATCAGACAGCACAACATCCGCCTGTCCCCCCGGCATGGGCAATTTGGCGTGGTTCCAGTTGAATATTCGTTCATCCAATTCCTGCGGCCAAAGGAGTTCAGGTTTTCCGACGTGGTCGGTCACCACACATATAAGGGCGGGCACGCCCATTCGGAGCATTACTGGCGCGGCGCAGGCCAGGTTGTTGCGGAATCCGTCATCGAACGTCAGCAGCACGGCGCGGAGGGGCAGGGGCCTGCCCCTTTCCAGGTGGTCCAGGACGTCGGTTGCCGACACGGGCCGGAACAGCCGGCAGATTACTGCCAATTGCCGCCGAAACTCGCCGACTTTGATGGTGTCGCGCATGCGGTAGCAAGCTCGTTCACCGAGGCCAACCACACACTTGGTGCAGGGCCTTTCCGGGCAGTCGTCTGGTATGACGCTATGGTAGCAAAGAACCAGGAGCCTGTGACTCAGGGCCGTGCGAAGGCACCAATTGACCCCCGCTCGGCGAGAACCCGCAAGAATCGCGCGCTTGCTGAGTTCTCGCAAGCTCATAGGTAGCCACCCTCCGTCATCCTCCTAATGCCCTTGGATTGAGCAAAATTCATGAGGGATTACCTGCGGTCTGAGAGAAAGCGCGTCTGCGGAGGATTTTACGGTAGGCATTTTGCCAAAACGCAAGCCTATGTGGCGCCAGGTTAAGAATCCAAGCCAGGCGCTCCGAGAACATATCCTGGGGTGAACGATACATTCGAAGACAGCCGGTGGCGCGGATGCCTGAAGCATATTGAGCTTTGTATTCGTCCAAACCCATCAGCATATCCAACTCCCGGAGCCCACTGGCCAGGGCTTCCTTCATGATGAACCCCAATAGCAGCTTTCCCGGACTCTGCTTTATGAACTGGGTTAAGAAACTGGCCTTGTAATAATAGACTCGGCCGGCCCAAGTGAACCCAAAGTGAGCCGCAATAATCTCGTCTTTGAGGACCAAAACATCGAACCGGATGGCGCCACTTGGCGCCAGTTGCCCGATTAAAGTTTCATAAAACGTAAGGGTCTCGCCCGCTTGAAACACGCTTTCCTGGCCACGTGAATTCCATTCGGCGACGTGCATTTTCGCGAGCACTGGCAGGATGGCGATGCATTCACGCGTGTCCTTGACGCAGCGGTACTTAATTGTCCCCATACGAGACAAGGAGTTTAGCTTTCTTCGATCGTGCGACCCCGGGAAAAGGCCACCCAGTTCTTCCAACTTCTCTCGATTCATGAACGGATGGTTCTGCTGCCAGGAAAGATAAGTCAAAGGTGCGCGCGTAGCAATCCACTCCCTGATTCTCTGTGTCTGTGATGCCGTGCGGTCCGAGGCGCGGCCGAAGTATTGAGTAAATGGAGATTCGGACGGCAGATTCTGGAACCTACAAATCCGCCAAGAACTGTGCTGGCGAAGCCATGCGCAAAGCGTTTCAACCGGGGCCGTGTCCCCTTTGGCCGATATCACGGAATTGTAGTCCGCACGAGGGTCACCTATTATCCTCAAAATCTTCGGGGCCGAAACAGTAGCATAAAAAGGCGCGATTAGGCGGACATTTGAAGAGCCATCCTCGACCAGTACGAGATGAAGATGGTTTTCCTTCCCGTAGGCGCTCCACCAGGCTCGTGCAAACCGAAGAGTGGCAAACACATCGCTAAACTCGCTTTGATCGACGAGAGATTCCCATTGATCGGCGACCGCGGCCACATCGTCAAAGGTCCGGATTACACGACAACGCAGTTCCTCCGACCCGGGATTTGCACCGCTGGTTTGATAGAGGGGTTGGTGTTCTTGTATCTTCATGCACGCTGCGCATCGATCAGGAGGCACTGCTTCCACATGCGCCGTGGCCGACCGCTTTCCCCGGTTTACGGTTGTTCTCCGGCTGTTTTGGGCTGAGGAGCCTTTACGTGGAGCTTGGTGAGCCAGGCTTCTCTCCACCACAAATACTGGGCACGGGGGCACGCTACGCAGCGGACCAGGCCTTTGCACACCACGTCCTCGAGAAGCACCGTATTATGGATTTGCATTAGCTTGCCGTCGATTTCCCGGATGACTGTGTCCAAACGCGCACGCACCCGGTAGGTTCCCCCGCAGTATGGGTACATAGGGGAAGTGAACTTTAGGCCGCGGTTCTTGGAATGCGAGTCGAGAGTGGCCTGAATCTCCTCCTTCGTCTTGACGTGGACCAAATCCCCTGGTTGCAGTCCCAAGACGATCACGGGCGTCCTGGAGCGATCCGAACCGGGGTTTCGCCTGGGAGTTGCCGGAAGGTCTTTCCTTCTTCGCAACGACAAGACCGCCCACCCAATGACGACCAGAGAGCGCAATTCGCGCGCAACGGCTCGGGTGACGGCCAGCGGATTGGCATTTCCTGAAACCAAATCCTTAAGGAGGAATGCGGCGAGGCGCAACGGGGGGACGGAGCGAGTCGCCCGGCGAAGCTGTGTCGATTGACAGAACATAACCCCTGGATCGGAGGTAGCCTTCAAAGCCCCAATCTCCGAATTAGTAATCGCGTGCGAGCAAACGTGCTGATCCCGGGAATCGCCGCTGAGCCAAGCCCTCTTCCACAAAACAGCGCACGACACCGCACATCCGCGATGAGATTGGCCATCGCAGCGGACGCCTTCGAGTATGAAAACGTCGCCGCGTTGAAATTGCCGGACTCCGCATCCCTCGACGCACGTCTTGTCGAGCCTGGCTGCCACAACAAATCTCTTTCCACAGAATTGCAGCATTTCGGGCATGAACGGCAAACCCTCCAAAGTTCCCTGGCCATCCAGGGTTGCAGCGATCTCCGTCGCGGATTTCACGCGCACCGGCATCCCAGGTTTCAAATTTTCGCCTAAGACTGAATTCATGGTTGCACCTCCGTCGAGGCGAGGACGTGCTGAATCGTGGAGCTCACCTTGCGCAGGTATGTTTAGACTATGGAGGCAGGGGCCTGGAATCGAACCAGACGAATGAGGCTTTTGCAAAGCCTTGCCTTCCCACTTGGCTACCCCGCCGTCCGGCAGCGACCGCAGGCGATGTCATGTGACCGAGAACCAAAAAGCAATTTCGAACCCAGGTTGCCATCCGTTGCCTTGAAGTCAACGCACCAGGCGACTAGGTGAGGAAGAAGGCGCAATTTCGCCCGCCCATGGAACCGTTCAAGTAGTAGTCGCGGAAGAGTCCGGGCGCGGCCACCAGGAGCCCCTGGGCGACATCGGCAGCATAACCGAGGCGGCGGTCTAGGCGCCAACCTACGCGACGCAGTACCTTGTTCAGGAACGAGGCATTTTTATCGGAGAAATCGTACGTTGGCAATGCCCACATGACGTTCTTTGAGGTGGCGATTGTTCGGAGGGTGGTGAGAACGTTGGCGACGCCGAAGGCTTCGGCGGTTTTTATGGGAACGCCGGATCGAGGCACTCCCGTTTCCGGGTCAACATAGGCAAAAATGGGTCGGCCTTCACTGCGAGCCAGCTTGCCCCATTCGCGGCGTTCATTGGCGCGAACCCGGCTTTCGGTATGCCCCGCGTAATATTGCGCCAGGTTATTGAACTGAACGGTCAAGGGCAGGTCGTAAATGACATGAGGATGCCACTGGTGGTAGCAGTGAATTTCAGCGAGTTCCAACTCTTTCAAGCCGGACCGAGCAAGACGCTCCGCGAAATCGTGATCCTCCTGTCCCCAATAGGCAAACGTTTCGTCGAGGCCGCCCACTTCCTCCAGGGCGCGCCGGGGGCTGCACATTAGGCCTTTGCCTTTCATCTCCGACCAGTTGTGCCTGAATTCGTTTCCGCCAAGCTGCTGCCAATTGTCGAACTGCTTGGGACAACGGAAGCACGCGGAGGCGAAGAAGACCTTATCGCTCCGGTGTTGCATCAGCCGTTCGACGAACCAAGGTGGGTAGATAATGTCCACGTCGGTGAGGAACAGTACAGGGTGCTGCGAGAGGCGCGCACCGGTGTTTAGCGCAGCGGAGCGATTCCACATCCACCCCCTGGAGTCGGAATAGCAATAGCGGCAGAAGGAGTAGTTTCCAAGCAGCTCACGAATGGCCGCGCTGCAGGAAGACCGGCTGCCGTAATCGACCAGGACCATGTCAAAGTCGAGGCAGGTTTGGCGCTTGAGAGAATCGAGGCTGTGTCGGAGGCGTTCCACCTCCCGGTCCCGGTAGCAAGCTACAAAGCTGAGGCTCATGAAACCGAGTGACCGTTGAAGCGTTCCCTGGCCAGGTTATAGATTTCGAGCAATCGGCTGATGCGATCCTCCTGCTCGGCCCGCTGGACATCGGCTTGGATGTTCACTTCCATCGCTGCCAACTGTGCTTCGTCGAGTCGGAGCGATCGCTCGATGGCATCCCTCAGGCTTGATGCGTTGCTATTGCGGGCGAGAAAGCCGGTCCGACCATCTTCGATGAGCTCCTCCAGGCTCGAATCGTAGGTTCCTACGACAGGTTTGGAGAACTGCTGCGCTTCAAGGCAGGCGTTGGGCATGTTATCCACGCGGGACGGCATTACCACCGTGTGGGCCTTTTGCAGCACGCCATAAAGCAAGGATTTCGGTAGCACGCCAAGGTGATGGATCCGACTGGCGTGCGGAGCGTTGAGTGTCTTCATGTGGTCCACCAACAAAGGCGTGCCGGGCATGCCGTGGTCGGGCCCGACCAAAACCATATGGAGGTTGGGATGAGCGATCAGGATCGGGGGGAGAGCCTCCGCCAGAAGGTCCACTCCCTTGATGCGGTTCAAGGTGCCAAAGAACAAAAGGTAGGTCTTGCCCTTTAGCTTAGCCTCATAAACCGCCCCATCGATCTCGCGGCGGTTTGCCAGGTCCAGGGGGGTCCGCACGACCTCCGGTCGGATGCCCTCGAAGCGGGCATAAACGTTCTGCAGAAATGCGCTCGGGCAAAACGCAACATTCGCTTGCTGGACCTGCCTGACTTCCAGGAAAGAGTCGATGTCTGTTCCCACGGTGCGCTGGAGGCCGCGGGCCGCGAGCAACAAGGGCGCGTAGCTGGAAACCCGACAGACCAGAGGTATCACCCGCATTTTTAGGAAGGCCAACCCCGGGTACATGTAGCTGGGGGACTGCAACACGTTGAGAGGGGCCAAGTGATGAACCTGTCTCACTCTGCGTCGCAGAGCGCGTGACCGGAGGTAGCCGTTAACCAGGGGTGAAAATGGGCTTAAGCGTCCCAGGCGCATTTTCCGAACTTTAACTTCATGTACCCGCACGCCGGCACCGTCCTGCCAGGTCCGATTTTGGCTGGCGATACAGAAGACGCTAATGTTATGTCCGCGAGCGGCCAAGTGGGTTGCGACCTTTTTGAGGTAGTTGGCGATGCCGCCGGAATTCTGTTGCTCGGTCACGTATTCGGTTGTCAGGAAGCCGATGTGCATTATCAAGCCGGTGTGTAATTGCGTCTTGGCGGAAACGAGGCACGATACAAAGCCAGAGCAAGTCAATAAGGATCCGCCGCGGTACGTCCGCGTGGCCGCTAAGGGGGACCATCCCTTCCGTCAACGACGGCGATCCAGCTCCTCCCGACCGCCTGCGCATCAACTGTGTGCATACCTTCTGAATTCCATCCAAACCCGGCTCCTTTGATCACCGGGCTCTCAAGAAGCGGTTTCTCCTGATAGCCCCCTTCCGAAAGCTCTGATATCTCAATAGCCCATACTTGTGTGCCGTAGCGGGGATCATCGTCCTGTGCGAATCTGTAGATTTTCTCGTTGAAAGCAACAACCCGCCCCCCGGGTCGGGCGATATGCGCATTCAATTTCACTATCGGGTTCATAGGGTGCGCTTGCCAACCCTGCAACAAATCGGAGGAGTAGTATAAGTTCAGGACGTTGCTGCTTCCGGTCGCGACGAACATCCACCACTTATCCTGGTGTCTGAGAATGGATGCGTCCAGGTATCGATATCCACTCAGCAAGTTCCCCACGTAATCCCACTTATCCGGAAACCGTGAGGCTTTATATAGTCTGACTGAGAAGTCCTCGGCGCTTTCCGGTATCAGGTAGTAAGCCCCTTGCCATTCGAAAACATAAGGGTAGGAAAGGTGGAAACCTTCTTTGATCACGATTTGCCGGTATTCCCAGGTTTTGCCATCGCAACTTTCAGCATAGCCTATCGCGCCACGTCTGGGCTGACGGACGAGCACCTCGAAAAAAAGATAGAACTTCCTACCGTGCATTACCCAAAACGGGTCAGCAACGAAGCACGCGTCGCAGTCAGTGACGTCCTCTCCAGTCAGGATGGGATTAGGAACGCCCAAGCAGGGCGCCAAGTCGAAGGGGGAGGTCCCTTCGTAGATGCCGATTGACCAAGGGCCGTAGGGTTTGGCGTTGGCCGCTGGGCGAAAGATGCCAGTGATATTCGTGAGGCGAATGCGGGTGTAGCGGCGCAGCAGCACGCAGAGCAACAATCCGCCCAGAAAGGCCCCAGTAAAGCCAACCGCGTGGAGCAAGCTCATCTAGAAAACAGCCAGTTTCAAGCCGGAAGCGGAACGCGAGAGCCAAATACTTTCAACCGGAAGTCTTTTTCGTTGTAGACAGGCCGCGTTACAAACGGTTGCTTTGCTGTGTCTTCAATTTGGCAATACAGACGAAAACCCGCTTGCTCAATCGCTTCCAAGACCTTCCCAAGTCGCTGAGGTTTGTTCACGAAGGAATGGTATTCGACAAACAACCATTTTACTGAAGCGAGTCTATCTGCGCAGTCCAACAGGACATCGACCTCCGCACCTTCGATATCGAGCTTCAGCAATTCGACTGGTTCAACAAGAAGATCGCGGAGTCGGACGGCCTTGACTTCTGACAACGAAATGGCGTCCTTCCTTTCGGCCAATTCGGTCAGGTGTCCTCCATCCGCCCCCACCGCGGAAAAGCTTATCGGATTGTTGTTCGTCCAAAGTGCTGCTTTCCGGAGTGTCACGCCAGGGAGACTGCTGCAATTAGCAGACAGAGCTTCGAAGATTGCGGAATCCGGTTCGAAAGCCACGACTCTTGCGGTGGGACAAAGCTGCTTCCAGTATAGGACGCCTATTCCAACGTTCGCGCCGCCGTCGATGATTAATGGGCTCTCTCCCGAGACAGGAAACTGGTATTCTTCCCGCCGAAAATAGGCATCGTAGATGCTGGCAAAGCTCGGCCCGTCGGGAATCTGGAACTTCCGACCCAGGAGACGTGCAGTGGTTTTAACGTTTCTGGGCGCTTTTCTTAGCCGAGCCAATTCAGTTTCTTCGGTCGACCTCACAGGAGCCAAAATGCTACGCGCGGCATCCCTGAGAATGGGCGGGCACAACGCATTAGCGACAGAACGAAATTTGGGACTCATGTTGTGTTGCGATCAGCCGTGGAGGAGTGTGTCAGTCGGGTTGGAAGGGTGTCCGGAAAACTTCGGCGAGCAACTAGGTGCCGCAGGAAGTCACAGCCGTTGGTTACCCAGACGTGTCGTTCTTCGTGTTGCCCAGGCAGGGCTCCTGCCAACTGTGTTCGGCGGCGAAGATCATGCGCCTGGATTCGGGTGGGCGGCCCAATGCGAAAACGTCTTTGCCTTGAACTTGAAAAGTGGCGAGGTTGGCTTCTCGCCAAAGCCATTGCGCGTTGGAGACCGCGAGACCCGCACCCAGGAAGTACTCGCCCGCAGCGAGGGGAAGGCGCGGGATTCGGCAATCGACGCAGTGCCTGCCAGTTCTGATTGGGATTCGGGTGCCGGAATCGAAAACCACCAGTCGTTCTTGTTTGTAATCAAAAAGATCGACGATGAAAGAGCCGTGTTCGAAATCTTGTTTTGCAGCATAGTGAATCCGCACGACTAGATCGTCCCAAGTGCGCGTTATTTCCTTTGGGCGACAATCATGGTCGAGTATCTCCAGGCGAGAGATCTTCGTCAACTGATCGGCCGCCAGTGGACCGTCTGCTTCGTAGAGCACGTTGGCCGCTCCCGCGTGTTCAGTTCTGGAAAAGGCTCGGAGGTAGAGGTTTACAGCTTGGTCGGAAGGGCCATGGTATTCAATCTCACCACCGCTCAGCAGGTAGCTGGTAGGGCAAAGGTTCAAGATTGCTTCCATGTTGTGACTTACAAACAGTACCGTTCGACCTTGTTTCGCAACCTCATCCATTTTGCCCAAACATTTTCTCTGGAAATCCGCGTCGCCGACTGCGAGCACCTCGTCCACGAGCAGGATCTCGGGCTCGAGGTGGGCGGCGACGGAAAAGGCCAGACGGACGCGCATGCCGCTGGAATAGCGTTTGACGGGCGTATCAATGAATTTTTCGATACCTGAGAATGCTACGATTTCATCGAAGCGGCGGTCGATCTCGCGCTTTTTCATGCCCAGGATAGTGCCATTGAGGTAGACGTTTTCGCGCCCCGTGAGGTCGGGGTGAAAGCCGGTGCCGACCTCAAGCAAGCTTCCGACGCGACCGTGCATTACCACCTGGCCGCTGGAGGGCTCGGTGATGCGGGCCAGGATTTTGAGCAACGTGCTCTTTCCCGCACCGTTGCGACCAATCAGACCCAGCACTTCGCCATGTTTGACCTCGAAGGAGACGTCCTTGAGGGCCCAGATGATGTCAGAGGGGGGCGTTTCGGGGGACGGCCTGTCTTCCGTCTTCCGTCCTCCGTCTTCCTGTGCAACATCGTCGAACTGCGAGAGTTTGCGTAAGTTGCGGTAGTTCTGGAGGGGCGACTTGAGAAACGACGTAAGTGCACCGACGAGAGTTTCGTGGCGTTGCTCGGCCGCGCCGATACGGTAGAGCTTGCTCAAGCCTTCCACTGTAATTGCAGCGGAGTTGCTCATTGGCAAAAATCCAGTTTATTGAGATCGACCAGCGGCGAACTCAGAAATGGGTAAGCCCAAATCCTAGTCCGAACCCGTGATGGAGCTGGAGTGGGTCGCAGGATCATCCTGAACTGCATCTCCCGAGGAGAAGTTTAGCTCTCTTCGAATCAAGGGAAGAATGAGTTCCAGGGCCCCTTCCGTAGTAAGATGATCGTTGTCGCAGTAAAGGACCACACCGTCTTTCTCAATTCGGTAAGCGCCCAGTTGAAGGTCATAGAAAGCCGGTCTTGGATCAATAATCTTGGCTCCTGCAGAACGGAGGCGGTCAATCAGGTCGGGGTTAGACCCGTGAATGCCATTGAACTCGGAAGGCCGGGCTAGCAAGTGTCTGTAGTCCCTGTGTGTTAAACAGGATCGGGCAAGGGTGTGGATCGGATTCACTGGTTGATCTGGAATCTGCAGAATGACCCATGGTTGCGTGCCAGCTTTCCGCAGTTCCCGAACGGTCTCTAGCAAGGCTGAGGTGATCTCTGTTTTTCCATCATCACTGAGCAAGGGATATTCACCCCAGTGAGCTATTAAGAATACATCGGTTGGAGGAGGGCTGCTACGCTTGATGTAATTCAGGACGGCCCAGTTGAACGGTAGAGCTTGCTTTCCTTTCCACCACTTTGAAAGACGCCAATAGCCCAGCACAGGTGCAGTGGAAGCGTGATCGGCCGCTCGCCCATTCCGCCCAACCTCCTTGAGGAAGGCATCAAAAGCCGGCAGGACTGCCAGCGCATGGCTGTCACCCCAGACGATCGCCGTTATTGGCACGGTAACATTGTCATTTCCGATCACGTGCAGTCGTCCAGCTTCAACATCCTCGACCGTGAGCTCACCCCAACTTTTCATGCTGTGCTTCGCGCTGGCCAACGCCTGCACCCGATCAGGTAAGCGGCTTGGGAAGCCATCACTGTAGACAATTAGGATCGACGCCGCAAAAACTATTGCCAAGACTGCTGTTGCAAACAGAAGCATTCGCGGTCTTGCTGGCAATAAGAGTTTCTTCCGAAACGGGCTCTCGACAAATCTCCACGAAAGTGCAGCCAGCAGTAAAGAGATGAGCGCTAAAGCGACCCTGTGGAGCATTGTAATGGGCTCAAGCGCCCAATAGGAAGTGAACGCGAACAAAGGCCAGTGCCAAAGATACAAGGAATAGGAAATTAGGCCCACGAAAACCAAAGGCCTGCTTGCCAAGAGCCGCCCAACCTGCGGAAGCCGCTCACCCAGGCGGCCGCCTGTCGCCCATATGAACAGCGCTGCTCCCAAACAGGGAGACAGGGCGGCTAGTCCTGGAAATGGAGTTTCTTTGGAGTATGCAAAACAGGGAACCAGTATGAAACACAGCGCTAGCCAGCAACAAATCGCACGCTTGCCAGGCCCGAGTGTGTCCGGCACAAGAAAAGCCACAAGGCTTCCTAACATTAGCTCCCAAGCACGGGTGGGAAGTGCATAGAAGGAGGCAACAGGATGTTGAAACACGCCGTAAGCGCTTGCCGCAAAACTGATCACGATCCCTGCCAGGATGAGGCCCACGACAATGCGTCTGTGGTGGCGGTTTTTCCGAACTTGACATAGAACACTTAACGCAAACGGGACGATCAGATAGAATTGCTCCTCCACTGACAATGACCATGTATGCAGCAGCGGCATCTGTTCGGCCGGACCGGCGAAGTAATGTGTGTTTTTCCAAAAATAGATGTTGGCAGCAAACACTGACTGAAACGAGGCTGATTTGCCAAGTTGCCGGTAGTCATCTGGAAGCAGGAGAAACCAACCCGCCAGCAAAGTAGCAATGACGACCACCGCGATAGCCGGAACGATGCGCCTCGCTCGGCGTTCCCAGAAATGCATAATGGAGAACTTGCCTTCTTGGATATCTGTCACAATCAGCGAAGTAATCAGATAGCCCGAGATGACAAAGAAGACATCCACGCCGACGAAGCCGCCCGAAACTCCTAAGCGAGCGTGGTAGAGCAACACAGCCAACACTGCAATGCCGCGCAGTCCATCGATTTCTGGACGATAGCGGAAGTTGCGAATCAGGGGCACAGGCGAAATGGTTAGAACGGTCTTAGAATTATCTGGATCTCATCCGGGAAATGGCGTTTTTGTGCAACTCTATCAACAGTCGAATCTCAGTGAGTGCGAAGCGTTTCGTGCCTTCCCTTTGCTTTGTGACTTCCAGCCTTGTTGCGTTCAGGCAACGTCTGCAAAGATGCGTTCGGTGCGACGGAAGTAGAGGGCGCCGGTGAGCAGAATTATCGCAGCAGAGATAGTGCCCATGCCGATGAGGTCCCACGGCATCGGGTTTTTGCCGATCAAAGCTGACCGGAAACCCTCGATGACGCCAGCCATCGGATAAAGTCCGTACCAGAGCCGATATTGAGCCGGAATCAAGGACACAGGCCAGACCACGGGGGCGGCGTACATGAGGATCTGGACGACAAAGGAGATGGCGTGTTTGACATCACGATACTGAATTGCGAGCGCCGACAGCCACATCCCCAACCCGCTCGCAGTTGCGACCATGAGAAGAATCAGAACGGGCAGGAAGATGACGTTTGCGGAGGGAACGACCCGGTAATAGATCATCATGGCAATCAGCATCAGGAACGCGATGGCAAAATCTACGAGTTTCGAGAACACCGGCACCATAGGAATGAAGAGGCGCGGGAAATAGACTTTTGTGAAGATGGCGGTGCCCTGTATGAGGCTTTCTGTGGACCTGGTTAATGACTGGGAGAAATACGTCCATGGCAGAAGCGCGGCGTAGGAGAATATAGGGTAGGGGATTCCGTCACTCGGCACTTTCGCCAAGCGACCGAACACCACGGAGAACACGATCATGCTGAAGAAAGGTGTGAGGATGGCCCAGGCAAAGCCCAGCACGGTTTGTTTGTAGAGGACCGTGACGTCGCGCAGTACCAGGAAGTAAAGGAGGTCACGGTATTCGACAACTTCCTGCCAATCAACGATTTGCCATCCTTTGCGAGCGCGAATGACGAAATGAGGCACGGGAGGAGAAGTTTCAGTGCCAGTTCTTTCCGCGCCAGGAGATTGGCTTGTAAGTTCAGAAGCTGGTATTTGGGGCGGCATTGATTCAGCTATTGGGCGGTGCGTCTGTAGACTCAAGACAGGAGGACGGTGGACAGGGGACGGTAGACGGTGAGTCGGTGCGACGGTGCGTCGGTGGGCGGGGTTTCCATGGGATGATTATCGATTGGACCTAGTTCAATCCAATAAACCGGTGCTATGCGTCATTCTTGTGCAAAGTCACCGCGATTGTTCTGGCTGCACAGGTTTCGACCTGCGGGGCCTTCGGTTTTGGGCCTTGAATCTGCTTCTCAACTCCGGCCAAAATTTGAGCAGTCTCCGCACCTGCCAATACATTCCAGCCTTGCTCGACGGTTTCGACCCACTCGGTTTCATCGCGCAGAGTGATGCAGGGGACGCCGAGCCAGCAGGCTTCTTTCTGAAGACCTCCGGAGTCGGTGAGGATCGCGCTAGCGGAGGCGGATAATCGAACCATGTCGAGGTAGGCGAGGGGGGCGGTAAATTGCAAAGCAGAAAGTGGAAAGCTGAAAGCTGAATCCGGAGATCGAAAAACGTCGTTCGGAAGCAGGCCAAGGTTCACCAGCGCCTTCTCGGTTCGCGGGTGGACGGGGAAGACGACCGGTTTGGTTTCGGCCAATTGGCTTAATGCGGACATGATGGACTTGAGGCGGGCTGGGTCGTCGGTGTTTTCGGCGCGATGGACGGTGGCGAGGAAGTAGCCTTTCTCCTGTAGGCCCAGTCGTTTCAAAATGACCGAGCGCTCGCTCGCGCGTTCGCGGGCATCGAGCAGTCCGTCAAACATGACGTCGCCCACAAGGTGAACACCTTTGGCGATGCCTTCATTCGCAAGGTTTTTGACTGCGGTTTCTGTAGGGCAAAAGAGCAGGTCCGAGGCGTGGTCGGTGAGGACGCGGTTGATTTCTTCTGGCATCTGGCGGTTGAAACTGCGAAGACCGGCCTCGACGTGGGCGACCGGGAGGTGCAGCTTGGCAGCAGCCAAGGCGCCGGCGAGGGTGGAATTGGTATCGCCATAAACCATGACCCAGCCTGGTTTTTCGGCCAGAAGGACGTCCTCAATTTTCTTCAACATCTCGCCGGTCTGGCCACCATGAGGGCCGGAGCCAACTCCCAGATTGTAGTCCGGTTCCGGGATTTCGAGTTCATCGAAGAAGACCGTGGACATGCCATGATCGTAGTGTTGGCCGGTATGAACGATGATCTCCTGGATATCGGCTTGGCGCAGGGCACGACTTACGGGGGCCAGTTTGATGAACTGGGGGCGGGCGCCGACGATGGTGACGAGCTTCATCGAAAAGCAGAAAGTAAAAAGCGGAAAGCGGAAAGCGGAAATTCCCACAAGACTGGAGACTGGGGACTGCAGACAGAAGACCCTCTAAAAGCACAAGACTGAAAGTGAAAATTCAAAGGATGAAACCTGAAGCCTGAAATTAAAAGTACTTCACAAAAGGTAACGAAGATAACAAAGAAACCCGTGACGCGGGCGGCTAAGTACCTCGTTAACGGGTTTGCTTCAAATCGTCGTAGGTTTTTCTGCCGGTTCTCATTTCCTCTGGTAGCGCATGTTCCTCGGACACGTCAAGGCAGCGGAGGACGGAGGTCGGAGGATGGGGGGGGGAAGACCGCGCAGGGTCAGATGACGGATGAAAGATGACGGATGACTGGTCACCAACCGGCTCGAGGCGATAGCGGAGGCCGGATTCGGGGCAGGTCATTACGCCATCGGCATCCGGACGATTCAGGCGGTGGCCGTGGCGGCTCATCCAGCCGTTCTGACGAGCGGGGTTGCCGAGGACAAGCGCATAGTCCGAAACGTCTTTGGTGACGACCGAGCCGGCGGCGACAAAGGCGTAGCGGCCGATGGTTACGCCGCAGACGATAGTGGCATTGGCACCAATGGTGCAACCGCGTTTCAGAACGGTCTTTTCATACAGGCTGTGGCGGTTGATCTGCGAACGGGGATTGGTGACATTGGTCAGCACGCAGGAGGGGCCGAGGAAAACGTCGTCCTCGATCACTGTGCCGGTGTAGACCGAAACATTGTTTTGGATTTTGACGTTGTTGCCGAGGACCGTGCCGCCGTCCACGTTGACGTTTTGGCCGAGCACACAGCGTTCGCCGATTTTTGCGGCTTTCATTACGTGGCTGAAGTGCCAGATTTTCGTTCCTTTGCCGATTTCAGCTCCGGCGTCGACGACGGCAGTTGGATGGACGAAGTAATCAGATGACGGAGGACTGGGGACGGAAGGCGGTGTGTCGGTGCCTCGGTGTGTCGGTGCGGCGGGGGACGGGGCTTCGGTGTGTCGGTGCGGCGGTGTGTCGGTGGGCAGCAGGCGGACGGCTTCGCCGTCGGCTTCCAGGCTGCGTTGGGCGGCTTGGAGGACCTGGAGGACGCGGAGGCCTTCGGGTCCGTCGGTGCGGGGTTTGCGGCGCTGATCGCAACATTCGAGGAAATGAGCGCATTCATTTTTCAGCGGCTCTGACTCTGGCAGGAGGATGGGTTCGCCTTTGGTCTTGCTCGGGGTGGGGACCTGGCCATTCGCCCACGTGAGGTACTGACGATGGAGGAGGAGTTTCTCATTCCAGGGCCGGGTATCATCAAAGACCACCATGCCGTTCGAACCGACCACCGTCAGTTTCTGCTCCTTAAATGGGTTAAGCCAGGTGACGAAGATGTGCGCTCGAACTCCGCCGGCAAATTTCATCGCCGTGAGCGTGGTGTCGGCCACGCCGTTGGTGAGGTAGGATTCGCCGGAACAGGAGACACGTTCTGGCACCTGGTTGTCCGCCAGGGAGAGGATCACCGAGATGTCATGGGGAGCGAAACTCCAAAGAGCGTTTTCCTCTCGGCGGATCTTTCCAAGGTTAAGCCGATTGGAAGTGATGTAATGCAGTTTTCCGAGTTCCCCTTCGGCGAGCAGTGATTGGAGCTTTTGAATGCAGGGATGGTATTGCAGGAGGTGGCCAACCATGAGGACGAGGCCCTTAGATTCCGCGAGTTTCACCAGTTCCTGGCCTTGGGATGCTTCCAGGCAAAGGGGTTTCTCTACAAAAACGTCCTTGCCAGCGAGCAATGCGGCTTTGGCGATTTCGAAGTGCAAAGCGGCCGGCGCGGCGATGGCCACTCTTTTAACCGCAGAGTCCGTCAGCACCTCTTGGAGACGCGACTGCTTGCGGACGCTTGCGTAGTCAGCGCCGTAAGCTTCCAGGGTGGCAGAATTTGCGTCGCACAGGGTGTGCAGGGCTCCGAGGGAGTGGAAGTTGCGCGCGAGGTTTTTACCCCAGTAGCCGGCGCCAATGAGGGCGAGGGAAGGTTGGGAGGTCATAGAGTTAGTGGGCGGTGCGTCAGTGGGCGGTGCAGAAGGATTCGTATTGGTTGATCATGCTGCCTAGCATTTTCCCGATGCTTGCTACGGCAGATGTGAGGTCAATGTGGTCGCGCTGAGCCAGGTATTCGCACGCTCGCGCAGATTCAAGCCAGTGTATAGTTTCTTGCAGCTCTCCATCTGCATCCGTCAGTTTGCAGAGGAATTGGGCGGGATAGCGGCGTTTCGCCCAACTTTCGACGATGTTCGCCCCAATTGAGCGCGAACTGCGCCGGATTTGACCGGTGAGCGCGAAACGCTCTTCGGCCGGCCACCGTTTGCTGATTTCGAAGACCTGTTGCTGAAATCGGAATGCACTTTTGTATGCCTCCAAGTCCCGAAAACTTTGTGCCAAAGGGGCCATGTTGGTTCTCTCTCCTAGCCTCGTTATTTGAAACACCGTCTAAGGGCTGATTGCTTTCATTAACGCGTCAATAACCCGGTCCTGGTCGGAGTCGGTCAGGAATGGGTGCATGGGGAGGCTGAGGACTTCGCGGGAGGCTTTTTCGGCTTCGGGGAAGTCGCCCCATTTGTAACCGCAAGAGGCGAAGACAGGTTGTTCGTGCAAACATTTCGGATAATAAACGGCAGTGGGGATGCCCGCCGCCTTGAGTTTTTCGCCAACCTGGTCACGGTTGGGGACGCGGATGGTGTATTGGGCGTATACGTGAGTGTTGTTGGGAGCCACCAGGGGGACGGGGGACGGTGCGCCTGAGGACGGGGGACGGGGGGCGGAGGACGGTGTGTCGGTAGACGGTGCGTCGGTAGACGGTGCGTCAGGGGACGGTGCGTCAGGGGACGGTGCGTCGGGGGACG
>DBMR01000066.1:0-1462 GCA_002298785.1 Verrucomicrobia subdivision 3 bacterium UBA693
GTGCACGCCAGCCTCGCTTTTTCGCGTACGCGTGCCGGTGATTATTTGGCAAGGCTTGTCCGCAGCAAACGGCCCGCATCCACCATCTCCTGCTGGATCTGGCGACGTCGAAAACGGAGGTCGCCCGATTCGCTGTGGCTGTATTCACTGTAGGTTTCGTATTTCATGGGCGACAGAATCCCTCCCAGTTACGGAGTGCTGCCGCCTGGTCGGGGCCGCGGAGGCCGGTGTGCTGAAGGTCCACGTAAATTTGGGCATCGCTGGCCAGCGGCAGATCCCGGAGCGTTTGCGTCTCTAACAAGACTCCTTCGTCGTCGGGCACATGGAGCCAGAGTTTGCCGACCTCGTTGACGGGGCGGAGGCCCAGTTGGTCCAGCGCGGGAGCTTCCGGCAGGCGCGCGACGTAAGCGCAAACGAGCGGCGGTTCGGTATAGGGATGCCGCAGCCACGCGGCGATCCATTGGGTGAAGGCGATGCGTGCGGATTGCTCTTTTGCCCATGAATGGAGGCGGAGTGCAATTTCAAGCGGGGCGCCGCCGAAAGCGGTGTAGTACGTGGTGGTGTTGCGGCGGGCGAAAGCGTCGGCTTTCACCCAGGCATCCGTGAGTCCGAGCGGATCATGAACCCGGAACTCGCGTGAGCCTTGCCTTTCAACAAAACCCTGGCTGATGAGGTGCTGAACAATGCGTGAGACCAGCCCCGAACTGGCTTTAGTGCGATTAACCAGCTCACTCTGAACCCAGAGCCGATCGCGGTCGGTGAGCAGGGTGCGGATAATGCGGGCGCTTTTGCCAACGAAAACGTTTCGAGGCTCCAACCGGAAACGGAAATTGCGGCCTGGCAGCGGGCGACGGTCCACGAGGAGTCCGGTCAGCCGAATGTAGGCACGGCCGTTAAGGTCGATGGCGGCCAGGCGTTTTTGGCGGCAGAGATCCAGAACCCGAGGCGAAAGCTCCGGCACGACGAGCAATGTTGGATTGGGGGCGTCCCATCGTTCAGCCTGGGATTCCAGCTCCGGTACGCTGGGTTTCAACCGGTATAGCGGTTTGAAGCGTTCGGAACGGTCGTCGAGCCGCAGTTCGACCCACTGTCGGGGGGCAGGAGCAGACTCTGGCGGAACATGCCACTGGAGGTCGGGGTCAGCTTCAATAAGCTGCCTGAAATGATGGGCTAGTTCGCTTTCGTAACGAATATCTGTTTGTTTACTGAAATCCAGCGCTTTCACTCACTAGTAAGAATAGCCATTTATAGTAAGAAAGCAATGCTTTTTACTTTAAAAGCCTTTTCTTACTGATCAGTAACAATTGGGGTTTTCAGTGAACAATTTTCCTCCGAAATGCAGCAGTCGTTGCATACGAATCAGGGCCACGGGTGGGCATCGTCAAGCGCGCGGTGGAATTCCCGACCCGTGCCCTGGCCAACAACGGCGGCATGGGCGGCGGCATGGATTACTAAGCCGCTC
>DBMR01000066.1:1467-16895 GCA_002298785.1 Verrucomicrobia subdivision 3 bacterium UBA693
GTGCACGCCAGCCTCGCTTTTTGTTTGGGGTCGTCCAGGGTCGATCCTGGTTTTGCGGTCAATCCAGCTTCGCTGGAAGGCGTGGCCCAAAGGTCGGCAAATACCTCATTCGGCCGCCGCATCGGGGTAGGGTCCCAGGAACCGTTCCCCGTTGAAGTGAATCATGTGATCCGGGTCTTCTGCGATCCACACTTCCGATTCCCAGGCAATCTGCGACAGGAAGGACTGCATGGCGCGGCGCGTTTCAAACGCGGTGACGAAGACCAAGCCTGCTCTGCAACCGCCAAATAGCTCTTTGAGTTCCTTGCGACGCTTCCCGTCCACGGGCCCCGCGCTCGTGACGGCTTCAATTAAGAGCAACCAGTTCTTCTCGACGTAGTGAACGATGACATCGGGCATTTTTGCCGCGGAGTCCAAAGTCACGCCGAGAGATTTGAGACTGTCGGTTTCAAGGTGGACGAATTTGTTTTCCGTGTCGCCGATGTAGATGACAATCCCGCCGGGCGCGAATGCGGGGCAAAACAATTCGATGATGGCCTTGATCAGCGGATTTTGCCCTCCCGGGGAGAGCGTTACCTGCGAACCGTCGGGAAGCCTGACGGGAACGCGCGCCAAATTACGTTTTCGGGCGATCTCGTGTTTGAGGCCTTCGCGACTGGCAGGATAGTGCTTCAGCGCTGAGGGCCATCCCGGCTTTCCAAACGTGCGGAACAAAGCGAGCGCTGACGGCTCAATTTGATAGACGGTCTTTCCGCTATTCGTTGGTCGATGTGGATCATCCGGGTTTCGCAGCAGCATTCCCGTTTGCACGAAGAACTTCACCGCCTCGTCGCGAATAGTCTCGCGAGTGTTGGGCGCGTAGCGGACACCGTAAGCGCTGGCGATAAAATCAATAATCGGAGTAATGCCGCGCAATGGCGCCTGGGCCTCAGCCCAGGACGACTCCGGGCGCAAATCGAGAAGGGCCAGCAAGCTGTACGCGGCAATTTCGTTCCGTTGCTTTGGGCCAAATTGCAGGGCGGCCAGGATTTCGGTGGTCTCGACGAGTTTGCGCTTTTTCGAGGCTTCCGCGCGCCTTGGCTTACTGGGGGGCATGAATGTATTTCTCCACTAGTTCGTCGAGCTTCGCTTGCGGTTGGTCGAGTTCCTTCAGTTCCTTGCCCATTGCCTCCAGGGTTTTGCGGTCAGGATAGACCAACTTGCGCAGGTCGGTGGCATTCACCTGGGTGTGACCGCTAAAACGCCGGAAGTACTGGTCAACAATCGTCGAATTCAGAAAAGCGAAAAGGCCAACAGCGAGATTTCTTTCCAGGCCATGCCCGTTTTCGTGGAAATAGTTCAGGTGATTTTCCAACCCGAGCAATGGCGCATCCAGGTGTTTCGGGTCGAACAGGCAGGCCACCAGGCGGCGACGTTCCTCTTTGGAGGTGAAGCGTTTGGTCAGCAGGTATATGCCAGACTTTACGAGCCAGGGGCGAGTCGTTTCGTTGTTGAGAATGGCGTTGGGTTTGCGCGCGTCCGGTTTTGGCCAATGAACGGTCCCGCCGTTAAAATGGCAGGGGTAGAGGAGGGGGACGGTTCCTTCCTCCGGTTGCCAGCGAATAGCTGCTCGCAGCCGGAAATCTACCACCGGCCCGGTTGATACGGTCAGGCCGAGCGACGCAAGACTCGTGTGGAGGCCGTGCATCGCCGCTTTGGCGGAGTCATGATCCGTCCCCGAAGGAATGTGAATGAACTTCTCCGCGTCTTGCGGGTGGACGACCTCGGCAAAGGGAACTCGCTTTTCAGCCACGATGCCGCCGGGCTCGCCGCTGCTGCTGGAAATTATCAACTCGCCGGGTTGCTTGCGGCCCTTGACGGCATGGAAAATAATATTTTCCTGCAATACGCTGTCATCCCGGAAGGCGGCCCCTCTTGAATCGAAGACATGAATTCTCCGAAGCTCGAGGTTGGCGAGAAAATCCTCCCGGAACGAACGAAAATAGGGGCCGTTGCAGAAACTTCGCGGGGTGATGCCGACAAGCTGTCCACCCGGCATAAGCAAGCGCTGAATGAGCGCGATGAACCCGGCGTAAAGATTGCTGGTTTCAATTCCCGCCCGGCGCAAGCTGCGTCTTTCAGGCGAGTCGGTCCCGATCTTCCGGTAAGGCGGGTTGACGATGGCCGCATCGAACGCCGGCGGCTTCGTTCCAAACAAATCCCCGGCCACTTGCCCCGAGATCTCCTGAATGAAATCTACGTCCTGGATAGTGAAGGTGAATTGGATGCCGGCCTTGGCGCAACGACGCTGGCAGGCTCGCATCGTTTCCCAGAGCAGGGGTTGAATCAGCGGGTCGAGTTCGTAAAGCGACGCCTCCACTGAGCGAACCCCGGCGTTGCTCTCGCACAAACGTCCGATTAGGGCCGAAGTAAGGGCTCCGGCACCCGCCCCGGCGTCCAATAAACGCACCGTCCTCGGGAGTGGTCCAAACAGTGAAGCCATGAAGTCAGCTACCGGCGCCGGTGTGAGGAATTGTCCAAGTTCCCCCTGGCGCTTACGAACCGCTGATTCTGCCACGGCGACGTCTGACACAACTTAAGAATATCAAGCGCGAGTCGGCTGTGCAACCCGGCGGCCCATCGTTCCGGCACTTGAATCGCACGGGATTTGCTCTTACGGACTACAGTAATCTCTGTGCTTCGGGCTTGAATTCCTGCCGTGCTGAGCACAGCCTTTGGCGATGAGCACATCCCACCGCAGTCCCGTATTCGCCTCGGCGCCACCCGCAACCGGCGTCACTCGCCGTCGCTTTCTGCGCCAGACAGCCTTGGCCGCGCTGGCGGCGCCCCTGGTGACCTCCTGCCGGGCGCCCGCTCCCAAGCCGTTCCGGGTCATCTCGCCAAATGCCAAGCTGGCCCATGCCTGCATTGGTGTCGGTGGCATGGGCTGGGGCGATTTGCAGAACTTTCTCAAACATCCGCAGCTCGAGGTGATCGCGATCTGCGATGTGGATGCCAACATTCTGGCCAAAGCCGCCACCCTGGCGCCCAAAGCCCGGCGCTACGCGGATTGGCGCGAGCTGCTGGCCAAGGAGGGCGACAAACTCGACTCCATCAACCTCGCGGTGCCGGATCATTCCCATTATCCCATCGCCTTCACGGCGTTGCGCGGCGGCAAACATGTGTATTGTCAGAAGCCGATGTGCCACGACGTCGCCGAGGTGCGCGCGCTCACCGAACTGGCCACTAGCAAGGGATTGGTCACGCAGCTCGGCACCCAAATGGCCTCGAACATCCACGAGCGGACGGCGGTGCAATGGCTGCGCCAGGGTGTCATTGGCAAAATCAAACATGCCTACCTGTGCTCGAATCGTCCCGGGGCGGTGCAGGATTACCGGCTGTTGGGACCCCGCCCCGCCGTGGGTGAAACTCCGCCGGCGCATTTGAACTGGGATCTGTGGCTCGGCACCGCGCCGGTGCGCCCTTACGCGCCGAACATTTATCATCAGACCAAGTGGCGGGCCTGGCAGGACTTCGGCACTGGCTGGTCCGGCGACATCGGCTGTCATATTTTCGACGCGGTGTGGAAGGGGCTGGGGCTGAGCCCGGCGCTGAACGTCTACGCCGAGGTGCAGCCGTCCTGGCGCCGCTCGGTGGAACGGCGCGCGGATACCTGGCCCCAGGGGGATCACATCACCTGGAGTTTTCCCGGCAATAAATTGATCGAAGGCGAAACCCTCACCCTCGAGTGGTTTGACGGCGAATACTATCCACCGGAGGAGATTCGCAAGCTGTACTCGGCGGATTTGAAGGAATACCCGGCGGAATCCTCGATGTTGATCGGCACCGAAGGCGCCCTGCTTATTCCCCTGGGCTATCCACCGCAACTCTTGCCGGAAGAAAAATTCAAGGACGTGCCGCGCCCGAGCCTGCCGCCGCGCGATCATTATCACCATTTTGTCGACGCCTGTCTCGGCGGGGAGATGACGGAATCCCACTTCGGCCAGACCGGTCCGATGACGGAGGCCATCCTGCTCGGGACAGTGGCGATTCGGCAACCGGACCAGCTCTTGAAGTGGGATCATCGGCGGATGCGGATCACGAGCGATCGCACCGTGAACCGGTTTCTGCAGCGGACCTATCGCAAAGGCTGGGAAGTGTAAGGCGCCAGCCCTTCAACTGGCCAACACCCGGTAGCAGCGCAAGACGGCCTGGACGCTGGTCAGCAGATCCAATTCCGAGAATTGCTGGTAGGTTCCGCCGCTGGGCCACTCGCGCACGACGCCCAGGCGCTCGCGATTCAGGTACCAATAAGACACCTGTTCGACGGCCGCCATGGCAAGGTCGGCGGGTAACGGGGTCTGTCCCGGACCCGGGTCCGTGCCGGGTGGTACGTAGCCGCCGGTGTAAGTGACCCGCAGCACCTGGGCGCACGATCCCAACGGTTCGCGCAGCACAAGCAGGCACTGGCGGCGCAGGAGAAACTCGACGGCGGTCAGCTCCACCCACCCCTGCGCCTCGGACGCTTTCACCTCAAATTTGCCGACGGTTTCCACAGGAAAACAGCTCAGGCACAGCTCGGTGAGATCGGCGTCGAACTCCTGCGTAATCCCCGTGGTCCGTTCGAGGGTGCGTCCGCATTCGCGGTCGAACCGCACGCTGATGGCGGCAATGACCGCGGTGAGCAGGGCGTCGTCCTTCACCACCAGGGGGTCCAATCCCAGCCGGGCTTTGACGGTGCTTAATTGAGTTAGCATAAATCTGTGGGTGAATTGAATTTTTGAAAGAGGTCCCCCTCCCCACCGGTGGGGAAGGGGACCGTGGATAGGGTTTAGCTGGCGGCGGTGAGCAGCGCGGCGGTGGCGTCGGCCGCGGCGTAGTCGAAGTCAATCTCCTCCATGAACCGCACCGCGAGCTGGTCGTTGGTGAACCAGATGTGTTCCGAGGTGTCGATGCGCGGCGTGCCGTGCTCTCCCATCCACCAGAAGGGGAGCGCGCCGAAGACGGCGATGGGTTTGTCCGCCGAGGCGGCGGTGCCGTAGGGTTCGAGCACATCCGTCCAGACAATGGGGTAGCCATCGAGCAGTGCAGAGCCGTCGGGCAGCCGTTGATAGACGTTGGTCTCGGCCGCGGTGCGGAAGGCGGGGAGCCGCACTTCCCAGGTGGAATCCACGTAGTAAGCGGAGTTGCGGCCGTTGAGGGCCGCGCGGTTCACCTTGGAGCGCAGATTGCGGAAGTCGTCCAGGGTGGCGTCGCTGGGCTTGGTCTTCGTAGCGGCGAGAACGACCGTCTTGGCGTTGTCGCGGGCGACTTTGACGATGCCTTTGACCGACTCGAACGCCGCCGAGCCATCGGCGAGAAACGCCCAGGTATCTTCGGCGCGGGCGAATTCCACCGCGCCGTACCGGGCGAGAAACCGGCCCATGGCGACAATGCTCTGCTCATCCAGTTCGCGCGGCAAGCGCACCACGCCGCCGAGCTTGTGGGATTCCAGCGACGCGAAGTCGACGGAAGGCGAGCGTTCGCTGAACGAGCCGGACATGGCCACCGAACCGAAGGTGGGCCGCACTCCCATGCGCGCCGGTCGTGCGGTGCCGAGCCCGATCGGGTAGGCGGTCATCCGCCGCCGGGCGACGCCGAATTCCGAGATGAGCTCGCGGATTTCGCCGCCGTATTCGACCGGCAACGGCACCTCGGTCGTGGCCATGGCGTTGCGGGTCGAAACGCCCAGAGTGTCGCGGGCGAACCCGGACAGGATATCGCGCTGCGCGCTGACCGAGCACAACGCCTCGAGTTTGCCGCTGCGCTCGCAATGGGCGATGAAGGTCGCGGCCAGGTGCCGGGCGCACGCTTCGCTCACACTGCCGCAGGCCCGGGACGCGGACACCGTCCGGGCCAAAGCCGCGCGCCGCGCTTCCCCCAGTTGCTGTTTGATCTGGTCGTTTTCCTGGCGCAACTCGCGCAGGCCGGCCGGTAACCCGCGCAGTTCGCTCCACGCGCCCTTCATCTCACCCAGGATGCCCTGGAACTCACGCACCTGTTCCTCCGTGAGCGCCAGCGGCGCGGAGGCCGCCAGCAGGCCCGTCACGACCAGGCCCGCTTCCAGGTTGCGCCACATCCACCAGCCCGCTGCCGCCAGCAGCGTCAACACAATCCACTGCATGATGTTTTCCGTCTTCATTCGTTCTCTGTTCCTCTCTTGTTTTGGTTTTGAATTGGGGTGTTCGCCCGCTGAACTCCCCGGTTTTGGTTTTTCGCCGATGCGTTGCCTTTGGCCCCGTAGTCGCGTCGCCAGAGATCCGGTGTCCGGCATGAATCCTTAAGCCGGACATCTGCGCTGGCAACGGACCCGGGACGTCAGGCCGAGGTCCGTTTCAGGACCTCGCGCACCGTGCGCGCGAGCTGCAACCAGTGAGGCTCCGCCGCGGCCTGCCCGGGCGTTCCGTGGCTGCAAAATCTGTTTCCCGCTTCGGTCAGCGGGCGCAGAGCGTCCGCCAATTCCCGCAGCGCCGAGCGTTCGACCGCGCCGTGCTCCAGGCCGAGTTGCAGGGCTTCCGGGTTCGCCGGAATGCATACCGCCGAGACTTCGATCAATTCCTGTTCCAGATGCTGGCGCCGGTAACCCGCGCCGGGGGCTCCATTCTCCCAGCGGATCGGGAGAAACCCGACACTGACGGCGTTCAGGAATTTGCCGCGGTAAAGGTCGTAAGCGATCTTGGCCAGGGGATTGGCGTTGACCGCGAACTCGATTCGTTGAAAGAGATGACCGTCGCGCACCTCCGTCACCAGGGCGCGGCCCAGCGTGAACAGGACGTCGCCGTACTGATGCGCGTTTTGGAACACCGGGTTGCGGCGGTAGGCCTCGAGCCGCCAACCGGAGGCGCGAATGATTTCCTGGCAGCGATCGAGCGCTTCGCTGCTGGCAATGAAATCGATGATCGGGCGGTCGCCGGCTTCGTCCGGCACCCGGGTTTCAGTCAGCAGTCCGCCGCGCAAGCCGGGGCGTCCGTCGGACAAAGCGACCAGTCGGTCCGCGAAGGTTTCAGTGATTTCGTTGCTGGTGTTGATTTGCATATCGTGGGTTAAGAGCGGGGTTGAGTGGTGGCGGAGGTTTTTCCATTGGTCGGCAAAGCAGGGTCGGGGTGCTGGCCGTCGCGCGCCGAGGCGGCGGGGGCCGGTTGCGCGGGCGTGGCGAGCAGCGTGCAGGCGCGCTCGATGGGGTCGGACGATTTCGCCGGGGTTGAGTCCGGGGCGGATTCCCGCGCGGGGAGCCGGCCGGTTTCGCGCCATTGGGAGTGCAGGAAACCGCGGTCACCCCAAGGCAGCGAGCGAAAGCCGAGGTCGAGCACGCGATTGAGTTCGTTGAACGGGATGCCCATTTCGAACCCGGTCTTCGCGGCGGCCAGGCGCTGGCGGCGCGCCTGCTGCAAGATGGGGAGGCTGTCCAGGTCGAACCAGCCCAGGGCGTCCGGGTCCAGCGCCTGCACCGTGCCCTCCTCCTCGGCTTCCAATCGGGCGCAGAGCGGCCCGACGCGGTGCTCGATGAAGTTCAACCGCGCCCCCTCCATCACGTCGTATTTGGAATGATCGGTCGCGGTGAGGATTTCCTCGGGCACCCCGAAGGCGGCGCAGATTTCGGCCCGCGAAAATTTGCGATGTTCGAGGAATTGCGCGTCGCTGCCGGCGAGCGCGGGGCGGACGATTTCGGAGGCGCCGTTGAGGATGATGGGGCGATCGGCGCAGCCACGGCCGCGTTTGCGCTGGCGCAGGGCGGCGAGGACTTGTTCCTGCTGCTGCGGGCTGAGCGGGGTTTCGGCGCGCACGATGAGGCCCGCTTCGCCGTTGTTGTCCAGTTCACCGCGGCGCACGGCGGCGGCGGCGTAATCGGCGCCCGCGGCCAGGGCGGCCACCCGCAGCGGTGCCAGGCCCCGCCAGGGATCGAACGGATGAGGCAGGCGCTCGAACCAGATTTCCTCGGGGAGAAACACTTGGGCGGCCAGCGGCGACCGTGGATCACTGGCCATGTAGCGCCAGCCCACCAGTTGGTGGTCCACCACCACGTGCTGCAATCGGGCGGGATCAATCAGGAGCACGCGGCGGAGGCGGCGGCGCCCGGACCGGTCCGGCGTGGGGTCGAAGAGTGGCACTCGGGCGCATTCCCCGCGCAGCATCAGCCACATCACGCGCAGCTCCCAGTATTGAAACCGATTCAGCCGCGGGTGGGGTCGGCGATAGAAATCGTGGAGCGGTCCGGAGGTGATCAGGGATTCCCGCCCGCGTTCGCCCCGCGAGAATACGAACGGCACGTTGGCGACCTGTTCCGCCAGCGCGTTGATGGCGCGGTAAACCCAGACCACCTGCTCGTAGGGATTGGGCGGCGCCTCGCTGCCGGCGATTTCACCGGCCAGCCACTGGGCGGCGGTGGTGGACAGCTCCTTTTGCTCGGTGTTGACCGCCGGGCGTTGACGCGTGATTTCCAGGCCGAAGAGTTTCATGTTTTATTTGGTGGGGTAGGTGAGTGGGGTTCGCATGGTGAGGAGATCAGCCGACCATGGCCGCGGGCCCCACGGGCCGGCGCGCGGCATGTTGGCGGAGGGCTTTCGCCCAAAAGCGATCGCAATGACTGTCTTCCGAGGAACCGGCAAATCGCGGGCGGCCGCTCTGGGTGGTTTCCTTGCGCAAGCTGAGCAGATCGCGGCGCAACGGCTCGTCGTCCGCCAGCCGGACCTGGCGCCGCTCCAAATCCGCTTTGAACGTGAACGCCAGCTCTTCCTTCACCGCCGCGGTAAAAACGACCGGTTCGGCTTTCCAACCAAACCGTTGCCGGGCGCGTTCGGCCAGTTGCAGCCCCAGCCCGGTGGCGTCGATGCAGGCGCGCTGGACCGGCGCCAATTCCAGCAGCCGGTACAGCTCCATTTCGATGCGATCAAACGGTTGATCCAGCAACTCGATGCGCAACCGGTCCCAAACGACGTCCCCAATGCTCTCGCCGGCGTCGATCACGCACAGGTCTTTCCGCCGCGCGACATCCACGCCGAGGTAAATCGGGTTCGGACATTGCCCGAGGTACTCGATGGTTCGGAGGCAATTCGGTTCGGTGCAGGCGGCGAGGAGTTCCGGGCTGAGAAATTCCTCGTGCACCGCGCAGGGCACGCAGCAATATTCCTGGAGCCATTGACGTTCATCGAGGCATTCGGCCCGCAGGCGGCGCATAAAGGATTCCCGGCTCTCGGTAGTGCCGCGCTTGGCGTTGATGCGTTCGACGATCCCGTCACTGACCGCGCGTTCCAGCGGCACCGAGTGCAGGCTCCAGCCCATAGCGTTCCCTCGTTCCCGGATGCCGCGCAGGATTTCGTTGAAGACAGAAAGCGCGCCGCGGTGCGTCGAGATAATGCACAGTTGGCCGCCCCACATGGTCACCGGCTTCGCCACGCGATACAACAGGCGCTGGTCCTGGTGCAGCGCGAATTCGTCCAGTTTCACGTGGCCGCGTTTGCCTGCCAGCGCGTTGGGATTCGAGGAGAGAGAGTAGATGCGTCGGCCGCTGGCGAACTCGAGGGCCTGGGCGGAGCCGCCTTCGTCGTCAGGCAGCACGCGCAGCTTGAGTGTCCGCGCTCCCAGTTCGAGAATTCGCGCCCACGCCGCGCAATCGTTCAGGTAGAGGCGCGCCTGGGCTTCGTCACGCGAGGAGATCCACACATCGTGCCGCGCGCCGCGCAGCGCCGCTTTGACCACGGAATCGTAGGCGTCGGCGTAGGAAATCCCGACCTGCCGCGATTTTTCCATGATCTTCAACGGCGAGGCGTCGCGCACCCAGGCCTGCTGGTAAGGCAGAAAATACTTCCCGCTCGCTTCCGTTGTCCGCTTCGCCGTCATCTCACCCTGTATGGCGTGACAAACCGTGTCCCCGACGCGACAAACCGTGTCCCGGGAGAAAATTAATGTGCCGGATTGCGAAAGCCGGGTGGAATCAAGAGTGGGGATCGAAGTTTGGAAATCCTCTGGAATGTGCTTGCCTCCGGGAATCGACATCGTATAGGGTTTTGACGTTCCACATATAACTCAGAAACCACCGAATAAGGGGGGCGTGAAACTCGTTTGCTTCCAGGCAGCACGCCAGACGCTCATTGCTTGTGTCGCTGCATTAACCTGGCTGGGCGGCCCGCAGGCCGCGATGGGTGCCCCAGCGTACTGCTATTTTGCGTATCACTCCGTCTGCCCGGATTATTTTGATCCGCCCTTCTGCCCTAGCGAGTATAGCCCTTGTTGTCCGCCCGGAAGGAATCGGCCGCCAAACAATCGGCCGCCTGCGCCACCCAGGAACCCAGGCCAGCCGAACCGGCCTCACCCCGTTCCCATGGGACCCCCTCCCGTTTCGTGCTCGAGTTGCACCGACGGAGGTGGCACCGGCGTGCAGGGCATGGCGGCTTGGTGGGTTTCGGAGCCCTATATCAATCTTCGCATCGAAGATGAGCCGCTGTGGTATGAGCCCGCCGTGGGAGCGCCGATTGTGTTCCACCTGTCCTACCGGCAGCGTGGCAGCCCTCCGGAAACCAGCGCGGTTTTCGGCGCTGGCACCAACTGGTCGCTCTCCTTTCGCGCCTACCTTGTCGCCGATGGGACCGGCAAGTATCGGCTGCATCGTGGGGGCGCGGGATTCATAGACTATATCATGGGGGTGCCGCACTTCGACGACGGTTCCCTGCTCACCGACACCAATGGGTTGAGGCTGGAACGGGCGGACGGCGGGTGCCTGTCCTTCGGGGAGCAGGTCACAGTCTCTCCCAGCACGCTCTATTTCCTGACCACCCAAACCGATCCGTACGGGAACTCTGTGAAATATCACTACACCAACAGCGGGACCTTTATCCGACTGCTGACGGTGGAGGACGGCGACGGGCGCTTCACCGAGTTGCAGTATAAGGACCCCACGTTCACAAACCTCATCACCGCGGTGGTGGACCCGTTCGGGCGCACTGCCAGATTAGGGTATAACAGCAACGGCATGCTTTCCAGCATCGTGGACGTACAAAGTCTGGAAAGCTCTTTTGGCTACGGCACCAATAAAGTCTGGGTGGACAAGATGACGACGGACTATGGCACCACCACGTTTCGCCATGGCGGGGCTGATGCGGAGAGTTCCACGTTTACGACCGACACCAACGCGGCCAACCGCTTTATCGAGGTCTCGCTGCCTGGGGGAGGACGACATCTCTACCTCTACCGCCAGAACCTCACCGATCTGGTACCATCTACAAACGCCCCTCCGAACACCGCGCCATTCGACAATACGTTTGAGACGGAGGTTCTGGACTGGCGCAACAGTCTTCATTGGGGCCCGATGCAATATGCTGGGTTGGGCACGACCAACCTCGATGCTTTCGGAACCAATCAATATGCGATCGGGCACTTGAAACACTGGTTGCTGCGGACTGGCACCACCAATGCGTCCGTGGTCTCCCTGGAGCGTTTGCCCAGTCCCGACGGGCTGACCCCGGGTCAGGTGACCTTTTACGATTATCCCGGCAAGCCCCAGCCGGATCAACCGGGCACGAGTTCCAGCGCGGCCCTGGTCGCCCAACTCCTGCCCAACGCGGAAAGCCGCCTGACCAGCCAGAGTTTCAATCAGCGGGGGCACCTCGAGCAAGTGGTTGCCAGTTACACGACTGAAGCCGGCAGCGTTGGTTTGCGCACTAATACCATGGAATACGCCGCCAACGCGATCGATCTCGTGCTGGAAGTTGGCCCGGGCGGGGAGCAGGTTCGAAGTAACTACTTTGGCTCGAATCCGCACTTGCCGGCGGCGACCTACGATGCCAAGAACCAAGAAACGCTGCTGAGCTATAGCAGTTACGGGCAACTCACCCAGCGCAGCACACCCGCCGGGCTGACTACCGTAAATGTCTACGGCACCAGCGGTTCGTCGTTAAACCGGTTGGAACGGACGATCGATGTGGAAATTCTCCGCACCAACAGCTTCACCTATTACACCAATGGGTTGATGGCCACACACACGGATGAGCGTGGGCTCACCATCACCAAGTATTAGGATAATCTCCAACGCCTGACTGGGGAGTACTACCCAGACGGCAGCACCGTTTCCAACGTTTACACCGCCCTGGACATCACCGCCGCCAAGGATCGTCTGGAGAAATGGACTCACGCCGCTTACACCGCGTTGCGCCAGCCTGCCTACGTGACCAACGCCAATGGGGTGGTGACGGAGTACGGCTACTGCGAATGCGGCGCGCTCACGTCGGTCAGGGGAGCCTTGGGGACGCCAATCGAGCAATTAATTTCCTATGTATACGATTATCAGGGGAATCTGACTTATGTTTACGGCCCGGACGAAACCATCACCAATTGGTATAATCCCCTGCGCCAATTGTATCTCACCGGCAAGCGCGACGGCTACCGCTCCATCGGTTATAACCACCAGGGCCTCCAATACGCGGTCACCAACAGCTACGGTCCGGAACGCGTGGTGGTCTACGACCTGCATGACCGCCCGGTGCGGGTGACCGATGCCGATGGGGTCACCGTGACCAATACCTTTGATGTGCTGGGGCGGTTGAACACACGGACCACGGGGGCGGGCACGGAAGGCTTTGGTTACTCCGCGCGGGGGCTCACCGCCTACACCAATCAGGTGGGCTACCCGGGCTTTATCGCTTATGACCCGGCGGGCCGCAGAACCTTTGAAACCAACGCCAATGGAGAATTGCTTCGGTTCACGAACAATGCGGCCGGAGATTTGGTGGCGCTGACCGACGGCAAAAACCAAACCACGCGGTGGGGCTATGACGCGTATGGGCGGGTGACCAACAAACTCGACCAGGCAGGTACGGAAATCCTGCGTTATCAATTCGATCCGGAAGGGCGGTTGACCAACCGCTGGAGCGCTGCCAAAGGCAACACCCGGTATTCCTACGATGCGGTGGGCAACCTGACGAACATCGACTATCCCACCAGCCCAGCCATCGCGCTGCAGTACGACAAGCTCGACCGGCTGACCAATATGGTGGATTCGGTGGGAACCACGAAGTTTGGGTACACCGTCGGCGGGTTGCTGGCGAGTGAGGACGACCCCTTTGCCAGCGACACGCTGACCAACGGCTTTGTAAACGGGATGCGCACCAGCTTGAGCTTGCAGCAGCCGTCCGGGTTTTGGACCAACCGGTTTCAATATGATTTGGGCGGACGGTTGACAAATGTCACCTCGCCCGCGGGCAGTTTTGGATATCTGCTCGGTGCCACGACCGTCTCCAGTCCTTTGGCCAGTCGGGTGAGCCTGCCCAACGGGTCAATTATCACCAACCTTTACGATCGGCTGGCACGCTTGACGGCTACGTATCTGAAGACCAGCGGCGGCACGGTGCGGGACAAGGCCGAATACGGCTACAACGCGCTGAGCCAACGTATCACTGCCACCAATGTGGTGGAAAGTTGGGCCTACGGGTATGACCTGATCGGCCAACTTAAGGTTGCAGTTAGCTCCCTGGCAACCGCCGGCTGGGGCTACAATTACGACACCGCTTGGAACATGGCTTACCGGACCAACAACGTGACCCTTGAGACCTTCAGCGTGGATGGGCGCAACCAGCTAACCAACACACCGTATGGAGCCAGCACGTTTGACGCTAATGGCAACACCCTGACCATTGCGGCCGGAACCCGGGTTTACACGTATGACGATGAGAACCAGTTGGTGAGCCTGTTGGTGACCAACTCGGGAACCGAGGGGTATTACACGGAGTTTGTGTATGACGGCCTGTTGCGCCTACGCCAGCGGCTGGAATGGTATTACCCGCCCACCGCAGGCACCAACGTCGAGGAGGAGTTGCTAAAGGAGGGTGGCTTCCAGGCGGATGCGGCTCCCAACGCGGGCTGGGTGTTTGTTTCGGAGACGCGGTATATTTATGACGGGCGACGAGTGATTCATGAGCGGGACGGCAACAACACGCCGACGGTGAGCTACACGCGGGGGACGGATTTGAGTAGGAGCCTGGAAGGAGCGGGCGGGATAGGCGGATTGTTGGCAAGATCGCACAGTTATTCGAGCGGGAACGGGTCCTGGGCCACAAATAATTACTACCACGCCGATGGCAACGGCAATGTTACGCGCATGGTGGATAGCAGCCAAACGGCCACAGCTAACTACCGCTACGGCCCATTTGGCGAGATCCTCGGACAAAGTGGTCCCCTCGCCGACGCGAATGTTTACAGATTTTCCAGCAAGGAATTTCACGCTACCAGCGGCCTTTCTTATTATCTCTATCGTTTCTATGACCCGGCTAACAAGAGATGGATAAATAAGGACCCCATTAGCGAGGCTGGGGGGCTGAACCTTTACGGATACGTTGCCAATGATCCGATCAATTATTTTGACCCTTTTGGATTGGATTCAGCATTTTGTCCGGGTATAAGCATCTTTCAAAACTTGACTTGTGAACAGCATGTCGCCGCAGCCAAACAAGCTGCTCCATGCGCAGTAATGCTTGCAGTTCCAGAGGTGCTCAGTGTGGCGGCCGTTGAAATGGCGGCTGCAAGGTTAGCGGCGGCTGTCGCAGCGGCCGGCCGTGCGTCGAGCCTCCGTGCTGCGGCACAAGGAGCTTATTGGCAAGCACAAATGGCATATCAAGCCGCGATTGGAGATGCATTACTGGCAACCGCAAAAGGAGCGAGCGTTGCGGCATTGGGGGAGAAGGTCGAGGCTGCGGCTGCGGCGGTGGCAAGGACATATGCAGCATTGAAGCAGGCGGAGCGCGTGGCGGCAGCAGCTAAAGCGGCGGCAGCAGCGTATGGCAAGTGAGTAAGCGTTGATTGCCTATCGCCATCAGACCATGACCGAGAGCGCGAACGTGATCTACCGCGAGCATAACCCGGCGTCGTTCCGGACCGCTTTGGTGATGGACGATGGACACATCGTGTGTATTTTCCTACTGCCACAGCAGCCATCCTCCATACCCGGTAGTGGCGATTACCTTAGGTCTGGACACACATTTTTATATCGACACAAGAGATCAATCATCGCGAGGATTTGGAGTCCGAGGCTCGGGGTAATCACCAGGGACTTGTTGCGGCTAAGTCGCTCGTCGTGCGGTGACAAAGGGTTTCGCAAGTGGGTGGGGTATTGGGGACTGAGGGCCATCTTGATCTCCCATGAAAAGGACATCAGACCGCTCGCCTTTAAGAAGCCGCCGGAAATGAGACTGCTTTGGGCTGATTCCGGGCACAGCGTTGCGCTCTTCCTTAATCGTGAGCCATGGGCGTTTATTCGCCAGGATAAAGACGAGGGTTACAGCAAAGGCGTTCTTCGACCCACAGTCGGAAATGCTTGGGATCAGAAACTATTCGAGAACACTTTCGAGGTTGAACCCCAAGTGAACGGCTCTTAAAGGGGTCTTAGTATTGCCAATACCGCCGCGGATTAGTCCAACAGGAAACCC
>DBMR01000091.1 GCA_002298785.1 Verrucomicrobia subdivision 3 bacterium UBA693
CGACAAAGCCCGGATGCGCCCATTCCTACCGAGGCACTCTCAATCTCCTTGATTTTTGGTGACGTTTTGGTGCCAAATATCGCCTTTATGGCGCGCACCAACAATGGCAGGCGTCGCAAACCAGGGAAACGTCCTCCGGCGCTGGTGATGGTGGATTACGATGTCGTCTGGCCCAGTTGGACAACCAACCCGGTGCCGCACCTTTTGCCCCATTGCAATTGGCCGGGTCGAGAGGCCAAGGATGTCAGCGTCTTCACCGTGTCGGCCGTGGCTGCACAAGGCCGGCCTGTCCCCGTCGCGCAGAACAAAGTTCATTTTGCTGCTGAAGGCGAGGGTAAGATCATCGGTGTCGGCAATGGCAACGGTAGTTTTATAAACCTATGAACGTCAGCATTCGCCATCTCGTCCATGGCTTTCTCCTGGTTGCCCTGACCAGCAGCTTATGCGCGCAAACGCTTACTGACTTTGGGCCAGTTGCGCCGACTCCTGGCGCCAACGACATCTATCAACTCTCGACCCAGGGCAACACGGCCTGGCCGAACAAGCCGGACAACATCAATTACTACACCGATAACAACCCGCCTGTGGGACAAACATTTACGACCGGAACCAACGCACTGAATCTCGCGACGGTCGCCATCAAGACGGGAGGACTGGATTCCGGCGGTGGCTATGGAATGCCCGCCACCACGCCGACCTATTACCTGCGGCTTTATTCGGTAAATGGCAGCACCGCCACCTTGCTCCTCACGGTCAGCGCCTCGAATCCTGGATTCACCGACGGCGACTGGCTCAAATGGAGCGGCCTGAATGTGCCGTTGGGCACGAACAAAACCTACGCGTTTACCTTTGGCAGGCAACCATCCGCCGGCGGTTATGCGGCCCTGGCTGTGGCAACGAACAAATACGCCGGTGGCGAAATCGTGATCATTCCGATCGCTGGCGGCACCATCACCACTGGCAGCAGCCACACGTTCGATGCGGTCTTCGATCTCGGATTTCAATCTGGCCCTGCGAGCATTCCGGGCTCCATGCCGCTGCCCATGCCCACCTACGGCTGGAACCTGGGAAATACCATGGAAGCAACGTGGGGGGTGCCAAATCGGACCGCAGCGCCGTTCTATACGGCCGCCAATGCCGGGTTCAACGCCGTTCGCATCCCCTGCGCCTGGGACTTCAATGCGACCACGAACATCACCGGCGGCGTTACCAGCTACCCGATCAATCCCGCTTACATGGCGCAGGTAAAACAGGTGGTAGATTGGGCGATTGCGGCGGGGATGTATGTCATGATCAACGATCACTGGGACGACGGCTGGCTGGAGAACCACATCGGGTCCACCGTGGATCCAGGCATCACCGCAAAGATGAATTCCTATTGGACCCAGATCGCAACCGCCTTTGCCGGCTATGACAATCATTTGCTATTTGCCGGTGCGAATGAACCCAACGTTAACGATCCCGCAGGCATGCAAACGTTGATGTTTTACTATCAAACCTTCGTCAACGCGGTTCGCGGTGCCGGCGGCAATAACACGAATCGCTGGTTGGTGCTTCAAGGTGGCGGAGATACCACCTGGTTGAATGCGTTGCCGACGGACACCACCCTGAATCGCTTGATGGTGGAATATCATTGCTACTCGCCAGCCCAGTTCGCGATCTTGTCGAGCGATGCGTCGTGGGGCGCTGTGCAGTACTTTTGGGGGCCGGCCTACCATTACTACGCCGACCCGACTCACAACTGCGTCGCGCCAGAAGAGGGAGCAATCGACGCGGGATTCCAACAACTTGCTGACCAGTATGTCAGCCAGGGCATTCCCGTATTGATCGGTGAATTCGGCGCTGCCTCCAAGCCATACCTGGCGGCCACAAACGCCACGGGGTCATCCTGGAATCGTGCTTCCTCGTATTATTGGCACAAGTATGTCGCCGAATCCGCCCGCAGTCATGGACTCAGCCCGTTTTTTTGGAGCACCCCCGGCAGTCCGTTCGACTGGACCTCGGGCGCAGTTAATGACGCTCAAATGATTACCGTTTTGACTGGTGGAGCCGCGCCTCCGCCACCGAACGGCGCTCCTTACGCGCCAACCGGTCTCACGGCGATGATCGGCAACAACAATGTTGTTTTGGCTTGGAGTGCCGGCAGTGGCGCGACGAGCTACAATCTTTATCGCGCGGCGGAATCCGGTTATGAGAGTTCCATCCCGCCGGTTGTCACTGGCATCACCGGCACGAACTACACCGACACGAATCTCAACAGCGGCATGACCTATTACTACCAGGTCGTCGGTGTGAACGCGTCGGGGCTGTCCGGTTTTTCACCGGAGGCACATGCGGCGATTGCTGGTGTGAATCCCGACCCCTCGCAATTCAACTTCGAAACCGATTCGCAACGCTGGTATGCAGGCAGCAGTCCTATTGCCGGAATCGCCACCTCAACCGCGCAGCACTACGCGGGCAAGCAATCACTGGCCGTCAACTTCAGCAGCGCGGGACCCGGATCGTCATCTGTCTCGATTGGCAATGTGTCTGTTCTTCCCGGGATGACGATTACCTTCCACGTTTGGGTTCCGAGCGGAAATAAAATCAGTAATATCCAACCCTACCTGCAGGACCACAACTGGGGTTGGACCAGCAGTTGGTATGGCAGCTTCACGCCTAACGCCTGGAACACTCTGGTCCTGACCGTGCCGCAAACGGCGGTCGCACCCTTCCAGAATCTCGGCCTGCAATTTGCAACCAGCGCCGGTTGGACGAACACCTGCTACATTGATTCCGTCTCTTGGAACACACCTGCGCCGGACTTTCTCCTGGCGGCCGGCCCAACCAGCCTGACCATGAAAAGCGGAACGAACGGCACAATCACAATTACCGTGACTCCGACCAACGGCCTGAACGCTTGTTATACATTGACCGCCAGCAATCTTCCGCCGGGAGTGACCGCCACGTATAGCGCGAATCCAATCTCTGGTAGCGCGAGCCTGCTGATGCTCACCGCGTCGAACACCGTCATCTCTGGCACAACGAACGTCGCCGTCATCGCCACCGCCGGCTTGATCAGCCACACCAGGACCATCGCACTCACCCTCCAAGGGCAGACCAACACACCGCCCACGCTCGCTCCGATTGCCAACCAGGTCGTCAACGTCGGCCAGACCGTCGCATTTACCGCCAGTGCCACTAACACCGATCAACCGCCCCAGACCCTCACCTATTCGCTGCTGGCCGGCGCCACCAACGCCACGCTGAATACAAGCAGCGGCGCGTTTTCGTTCCGTCCGCTGGTGGCGCAGGCGAACTCGACCAACACTTTCACCCTAAAAGTTTCCGACAACGGCACGCCCAGCATGAGCGCAACGCAGAGCTTCTTTGTCGCTGTGAATCCGCTTACCGCGCCGACGGTAAGTAATATTTCAGCGGCTGGCGGACAGTTCCGTTTCAGTATCAGCGGGCAAGGCGGGCCTGATTACGCGGTCGAGAATTCGACCAACCTCACCCAATGGAGCACCGTTTTCGTCACCAACTCGCCGGCGCTGCCGCTCGTCTGGACGGATACAAATTCAGGCGTGCCGCTGCGATTTTACCGCGTCAAACTCGGTCCACCGCTGCCATAGCGCGATGTCCACTTCCGTGCCATGAGCACCAGAAAACTTGAAATCAAATGAGGACTTTTGTGTCAGGCTTGGCGCTGTTCACCGCCTGTGCTTGCGGCGGTCAACCCTATTTTGTGTCTCCGTTAGGCAATGACGCGAGTTCCGGAACGCTTTCGAAACCATTTGCCACCCTGCAACGCGCACAACAGGCCTTTCGCCAGAAGCGCGGCGACGTCTTCCTTCGTGGTGGCACCTATTATTTATCCGCGCCGCTCGTGCTCACTGCTCAAGATTCGGGCACAGATAAAACACCGGTGGTTTTCCAAAACTACCAAGCTGAAAAGGCGGTCATTAGTGGGGGTATCAGACTTGAGCACCTCGATTGGCGGCCATACCAGAACGGGATTCTTCAGGCGCAAGTTCCGGAGAACTTGCAGACCGAGGAAATCTTTGTAAACGGCGAGCGTCAGGTCCTTGCGCGTTACCCTAATTTCGACCCGAAAGCGCAATATTTCGACGGCTTCGCCGCCGACGCGATTTCCCTTGAGCGAGCCGCGCGGTGGGCTGACCCGGTTGGCGGCTTTTTCCATGCTATGCACCCGGCGTTGTGGGGGGATTTCACCTGGCACATCACCGGCAAGAAGGCAGATGGCGAGGTGCAACTCGAAGGCGGTTGGCAGAACAATCGCGGAGCGGCGGCCCACAAGGAGATCCGTTTCGTGGAGAATATTTTTGAGGAACTCGACGCTCCGGGCGAATGGTTTCTCAATTCAAAAACACATACGCTTTATTTTTACCCGCCCGCCGGACTCGATCTGAAAACCGCCACGATCGAGGCAACGCGTTTGCGAACGCTGGTAGAATTTCGTGGCGATCAGTCGCGTCCGGTGAAGTGGATCACTCTGCGGGGCCTGATTTTCCGCCAGGCGGCTCGCACCGTCATGGATACCCGCGAACCGTTGATGCGTTCGGATTGGGCGATTTACCGGGGCGGCGCGATTTTTATCAACGGCGCGGAAGATTGCGCACTGGAAGACAGCTTCATTGACCAGGTCGGCGGCAACGCGGTTTTCGTCAACAATTACAACCGTCGCGTCGCTATCCGCGGCACGCAAATCGCCAAGGCGGGCGCGAGCGGCATCTGTTTTGTGGGCGACCCGCAGGCCGCGCGCAGTCCGCTGTTCAACTACCACCAGACCCAAAAGCTCGACGAAATGGATCGGACGCCGGGGCCGAGGAGTGATAATTTTCCGGCGGACTGCCTGGTGGACAATTGCCTCATTCACCTGACCGGTCGCGTGGAAAAGCAAACCGCCGGCGTGGAAATTGACCTGGCGCAAAACATCCGTGTCCGGCACTGCTCGATCTACGACCTGCCGCGCGCCGGCATCAACATCGGCGACGGTTGCTGGGGCGGGCACGTCATTGAATTCTGTGACGTTTTCGACACGGTAAAAGAAACGGGTGATCACGGCTCGTTCAACTCATGGGGACGCGACCGTTTCTGGCGTCCAAACATCGGGGAAGTCAACGCCTGGGTGAAACAAGCTCCTGACCTGCCATCGCTGGACACCATCAAACCCATCATCCTCGCCAATAACCGCTGGCGCTGCGACCACGGCTGGGACATTGACCTTGATGACGGCTCATCAAATTACGTCATTACCAACAATCTTTGCCTGCGCGGCGGCATCAAGAATCGCGAAGGCTTTGGACGAGTCGTCGAAAACAACATCATGGTGGACAACGGTTATCATCCGCATGTTTGGTATGACGAGTGCCGAGACATTTTCCGGCACAACGTCGTGTGGACCGAGTATCAGCCGGCGATTATGCACCGTGCCCCGTGGGGCGACCAGATGGATTTCAACCTGGTGCAAACGTATGGCGCGACCAACACCGTGCCGGCTACCCGCTTGCGGCAGCAAAGCGGGCGTGATGAACATTCCATTGCTGCCGACGCGCAATTCATTGACCCTGCTGCCGGCGACTATCGCGTGAAGCCCGGTTCACCCGCCTTGGCTTTGGGTTTCGTGAATTTTGAGATGGATCAATTCGGCGTCCAGAGACCTGAACTCAAAGCCAGGGCGCGCACTCCGCAGTTGCCGCGGCACCAACTCCCAGCACCCGTGTCTGCCGTGCGCGATGCTACGCCGGTGAAATGGCTGGGCGCGAGTGTGCGTAATATCCGCGACGAGGGCGAAATGTCCGCGTTTGGGCTTCCGGGGGTGACTGGTGTCCTGCTTTTGGAAATTCCGGCCGCGTCGGCCCTGGCCAAAGCCGGACTTCGGAAGAGCGACGTTGTTCTTTCCTTAAATGGGGAGAAGACGGTGGACACAACGGCACTGTTGAGGCAAGCGCCTGCGGAGACGCCAGGGAAGGCGATGAGGATTGAAGCCTCGCGCGATCAACAGAAAGTCGTCTTCCACATCAACCCTTGAAAGTTCTATCGTTAAGTAATCATTCCGCTTCTGCCATGAAGACGCCATTTGTACAGACTCGCGCGGTCGCCAAGGCTTTAACCGCGAGTCTGCTCATTTTGCTCGCGACTGGCGCGCGCGCGCTCGCCGCAACGCTTGCCCCAATCCCATACTCCACGCTTCACCTCGTCGAGACGGGCGACTCGGATGCGGTCATCGCTGAAAAGGCAGGCAAGGTTTTACCGCGGCCAAATCAAACAGCGTGGATGCGTTTGGAGCGCACGTTCTTCCTCCACTTCGGCGTGAATACGTTTAACGAAGTCGAATGGGGCACCGGTCGTGAAGAACCGTCGATTTTCAACCCCACGACGCTGGACGCAAACCAGTGGCTCGACGCGGTGACAAATTTCGGCGGCAAAATGGTGGTGCTCGTTTGCAAACACCACGACGGCTTTTGCTATTGGCCCACGCGTTACACGCCGCATTCGGTGGCCGCGAGTCCCTGGCGCGGCGGCAAGGGCGACGAGGTGCGCGAAGTCGCTGAGGCCGCCCGCGCCCGCGGTGTCAAGTTGGCCGTTTATCTTTCCCCCGCCGATCTCTATCAATTGCGCACCAATCCGAAAAATCCCTCCGGTTATTACGGCAACGGCAGCAGTAATGTGCTCTCCGTGATTCCCACCGATCCAGCGAGCTTCCAAAACAATCCCGGCAAAGGCCGCGCGCCCACACCTGGGTTCACGAATTATTCTTACGTTGTGGACGACTATAATCGCTATTTCTTGAACCAGCTTTACGAGTTGCTCACGGAATACGGTCCGATTGGAGAGGTTTGGTTCGATGGTGCGAATCCTGATCCGAGCGTTCACGAGTCTTACAACTACCAGGCTTGGTACGGTTTGATCCGCAGTCTCCAGCCAAACGCCGTGATCATGGGCAAAGGCCCCGATGTCCGCTGGGTGGGCAGCGAAAGCGGAGTGGGCCGCACCACCGAGTGGAGCGTCATTCCGCTTCCTGCGTCGCCGGAGACATTTAATTGGCCGGATATGACTGCCGGCGATCTCGGTAGCCGCGCCAAACTCAAACCCGGTTCGCATCTTTGGTGGTATCCGGCCGAAGTCAACACCACCATCCTCCAGAACAGTCAATGGTTTTGGGCACGCAACAAACAGCCGCGGACAGTCACCCAACTGGTCGACATCTTCTATACCTCGATTGGACGCAACGGAAATCTGATCCTGAATCTCTCGCCGGACAAGCGGGGCCTCGTTCCCGAGAACCAACTAGACGCTCTGAACCGGACGGCGGAAATCATCAACGAAACGTTTGCCACCGATCTCGCTACGGGCGCCAAAGCCGCTGCGGATACCTCAAACGAAACAAACAGCCCATCACTTGTCCTGGACGGGAACCTCGACACCTGGTGGGAGGCCGCACCCGGCAACACCAATGGCGAGGTAACGCTGGCACTGCCGAAGCCGGCCACGTTCGATGTGGTCTCATTGCAGGAAGCAGTTGATCACCGCGGCCAGCGAATCGAATCCTTTGTCATCGAGGTGCGCAAGGACGCGGCTTGGGTTGCGGCCGAGAAAATCCCGTCCGACGAACTCACCACCGTAGGCCACCGCCGGCTCATTCGCTTGAAGTCGCCTGTCACGTCAGACCAGGTGCGAATCCGCATCATCGGGTCACGGCTCGAACCGACCCTCGCCGAAATCGGCCTTTTCAAACAGTCTGTTTCAACCTTGCCACCGACAATTTCGGACCGCGGCCCGGACGGCACGGTGAGCCTCAGCAATCTGGCGGGCAATAAAATGGTTTATACCATTAACGGCAGCGCGCCGGCAACCAACTCGCCTATCTACAGTTCACCCATTGCTCTGCCTGCGGACCGCAGCATCACTGTGCGTGCAGCGAGCTTGCTTCCCGATGGCAAACTCGGCATCGCGGGCTCGAGGATCTTTGCCGGCCTTATGCCGATCGGTTGGAAGGTCGTCAGTGTGGACAGCGAGGAAACCGCCGGAGCGGACAATTCCGCCGCCCGCGCGATTGACGGCGACTCGTCCACCTTCTGGCACACTCGTTGGAATGCTGACCAGAAGCAGCCACACTCCATTACCGTGGACATGGGGGCGACGCATCGGATCGGCGGCTTCACCTATCTGCCGCGTCAGGATGGGCTGCTCAATGGCGTCGTTGAAAGATACCGGTTCGAAACGAGCCCGGATGGCGCTTCCTGGACAACTAATATCGTCAATGGTTTATTCGCCAACATTCAGAACAACCCCGGTTTGCAGGAAGTGAGCTTCCCTCCCGTCAGCGCGCGCTATTTCCGCTTTACCTCCTTGCAGGCCCTCTGGCGAAGCGGTTGGACCAGCGCTGCCGAGATTTCTGTCCTGCCAGAGCGCTGAAGGGAACCAGACCTTTGAAGCAGGACGACATTTGGCCGTTGAACGCTGCAAATATTGACCTTCCCGGGGAATCAGCGTGGTCTGAAAAATGGTAACGCGACTGTCGCTTCGGATCAAAAGTCTTGCAAATCTCAGGTGGTTCCAGTGCGTGACTCTTCGAAATCTGCGAGCAACCCGGGCACACTCACCACCATCCTATGGCAGGTTCAACCTCAGGCGTCGGACCTGATCAGCAACCTGTGTTGCCGAATTGCTTCATCGACCGAAAACTCCAGTCGAGCGCATAACGCCTGAAACCGCGCCACCACCTCAAATGAAAACAATGAATGAAATGCGTCTAACGGGTATTTAATTCCGCAAGATGACGCAATTTTGTTTGCAATACCGCCAGCGATGCAAAAAATCGGCAACTCGGTGTCCGGTTCTCGATGTGAGCGGACATTGCTTAGGTAACAGATTAAAGCTGAAAAAACACCACCAGCGCTGGTGAATATGACGACGACAGCGAAAACGTCAATTTGACGATGAAACTCCTTGTTTTAACCATGAGACTAACCGTTTGCTGCCTGGCGTTGACAATTTGCGCCAGTCGAGCCGCGACAATCGTGGTGACTAATCTGGCACCGAGCGGCCCCGGCACGTTGCACTCAGCGCTGACAAATGCCCATGATGGCGATACTGTTACCTTCGCCGTGACGGGCATTATTACCAACGGCGTCTCTACTGGGTTGGTCATCAGCAACAACCTGAGCATCGTTGGCCCGGGGCCAAGTTTGTTAGCCATCACCGGCACCAACTGGTGGCGCGCGTTTCGGGTCAACAGCGAAGCGACGACGAGTATTTCTGGCCTGACCTTCACGAACTGTTACGCAGGGTCCTCCATGAACGGAGGAGCAATCTACAACTCTGGCAATCTCTCGCTTTCCAACTGCCTCTTCACAAGCTGCAAGAGCACCTCGGGCGGTGTCTCACTGAACAATGGCGGTCCGGGAATGGCGGCAGGTAATGGTGGCGCGATTTACAACAGCGGTATGCTGAGGGTGGTAAATTGCCGGTTCCTCACCAACACCGCCGGTGCTGGAGGGAGTGGTGCAGGCGGCAGTATAGATTCCAGCAGCACTTGGACCCCCGGCGGCAATGGCGGCAATGGCGGCAGCGGAGGCGGCATTTATGACGTCGGGACTGCCAGTTTTCTCAATTGTATCTTTGGCTGGAACGCCGCTGGCAGAGGGGGCGCTGGCGGAGGTGGGGCCAGCGGTTACTGGAGCCCGCTTTCACGACAGCACACGGCTGGTCCAGGCGCACCTGGTGGCGCTGGCGGTGACGGCGGCAATGGTAGTGCGGTGTTCAGCCTGGGCGGCGCAACTTTTGTGAATTGCACTTTTTTCGGTAATGCCAGCGGGGCGGGCGGTGCGGGCGGCAACGGCGGGGCCGGTTACCTGTATAACAACCCCGGTGCCCAGGGCGGAACCGGCGGAAACGCAGGCAGCAGCACACTTTATTGCACCGGTGCGGTTCAATTAATCGCGTGCACGTTCGCAGCCAACAGCTCTGGAAGAGGCGGGAATGGTGGCAGCGGTGGCGCGGGTGGGAATAACACTTTCAACGGGCCCGGCGGGAATGGTGGCAATGGTGGGAGCAGCGGAAACGGCGGGAATGGCGGCGGTATATTGGGATTGACTGCTAATGGTGTCTCAACCTTACGAAATGTCTTGGTCGCACAAAATCTTGCGGGAAGCGCAGGCGCAGCCGGCGGAGGTGGCGCAGGTGGCACTGGCATATTTTCTGGTCCCAGCGGTTCAGCGGGAGCTAACGGGACGGCGGGAACCGGGCCGGATCTCTACGGCAATTTCGTTTCACAAGGGCATAATCTGATTGGCCTGCAAACGGGCAATAGCGGTTTTACCAACAACCTCCTCGGCGACATCGTGGGCACCAATGCCACCATCAACGCGAAGCTGGGCACGTTGACCAACAATAGCGGCTGGGTGTGGACTTGTGCATTGCAGAATGGCAGCCCGGCATTGGACGCGGGCGATGATTCAATCACCGGTTCACCTCTGAATCTCGCCAACGACGCGCGCGGATATCCGCGCCAATCTGGTTCGCACGTGGACATTGGCGCGTACGAACATCAATGGGCAATAACGCCAGTGATTTTAAACTCTGCGGTCGTTGCTGATGGCATCCAACTGGCAGTGACGAATACTCCCGGCGCCTATTTGACCGTGATTGCGGCCAGCAGTCTCAGCACGCCGCCTGCCAGTTGGGCTGTCCTCGTAGTTATGAGCGAAACCTCACCTGGCCTGTTCACCTGGACTGACCCCTCATACACGAATCGTTCGTCACGATTCTTCCGGTTGCGCAACCCGTAGCAATGGCTGAAATCATGACTCTCACGGTGACAAAATCGGCCTTGAATCGATTCCAGATTTCGGATGGGCGGCAGTCGCCGGCGGCGTGGCTTAACTGGTGGTCGTTGAACGGCTCAAACCTTCGATTCACTCCAAATCTGCCAGTCGAACCAGCACAAAAACATAGTTCGAATTGACATAAAAACATAGTTGATCCGCGAGGAGATGAGCGTGGACTGGACGAAAGCATCGGCCAAAGGGTAGGCGCAGCGACTTCTTCCGCCTCCGCCCTTCGTCGGGCCGACCACATCAAGTTCGGCTGCCTCCTTCGAAGCGCTCAAACTCCATTCGCCCCTCAGCCGCGGCAGCGCTTCTTGCCAGGGTTGGTGTCTGTAAAAACGCGCCATCCTCTGCCGGTTTACCCAACGTTCATTGAGGCCAGATCACTTGAGAGACGGTAAGCGGTTTGCACCAAAGGTGAAAAATATGGAGCCAGTATCATTCTTTCGGTGGCCATTCCACTCCGGCCAATTCTTTGGGCAATTGCTTTGGATCCACCGGATAAATGACCGCAAGGTCGATTTTTGATTTCGCACCCTGCAACAATTCGAGTTCCTCGGGTGCGCCAATGATGAGCCAGAGCACTTCCGCGTCCGTGTCGTTGAACACCTGGCGCAATTTTTCCGGTCCAACCAGCACCCCGCCGTATTTCGACACCGTCAACGTCTCCTCCCCCACCCGCATGCGACCCACGCCTTCCAGAACGAAGTAAAACTCCTCCTGCCGGATGTGCTTATGGAGCGTGCTGGCGCTCCGGGGCGGCAGCCGCCAGAGACGCGCGCTCAGATTTTCGCTCCCGGTGCGCTCCAAATAGTCGGCGTTCGGGATCCGCATCAGATTGGCGGGCCGCCAAAAGAGGTTCTTGGGTTCGATGAGATAGTAACCTTCTATTGTTTTCATGACTACCTGGTGAATATGGTGTTGCGGCCGCCGGACTGCAACTGGAGCATCGAGCGGGTCTGTCATTTTCGCGCCATAATCCACTCGAACCGATGGCCCTGCACTGTCGGCGAACGTCGTTCTATTACCGCACTTAAAGAAATCTATTTGCATTCCTGCTGTTCGGTGCAATATTCAACCGTATGGTTGAATATCATTCAAAGGTTTTGGATCGGACCTTTGGCGCGTTGGCCGACCCCACCCGCCGACGGATCCTGGCGCAACTGGCCAAGGGCGAGGAATGCGTGACAAACCTGGCGCGTCCACACGCGATGTCGCTGGCGGCGGTGTCGAAGCACCTAATCGTCCTGGAAAAGGCGGGCCTGGTGAAACGGCGGCGGGATGGCCGGGTTCATTCCCTGGCGCTGGAGGCCAAACCGATGCAAGAGGCCCGGGAATGGCTCGATCGGTATCGGAAGTTTTGGGAGGCCAATTTGGATCAATTCGAAAAATATTTGGAGCAACTGAACGACAAGGAGAACTCACATGATTATCAATAGCGAAGTGCAAAAACCCGATGACGCCACCCTGGTGTTGCGGCGGATGTTCAAGGCACCGCCGGAACAGGCGTTTAAGGCATGGACCTCGCCCGAACATATCCAGCAGTGGATGCGACCGGAACCTGGGATGGTGGTTCCATTCGTGCGCATGGATTTGCACGTCGGCGGCAAATTTCGAATCCAGATGAAAAACCCAGACGGGGAATATTTCACGGCCGTGGGGGAGTTCCGTGAGGTAAAGGCCCCGGAGCGGTTGGTTTATACCTGGGATTGGGAAAAGGACGGCGGCGGAGTCGAGTTTGGTGAGGTCGAGGGAAAGCCGTCACTAATCACCGTAGAATTTCTGAAGCGAGGCGAGCAGACGGAGTTCGTCATGACCCATACGCGGTTTGCCACCGTGGAAAGCCGGGACAGTCACGCCCGGGGTTGGACCAGGGCGATGGAGGAGTTTGCCAGGTTCGTGGAGGGATGAGATGGCACACGGCCACGGCTAAACCAGGGCCTTCCCAGGCCAGGCTTTCATTCGTCGCAACCCTAAAACAAAACCAGAAATGACAGCGGTTGGTCTCGCAGACGCGGGGCTGGCCAATACTGAAAGGTAGTTATGAGTGCAAATGCAGTTATGTCGGAACCGAAGATTAAGAAGCGCGAACACAGGATCGTGTCGCCAGAGGAATGGACGGCAGCCCGGGTTCGGCTGCTACAGGAGGAAAAGGAACTCACACGGCGTAGCGACGAACTGGCGCGACGACGCCAGGAGTTACCGTGGGTTCGGGTCGACAAATCGTATCGATTCGAGACGGATGAAGGCCGCGCCTCGCTGGCCGACCTCTTCCAAGGCCGCTCGCAGCTCTTGGTCTATCACTTCATGTTCGGACCCGAGTACACGGCTGGTTGTATGTCGTGCTCATCGATCGCGGACAGCTTCAACGACGTCGCGATTCACCTAGCCCACCATGATGTAATGCTCTGGGCGGTGTCGCGCGCTCCGCTGGCGAAGCTGCAAGGGTATAAGCGGCGGATGGGATGGACATTCCCCTGGGCATCCTCATTCGGTGATGACTTCAACTTTGACTTCCACGCTTCCTTCACCGAGGAGCAACAGCGCCAGGGGGGCATCGAATACAATTATCAGCGGGAGCCGGCGTGGGAGGTACGCAGCGACGAGGGGATGGCGAGTCGCTTGGAAGGGACTCCGGTCGCGGACAACGCGGCCGTGACCGGAACCGACGTGGCCACCTACACGAGGGAAAGACCGGGAATGAGCGCTTTCGCGCTCGAGGACGGCACCGTCTACCACACCTACTCCGCGTATGCGCGTGGTCTGGATGCTCTCTGGGGCATGTATCAATGGCTTGACCGCGCCCCCAAGGGCCGCAACGAGACAGGCGTCTGGTGGCGTCGCCACGACGAGTACGAGGCGCTTGAGCAGAACCCCGATTCGTGTTGCCAGGCCGGGAAAAGCGCATGAACGCCCGCAACTGCTGCCAAATCACGATGCGAGCCGACGCCAACACGGGTCGGCCAGCATCGCGGGTGCATCGGGTCGGTGAATTGGCTGGCTGGATTATTCCGAGCGTCACCCTGGCACTGCTTCCCAAGTGTCCTGTGTGTCTGGCGGCCTATGTCGCACTCGCGACGGGGGTTGGGATCTCGTTGCCAACCGCGACGTACCTGCGGGCCACAGTCGCGGTGCTGTGCGTAGGGGCGCTCACCTTTATTGCGGCGAGGCAATTGCGGAGGAGGTTCGCACGGTGAGGCAGCTCAAACCCGTATCCAGCCACGAAACGCCCTGGCGCTATAGTAAGACTGCGCACCGTTGTGGCCGATGAAGACCCGGCCGTAGCGGCGGTCGCCATAGAGCGCACCGCCGAGTTTTCTAATGGCGTCCGGCGTCTTCACCCAGCTCGAGGTCTTCGTATCGAATTCTCCCAGTTTTTGCAGCTTGAAATATTGCTCCTCCGTCAGCAGCTCAATGCCAATGGCCGCGGCCAGATCCATGGCCGTATTTTCGGGTCGATGCTCTTTCCTCGATTCCAGCCCTTCGCGGTCATAGCACACACCGGTGCGGCCTTTAGGAGTTTCCGAGGAACAATCATAGAAAACGTATTCACCCGTCTTTTTGTCCTGATCCACAACATCCGGTTCGCCGCCCGTTCTCTCCATTTCGTTGAGCGCCCACAGTTTCGCAGCATTGGCTTCCAGCCGGGCTCGTACTTGCGTCCATTCCAGACCCTGGTGGCGATTCAGGTTTTTCTCGAACCGCGCCTTCAACACCGTGAGCAATACTTCGCGCTGTTTGGGGGACAACTCCTGATTGTCACTGACCTTTTTGCTCTTTGTCATGGGGTGCTAATTCAATTTGCTAGGGCGCGTCGCGGCTTTCGTGCTGCCATTGTGTCCGTTCCTGGTGGGGATCAGCGACTGCCGGGGTCCCACGAAACCTCCGCCGAGAGACGATCGAGATTTTGCTCATTCGCAGGGACGACGATATGCTGGATGGCGCTAGCCACATCCGCGCTCTCGAATTCCTGCACCCATGATACGACCGTCCCGGTCGCACACGCCGCCAGCGTGATCGTCAGCGTGTATCTCGGGGCAGACTCGTGCTGCACAACTATCTTCCTGGGGGACTCTATCTCAGCAAAAGTGGATTCGTTTCGAAAGTTCTTGCCGTCTGGTCCGTGCATGATGAAAGACCAACGCCCGCCGGTTTTGAACTCGCAGATATTGAAAGTATTGCTGAAGCCCGCCGGCCCCCACCAGTGCGCCAGGCGCTCTGGATCGCTGCAAGCGGCAAAAGCCTGTTCCACGGTCGCCGGGATTTCACGGGAAGTGCTAAAGGTGGTCATGCGGAGGCAATTGTCTGTTCGTTCTGTTCAATTCAAACCTGGGGACACCTTGGACTGCAGCATCGGGCGGAACGCGCCCCGATAGGCCCAGGCGAGATACAACTCCATCAGAAGAACTACGACGCCCGGGACGATCGACGCGAGCGCGATCGCGATGTGAAAGGTGAGGATGCCGACAACGATCGGAGCAAGCAGCGCCAGCGCGAGCGGCACAAAACGGTTTATCAGCAGCAAGATGGCGACGAGAACTTCCGTGCCAGCCACGACCGTCATATAGCCGCCTTTCATCAGCCCGGTGGTGACAACAATGACGTCCGGCGGCAAATCCTTCGGTGCCGGCATGAAGTTCAGGAAACCGTTCAGCCCGAATACCAGAAATAACAGGCCCAATAGAACCCGGACGATCGACGTGGCAATGCAACCTGCCGGGCTCTTCGGCCGTGGTTCCGATATTAGAGATGCGGCATCGGTCATAATCAGAGATTCCGAAACTTCACCTCATTACATAGCCCACGAAGCGCAGTTTCTCAACTTGAGGTGCGCCTTCAGATCACAGGGACGCTTTACCTTTCTGGCCGACGCGACAAGATTGGCCGTCGCCGCCGATCGGCTGCTTTGGTGAGGGGCGATGTCGATGACCAACGGCGCGGTGCTGGAACGCATGGTGCAGGCGGGCACACGTCCAACGACGTGGAACTCCGTTCACTGCGAATTACAGCGTTACTGGAATCGCACCAAGACCATGCCCGGCTTTGTCCAGACGTTCATCGAAAACGGTCGTGCCGGTTGGTTCTTCAAGCTCGAAGCCGAGCGCCAGAAGAACAAGAGGAAATGACGCGCCTTTGATTTTGCCTTGAGTGGCGGGGGNNGCCTCCCGCCGCTGCAACGCTTGATCTGCAAATGAAACAACGTGGGGCCAATCGCAGGCTCGGCTCGACAAACTACCGAAATCCTGTTGACATACCTAACAGTGCTATGGTATGTCTGACGCATGCTTAGCAAAGAGCTCGTCGCCGCCAGCACAGTTCCTCTGGTCCTTTCGATTCTTGCCGAGGGTGAGAACTATGGCTACGCGCTGATCCGGCGCGTGCGCGAACTGTCCGGCGGCAGCATCGAGTGGACGGAAGGCATGCTCTATCCGGTGTTACACTGGATGGAGGAACAGGGCCTTATCGAATCCGAGTGGAAACAAGCCGATTCCGGGAGGAAACGGAAGTACTATCACCTGCATCAGCGCGGCAAGACGGTGCTGGCAACCGAGAAAGCTCAGTGGCTCGCCGTGCACGCAACCTTCACACAACTATGGACACCACAAGCCCATTCGATCTAGACCAATCCATCCTGGATTGGCGCCGCACCCTGGCCAACTCTCCGGCGATACGTCGCGGCGACCTGGATGAACTCGAATCCCACCTCAGAGACTCAGTCGTCTCCTTGCAAGCTACCGGGTTGGAAGCTCATGAGGCCTTCTGGGTGGCACGCAACCGATTAGGAGGGTTCGAAACGCTCGACGCTGAGTTCGGGAAGGTCAACCTCGAGCAGGTTTGGCTGGACCGTGTGCTCTGGATGGTGACTGGCAGCATCGCGCTCGGCCTGGGCTCTGGCCTGATTAATGGGCTGGTGACCTTTGCCACCCTGGGAATATTCAAACTGACGACAGCACCCAGCTTTATTGGCCCTGTCGGGCTGGTCCTGCATGTGGCTACGCTCGCGGTGTTGTTCCATTACCTGTGGCGATCCGGCAAGAACCAGGACGGGCTGATATGTCGTGCGGGTCGTTGGTTGATGACCAGGCCACGCACCACCGGGGCCATCGCACTCTTCTTAACAGCCTTGAGCGCCACGAGCTCAGCGGGCGCTTATGCTCTGTCGGCGAAGTTATTGCCGCTGCAGACTTATACCTCTCTCCTGGTGTGGCGTTGGCCCGCGGGAATGGTCGTTGTCCTTCTCTGGCCCGCCGTTCTGGTTTGGCTCCTGGCCCGCAAGTACAATAGACAAAATCCGGCGGTGGCGAACTCGAAGTCCTGACCAGCGGGAGCCCGTGCGTTCGTCGTAGATCGGGCATCTCGACTGCTGGTTTCAGGCGCGTCTTCGCGGCAGTTCCACTGCCGCCACCTAACTTTCCCCGAGCGAGGTTGTCCGCGCTTCGATCCGATACTTTATCGCTGGTTTGCTAAGCGTGTCACAAAGGACCAGCGGCGATTCCATAACTTTGCGCAAGTTAGAGCGATAATTCGCACAAAGCCAATCGACGCAACAAAATCCGCGTGCAATCCGTGTCACAATTCTTAGCATTGCATAAATCTCTATCATGGATGGTACAGGCGTTCAGTTGCGTATCGGAACGGTGTCCTCTGTAGGCCACCAACGCTGCGAATCCATTTCGAACATGCCCACCCACTTGCGGCCCAATCAATGCGCCGCAAGCCCTGACCTTCGAACTACAGAAACTCGCTGAGGACCAGGACAGGAAAAACTTTGCCAAATGCACCTCCCCGACGGCCTTTACGACAAACTCGTCACGGACTCCGTGGCGCGCGCTCTGGCGAGCCTTCCCGGGCCAACCTGCCAGACCCTGGCGGCGCTTTCACCCGACGAGGCGGCGGAACGCATCACGAATGCCCTTGCGAATCAACTGACGCGCCTGCTGGATGAACTCGATGGGGATAAATCTGAAAAGACAATCCGCCAACTCGCGCTGGTGAACGACCTGTTGGTCCACCTCAGATCCCACGCGCCAAGCAGTGCTGTAGACCAGCTAGTGAAACCTCCCCAAATCCTACAGGCTATTCATTCGGGTGGCTCACCGCCACAGCTTCCCGAGACTGGCCTCGCTATGCCCTGGCTCTTTACTGCCGGTCGAGGATCGCCATCTCTGCTTACCGAGCTGCGCCACGAACTGGCCGGCTGTGATCAAGTCGATTTGCTGGTCAGTTTCATCACCGTTGCCGGCGTTCGGAAGGTCTTCGATATCCTCCAAGCAGCCACCGCCGCAGACGCGTCTGGTCAGCCTCGCACGCGTCTGCGAATTTTGACCACGACTTACACCGGTGCCACCGAGTTGGAAGCTTTGGATTATTTTGCCCGGCTACCAGGTTGCCAGATCAAAGTCTCGCTCGACGGTCGGCGCACCCGGCTCCATGCCAAAGCATGGATTTTCCACCGTCGGACAGGTTTTGGTTCCGCGTATGTTGGTAGTGCGAATCTGTCGGGAGCGGCTTTGCTTGGCGGGATGGAGTGGACTGTCAAATTCACCGAACAAGGCCAGCCGGGACTGTTCTCTCGTGCTAAGGCGCACTTTGAGGCGCTCTGGAACGACGGCGAGTTCCAGCATTACGACCCGTCAAAGCCGGAACATCGGTCCGAACTGTCACGTGCCCTCAAACGCGAGGCGGGTGATCAGATTCCCGCCACCACGACCTTCTTCGACCTCGACCCCAAAGATTATCAAAGGGATATGCTCGAGCAACTCGCCTTGGAGCGAGAGCACGGAAGGTTCCGCAACCTCGTCGTCGCCGCAACGGGTACGGGAAAGACCGTGGTGGCCGCTTTTGATTATCGCGCTGCTCGCCGGGACACTGGTGGCTACCCCAGGCTCCTTTTCGTCGCTCACCGCAAAGAAATACTAGTTCAAGCCCGCCGGACTTATCGCGAAGTCCTCCGCGATCATTCCTTTGGTGAGCTATTGGGAGACGGCTCGGAACCGCAGAATTACGACCATGTTTTTGCCGTCATCGACAGTGTTTGCTCTCGCGCTCTCGTGGATAGATTCAGCCCGGAATACTGGCACACCGTCGTGGTTGACGAATGCCATCGTTTGGCGGCTGATCGCTTCGAATCGTTTGTGAAATCCGTGCGGCCCAAGATACTGCTCGGTCTGACAGCCACCCCGGAACGCTCCGACGGCAAACCAATCTTCCCATACTTCGATAACCGACCCGACGGCTCTCCAGCCGTTGAACTCCGGCTCTGGCACGCGCTTGACCTGCAGCTCCTTTGCCCATTTGAGTATTATGGATGCGACGACGATACGGATTTCTCCTCCGTTCCGTGGAATGACGCCGGGGAAAGAGCCGCCATTGATCGCCTTGTCACGGGTAATGACATCCGCGCCCGATTGGTCATCGACGAGTGGCGTCGGCTCACCGGCGACCCAAAGCGGACCAAGTCTCTCGTCTTCTGCGTCAGCGTCGATCACGCCGAGTTCATGTCGCGCAAATTTAATGAAGCCGGCTTACCTTCACTCTGTGTCGTCGGGGGGACCGACCCCGAGATTCGTCGACAAGCGCCGCAACGGCTGGCTCGCGGGGAATTGTGCGCGCTGGTAACATGCGATCTTTACAACGAGGGCGTGGACCTACCCTCGGTCGACACGCTGCTGCTCCTTCGTCCCACGCAAAGTCCGGTCCTGTTCCAGCAACAAATCGGCCGTGGCCTGCGTCTGCATGAAAGCAAGCAGAGCTGTCTCGTGCTAGACTTTGTTGGTCGCTATCGCACGGACTTCCGTTTCGACCGGCTACTGTCCGCGCTGACCGGTCTATCCCGTAACGAAATGATTGATGCAATCGAAAAGGGATTCAGCCAACTTCCTCCTGGTTGCCACATCCAGCTCCAGCAGTGCACCAAAGAGCAAATCCTGCGCAGTCTACGCACCGCCATTAGTCAGTCCTGGCGCCGGCTTCGCGCTGAGCTCCAAGCCTACGTCGCTCTCCGCGGCCGGGCGAACATTCGCCTAGCCGATTTCCTCCGGGAGCAGGCGGTGCAGCCCGAGGAGTTGTATCGTGCGCAAGGTCGAAGCGGCTGGACGGCTTTAAAACGCGAGGCGGGATTGCCATGTGCAGCGCCCACGCCGGAAGACGACTACTTCAGCCGTCGATTCTCGGACCTGCTTCACATCGACGACCCGGAACAATCAGCACTCATGCTCCGCCTCAGTGAATCAAACCTGACCTATCATACCCTGAATGAGCGAGACCGCCGACGCCTCCAACTCTTGACCTACCAAATCGACGGACAGCATCACCAGACGGGCACGGGCGAACAGCTCCTTTGCCGGCTCGCACAGTCTCCCGAGTTGCGCTCGGAGCTCGGTGAACTGGCAGAAATCCTTCAGGCAAGAGGGAACCTGCGCTTTCGCCCCATTCCCGGCCTTGAGGACCTGCCACTGTGCCTGCATGCCAATTATGGAATTCGGGAAGTCCTGACTGCGGCGGGCTGGCTGACCGCCGAAAGAAGAACCCCGTTCCAAGCGGGCGTCTTGGCACTACACGATCGCAAGGTGGAGCTTTTGTTCGTAACCCTCGACAAATCCGAGGGATTTCACGACGCCATCGCCTACCACGACTACGCCATCAGCGCCGACCGGTTCCACTGGCAGAGCCAGAATAGTGCGGGCCCCGAAACCGCCGCGGGTCAGCGCTACCTGAACAGTCCCGCGAATGGATGGTCCTTCCAGATCTTTATCCGCCGCAATCAAAGGGAAGCCTATCGTGCCTGCGGGCCTGTTGTAATCGAGAAAGCCGTGGGAGAAAAACCCATGTCCATCGAGTGGCGAATGAAAATACCTCTGCCGGTGCGGCTATTCCAAGAGTTTAGCGTCTTGCGAGGGCAGTAAGGATAAGTTCCCGGCCTCCGCCCCACCGCTGACCCCAGAGTAATCCGAGGCGCTAAATCGAACCCACCTTCACAACCCTGAAAACCACCGATGAAAAACTCTCCCGCTTCGCTGCCACACTCCTCTCCGCTCCTACGATTCCGGAGTGATGCCATGAAATATTCGCTGTTGGAAGCCCGACGTCGGAGAGTAATGTAACTGCATATGACCAAACCAGCGGGTCACGAAAAGCCGGGCGCCTGGTTGCGGCGTTTGATTTACGGCGTTCTGCTTGTGGCGGCAGCAGGCGCGGGTCTGGTGGCTTTTGCACTCTGGTATAAGCCTTCTCCCTTCCAGGTTACCCTGACCGGAACGAGCGATGATCTGGGTGCCGGCTATGGCCGGAAGCTCCGGACCCCAATGCGCCTGGTGACTCACTTCTATTTGGACCGAATAGTCTGCCAGGGTGACGCGAAGCTGATCACCGCAAACCGCGAGGCCGCACTGCGGAGCCTGGAAAACTGGCCCAAACCATACCGGGATGAATTGTTGGCCGCCGCCGCCGCGACTCAAATCCCGGCGGGCGCGCTGGCGTTTGGCAATGCCTTCTTGGACCTTGGCCGAGCGAGGGCCGGGTGCCGCAGCGCCGTCGTCTCCCAAACCGACTCAGTCTTCCACGCCCACAATCTCGACTGGGATACCCTCGGCGGATTCGGCCGGTGGACCACCTGCATCGTCCGTCGCCGCCCCACGGACGGAAGGCTGGCGACGGTTAGCGTGGGCTTCCCGGGGATGATTGGGGCGTTGGATGTCATCAATGAGCAGGGGTTGGCATTGTCCTTCAACCAACTGGGCTGGGGCAACGGCGGAACCAATGAACCGGTCTTCATCATGCTCCGGAGGATCGCGGAGACGTGCCCTTCATTGGAAGCGGCCCGGACGCATCTGATGCAAGCGCCACCCGGCATGGCGTTCATCATCACGGTGTCCGACGCACGCTCGGGTAGCGGCAGTGTTTTCGAGCGCGTTAACAATCGCCTCACGGAACGCACCTTGCAGCGCAGTTTCGTCGCCGCCTGCAATACGGCCCAGGGAACGAACTTCGGCACAACCAGGCTCGACCAGATGCTCACTAAAGCCGAGGCCAACGACTTGACGGCCCTGCAGCAGATTCTGGCGTCGCCCGAGGTACTCCTGGCGTCGAATATCTACAGCGTCATTTTCGATTTTCACCACCACCGGCTCTGGCTCGCCTCTGGAGAGATACCGGCGGCCAAAGGGGGCTATCGAGAGTTTCCTTTATTCAAGTGAACCGGCACTGATCTCGAGAGCTAAAGAAGGTATCCGCCCAGGAACTTCACCGGACATCGAGTCCTAATCCACGGGATGAGCCGGGGCGGGATGCAGGTCCACAATCGCTTGAAACGCCGGTTTCGGCCGACCGTTTCGATCGAATAGCAGCGGATAATTCGTCCTCCCCCAGATCGGGTAATTGTTCAACCAGGAGCTGCGATCGCTGACACCCCAGAAGGTGACCCGCGACACCGCATGTTCCTTGAGAAAAATGGTGAACAGTTCCGTATAACGCTGGGCCAGGCGACGCTCCATTTCCTGAGGCAAACCGTCGGGGTACGGGTTCAACTTCGAGTCGGTGGCGTATCGCGTGGAGACCTCCGCTCCGCCGCCACCCGGAGTCGGCAGCACGTTGACGTCGAGTTCCGTGATCATGACTTTAAGACCCAACTTGGCAAAGGCGCGGATGGTATCCTCGATCTGGTTTGCCGCAGGGCGCTCCAGGCCGTAGTGCCCCTGCAGGCCGACACCGGTCAGTGACACGCCCGCCGCCTGAAGCTTTTTGATCAGGGCCAGCGCGCCGGCGAGCTTTCGCTCCCCTTCGAGCCCATAGTCATTGTAGTAAAGCTCTGCTGCCGGATCGGCTGCGTGCGCGAATTGATACGCCTTCACCAGGTAATCTTCCCCCATGATTTTCAGCCACCCGGATGAGCGCAAGGTCCCGTCTTCATTTAGCGCCTCATTCACGACGTCCCAGCCCCGGATCCGGCCCCGGTAACGGCCAACGACCGTTTGGATATGGTCCCGCATGCGTTCCTGCAACGCCTCGCGAGTCAGCGATTTGCCGTCTTCATCCTGGAACACCCAGCGCGGCGTTTGCGAATGCCACACCAGCGTGTGGCCGACGATGAACATGCCCTGCTTTTGGCCGAACTCGACGAAGCGGTCGGCCTGGTCAAACACATACTGGCCGGGCCGCGGGTGAATATTCCCCCACTTAAGAGAATTCTCGGGGGTAATGGTGTTGAAATGCTTCTGGACCAGGTCGACTTCAACGTTGGTCGCGCCGGAGAACTGCCTTTGGTTTAAGGCGGCGCCGATGAGAAAATTGTTGGTGAAAACAGCCTTCAACGCGGGCTCCACTCCGGCGCCCGCTACGAGTCCACAGGCGAGCAGGCTTAGGACAAGCGTGCGAGTCGTGCTGTTCATAAATCCAGTTGCCATGTTCATTTATTGCCGGTGTTCAACGCTCCGCTCACGTGGAAGAAGTCGAAGTCCGCGAAGCCACCAGTGGTCCGGGTAGCATAATTAAAGAGGCCAAAACGATACCCCATGAAATGCGGCAGGGTGTACTTCATTTTCAGTGCATTGCCGATCGAGGACCAGGATTGGCCATCGAGGCTGTAGAAGAAACGCGCCCGGTCCACCTGATCCTTGAAATCGCATTCCGCTTTCAGGAACACCGTCTGCTGACTTAGCGGCACGCGCTGCAATTCGACAGGCGCGCCAGACTCGGCGCTCACCATCACCACGAAGTTCGTGCCGTGATCTGCCTTCACCCCGACGAGTCCATATTGCTTCTGCAGCAAGGCGAGCCCGGCAATGTCACCGTCCTTCATATGGGCCAAATCGATGGCCGTAGTGCCTGAACATTCCGGACCAAACTTCCGTTGCGTGAGGGTGTTGCGGGCGGCCAGGAAATCGCCATCCACCCGGCCCGTGGTGAGTCGCAGGTAGCCGGGGCGGTCTGCCAGGGACCAATGTTGGCGGTCGGGTTGGTGGTTCCATTGCCAGACCAACGGCAACGGTGGCTCGCCTGGTTTCCGGTCGAATTCGTCGGAAGCCACGAGGCCGGGGATGAGTCCTTTGCTGGGTGGCAGCGGCAGAGTGTCCGGGACTTTGCCTTCCACACCGAGCACCGGCCAGCCATTCTCCCATTTGACGGGCACGAGATAGGGGATGCGGCCCACAGCGCCGCTGTCGCGAAACAAATAGGCATACCATTCACCTTGCGGAGTATCGATGAGTCCACCCTGGGCAATACCTCGGTCTTGCAGAGCGACTCGGCCTTCGTAAGGCCCGGTGATTTGGTCGGCGCGGTGCAGGATCACCGTGCGCATCCCGCCGCGCGGCCAGGTGATGTTGAACAGATAATATTTGCCGTGAACCTTGAACAACTGCGAACCCTCAGCATTCAGTCCGATGTTCGGTCCGGCCACTGCGCTGGCGTTGGTGATAACGACTTGGTTCAGGCCGCCGGGCTTCACAGCCACAACATCTGGGGTCAATTCCACCAACCGGAGATTGCCGCCGCCGTAAATCAGGTAAACCCGCCCATCGTCGTCGAAGAACAATGAATGATCGTGAAATGCAGGGCTGAAGGACGTGACTTTCCAGGGCTCGTTTTCGATGTCCCGGGTGGTATAGACGTAGGTCTTGCCGGTGGTTTGAGAGAACGTCGTGGCGTAATAGCTGCCATCATGATAGCGCAAACTGCTGGCCCACGATCCACGCCCGTAAGCGTTCTTGCCGTTGGCGAGGTTGAGCTCATCGCGGTCCTCGAGGACGTCATAGGCATAACTCACCAACTGCCAATTCACGAGGTCCTTGGACTTCATGAGCGGCAACCCCGGACTCAGGTGCATCGTGGTGCTGCTCATGAAGTAAGTATCGCCGACCCGGATCATCGCGAGGTCCGGCACGTCAGCATGGATAATCGGATTCTGCGCAAATGCCGGCGAGTCTGCGGCGTGGAGCAGTGACTGGTCCGGAAGGGCCAGTGCCACCGCGAGCAGCGCGGTGGCCAGGAAACACCCGTACGGCCCGGGCCGCAGATCGTGGATATCGTTCACGATGTGATCTGGTGGCTATTTAGGGTCGACCGGTCGATACGCCCCTTTGGGGACCGTCCGATCCACATGGTAGACAGAAAATTCCCGAATTGTCACAGGCGCAACCCGGTCCTCGACCTGCAAGCGGACCTCGGTGACGGCCACCGGCGTGATCGGGAAGATTTGCCTACTGCCAATCTGACTCCCTCGTGCGAGCGGAATCCAGGCGCCATCGGCACGGAGTCCTTCCACCAGAAACTTCCGGACGCGTTCTCCGCCGCGAATATCCTCCCGCAACACCAGGTGATCGATCGTCTTTTCGCCGCCACAATTCAGCGACATCGTATTACCTTCACCCCTGGTCGTGCCGAGGGGTTGCGCGAAACGCGTGCGGATTTCGTCGCCAAACTCTTTGAGCCGTTTCATTTGCGCGGCCGGGACTTCCCCGTGGGAGTCCGGAGTCGCATTGAGCAGCAGATTAACGCCACGGCCGACGGACATGTAATAAATCTCAACCAGGTCGTTCAGACTCAGGATGCGCTTATCGCTGCCTTCGCTCCAAAACCAATTGGGACGGAGGATGGAGACATCGCACTCCGCAGGACACCAGGAGTTGCCGGTGGGACTGCCCGCGCCTTCTTTGGGCGTCTCGCCGGGTTTCCAATCAATGGTGTTCCAGCAGGGGTACGGGGCGAAACCGTGTTCTGTGCCGACCCACCGGGAGCCTCCGCTGCGCCGTCCTTGAAATGAAATGATTCCGGGCGAATGCCGGTCGATCAGATCGTTGATCGGAACTATGTTCCCGCCGTCGAACCACATCTCGAACATGGGCCCGTAACCGGTGAGGATCTCAGTCAATTGCTGGCGGTAGGTGTCGTTGTAAATGGATTGCTTTTCCGGGCTCGAGGCCTTGCCGCCGTCGCCCGCTCCCTGGGTGTCATCCCGGGGGCAAAGATAAACTCCGAGCCGCACGTCCGCCTGCTGACACGCCTTGGACAATTCGCCCAGCATGTCGCCCCGACCCGCCTTCCAGGGCGAAGTCTTGAGCGAGTAATCCGTCGTCTTCGTCTGCCAGGCGCAATAGCCGCCCACATGTTTGGCAACGAAGATCATATAGCCGGCATTGGCATCCTGCACCGCCCGCACCCATTGGCGGGCGTCGAAGCGGTCCGGGTTGATCTTATCCCGTGGCGTCGAGCGGTTATCGCCTTCGGAGTTTTGATAGACGTTTGGGGCCCAATGGAAGAAGAGGCCCACACCGGCTTCATGCCAAGCGACCTGTTGCGGAGTCGGCACGGGCACTCCGGCGGTGTCCGCCGCCACGCGGTTAACCATGGTGGCAATGACAAGGCTGATCGCAGTTAGCAGTTTTCTCATAATCGGGCGCGAATGCTGTGCTCGACGGTTCGCTGCCATAATCCGGAACTCCCCTCGCTTCAGCCAGCCGAAATTTTGGGGCGCGAATTCCGAAGCCCTGGGTCGGTGGTGACTGAATGACGCTTGTGATCCGGAGCGGAATGATTTTTGATGGGTTGATGTTTCAAAATCGAATTGTGGCCGCGAGGATCGTGCGGTTGGGATTGATGGGGCTGTTCGCAGTCGGCCTCACGTTCCCGAAAGCCGGCGCGGATTCGGACCCGGCGCACATGGATCAACACTCCGAAAAGCCACAACCCTGGCCCGGAGGCGTTATTCCTTACGACATTTCGAAACTGACGGAAGACCAGCAGGCGATTGTGAAGCGCGCCATGCAGCGCTGGATGGACACCGGCGCAAAACTCAGCTTCATCCCCCGCACCACTGAAGCGGAATACGTCAATTTCACGGGCAAGCTGGACGCCGGCAATAATACGAGCCACCTGGGATTTCGAAAGGGGGACCGAACCGACGTCAACATCACGGCTTTTTGGTGGCGGCAGCAGGAGTGGATGCCCGTGCATGAATTGGGGCACGTGCTCGGCTTCTTTCACGAGCACGCCCGCTGGGATCGCGACGATTACGTCACCATCCATTACGAGCATATCAAACCGGGCCGGGAATCGGACTACAATTGGGTGCCTCGAACAAATTGGATCGTCAGCAGCACGGCGTATGATTATCGATCGATCATGCACTACCGGACCTGCTGGAGTTCCAGTTGTGAATCCCAGTGCCGGGATGGCGACGGCAGCAGCCCATGTGCGGTGATCGACCCTGTCGGGACTAATTATGACCGCATCATCGGCCAATGGGGTGACAACGGTGTTAGCGCCCTGGACGCGGAAAAGGTCCGACTGGCGTATGGCGTGAAATTTGCCGCCGACACGAAGCCGTCAGGAAAGTAAGTTCCTTTCCAACGTAAAAGTCCGGAAAGTTATGGTTGATCCGGACTGTTATATTTAGACTGAGAGGGCGCGGGCGTTGCCAGAGGGCAACCCTGCGGCGGTTGCGGCCGTCGGCTACGCGCTTAAAGCAAAGGTTGAGCCTATGACTATTGCGAAACGTCTAACGTTGCTGTCGGCGGTGCCGTTGGTGGCGCTAATCGGACTGGGGACCTTCACTCGGGTGCATTGGTCCACGACCAAGCAGCGGACGCGCTTTGTGGCAGAGACTCAGGTCGGCAGTCTTTCCTCTTTGGGAGATATCTCGCGTGATTTTGAGGAATTGAGGGTAAGGATCCGCGCCTACGCAGCGGCGGTGAAGCTAACGGGTCTGCTTGGGGAATTCGACCCGGGCGCGGAGGATTTCATAGAGGCCAACCGAGCAGCATTGCAGCCGTTGTTCCCGGACGAGGGTTGGTCAGCCTTGGAAGAGCTGGTGCAAGGGTATGCGTTTGCAGAGGCGCAGGCGATGCTCGAACACGCTGCGAGCAAGCTCTCCAATGCATGAGCACACTATATGCGTGGACCTCGATATCCCTCGCTTTACCAGATCAACACGCGGGTCTGGCTAAGGGAATTCGGGCGCGCATCGGGCCACCCCGCAACGCTCGATGACGTCCCGGATGCGGAACTGGATCGTCTGGCGGCGCTGGGATTTGATTGGATCTGGCTCCTGAGCGTCTGGCAGACCGGCCTAGCCGGGCAACTGGTCTCGCGAAACAACCCGGAGTGCCGGAAAGAATTCCTCGAGACCTTGCCTGACCTTAACGACGAGGACATTCCGGGCTCGGGTTTTGCGATCACGCGCTACACCGTTCATAAACGTATGGGTGGCGATGCGGCCTTGGCGCGATTGCGGGAGCGCCTGGCCCGGCGAGGCCTGAAACTGATGCTGGACTTCGTCCCAAATCATACCGGCCTCGACCACCCCTGGGTTGAGGAGCATCCCGACTATTATGTTCACGGATCGGAGCAGGACCTGGCCCGCGCTCCGGGGAATTTCACCCGAATCCAACGCAAACATGGAGACGTGCTGCTTGCGCACGGACGCGACCCATACTTCTCCGGATGGACGGACACGCTTCAGCTTGACTACGGCAACCCCGCGTTGTGCGAGGCGATGCGGGAGGAATTGGTGAAGATCGCCGGACAGTGCGACGGAGTGCGCTGCGACATGGCCATGTTGATATTGCCGGAGATTTTTGAGCGCACTTGGGGCAAACCGGCCGAGCCATTCTGGCCGGAAGCGATCCGCCGGGTGAGGAAAAAAGTGCCGGGGTTCTGTTTCATGGCAGAAGTATATTGGGACCTGGAAGGAACCATGCAGCAGCAAGGCTTCGATTTTGCCTACGATAAACGGTTGTATGATCGCCTCCGCGCGGGACAGGCCCGGCCGGTGCGAGAGCATTTGCTGGCCGAACTGGACTACCAGGACAGGCTGGCGCGATTCCTGGAGAACCACGACGAGCCACGGGCCGCAGCCGCATTTGACCAAAGTCGTCATGAAGCTGCCGCCGTGATCACGTTCCTCGCCCCGGGTCTGCGCTTCTTTCACCAGGGCCAATTTGAGGGGCGGCTCAAACGCATTTCCCCACACCTCGGTCGCGGGCCAATTGAATCTCTAAACGAACCCGTGCAAAAGTTCTACGAGCGGCTGCTGGCGGTGTTGCGCCGCTCAATCGTGCGCACTGGCCAATGGCGACTGCTCGAGTGCATTCCCGCCTGGAATGACAACCAATCGTCCGAGGCCTTTATTGGTTTCGCCTGGGAGGACGCGGACGGCGCCCGCCTGCTGGTGGCCGTGAACTATGCTGAGCACGCCAGCCAATGCTTTCTGCGACTCCCGTTCCCCGACCTCGGTGGACGACGCTGGACGTTAACCGATCTACTCAGCACTGCGCGCTACGAACGCGATGGAGACGAACTCAAGACCCGGGGGCTCTACCTGGACCTGGCTCCCTGGCAACACCACGTCTTCGAAATATCCGGCAAAAGCCCAAGCCAAGCCACCGCCCGTCATGAATGATCATACGTTTGACGAGCAGACCGCACGCGGTTGGATTCGCGGAATTGAGCAGGGCAACAGCCAAGTGCGAGAGCAGGATATCTACCCACGATTGCGAGCCTGGCTCGAACGCGCGGCTCCGACTCGGATTCTCGAGATCGGCTGTGGTCAGGGTGTTTGCTCCGCCAAGATCGATCTGAGTGGCCGAATCTACATCGGTGTCGACCCGTCGCCTTTCCTGATTGATCGGGCCAGGGAGTTGTACACGACCGCGGGTCGGGAATTCGCTGTCGGCAATGCCTATGAGCTGCCGTTTTCAGAAAAGCAGTTCGACGCCGTCTTCTCCGTCATGGTCTGGCATTTGTTGAGTGATCTACCAAAGGCTGCATTCGAGATGTGCCGGGTGTTGAAGCCGGGCGGCCATTTCCTGATCGTGACCGCAAATCCCGGTGCCCGCTCCGACTGGGAAGCCATATATCTCAACCAGAAGATCGACGGACGCCGTTTTGAGGGGGATTTGGTTCTGGACGGAAAGATTTTTGACCATGACGTTCTGTACTTTCACACGCAACTTGAAATTGAAAGTGCGCTAAACCGGGCGGGGCTTCAGGTTGACACGGTCGAGCCCTTTCGAAAGTCCAAGCCAGACCAGGCTCAGGAATATCTGATCTCCATGCAGGGAACCCGGCCAGCATCGACGGATAGTTCTCTCTGAAGTGGATGAAAGACCATGAACCATCGCCAGCAGCTGGGGCAACTTCGGTCAACCAGGACCGACCCGGTCCGCGAGCATCCATGAGACCCGCTGCGGTCATGCCCCGACACGCTCTGCCCGAGTCGCCAGAACTCCGGTGTAACGACTGAAGCGGCGCGCGTGTCATGATCAGAAACGACTTGGATTTGGACATCACAGATTGCCTGGCGCGGGTGCGTCAGCAAGATCAGGAAGCCGCCCGCTCGCTGGTGGATTTCCTGTACCCGACGGTCATCCAAATCGTGCGTGGCAATCTTCCGCGGCGGGCAGCCGAGGAGGATTTGGCCCAGGAAATCTTTGTGAAAATGTTCGCGAAACTGGATCAGTTTGAAGGCCAGGTGCCCATGCAGCACTGGGTCTCGCGAATTGCCGTAAATCATTGTCTGAATGCTATACGAGCGCAAAAATCCCGGCCGGAATGGCGCATGGCGGACCTTTCTGAGCCGCAGTCCGAACTGCTTGACGCGCTGGCCACTACCCCCGGGCAAGACCAGCACCCCGCCCAGCTTCTGGCCGCTCGCGAGCTCGTCGATCAACTGTTCGAGGTCCTTAGCCCCGAGGACCGACTTTTGATGCGCTGGCTGGAAATGGAAGAGCGCTCCGTCGAGGAAGTACGGCAGTTAACCGGTTGGTCCTCCGCCGCGATCCGGGTCCGAGCCTTCCGGGCACGACGGAAGTTAAACCGGCTGTTTTCCCAGTTACGAAAGGAAGGGCAATTATGAACCAGCTAGATCCCGATCTGAAGCGTTTGCTCAAGTGGGCGAAAGTAGAATCGCCGCCGAAGTCAACCGAGGCGCCGTTCGGATTTTCCGGACGGGTGTGGGCTTCGCGAAAGCCTGCTCAATCCCCCACGCTGTTTCAGGAACTCCAAAGCACCGCCTGGGGATTCAGTTGCGCGGCGCTTGCCTTGATTGTTTGTGGCGCCATTGTGCTCATCAGTCAGCGTCCCTCCGCTCCGCCGACCGGAGAGTTCTCCTCGGCCCTGGGATTCCTGGTCAGCAATTTCACCCCATGAAAATTTTCAAACATTGGAAAGTAATTCTGGCACTCCTGCTCGTCTTCAGCGCCGGCGCCGTCACAGGGTCAGTGGCGACGATGTTGAAGTGCAAGTACGCGTTCGAGCGCGGTTTCACGGTGGAGAACTGGAATGCGATGACGATGAAAGTCCTGCAAAAGGACCTACAGCTCACCGCGGAACAGCAGCCGAAGGTACGGGCAATCGTGGAAGAAACTGGCAAGCAATTCGGGGAGTCGTTCGGTCAGGCCATCAAGGTCTCCGGCACCAACATGGTGGCATCCTGGCTCCGGATTGACCAGGTCCTGACCCCGGAGCAGCGTGTCATCCACCACCGGAAATGCGGGGAGTTCCGGGAGAAACTCAAGGCGGGGTTCAAGATTGAATTGCCTCCGGATTCCTGGCCGAAGCCGCAGCCATGAGCTTCCGCCTTGAGGTAAAGTCGCACCGCTGGAGTGCCCGGGCGCCGTGGCGCCGAGCGTTGAAAGTCAGCGCCGGAGCTCTGTTGATCGTGGCGCTGATGTATGGCGCCATGGCCCTGCAAAAGGAATCGCCGACCGCATTCTCCAATCAACCACTGGACTCCGAACATCTTTACAACCTGACCAACGTCTGGACCATTCACTTGAAGTTCGCGCCGGACCAATGGGAGGCCATGGAGCCGAAGGGCGGATTCAACCCATTCGGCGGTGGGCCTCCCGGTGGCGGCCCACCCGGCATGGGACCCGGTGGTAGACTTGGCGGTGCTCCTCCGGGCAGTGGCCCTCCCGTTGGCGGGCCTCCTGGCGGCGGTCCGCCGGGTGGTCGGCCTGGAGGGTTCGGGGGTTTCAGCGCGGCCAGGATGTTAACGCCGGCGTTCATGAGCCAGGGCGATGTGAACCGGGACGGTTGGTTATCGCGCCCCGAGATGGAGAATCTGGCGCAAAAGTGGTTTCAAACCTGGGATGTTGAAAAGAAAGACAAACTGGATGAAGGCCAGATTCGCGCCGGCCTCGATAGGATTCGCACCCCGGGAGGCGGGATTGGCATGATGCTCCAGGGTCAGGAGGGAAAACGGAACGGGCTGGCTTCCGGGCTGGGGATCGAATTTGATTATGTTCACGCCGACCTCGAGTTTGAAGGACATGTGCTGAGGGATGTGGGGGTGCGCTACAAGGGTAACGGAACCTTCATGGAATCACGCGATTCGCTCAAGCGCTCGCTGAAGATCGAGCTCAATCGTTACACCAAAGGCCAGGGTCTCGGTGACGTGAAAATGCTCACGCTGCAAAACAATGTCACCGATGCCAGCCTGATGAATGAAGTGCTGGCCTACCGGCTCTATCGCGATGCCGGGGTTCCGGCGCCACGCACCGCCTACGCCCGGGTCCTGGTAAGTGTGCCGGGAAAGTTCGACCAAAAATATTTCGGCCTGTATTCGTTAACCGAGGCGGTGGATAAAGGCTTTGCCCAACGCCATTTTGGAACGAAGCGCGGCGCGATCTTCAAGCCGGTTACCCCTTCCCTGTTCACCGACCTGGGCGCTGATTGGGCGGCCTACAAGCAGAGCTACGACCCCAAGGTGCTGCTGTATGAAGAGCAAAATAAGGCGGTGATGGATCTGTCGCGGCTGGTAACGCAGGCGGATGATGCGGAATTCGCCGCACGGATAGGTGGGTTCATCGACCTGCCGGAATTCGCACGGTTCATGGCGGTGATGGTTTATCTCTCGGACCTCGACGGAATTCTCGGCCCCGGCCAAAACCTTTACCTGCATTTGAATCCCCGGACTCAACAATTCCAGTTCATCCCCTGGGACCAGGATCATTCGTGGGGACAATTCGATCGGGCCAGCCAGCAGCAACGCGACCAACTGAGCCTGCGCCACCCGTGGCAGGGCGAAAACCCATTCCTCGAACGCATATTCAAGCTGGCAGCTTTCAAAACACCCTACCTCGCCCGGCTCGAGGAGTTCAGCCGCACGATCTTCAGCCCCGAACGATTTGCCGGGCAGGTCGATCAGCTTGCGGCTATCATCCGCCCGGCGGTACGCGAGGAATCGGAAACCAAGCTGGCTCGCTTCGAAAAAGTGGTGGCCGGTGAGAATCTGCCAACGCGCGGATTCGGACCGTTTGGTGGCGGGGAAATCAAACCCATCAAGCCGTTCACGAAAGTGCGCACGGCCTCGGTGCTCGAACAACTCGCGGGAACAACGGAGGGCCTCGTCGCCGGGAGCGGGTTCCCGGGTGGTGGTCCCGGCGGCTTTGGCCTGGGCGCGATGCTCACCCGGCCGTTGCTAAAGGTGCTCGATGAAAATCACGATTCGGCCGTAACCGAGGCGGAGTTCAAGCAAGGCTTCGGCAGACTGTTCGATACCTGGAACGGTGACCACAGCGGACGGTTAACGCTTCAGCAACTTCGTTCCGGGCTCGATAAAGATCTATCGCCGTCTTTCGAAGGTTTCCCTCCCTTCGGCGGGGGGCCGCCCGGGAACCGAGGCCTGCCACCAGGCGAACCGCGCCAACCCGCGAACGGTCCCGTGTCCGAACCCAGACCGTTGCCTGATCCGCAAAACCTGAAACCAGTCCCGGCCAGCTAATTCAACTCAACCAATAATCGCTTTATGAAAACCAACGTGCCTGTGCATCACTGGAAAACGCTAATGAGCGTGCTTTCCTCAATGGTCCTGCTGTCGTATGCCGCCGCGGAGGATTGGCCGCAATGGCAGGGGCCTGACCGAACCGGTATTTCGAAGGAACAAGGGTTGCTCAAAGAATGGCCGAAAGACGGCCCGCCGCTTGCCTGGAAAATCCAGGGACTCGGCGGCGGCGATAGCGCTCCCGCCGTTGCCTCCGGGCAAATCTTCGGCATGGGCAACCGTGGTGAAGACGAGGTGGTGTGGGCTTTGTCTGAAAAGGACGGCAAAGAGACTTGGGTTACCCGGCTTGGCCCCGCCTTCAAACAGCAGCCGTCGCAGGGAAAAGAAGGGCCGGGAGGAACTCCTACGGTCGACGGCGAGCGGCTTTATGTCGAAGGCATGGGTGGCGAGATTGCCTGCCTCCAGGTGAAGGACGGCGAGATTCTTTGGCAGCGCAACCTGGTACGCGACTTTGGTGGGCGCACGCCCATGTGGAGCTACCGCGAATCGCTGCTGGTTGATGGCGACAAACTGGTCTGCACGCCGGGCGGTGAAGACGCGACTATGGTCGCTCTCGACAAGTTGACCGGCAAAACGATCTGGAAAAGCCAGGTGCCCGGCGGTTCGGGCGCGGGCCCAGGCGGCCCTGGTGGTCCTGGAGCTCCTGGCGGACCGGGCGGGCGCAGTGGTGCTCCGACGACTACAATCGCTGGAACCAAAGATCCGGGCCTGTTCCTGAGTGAGCATTGGGGGATGCGGGCGTTCTCCTGCAAGCTTCCCAATGGCAAATACCTCGCGAAGCTCTACTTTGCGGAAAACTACGAAGGCATCACTCGCGCGGGCCAGCGCGTCTTTTCCCTCGACGTCCAGGGACATGAAATAAAGGACTTTGACATTTGGGTGAAAGCGGGCGGTCCGAAGCGCGCCTATGTGGAAAGCGTACCAGTGGAGGTTACCACTGGGGAATTCCGCATCGCCTTCACACCGCAGGTTGAGAACCCGGCCATCAACGCTATTGAAATCATTCCGCAGTCGGAGTCTGCAGCCGGCGCGGCGCCGTCCTCCCCGACCGTACGCATCAAAGCGGGTCTTTCCGCGCCGTTCACAGATTCGAACGGCCAGGTCTGGCAGGCGGATACCGGTTTTGAGGGAGGCAACGTGAACCAGTTCGCCGCTGGTCCAGGCGGGCCTCCGGGTGGCGGTCCGGGCGGGCCTGGCCGCGGCCCCGGCGGTTTTGGTGGTTCGGGCGCGGGCTATGCCTCGGCGATTGCGATTGATTTCGAAGGTCAACGCCAATACGTGCAATTGACCTCTAAAGCGCTCGTCGGTGTCGCGGCGTCCGACGGCAAGCTGCTGTGGCGCTATGACGCCCCCGCCAATCGCATGGGCATTAACTGCTCCACACCGGTTTATGGTGACGGCATGGTCTTTGCCGCGTCGGCTTATGGTGCGGGCGGCGGGTTGGTGAAGCTCAGCAAGGACGCGAGCGGTGCGGTCAAAGCCGAGGAAGTTTATGCCACGCGCAAGATGCAGAACCATCACGGCGGCATGATTCTCCTGGACGGAAGCCTTTACGGAGCCAACGGCGGGAATGAAGGCGGTTTCCTGATCTGTCTCGACTTCAAAACCGGAACTGTCCGGTGGGACGAGCGAGACGACGCCGAACGCCGGGCGCCGAAGGGCGCGATCGCGATGGCGGACGGACGGCTGTACTATCGCACTGAAAAGGGGATCATGCTTCTGATCGAGCCAAGCCCGAAGGAATATCTCGAGCGCGGCCGATTCGAGCAGCCGGATCGCACCAAGCTGCCCGCCTGGGCGCATCCCGTGATCGCCAATGGCAAACTGTATGTGCGCGATCAGGACGTTTTGTTCTGTTACGACGTGAAGGCGAAATGAAACAAGCCGCGTTTCCAAGGCAGGCATTCTTGGCAAAGTACTCCTGGCTTCAGGCCAGCAAATCAAATAGTCATGCAAATCGAACAATCCCTACGTGAACTCCTCTGGAATCCGGAAATGATCGCCGGATTGCCCAAGCTGATCCTAAGCCTCGGCATTGCCGCGTTGCTCGGACTGGTTCTCGGGCAAGTGTATATCCGGTTTGGGCACTCGCTCTCCAACCGGCGACTCTTTGCCCGGAACTTCCTGGTGCTGGTGGTCACCACGACACTGATTATCAGCATCGTGCGATCCTCCCTGGCGCTTTCTTTAGGCCTGGTAGGAGCGCTCTCAATTGTGCGCTTCCGGGCCGCCATCAAGGAACCCGAGGAGCTGGCGTTTCTATTCCTGGCCATCAGCATCGGACTCGGTTTAGGCGCCGGGCAGGCCCTGGTTACGATCGTGGCGTTAATGATCATCTTCGGCCTGATCATTATCCGGGGCCGGCTGCAACGCGAGGATCCAACCCAGCCCAACCTGTACCTCACGGTGACCAGCCCCGCCGCCGCCAAGCTCGGAGCTGAACGAATTCTCCAGGTTCTGACCGGGGTCGGAGCGACCGCAGCGTTGAAACGGTTTGATCAAACTCCGGAATCGTTGGAAGCGGCCTTCCTGGTGGACTTCAAACAAGTCGCTCACCTGGAGCAGTTCACCAACCAGTTGCGGGAGCTCAGCCCGGAGGTGCGCGTGAGTTGCCTCGATGATCGCGGCATGATCAGCTAGCGGCCACCCATCAACTCCTCATGGCACACCCGCTTCCCAATTTGCGGTACGAGAAGAAATTCGTCGCCGACGGATTCACGGTGGCCGAGGTTCTGGCTACGATTCAGCGACACCCAGCAGCGTTCCGCGAAGCGTATCCGCCACGGATAGTGAACAACGTCTATTTCGATTCGCCGACCCGCCGGGATTACCTCGATCACGTCCACGGGACCGCCAATCGCTCCAAGACGCGGGTGCGCTGGTACGGGCCGCAATTCGAAGTGGCCGATCGCCCCGTGCTGGAGCGGAAGCTCAAACGCGGTACAGTCAGTGGGAAGGAGAGTTACGCGCTTCCGGAGTTCTCGGTGGGTGGCGGTGGCTTTCGTGCCGCGGCGGTGGCCGCCTTTGACCAGGATGCTGTTCCGCCAATGCTGCGGGCGTGTTTGCACCCCCTCGAACCCGCCCTGTTCAATCGTTATCACCGACGCTATTTCATTTGTCGCAGCCAGAAATTTCGCCTGACTGTCGACTCCGGACTTCAGTTCGCCAGCGTTCAAACCAACCGCAAGTCATGGCTCGATTCCAACCCGGCGGTAGCGACGGTGGTTATCGAGCTCAAGTTCGGACCGGAAGTTGCCGAGGACGCTGAGGTCATCACCAACGCGCTGCCGTATCGGCTGTGCCGCTTTTCAAAATACGTTGCGGGAATCGAGCGGCTGTAAGCTGGAACCGTTTCATTCGTTTGAAGGTTCTCGGCGAATGATTGGTGAGTTGGCCACGTCCGGCCCCATGAATGCACTCTGAAGCTGTCCCAGATGATTTTCAATACTCCCGTCATCCACACAACATCCAAACTATAGGGTCACTGGAATGGTTGCGGTCATCATGATCCAATGCCCGAATGGTCACCGGTGGGCCGCCCGCGACATGTTTCTCCAAACCGCCACGCAAGTCTTTCAACCATAGCCCGCCCATCTTTGGCCCGGCGTTTCAGGAACTCGCGGGCTAATCCGCTTCCCCTGCATCGCTCCAATCACCTTACGTCGTATCAAACCAGAGACACGAGAATCATGAAGAGCAGCCAGACGACTCCACACCAAAACATCGCACGACTTAGCCAGACGCCTGTCCGGGCCAGGCGGCACTCCGAGGTTTCGCCTGCGTCCTGACCCAGGTGTTTGAGAGCACGTCCCCCAAGCGCGAGCGCGATGGGACCGCCCACGGTCCAGGCGCCCAGCGTCAGTGGTAAGACCAGGAAGGTGAGCACGAGCCCGCCCTGGTCGTTAAAAGTTCCGTGTGGCCGCGTCAACACCCAAGCCCACGTGGCGATCACTACGAGCCAGGCGACGATGGCCAGGAAGCAGCTGGCGCTTCCGCACAGCGTTCCCTGGTCGGTGGATTTGTCGGGTTGCGAATTCATACCTGTTTGTCCTTTCGCCTCTTCGGGCCGGCCGGCATGAAAGTCGTCGGACGCCACGGCCCGAAGTCATTTCCGCTTGCTTCACCATAAGCATACTCCTCCAGGCAAGAGCTGGCGAACTTGGGATTGGCAGGCCACTGGGAAGGACAGGATGTCAGGATGCGCATGATGGGAAATCCCGAGCGCTGCAATTGTCCCAGCCGGCGGACTCCTCCTTGCGACCGGGGTCAATTCCGGCGGCCAGACTCTCTCACTTCACCAGGATGACTTTGATGCCATCAGCTTCAACTCCACCCGGAGTTAGCGACAGCTCGTGGCGGGCGTCGGAGTTATCGCGATCGGCCACCTGGACACGGAACCGGAAGCTGGAACCGACCTGGAGCACGAGCGGGCGGTTGAGCCGGGCTGGTATGGCAGCTTCATAAATGGTATGCCCGGCGGCGCGACGCACCGCCAACTGCACATCCTTGTTCACCGTTTCGGCTGAAAGGCCTTCGCCGAAGTAAGAGAAAACTTCCGGGCCATGCTGCGTCAGCGAAACACCCCAGCCCCAATGGTCGACCCCAAACTCAATGGCATCCGCCAGCCACACAATGTCTCCCGCGTAGGGCTGGCAATGATCGTTATCCGTGATGTCAAACGCCAGATACAGATTCTGCTCATCCCACATCACGCGACCTTCGCCGCTCAAATCCGCCGGGTCATAACGGCCTGCTTCAAACCCGGACACGTACGTTAACGCGATGGGTTTCGCCGACTGCCATTCGTCCAAAACACCATCGAGGTGCACCGGTCCGCGCGCACGAATCGCCTGCGCGACGGGAACGAAGGGGAGTTCGGTGATCACGTTGATCGGTGGACCGAAACGGGTCTGGGGATAGCGCGTCTTGAACGAGGGGACGGGAAACCGGGCTGCGGCGGCGCTGAGCGCACTCACATGGAAGCGCAGCTCAACCGTGATCTTTGCTCCCGCGGTGTAGTTCGTGCTCAACGGTTCCACTTTCCAGCCCGTCGGCACCTCCCAAGTGAGCGACGCACTGAACGGCTTCTCGGCGGGGTTGACCACTCGAACCGTGACCTCACGATCGACCGATTGTCCCATCGGAACCTCCACCGGATCACACGACACCAGGCGATGGCGAATATCGTACAACTCCGCCGCGCGCTGGCTCGTGAACACGTCGGAGGCCAGCACGCTGCCGGGCTTGATCACCGACCAGCTCACCTCTTCACCCCGGACCCGAACCAGCAGATAGTGATTAAAGCGGCCCTCTGGCTCGCCGTCACTGCCGAACCTCGCGCCACCGGCACAGATGACGTAATGCACCCCGTCCCGGACGCCGAAATCCTGGTAGCCGTGCTCGTGGCCCGCAAACACCGCCCGCACCGGGTGCCCGCGGAACAGGTCGGCCGTGCGTTTCCATCGTTTGGCCCACACTTCCTCGATCTTGCCCGGGTCCTCATACGACGAGAAATAGGGCTGATGCATGAAGATGAGGATATTCTTGGCCCGGGTGGACTCGAGTTCGCGTTTGAGCCAGGCGAACTGGGTCTCGGAGATCTCATCAAGCGCATCCACCTCCTCGGTGTCGAGGAAAATGAAGCGCGTGTTGCCATAGGAAAAGGCGTAATAGGTCGGACCCATGCGTTCGACCCAAAGCCGCTCGGACAAAGCGTCGCTGATGTCGTGGTTGCCCGGAGCCGAAAAATAGGGCACCCGGCATTCCGCGATCGTCTTTTCGAACAAGTCCCATTGGGGCGGTACATTGTTCGCCGAGCCGCCCAGGATCAGGTCCCCCACTTCGACCGCAAAGGCCGGTTTCAACAGGTTCCACTCACGGATCATGCCTTTGAAGATGTCCGTTTGATAGATGAGTTGCCGATTAGAGTGCGTGTCGCCCGTGACCACGAAATCGAAGGCCTCCGGCGACGCCGGCGGCGTGTTGCTAAGTTGCGCCAGTGACTGGAGAATGATCGGTTCCGCGGCGGCACCAACTTGAACGCTCATCAAGAGAACCGCAGCTCCTAATGCCAAGGCAGTCGGGAATGGACGGGCTAGCTTCATGTTGAACGTCTCCTGAGTACCGAAAAGGTGGTGTTGAGGCAATCCCAAGTCAGCGGATCAGGGGGGGGTGCTCGGGATCGCCGGTGTGAAACATGCCGACGGGTCGGAGTTCAGGGAGTCCGAGTTGAGCGGGCCAGAGCTGGTTCGGGCATTCTGTTTTTGACTGTGTCAAAGTCGCATGCCATTGACGCGCCCCTCAACGTGGCTCATCCTTGGTGTTGAGCAGAGGTGGCGTTATGTGGCAGAGCTACATTTTTGGCATGCATTGGAAGCACGGCGGCAAGATGTATTACGATGAGTTGACCGCCGAGTCGCAAGAAGAGGCAGCCGAGTATTTTATTGACCACTGCCGCGACGACGTCAGCTTGGTTCGCGTCGAGTTGATTGGCCCGGATGACGGCGGAACCCGGGAATATGCTCATTCGCCACTTTCACCTTTCGCCCCGTTGAGGGCACGTCGCCGTTTGGACAAGGATGAGGATGCCAGATGAGATTCGCCCCGTACAAGGCAGGGCAAACGATGCCGATAGGTTGTCTTAGTTGTGTTCTATCGCTTTGGGGCTGGCACTAATCAGCGCGGTTGTTAGTTTTCCCAAGCGATATTCATAGCCGTGCGGAGCCAAAAGAAGTTCGAACGACAGCTCGACCAGGCAAAGGCGAGGAATTTGAGTGAATCCAAAAGCTAAACAAGACGGTGCAGGCAAGGCTGGGAATACGCAGGAGGTGACAGTTGAACGACGTTGCCCTGGCCTAACCGGGAACGCTGGGCTGAGTCTCTAACATGAAACGCTTACTTGGTATCCTCGTGCTTCTGGCCGGAGTGTTACTCACCGGCTGCTATACTTACACTCAAGCCCCCGGTGCGGTCGGCAAGGTAGTTGATGCCGATACGGGAGCGCCAGTGCGAGGCGCGAAGGTGTCGAGGCCATTCATTTCTGGAGGACTGGGCGCAACGCCGGGAGCGGACCCTGACGGGCTACCGCCGGCCACGGTGACCACTGACCGCGGCGGGCAATTCGATCTTCCGCCTGTGGTGCATACGCAGATTGCTTTCATGTATCTCCACAACCCACCAAGCATGTCGGGATCATTCGCAGTTACAGCTCCAGGCTATGCAACGAACCTGGTCGAGGGCACCGCGGACTCACGTAGCCTTTGGCGGGCGAAGCTGGGGACGGTGTTGCTGAAAAAGCAATGAACGGACCATCCAATAAAGGCATGCCCCGGCACCAGATCTGCTGAGTTCAAAAACTCCGGCCGGTCCCGCCGACAATTAGATCCCCGCCCTCCGCCAGACTCCGCACCGCCATAATACCATCCCAGATTTGAGCCACTTTAACCAACTGGCTCCATTCCAAGAACTCTCCCCAACGGGCGAATAGTTTATTTGGTACTGCCACGCGGCCGGGTCTGAGTCAGGCGTCAGCGGCTCCGGGCTGGCCCACCAAGTTCGCGGCAGCGGAAGCACGCAGTCAGGTGGTCGTTGACCATGCCCACAGCTTGCATGAAGGCGTAGCAGATGGTTGGACCCACGAACTTGAATCCGCGCCGGAGCAGGTCTTTGCTCATGATCTCGGCTTCGGAAGTTTTGGCAGGCACATCACGCATGGTGGCACGTAGGTGCTGCAGCGGCTTATCGCCAACAAACCGCCAGAGGTAAGCCGAGAGTGACCCGAATTCCTTCTGCACCGCCAGCACCGCCCGGGCATTCGTCACCGCCGAATTCACCTTCAAAACGTTACGAACAATCCCCGGGTCGCCCAGTAGTTGTGCAATGCGTCGTGCGTCATAGCCCGCCACCTTGCCCGGATCAAAATTGTCGAACGCCGCGCGATATGCGGAGCGCTTTTTGAGGATGGTCGACCAACTCAATCCCGCCTGGGCTCCTTCGAGCACGAGGAATTCAAATAGTAATTGGTCGTCATGGACGGGCACTCCCCACTCGTTATCGTGATAAGCGATCATCAACGGGTCGTTGCCAGCCCAGGTGCAGCGAACTTTCGGTGTCATCAACGGTCACCATAGGTGCACCCACCGGCATTGTCGAATCGGTTTGGACGACACCTTAATGCCGCATGACCGCGTGGCTCCGGGTGGTCAACTGATCTCGTCAAAATTTTGTCCACTCCTCTCGGACCCACTTGTTAGCCGGGCGCTTTCGGGTTCCGTTTGTAGTTGCTCCAGAGCGCGGGAGTCCCATCATGCGCTGATGAGGTCGGGACGACCTGCGATCGCGCGCCTGCTGCTGGTGCTGGGGACACTGGTTATCCTGCTGTTCCTGTGCGGTCTCCTTTACGAAAGACCGATTCCCGAGCCCCATTACGGCGGAAAGAGCCTGTCCGAGTGGCTGGCGCTCTACCCCGGAGCGGGAAGAAATGGAGGAGTGCCGACCGAAGCCGAACTCGCGGTTCGCGCGGTGGGCACCAACGCCCTGCCCTTCCTGTTGACCTCGCTTCGTTACGAGTTGCCGGCGTGGCGGAAAGGGTTGCTCAAACTCGCGACTCGGCCCGTCGAGGGCAAAACTCTGGAAGAAGGCAAGGTCACCTACGGTCGATCCCGGATTGTCGGTAAAAATGCCAGGAAGACGACGCTGGCGGACATGGGGTTCATCATTCTCGGCACGAATGCGGTCTCAGCAATACCTGAACTTGAGGCCTTGATGAAGAACAACCGGAAGCCGGACAACGGAGTGCGCGCCATTTACGCCCTGGGCGAGATCGGCGGTCCGGCAATCGCAGTTTTGACCAATGCTCTGGCAGACCCGAAACAAGCCAACCGCGAGGACATTTTTCACGCCCTTTATCGTGTCGAACTGGAGTCCGACTCCTTCTATGGCGGTAAGTACCGAGGCGCATGCTTCCCTGCGTTGCTCCGGGCGCTTGAAGACCCCGACGAGGAAGTGCGACGCGAGGCGAGAGTCACTCTCTACAACCTCGAACTGCACCATCTCACTCCCTCGACGGCTACCAATGCGCCAGCACGACACGAGCAGCGGGTCGAGCTCAATACTCCTTAAGCTCAAGTGTTACTCGCGCGTGCCGCGGCTCCCCTCCCGGGCAGCAGGATCCAGGAGACTTCAAGCCCACATTGCCACGTTTTGGCGTGCGAACGATTCAAAGGTCAGGGGCTTTCTGCCGGTGACTTGCTCGACCTCAGCCGTGACCGCCGCCATGTAATCGGCACGCACCGCACCGTAAAGCACGCCCGCATACTGCACGGCGCTCTCCGGCATGCCGCTACCTCTCATCCCCTTCTCGCTGAGGGCCTGGTAACTGATCTTCTTACCGGTTACCCGGGAAAGATTCAGTCCGAAACTGCAACGGGACTTGACACGGGATGTCTCGCCACTACCGTCTGCGGTTCATGATGAGCGACTTGATCGAGCCACCAGCTGAACGCTTGGATTCGACCCTGAACAAGGCGATCCAGTGTCTATCCCTCTTCGCGGTGTGGGTTCTCTGGTCGGGAGGCTTTTCGCTGTCGGCGCAAACCACGAACGCCCCCGCCAGTCATCCTCCGACCCGGATAGAGCCAACCACGGTAACTGCTCAGGGAGCCAGCGTGCATGATGTCACGTCGGAGACTGAACTGGTAGGGCCGGCGAACCAGCCCGAATGGACCACACGCCGGGTGTTTCTGGAAACGGACGTGTATGTCATTCCTTTTGGTGAAGTCGAGTTTAACCAGTTCTACATTTCTTCCCACCCCCGTCACGGCAAGCCCGAGAGCCTGTTCGAGTCCGAACTGGAAGTGGGCCTGCCCTGGCGAACTCAGTTCGATGTGGAAATGAGCTACGGCGTTAGAGACGGCAAGTTAACGTACGATTCCACGATGCTGGAACTCCCACACGCGCTCGCCGACTGGGGCAAGATTCCGCTGAATCCCGCCATCGACGCCGGCTGGCGTTTCAATACGTCGGGCCCGGATTCCTATCTCTTTCGTTTGTTGCTGGCGGAACAATTCGGGCAGAAGCTTTATTTTGGTGCGAACCTGAGTTTTGAACGACAAGTGGCGGGTGAGTTGGAAACCGCGTATGAGTTTAGCGCGGCCATGAATTATAACCTAATCGACATGAAACTGTCGGTAGGAGCCCAATTTGTGCTGGAATACGAGACGGCGCGAGAGAGTGAATTTGACGCCGAGGATAACGTGTGGGAAACCGCAAACAAATATGACACCCAGATCCTGCTCGGCCCGAGCGTGCTCTACCGTCCAACGAACCACCTCTACCTTGGAGTAACCTCGTTGTTCGGACTGACGGAAAAATCGCCGACAGTTGAAGCCTTTTTCCTCCTCGGGATCGACTTCGAACCCTTTGGTCATTCGACTTCGAAAGCGCAAGACAGTGGCGAGGATAACCGCTACCCCATCCTGCGGCGCCCCCGATAGCCCGGTAAACGTGACTATTCCATTTTGAGCAGACCGATCGGTTTACGACTGCAAATGTCGCCGGGCGCGGCCCAGGGCCTGCATCGGGAAGTAGTGGCGGTAGAGGTTGTAATTGATCATGAACCCGCGCGCCAGCTCGCGGCCTTGCGCCAGCCGCGCGGTGTCTTTCTTCAAATCGATTCGTTCCCCAATGCCGTAGCCGGGGAAACCGCAGCCCACATAATGGGGCTCATCCCAGGTGCCGTTATGCTGATGTCTCAAGAGCCAGTCCACGCCCCGGGCGATGGCAGTGTCGTAATCGTGGCTGCCGGTGGCCAGCAGTCCCAGCAGCGCCCAGGCGGTTTGAGACGGGGTGTTGGGACCGGCGGCGCGCAGGGACTCATCCATATAAGAAGCGCAGGACTCGCCCCAGCCGCCATCGGCGCTCTGCTTGGACACCAGCCAATCGGCGGCTTTGCGAATCCGCGGGTCATTCATATCGAAACCCACGGCCCGCAGGCCCGGCAGGACCAGGCCGGTTCCGTAAATGTAATTCACGCCCCAGCGCCCGAACCAACTGCCGTCGGGCTCCTGCTCGCTGAGAATGTAACGAACCGCCTTTTCCACGGCGGGATCGCGCTGGTCGTAGCCCAGCAACCCGAGCGCCTCGAGCTTGTGGCCGGTCAGGTCAGCGCTCGGCGGATCCAGGACCTCACCGAAATCACAGAAAGGAATGCGGGTCAGCAGCCACTTGTTGTTGTCCTTGTCGAAGGCGCCCCAGCCGCCGTTGGACGATTGCATCGCGCGGACCCAGGTCTCGGCGCGCCGGATGGCACAGTCGATGCGCTGCCGGAACGCCGCCGGCGCGAGATCCCGGAGCTGCACCAGCACGGTGATCGCCACGGCGGTGTCGTCCAGGTCCGGATACAAAGTGTTGGCGCGCTCGAAAGCCCAACCGCCGCACTCGACCCCTTTGACGGTCATTGCCCAGTCGCCTTTGACGAGGATTTGCTTTTGCAGGATCCATTCCAACGCCGGCAGCATGGGCGGGAACGTGTCCGGAGTGGCGCCGCAATCGAGCAATCCTTGCAGGGTGAGGAGCGTGTCCCAGATTGGTGATTCGCTGGCTTGCAGATAAGTCGCGCCCCCGCGCTCGTAGGACCAGTGGTGGTTCCAGGCGTCGAGGCCGTTGCGGATCACCGCGTGGTCCAGCGGGTAGCCCTCGGTGTGCAGCGCCATCAGGCTGTAGATCCAGGGAGGTTGAATGCCGCCCCAGGCACCATCGGCGTCCTGGTGGCGAATGATCCACTCCAGGCAAAGCTTGATGCTGGCTTCACGGCCCGGCTTCCAGGGCAGCGAACCGTAGGCGTGCAGAATGCGCTCGTTGATCCAGAAGAAAGTCGGCCAGAACCCGGTCTTATTCCTGGGAATGGAATAATCGAAGCGCTCGCGTCCGCCGGGAAAAAGTTCATCAAGACGCCGATCCGGCGGCAACGGACGCACCGGACGACGGGCGGAGACAATGGCCAGCGGGACAATAGTCGCGCGCGCCCAACTGGCAAACCAGTACAGGTTGAAGGGCATCCAGGTGGGCGGGAGAATCAACTCCGGCGGCACCACGGGGGTGAACGCCCAGGGCCATTCGCCGATCAGCGCCAGCCAGATGCGGGTGAAGTTGCGGGTCTTCTTGAGGCCGCCGTGGGCGAGGATCCAATCCCGGGCTTTCTTAAGCGGTTCCTCGTCGGGCCGGTAGCCGCTGCACCGCAACGCCGCATAGCATTCCACGGTGGTATTGATATCTCCCATGGGCGCCTGGTGATACACCTCCCAGGAGCCATCGGGCCGTTGCTCACGCAAAATTGCGCGCAACACCCCAGTCACCTTGGGATCAGCCTTCACCCCCAGGAAATGCATCGCCAGGATCCATTGCGCCTCCATGCAACAATTGGATTCGAGCATCCCGACCCAGAAACCTTCGGGTTCCTGTTCACCGACGAGCCAGTCCATCGCCTGGGTGATGGCGGTACGGAGGCGTTCTGGCGACGCGACCTGCCCGCCGATAGAAGTCTCGGTGGCGGCGGTATGGCGATTTTCGGTAGTCTTAGCCATTGAAAAGGGAGCGATCGGGGCCGTTAGTTATGCGCGACCCGCGTGGAAAAAGCGGCGCAGGTTTTGAGCCAGCGCCAGCTCGGTGCGAGTTCGATCGAGATCGGGACGGGCACACAGCCCGGCGATGGCTCCGTCCAGCAGGGCTCCGAGCCAGAAACAATTCGCGTCCAGATCCGTGTCGGGAGCCAGTTGTCCCGCGTGCATTGCGCGGCGCATCAGGTGCTTCAACAGAGCCTGGAAATCCCGATCAAACGCCAGGCAGAGATCGCGAATGACCTTATTGCGCGGCACCTCCGCCAGGATTTCCATCCACAGCCGCGGATTGGTGCCGGCGCTGATCTCGCGCACGCTGAGTAACATGATCTGCACGAGTCCCTCCACCGGATCGGCGTGGTCAGCCAGGGGCTGCAGCACCGGGGCAAGCCGCGAGCGAATTTCATCAGTGATCGCCTGCACGATGGCGTTCTTGTGCGGAAAATAATGGTAGATATTGCCCACGCTCATGCCGCAGGCTTTGGCGATCTCGGCCATGCCGGTGGCGTGGAAGCCGTGCCGTACAAAGCACTTCCGGGCGGCAAGCAAAACCTTGCCGCGCTGCTCCGATCTATGTTGGGTGCTGACCGCCATTGAACGCTAGTAAATGAACGCTCATTCATTCTCAAAAACACTCCCGCCGGTCAAGAATTTACCATGCCCGGACGGAGCGACTTCCTTACTGAACACCCTTGCTTGGTTATGTACGGAAATTCATGTACTGCAAATGGTTAGCCAGTCAGTCTGCAAAGATGATCATGCCGCCACGCCAGGACATACGGTGCATTTTTGGCTGGGAGAACTATGAAAACGACGCTCCCTCCGGAGGCTTGGGAATCAGGCGTTTCCGACGAGCGGGAATTCCTTGCCAGGTGGCTGGCAGGTTTTTTCATGCAAACTCTGTTTAAAATTAGTTTCAAATTGCGAACCAAGTAAGTAGGATGTGCCCCGCAAAATATGATTGTTACAACTGCACAACTTTTTAAGGTCGCTTACGGCAAGTACGCGATCGGAGCATACAACATCAACAACGCCGAGCAGGCGATGGGATTATTCAAGGGCTGTCTGACGAGCCAGGCGCCGTTTATCATCCAGATCTCGAAAGGGGCCCGGAAGTACACGGATAAACGGATGCTCGAGGCGATTATCCGCTCAGCCGGCGAGATTTTCCCGGAAGCCATCTTCGCGGTGCACCTGGATCACGGTGACGAAGAGACCTGCTACGATTGTATTGATTCGGGCTTTTACAGCTCGGTGATGATCGACGCTTCGCACGAGCCGTATGCGGAGAACGTGGCGATTACCAAGCGCGTCGTGGATCGCGCCCATGCCAAGGGCATCAGTGTTGAGGCCGAGCTGGGCATGCTGGGCGGGGTCGAGGAAGACATCAAGGTCGAGGAAGGCAGCGCCTGCCTGACCGATCCGGCCGAGGCGGAACAGTTTGTGAAATCGACCGGGTGCGATTCCCTGGCCTGCGCGATCGGCACCAGCCATGGCGCTTTCAAATTCAAAGGCAAACAATCGCTCCATTTCGACGTGCTGGAAAAGATCAAAGCCCGGCTCCCCGGCTTCCCGCTAGTGATGCACGGCAGTTCGAGCGTGCCCAAAGAAGAAGTTGACCGCATCAACGCCGCCGGTGGCAAGATCGCGGGATCCATGGGCGTCGACCCGAAGGAATACCTGCCGGCCGCCAAACTGGGTGTTACCAAAGTAAACATCGACACCGATGGCCGGCTCGTCTGGACCCGGGTCCATCGTGAGTTCTTCCGCGATAAAGCCGGTGACTTCGACTTCCGCGGCCCGGGCAAGGTGTTCATCGAGGAATACGCCAAGTTCATCGCCAGCCGCAACCAGTTGCTGGGTTCCGCCGGGCAACTCTCCACGGTCCGTGCGGCAGTGAGCTAAGCAGAAATCTTTCGTAACCAAAGACGCGCGCATTGTGGATCACGATGCGCGCGTCTACTTTTTGGGCTAAGCCCAGGCGTCTGTTCATTAAGCTCTGCGGATGCCTGGGTTTCGTTATCGGTTGGCCTGTCAGTTTTGACAGTAGGCGATCCCGGAGCTTGGCTTTATAAATGAGAGCGAACCTGAGACCGCCTGCGAACCGAAAGGTGCGAGGTTTTTAGCGGCTGCTGGGATCCGTCGACGTGCAGCCCCATTTCGAGCAGGCCGGATGCCGTCTAATCCAAAACTAAAATGTGAAAAATATATGAAGAAACGAATCATCATGACCTTGATAGCGGTGGCGCTGGCGCTGCCCGCCGCCGCCGGCTTGTTCTCGGCCAAGGGCGATAATGCCGAGCAGAAGCGGGATAACGTTCGCAAACAGCGCGACGAAATTCTCGCCAAGCTTTATGCGAGCTATCCAGACGCGAAGGCGAAGATACAAAAGGGAGCCGGTTACGGTACGTTCAACAATAAGAACATGAATTTGTTTCTCCTGAGCACCGGCCACGGTTACGGGATGGTGGTGGACAAGGCGGGCAAGGAGACTTTCATGGCCATGGGTTCCCTGGGTGGCGGTCTGGGGTTGGGGGCCAAGGACCTCAGCGTGGTTTTTATCTTTAAGAATGCCGACGTGATGAAGAAGTTCATCGAGAGCGGCTGGCAATTTGGCGGTGAGGCCGATGCGACGGCCAAGGCGGGGGACACGGGCGGGGCGGTGGCCAAGGAAGGCGCCGCGGACACGGGTGCCAACTTATTTGAAATCTATCAAATGACCGATACTGGGGTCGCGCTGCAGGCGACCGTGGCCGGCACCAAATACTGGAAGGACAAAGATCTCAACAAGTAGGTCTTCGCGAAAGGAATCCACATTATGAAACGCTTTTTCTCTATAAACCTGAAGCAAGTGGTGGCGCTCGTGGCGCTGGTAACGACCATCGGAGTGGCGGTCCCCACGGTCCGCGGCGCCGAAGTGAATGATAATTTATACAACTACCTGCAATTGCTCCGGTCGGACGTAAATTCGCTGAAAGTGGAATTGATCAATTCGATCATGAATCTTTCCGCCGAGGACGCGAAGAAGTTTTGGCCGATTTACCGCGACTACGAAAATGAACTGGACAAAGCCGCCATCAACCGGGCGGAACTGGTGTCTGAATTTGTTAAGGCGCATCAGGACGGCAGTTTTGACAACACCAAGGCCAAGGACATGGCCAAGCGCTGGTTCAAGAGCCAGCGCGCCCGGCTGGATTTGCTGGAAAAATACCATGGCCGCATCGAGAAAGCTCTGAACTCGGTTAAAGCCGGGCAATTCCTGCAGATCGAAAACCAGATCGGGCTCTTCATAGATATCACCATCGCCTCCGAAATGCCGAAGGTCGGGGTGACCGGGAAATTGAATCGGAAGCAGTAGCCGCTTCCCTTGCCGCAGCCCATTTGCGGCGCCAATTACGCCAGGGCGGGTGCGGCTCTTTGAGCTGCGCCCGCTCTGATTTTTCTGGGATTGCGCGCCGGATTGGCGCAGGGCATAGCCGAGGTCGCCAACCAGTATGAAATTGAACTCTGGTCCCACGCTGAAGTCTGCGGGGTGTCCGATTTCCTTGCAATTGCAACCCGCGCGCGCACTATCACCACTATGCAGCGTGCTTTCCTGATTCTTATCTCGGCAGTGTTTCTAAGCGGCACCAGGTCCCCGGCGGTGGCGCCGATTCCGGAATCAGAGCAAGCGGCGCGGGCGATGGCTATCATTGACGGTTATCATAACCCGCGACCGGAGCAGCCGCCCAAGAAGTTGCAGCTTGTTTATTACACTCCGGCCGACCGGGAACCGGCGGACCAGTATGCGCAACGACTGGAGCCGATCATGGAGGATATCCAGGCCTTTTATCGGGACGGCATGCAGCGGCTGGGGTTTGGTCCAAAGACCTTTACTTTGCCACGCGATACGGACGGGAAGCTCGTCATCCGCAGCATCAAAGGCAAATCGCCCGAAGCGGCATTTAAGGGATGGGAAGGAAGAAACGGCGGCAACACCGGCGCGCCCGAGGGCGGCGACAAAGTGAAAGACGAATGCCGGCCGGCGCTCGAAGCCGCCGGCATTTATTATGACCGGGACACAGTGCTGATCTTCTGTCACCTGGCGAGCTGGGATGCAACCGCGAAGACGTTTCGGCATCATTCGCCGTATTTCGGACTTTGGGATGAAAATCTTCGGATGTGTTTCGTGGCGGATTGGGCGAGTCAAAACCTGGTGAACCTGACCAACAAAACGTTGATGTTGAAGGATGCCGAGTATGGGCGGATGTCATTGGGCAAACACACGACCATTTTCCTGGGAGGCATTGCGCACGAGCTGGGGCACGCGCTGGCGTTGCCGCATTGTGGAGAGCGTTGGGATGAGAAGGCGATGGGGACGTCGTTGATGGGCGCGGGGAATCATACCTACCGCGAGGAGCGCCGGGGCGAAGGCAAAGGCTCGATTCTGACCATGAGCAGCGCGATGCGCCTGGCCGCAAATCCGCTGTTCAACGGATCGGACAAGGGTCGGGGCGTGCGACCCCAAATTGCCTCCTGCAAGTTTACCCTCTCGACCAATCTTTCACGCGCGGACTTGGCCGCCCGCCCCGGAGTACTGCGGCTTGAAGGAACCGTTACCGGCACCCCGGCGATCTACGGGGTTATTGCCTATTTCGATTCAGTGCGGGACGGCGGATATCGCGCGCCATCGGCGACCTCCGTGCCGGATGCCCAGGGGGCGTTTGCAATCGAGGTGAGCGATCTGGGCCGGTGCGCGAATGGCGAATTGCGCGTCGAGTTTTGTCACGTTAATGGCACGGTGTCAGATAGCCGGCTTGGCTTGATCGTTTCCGCCGATGGTCGCGTGGATTTGAGCCAATGGGAATTGCGCGCAGCCCTGGGGCCGGTCGCCAGCGCAGTGTCTGAGAATCAGACCGATGACGCCCGCACGGCTTTGCAAAGATTGGAGGAGGGCTCGACTCCGGAAACCACGAAACGGATCGCCCGGAAATTGGTGGGCACGTTGAATGGTGAGGTCAAACCGAGCCCGGCTGAGGCACCAACAGAAACTGCCGAACTCGCCCTGGGCGATGCGCGAGCAACGAGCGCGGAGGTGGGGTGGCTCAAGCCGTCGGCCAATCGGATTCCTCAGAATGCTCAAATCACCTCTCCTTTGCTGGACTCCGGTGCTTTGTTTGCCACCGGGCTTTACGCCCATGCGCCTTCAAAATATGTGTACGACTTGGGGGGCAAATGGAAACATCTCAACGGCAAGGCAGGCTTGCATACTTTGCAGCAGCCTTTTGGTTCGGTGCGCTTCAGCGTCAAGGCGGATGGACGCGAAGTTTACAAATCGGACATCATTCGAGGCGCGACCCAGGCGGATTACAAAATTGACGTGACCGGGGTGAAGAATCTCGAATTGATCGTGGACCCGACGCGCGACGGCAACGCCAACGATTGGGGTCTCTGGCTCGACCCGATCTTAAGTCGTTAACGCAAGCCCTTAATCAACGGCTTGAGGCAGCGCTCTTATGTTTGGCGACCCGCGGCTTGATGTTTTTGAAAACCGCACTCGCCCACTTACGATATCGATGACCCGCCGGCAGATTCTTTTTCAGCGCTTCGAAAGCTCCTCGGGCCAGGGTGAGCGCTTCGTCCTGATTCCCGCGGCGCGAGAGGAAATCCGCAAGGTTCGACCGGGTGTAGGCCGTCAATTCGTGCTCGGGTCCGACGACTTGTTCGAGCATTGTCAACGCCTTCCGGAAGAGTAACTCTGCCTGGGCACACCGGTTGGTGGTTTCCAAGAGGATAGCCAGGTTGCTCAGGCACATGGCGACATTCTGATGCCGTGGACCGTAAACCTTCTTTCTGAGGGCCAACGACTGCCGGTATAGCCGCTCCCCCTCCGCAAATCTGCCGGTGCTTTGCATCACGTTGGCGAGGTTGCTCAGGCTCGAGGCGACGTCGCGATGCCCGGCTCCAAGCGCGCGCTTCCGCAATTTCAGTGATTCCCGGTAGAGGCGTTCCGCTTCATCATGCTGGTCCTGTTCCTGAAGCAGGTTGGCCAGGAAATTCATGGACTGCGCGACGTCCGGGTGCCCAGGGCCCAGCAACTCGATCCGCGCTGCGAGCGCTTTCCGGTAAAGCGCTTCCGCCGGAGCGAGCTTCCCCCGGTCCTTGAGCTCGTTCGCGCGCTCCAGCCAACGGCTTGCCTGTCGGGCAGCGCCCGGGGTTTGCTTGAGTTTGGGACTCATGTCGACGCCATAGCCTCGTCACTGCCCCCTCGGGTTGCTGCCTTGGTCGGTACGGGTTTTTTGGGTTCGGATAGCACCTGCAACTGCTCCACCAAGGCACCATTTAGTTGTTTGCGGTAAGCGTCAAAAGCCTCGCGACCGGCTGGGGTCAAACGCAGCAAGGTCAGCGGTACTTTGCCCCGATAGGTCTTGGTGATTTCGACATAAGCTGCCTCCTCGAGTTTGGCCAGGTGGCTGGACAGATTGCCTTTGTTCAATCCCGTCTCGCGCAGCAGGTAGAGAAAATCGCATTCCGCCACGGCGGCGAGCAGCGCGACGATCATCAAGCGTCCCGGCTCATGTATCACCCGATCGAGTCCGGCGATGGCTCGTAGTTGTTCCTTCATACACTCTCGGCAGCAAGGCGCGGATGGTGCCGAAGGAATTCAAGCAGAGTGGTTGCCCCCGAAAGGAACCAGAGCAGACCAAGGAACAGCATCACCGGCGGCGGAAACAGTTCCAGCATGGGCGCCAATTCCGGCCTGGCAGCCTTGTAAGGCATCGTTAAAGCGACGATGGCCGAGCCAATGAGCATTGTGGCCAACGCCAGCCATTTCCAGCGGTGCTGCCGGATGATGGCCGCGTTGCCCATCAAATAGAGAATGGCATTGCACCCGACAAAGAAGCTCAATACGCCCAATTGCGTCCAACTGAGCTCGGCATGGTGCAGGGCGGATTTGGTGAGATAAAGCAAACCCAGGGCGGCCAGGCCCACCACGATGGGCAGCCCAACAAACATCAGGACCAAGGTAAGACGAACCACGCGCAGGGTCTTCCGGCCGGCGGCAGTTTGGCCGAGCCCTTGATTGATGATGGCGGCATCGTAAGCACCGGGTATGGGTTGCCGCTTCCTGATCGTCTTCCGGCCAAGGAACACCACTAGACTTGCGCAAACCAGCAGCTCGACGCCGTGCCAAATGGCAGTGCTCAGACCATCCGGCCTGGGGGAAGGGCTGGTTAATCCGCGGATGTCGGAGAAGAGAAGGAACGGCAAGACCAGGGCGAACCCCAGGGCGGCACCAAAAGCCATCAGGAGCAACAACTGGCTCAGCTTTACCTCATTTGGATCCGCCACGTAACCGGTTCGCGGCCAGGTGATGTATCGCTTGATGAGCTTGGGAACGGCGTACGGGCCGAACGCCATTACCAGCAGCGGCAGGTAACAGACCCAGGATTTCCACCAGGAAGATGTCACTGAGTAGGGCAGCGCGGCGACGAAATAGGGAGACAACCCGGCGCAAAGCACCATGGTCCCCCAGCCCAACTCGAAGCCGCCATCCAGGTTCGCGTTCACGGCCGGTCGCTGCATTTGAGACTGAAGCTCGGCCAGGGTCCGAGCGGCGGGGACATGATCGAGGGGATGTAGATCAGCATTCATGCGGGTCTAGTTTGTGGCGCAAACTGGTTTGTGTCAATAGAAAATTGCACCAAAAAAATCCCTCGCCGTCGCTTCCTCCTCGGTCTTTCAATTCTTCGTCCGCTAACCACTCTCGCCGCGTCGTCCGGCTCGGCGCTTCAGCGAAGCACGCATCCCGGCGGGCGCGTGACCATGTCAGCGACCTCCGGCCGAG
>DBMR01000117.1 GCA_002298785.1 Verrucomicrobia subdivision 3 bacterium UBA693
ACACTCTCAGAAAACTCCGAACCTCAGTCAAGACCCCATTTTTCTACGGTCTGACCCCTTCGACGCCGTCTGTCCGTTGGCGGCCACCGTGATATTTGTCCACTGCGCTGCTGAACTGTTGTTAACCGCCAGTTCTTTCCGGAAATACTCTCCCTTCCGATAGGGAACCAGACTGTTCACCGTAATGGTGTTGGTAGCAAAGCTCATGCCTATGATATCTTTGCTTTACGGTGGCTCCTTGGCTTGGAGGGCCAGAACCGTATGGCAACTATAACTGAAGGTAACAACGCTGCAACCAAGCAGACCTGAAGGATTGAAGGCAGGTCCGCCTCTCCTCCAATGCCGCCACCCCAGAAAAACCACCAAACGACGACTGCGAGAGCAATCTGGAGGATACACAGTGACACTGCCCAAATGGCACGGTTGGGCCCTAGTAGAGTAACGATGACGGAGATCCAAATTGGTGACCCCATCACAATCAAGAATAAGAAAAGAAACAGAGCGCTCATATAACCTCTGGTTTCAGGCAGCTAATGAGGCGCGAAATACTCAACACATTTACACCCTCCATATTGCCTGTAACGCTTGCCGGAAAGCCAGCCCCGGGCAGCGCTGTAGTTCCAGGTCGTCACCGCCGCACCTGAGCCGGAGGCGAAATTCTGCCAGGTCTTCATGGTTTTGACGCGCCCGGCGTAATCATACGGGTGTTTAGAATGAGAACTGCTGCTTCGCACCGGCAGAAAGCGGGCCGGTCTTGGCTATCTTTGGGCATTCATCTTGACCAGGAAAAGCTCCAGTACGGCCCCGCCCGATCAGTCCCGATCTCGTGGCGACGCCAACCGGCTGCTCCCGCTCTGGATTCGAAATAATCTTCCATCGCCGGGAGCGAGTGATATCTCCGCCAACCGCTTTCCGGAAAGGGCCTGGAACGCCGTCCAATTGCCGCTCCGCCGATCCAGTTCTTGCAGACTCCCACCCGGCAACCCGACCTTCACGGTTGCCTGCGCAGAACGATTGTAATCGCGATTGACCACCATAAAGGCGGTGGTTTGATGAGATTTGCCAAACAACCCCAATACAAACTCGCCCGGGCTGACGATCTGAATCGGTGCGTTCGCGGGAATGCCTTCGGTACCGTAGGCGAGCGGGGCGGTGTGATAAACCGCCAATGAATCCAGTTGCAGCAAGGCCGGCCCGAAAGCGTTGATCTCCTTGTTGAGGGCAACGACCGGTTCGAGCAGCGGCGCAGCTTTACCATCGATGTACAGCCCGTTATAAGCCGCAGGCCCCCAGTACGTGAAGTAACTGATACCGCGGCCACCGTAGGCCATCGTGGTATAAACCAGGAATCGCATTTCGCGGGCATTGGGCAACCGCCAACTCTTCTCGATGGTATCCGCCTGAATAATATTCAGGAACGGCCGCCTGGCTTCGAGCGCGGCCAGCCGTATCAGGCCCAGATTGAGGAAATACTGCTTGCCATCCACCGGTCTGCCGTTCTGGTCCGGTTTCAGGAAATGATAGTGATCATAACTGATGAGATCGGGCTGGACGACCTGGAGGTATTGACGCAGGTGCTCGCGATAACGCAGTACCGTCTTGTCGTTGGTATCGACGCCCGCAAAGTTGGTGGGGTAACTCACCCGGGCGCGTTCAGCCGCATCCGCGCTCACGCCCAGTTGCTGCTCGTTCGCATAGGTTGGGAACAAGTTGATATAAGCCAGGTGCTTGGGATCGCGCTCGCGCAGAAACCCAACGAGTTTGCCCAGACCAGGAAAAGCCCCTGCCCCAGGTTCGTCCGTCAGGAAATAGGCTTCCAGCGCCGGATGGTTCTTCACCTTGTCGACCAACGCCTCGAGTTGCTTGCGTTTGACCGCGTCCGCGAGAGCCTCAGGTGTCAGCAACTCGCTGGTCAACATCGCCCGCAGCCCATGCCTGGCCGCAACGTCCAAACCCTCTGCCGGTGTCCAGGTGAGGTTGAAGCCTTCAGCGGCCACCCGGGCCAGGGCCTCATCTGTGGCCGGTGGCGGGCACCAAAAAGTCACCAGAAACTGTCGCTGTTCCCAACGCCCGATCGCGGACGCGGATCCGCCCTGGGTGGAAGTGCAAAATCCCATTAACAGGAGCCATAATAACATCAAATGCCGATTCATAGTCGTGGTACCGGTGAAGAATTCTGAAAACACTTTAGCCTGACCCATCGGCGTGGCACAGCAAAAACCGCCGATGCCGCCCGCGGCGTTCATAGTCAGCGCGACATGGTTGTAAACCAGTATGCGACCCGTTATGTTCACCGCTGAACACTTCCCCATATGAAAACGAAGCCTCAGAGCCGTCGGATCGACGTAAACCTGCCCCTCGTGCCGACGTCCGGCCTCACACGCCGCCGCTTTCTGGCCGGCACGGGAGTGATTTTGACTAGTCCCGCATTTCTCGCGGCCTGCGGAACTTCGCTCGCCGCCCAACCGGATCAGCGGGCACCCCTCACCACGCGGGTAAAATTTCGATTGATCGACGCACAAACCGACCAAACCACCCCAGCGATGGTGTGTGTGACGAACGCGACGTCCCACGAAGTCCGGCTGCCGCCTGAAGGCCGAGTCTGCGCCACAACTTCCAAGGTTCAGGAGTTTGTCACGGGGGTCAAATTCAACCCTGATCCAAATTGGATTGGCCCGGTTCGCAAGATGCTGGGAAAAGGGGATAACCAGGATCGCAGCTATGTGTATCAGGAGCGGCCTTCCATTCCGTATTGGAGCGAACCGGTTATTTACCAAACCTCGGGCAATTTTCACATCGATCTGCCCGCCGGTCGCTGGAAAATCATGGCCAGTCACGGCATGGAATATATCCCAGTCACCGAGGAATTTGAGGTCAACGGCTCGGGCGAGCGGGAAAAGACACTGCGTCTGGAACGGTGGATTAATCTCCCGGCCAAGGGTTGGTGGTCGGGGGATGTGCACGTGCACCATCCCTCCAGCGCACCTGAGCAGCGAGAATACCTCCTGCAATATGCGTTCGCAGAAGATGTCCATGTCGTGAACCTCCTCAAGATGGGGCATCACACCGGAACCCAGTTTCCCCAGGCCGGCTTTGGACGGAAATTCCGCGTGCAGCGCGGAAACTTCGCGCTGGTCTCAGGCCAGGAAGATCCGCGCAGTACCTTTGGCCATATTATCGGCCTAAATCTGGAGGCCATGGTGCGGGACACCGGCACCTACGATTTTTATGATGTGACCTTTCGCGGGATCCATGCGCAGAAGGAAGCGCTGGTCGGCTTTGCTCACTTTGCCTGGAACGGCTGCGATCTGCCACGCGGTTTCCCCTGGTATGTCACCACGGGGGAACTCGATTTCATCGAACTCCTCCAATTCGGCATGGTCAACCACTCCGATTATGCCGATTACCTGAACCTCGGCTTTCGACTTACCGCGGCGGCAGGCAGCGATATTCCCTGGGGATCGACTATGGGCGAAGTGCGCACCTACGTACACACTGGGGAAAAGTTCGGCGTGGACGACTGGTTTCGAAACCTCAAAGCAGGGCATACCTTTGTCAGCAACGGCCCCGCGCTTGAGTTCACGGTCGATGGCGAACTGCCCGGGACCGAACTGCTCCGCCCGGCTGGGGCGCGGGTGAGGATCCACGCCCGAGCGACCGGTCAGGCACGGATCGGCTTGCCCTCGGTGCTTCGTCTGCAAGGTCCGAACGGCGTGATGAAGGAGGTGACGAATCCAAACCACGAGGCTCAACTCTCGCTCGAATTGGAGCACACCGTGGAATCCAGCCAATGGTTACTGGCCAGCGTAGTGTGCCACAATCAGGCCCTGGCACACACCACCCCGGTTTACGTGGTGGTCAACTCCCAGCCGACCTGGAATCGCCAACTGGGGCCAGGAATCATCGACAAGCAGCTCGCCGCCATCAGGAAGATGGAATCCGAGTTCGCCCAGGGCACCGATCCACGCAGCGCCGGGATCCGTGAACGGCTGACGAATGCCAGGAAATTCTACGCGAATCTGCTGGATAAAATGTCGCACTGAACGCTATTCAATGGCCATGCAAAAACTTCTCTGGGTGGTGTGCCTTTTGACCGCATTGAGCCTCCCGGCGACGGGCGCGCCGGCCATTGCCTCGACCGATGTTTTCACCTCCGGAAAGGACGGCTATCACACCTACCGGATTCCCGCCATTGAAACCGCTCCCGACGGTTCGTTAATCGCTTTCGCCGAAGCCAGAAAATACAACGCGGATGACCCCGGCTTTGGCAAACAGGATATCGACCTGGTTTGCAAACGAAGCACGGACAACGGCGCCACCTGGTCGGCCATGACCATCGTGGAAGATCCGGGTGAGCTGTGGTCGGCGGCAAATCCCGCCACCCTCGTCGATCGTAGCAATGGTAGAGTCTGGGTCTTTTACCTCCGGTCAAAGCCAGGACGAAGCACGGACACGGCGCGACCGGGGACAGACGATCTGCAAACCGTGGCCCGCTGGAGCGACGATAACGGCAAAACCTGGTCAGACTCGTTGGACCTGACCGCCACGGGGCGGGATCTGAAAGACGCAGCCTGGCGCGCCAGCGTCCCCGGTCCCGGCGGCGCCATTCAAACCCGCAAGGGACGACTCCTCGTTCCGATGTGGAAGACACCGTTTGCGACTTTTGCGATCTACTCGGACGACCATGGCCGCAGTTGGCAGCGCAGTCAGTTTGTGCCCGGCGACCAGGGCGGCGATGAGTGCCAGGTGGTCGAACTCAACGACGGCCGCATCCTGATGGATATTCGCCAGGAAAAAGGCACCAACCGCTGGATGGCAGAAAGCACAAATGGCGGGGTCACCTGGGGACAACCACGACCGGCAGTGGCGGTCAAACCCGTGGCCTGTGCCATTGAACGCTTCTCCCTTCAAGCCCATGGGGAGGATCGAAACCGATTGCTTTGGACCGGACCCAAAGGCCCGGACCGCAAACGCCTCCGCCTGTTGGTCAGTTACGACGAAGGCCAGACCTTTCCCCGGGAACGCTTGATCTCTGAGGATTACGCGGCCTACTCCGACCTGACGATCTTAACGAATCACAACGTCGGGGTGCTTTGGGAACGGGGCGTGGAACGAGGCTATCAGTTCATCACCTTCACTCGCTTGAACCAGGACTGGATCGAGGAAACTCCGGCTAATCCCCAAACGGGCGTTCCTAAGGTCATTTCCCGGGGCGAGGCAGCGGGAACTTACCAGGCCTTCCCTGACGTGTGCCGACTTAAGAACGGTGATTTATTTTGTGTCTTTTACGCCGGTTACGGTCATGTTTCTTTGCCCCGCGAGAACTGGCCCAAAGGCGGACGCATCTGCTGCATCAGTTCCTCAGATGAAGGCCGCACCTGGACCACGCCGCGCATCCTGTTTGACGGTCCGTCGGATGATCGCGATCCCCATATCGCACAGATGCGCGATGGGACTATCGTGTGCAGTTTCTTTACCTACCGGCCGCAACCGGACGGAAAAACGCGGTGCGATACTTGCCTGGTTGGATCCCGGGATGGTGGGCAGACGTGGGATACGGAGCCGCAGATTGTCGCTCCGGAATGGCCTTCCTCGGCACCCGTGCGCGAATTGCCGGATGGCATCCGGATTTTGGGCGTTTATCGGGAAGACGGACCCACCGCTTACGGCGGGGTGATTCGCTCCACCGACAAGGGACGGTCCTGGTCCGCTCCCATCCCCATCGGCAAGGACGACGGGGTGCGACTTGATGCGGAGACGGATTTCGTGTTGTTGAAAAATGGCACCCTTTACGCCGCGCTGCGGGGTGATCGGGTGAACATGCACTACGCCACCAGCCCGGACGGTGGCCTTACCTGGTCAAAAGTCACAAATATCGGCTTCCCCGGCCATTGCCCGCATTTCACCCGGCTGAGCACGGGTGAGGTTCTGCTGGTGCATCGGCTCCCGCTTACCGCCTTGCACATCAGCCGGGATGACACCAAGACCTGGCAAGGTCCATTCGCAATCGATCAAACTATCGGTGCCTATCCTTCAACGGTAGAACTGAAAGATCGGTCGGTTCTCATCGTGTATTACGAAGAGGGCGCCAACAGCGGCATTCGCGCCCGCCGCTTCCGATTGACCGACAGCGGAATTGAGTTTTTGGATCTCTGAATCCCCCCCATCCGGGTCAGAGGGTGAGTTCCCGATCCAAATGTGCCGTTTGGGCCCAGGATGTGTCTCAGTTCCCTGATTCGGCATTACTTCTTCAGCTCCGAGTCCATCCACTTGACCATGCGCTGCCACATTTCGGGTGTGTATTGGTGCCCAACGGCCGGAAAGATGATGCTCTGGAACTTCGACCTGGCGCCGTACAGGTCGTAAGCGGGTAAGACTTTCTCCTCAATGCACCTAATGCCATCGGGCGGCGACCCGGCATCGGTCTCCCCACTTAGAAATAAAAGGGCCCGCGGCGCGGACAAAGCCACCACCGCTTCCGTGTCAAAGTGACGCAACATGCCAGGAACGAAGTAGTAGATCCCGTGGCTCTTCAGCGATTCGTGCTCGATGAGGTTCTGGTATCGGGTCAGGCAACAGATGGCCACTCCGACCTTCAGGCGCTCATCCAATCCCATCGCCCACCAGGTTCGGGTGGCTCCCATGCTGATCCCAGTGACGCCGATGCGATTGGTATCCACCTCGGAACGTGAGCACAGGTAGTCGAGGACGATCAGGTCGTCCCGCACCATCATGCCCCAAAGCGTGCGCCCTAACCACAGGTTGAACTTGCTGGCGGTCATCTCGCCGGCCCCACCCTTCTCAGTTGATCCGCCCGGACCCTGACCGTTGCGTTCGCCGAAGCAATACGCGTCAATGGCCAGGACGGCGTAGCCGAGCTTCGCCAATTCCGGCCCAGCCGCCACCGGGGTGGCGTTGGTTCCAAAGAGCTCTTCCTTGCCCACGTCATAGTGCCCCCCGTGCCAATGACAATATAGAATGGCGGGGACTTTTCCTTCGGCCTTTTTCGGCAATAGGAAGTAACCGGGAACAGTGGCACCAGCGCCGTTGTCGAATCGGAACTTTTCGAGCCAATAATCGCCACGGTCATCGCGCTGAAGCGTTTCAACCACCAACGGTTGCGGCCGGGGCGGCAAGTTGCCCAGCAGTTCTCTTAACTGCGTCCGCACCAAGGCGCGCTGGATCTCCCAATCGCTCTTTGAGCCAGCAACACGGAATTCCGGAACCGGAGGAGCACCGCGAAGCCAGCGTTGGGCAATTGACAGATTGGTTTCGGCCATAGTCGAGGTTGCGACGACCGAGGCGATCATGGCAAGTGACAAGCGCATGGCATTCATGATTCAAACAAATCTGCGGGCTGGAGGGTGGAGATAATCATCGCCCGATACATGTGCGCCGAAATCATGGCGGGACGAGTATTCGGCAAACAAGCCTTTAAATGATCTGAACCTGCAGATGCGTCGGGGCGGGAGACGTCGAAAGAGCACCCGGTCAAAGCCCCTGCTGGCGACAACTCAGGGCCAGCCAATCCCCTGCTCTACCGCCAACCTTGCCGTGTCAACCTGCTTGACCCGTAGCACCACGGTGGTTAAAACGCCGGGGTGAAATTCCTCAAATCCTTTCTGCCAACGCTTTGTTTGCTTTTCATTGGCCTGCAAACTGGAAGGGTAGTCGCCGAGTCCCTTCAGAGTGAATTTACCAAACCACCACCCGAAGCACGCCCCTGGGTCTATTGGTTCTGGCTCAACGGCAACATCACGAGCAACGGCATAACCGCGGACCTGGAGGCGATGAAACGCGTCGGCATTGGCGGGGTGCTCATCATGGAGGTGGACCAGGGTGCTCCGGTCGGTCCAGTGGATTTTATGAGCCCGCGGTGGCGTGACCTGTTCCGGCATGTCCACTCCGAAGCGCGCCGGCTCGGACTCGAGGTCAACATGAACAACGACGCGGGCTGGAACGGCAGCGGCGGGCCCTGGATCAAGCCGGAATTGTCAATGCAGGAGGTGGTTTGGTCCGAGCTTGAAATCCACGGACCGCAATCGTTCAAAGGACAGCTCCCCCAACCTGAGACGCGCGCAAACTATTATCGCGATATCGCCGTGATGGCCTTTCCGACGGTTAATGAATTTCGCCTTCCGAATATCGAAACCAAGGCTGCTTTTCAAAATCGCGGCAGCTTCAAACCGGCAAAGACGAACCTGGCGGCGCCCAAAGTCATCGAAAGGGGCAGCATCACCAATTTAACCGCACAAACGGATGCAGCCGGAAACCTGGTTTGGACGGTGCCGCCTGGCGACTGGACGGTCATCCGCTTCGGCCACACCAGCACCGGAGTCGAAAACTCCCCGGCGCCGGCATCCGGTCGCGGCTTGGAATGCGACAAACTCAGCAAAGCAGGAATCGAAGCCCAATTTGAACAGATGATGGCCAAGCTGGCGGCGGACACCGGGATTGGACCCGGGCATGGCAAAGGAGGGCTCGTCGCCACCCATATCGATAGCTGGGAGAATGGATCCCAAAATTGGACCGCGAGAATGCGGGAAGAATTCCAACTTCGCCGTCATTACGATCTGCTGCCGTACCTGCCGGCCATGACCGGCCGCGTGATCGGTAGCTCCGAAATATCGGAGCGGTTTCTCTGGGACTTGCGCCAGACGATTTCAGAATTGGTGGTGGAGAATTACGCCGGGCGAATGCGCGAACTGGCACACAACGCCGGCCTGCGGTTCACGGTGGAGGCATATGGCAGCCCCTGCGATGCGATTCCGTATGCCGGGCAGGCAGATGAGCCGATGGGCGAGTTTTGGACCCCAAGCGGCGCCATCGAGACCTGCAGGGGCATGGCCTCGGCGGGCCATGTCTATGGCCAACGGATCATCGGCGCGGAGGCGTTCACTTCTGGCGACCGCGAGCGTTGGCTGGAGCACCCGGCGATTCTCAAATCGCATGGCGATCGCGCCTTCTGCGAAGGCATCAACCGGTTCGTCGTCCACCGCTATGCCATGCAACCATGGACCGATGATCGAAATCCGGGGATGACCATGGGGCCCTGGGGCCAGCACTACGAACGCACCCAAACCTGGTGGGAATGGACGCCCGCCTGGCACACCTACCTCGCCCGCTGCCAGCATCTGCTACGCCAGGGGTGGTTCGTTGCCGATATCTGCCGCGTTCAATCCGAGGCCCCGGCGCAGGGATTCAGCTATCACGACCGCCACGGTTACGACTGGGACGAGTGCGACGCGGAGGTCGTCCTCCGCCGAATGTCGGTGAAAGACGGTCGCATCGTGTTGCCGGACGGCATGAGCTACCGGATCCTGGTGTTGCCGTGGTCACAGACCATCACCCCTCGCCTGCTGCAAAAAGTCAAACAACTGGTCCAGGCCGGCGCCACCGTCCTGGGTCCCAAACCCAACGCTTCACCCAGCCTTAGTGAGTATCCCCAGTGTGATAATGAAGTTAAGCGAATAGCCGGGGAACTCTGGGGGGAAGCCGATGGCGCTACCGTCAAGGAACATCGCTTCGGCCTCGGCCGCGTGGTCTGGAGCGATTCCCCGGAAAAAGTTCTCCAGGACTCGGGAATCGCGGCCGATTTCACTTCCACCCAACCTTTGCGCTACCTTCACCGAACCACGAAATCTGCGGAAATCTACTTCGTGGCCAATCTCCAACCTTACGAGGTGACCGCCACGTGCGGCTTCAGGGTGGCCGGACGCGTGCCGGAACTCTGGTGGCCGGACAGCGGACGCATAGAGCGCGCAACAATGTGGTCGGAGCAGGCCGGAGTCACGCAGGTCGTCATTCCCTTTACAACCTCCGGCTCAGTGTTTGTGATGTTTCGGGAAGCTTCGAGGAAAAAGGACTCCGTTCTCAGTTTGCGCCGTAATGGAATTGAAATCCTATCGGCCGCACCCAAACCGCCCCCGCGGGTCCGGATCATCCAGGCGCGTTATGGTCTTTTGGACGACCCAACGCGCACCCGAAATGTTACCGAGAAAGTCCAAGCTCGAGCCGACAACCACGACTGCGATTTCCTCGCGGTGAGAATGGCCGACGGTGATGATCCGGCGCCTGGCAAACTGAAGACCCTGGCGGTGGATTATGAGATTGAAGGACGGCAGTTCCAGGTCAAAGCCCTGGATTCAGCCTCCATACATCTGACTCGAAACCCTCTGCGCATCCGAGTGGACAAGGCGCGCTATGGAGTGTTGGACGACCCGAAACGTACCCGAGACTTGCGACAGAAAGTGCAGGAACTGGTGGACGCAGGCGCCACCAGCTTCCCAGTCGCGCTTCTGGCGCAAGGAGATGACCCCGCCTTCCTGGTCGTCAAAACCCTCGCACTGGATTACACGCAGGATGACAAGCCCCACCATCTCACGGCGACCGATCCGGAAACGGTAGATTTGGCGCCAGCCACCGCCCCACCCAGACCGCCAGCAACACTCCGCCGTGATCCAAATGGACGGGTCTACCTGGTCGCCCAGGAGTCCGGTGATTATGAGTGGACAACCACCTCGGGCAAAGTCCTCCAAAGGCGCATTGCCGACGTGTCGCCAGCATTGGACCTGATTGGACAGTGGCAGGTCCGCTTTGGATCAAGCCGCGAGGCAGGCTTCGAGTGCACTTTTGAAAACCTCGGTTCCTGGAGCACACACAGCAATACGAGCGTCAAATTCTTCTCAGGAGAAGCGACCTGTACCAAGACCGTCATGGTGCCAAAAGGACTGCTGGGCAAGGACCGTCGGTTATCGCTCGACCTGGGGCGAGTTGCGACCATGGCGGAGATCAAATGGAATGGCAAAAACCTTGGGACAATTTGGAAGCCCCCATTCGTCGTGGATATCACCGGCGTGGCCAAAGCCGGCGCCAACAAACTCGAAGTTAAGGTGGTCAATCTCTGGCCAAACCGCATGATCGGTGACGAGCAGTTGGCCGAAGACAGCGAGCGCAATGACAACGGGACGTTGAAGCAATGGCCGAAGTGGCTGCTGGATGGCAAACCCTCCCCAGCCGGCCGACACACTTTTACCAGTTGGCGCCTGTGGAAAAAGGACGAACCGCTGCTGGAATCCGGGCTGTTAGGCCCGGTAAAAGTGGTGATTTCCCCCCAATTGGCGATACCCTAATGTGGCCCTCCAAGCCGTCGAAGGGCAGGCTTGTGGCGGATTGAATTTGCGGGTAGTTTGCGCGTCAAATCCACGTATTAAAGACGTCAAACCCATGCACAGCTCTCGCTTTGCCCGGCCAGAACCCGCCTGCCGGCGATCCTCTGCCTTTACTCTCATCGAATTACTGGTCGTGATCGCGATCATCGCGATCCTCGCCGCGATGTTGCTGCCCGCCCTTTCCAATGCGAAACGCAAGGCCCAAGCGACGCGCTGCCTTTCCAATTTGCGCCAGGTTCAGATCGCCATGCAACTATACCAGGATGACTTCGGAGGCCGTTACTTCTGGGGCTCCACCAATGACCTGTCCAAGATCAATCTGGAGGGCATGGACTGGTTCGTCTGGGGAGGCCGCACCAACGGGAACCTCAGCACGGGGCAACAAGATTTGTTTAATCGCATCGATCGCCCGCTAAATCACTATGGCCTGAATCTCGAAACTGTTTCCTGCCCGCTGGATCAAGGTCGGGTGGACAGCGCACCCCACAAACTCTGGGAATGGGTGGGCAATTCTTATCTGTTCAATGCTATTGGCTACCCTGGTGCCATCACTGGCCTGGTTGGCTTGCGAAACGTGAGCATCAGCGAACCCGCGCGCACAGTGACTTTTTGTGATGCCGTGTTGGTCGCTTCAAATAACCCCACCGGCTGGCACCGTCAGTCCGTCGCGGGAAGCGTCCTGCTAGCGGATGGGCATGTTGAAGCGCATACCGCGAAGTCGGTCTTAAAGCTGGTTTGGTGAATGGACCAGGAGTTGTCGCAGCCGCTTGGAAAACCTCGCGGTTCGCGATTCGCTAGGGCATCGCTTTAGCCCGATAAAAACGGTGGGCGTTGGTCGTGGCCAGCTGGTCGGTAAATTCCGAGGTTCCGTAGGTATTGGTCACGGTTCCTGAAAGCAACCAGTCCTGCAGGTTGGCCGAGCCATAAATCTGGTAAACGGCACGATACTCCCCAAACAGGGTCAATCTGAAACCGTCATTGGTCCAGATCTCGGGATTGCCGCTTCCCTGCAAAAACGGTTTGCTGGTGAATTTTGCGGTGAGCACTTTGCTCGAGTTCATGGGGAGCACCAGTGGGTTTGCTTTACTGTTGATCGCCCCGGACCATCCCAAAAATTCCTGGCCAGTTTCCGGTTGCGCGTGCAGGACCACTTCGACGCTTAACGGAAAAGTATTCCACGGTGGATCAGCGGTCACCTGTCCTCGACCATCGGGCACGACGGTCAACGCGGCCATCGGTGCGCCGCCGAACGCTGCAAAAACCCCGGTTACGGTTGGGTTGGTGCTGGTGACAGTGTAAGTGAGAGGGTTATTGGTGTTCCCACTGCCCGCATTCCCCCAGACCAGAAAATAGTTGCCCGCGTAAGGCACCGCCGTGAATCGCACCTGGGCGCCGTAAGGGTAAAGCGTTGAAAGCGGATTGATCACCAATGAACCACCGCCGATCACGGTCGGATTGATCGTGGTTCCAAAAACGGCATGGACGACCCGGTCGCGGCTCATGGTGACCTGGGTAGTCGGGTTGGTGCCGGAGGCATCTCCCAGCCACTGCAAGAAAGTCCAACCCGGATCGGCCAGCGCTGTCACCGAGGCCTGGGCGTTGCTATAGTATGCACCGTCTGGAGGGTCAATGGTGACGCGCCCACCACCCTCGGTCCAGCCACTCAAAGTCGGCAGGATATAAATCGTCAAGGGATCGCCGGCCACGGATTGGGTAAAATCCGCGCTGTAAGCAATCGTGCGCAAAAGGCTGGTTTGACTCACCGTAAACCCGCCGGCATAGAATATCCCGCCTTCGGCAGGGTCCGTGCCGTCCAGCGTGTAAAAGAGCCAACCTCCTGGGAAGGTGGTCGAAAGCGTCACGGACGGCGTTGCACCGCGGAGGCTGACCGATTCGCCGATCGCGAAGTCTCCCTCCACGGCGACTGCCGGCATTCCGATCGGCGCCACCCGCGTTACACCACCGATCGTCACGGATTCCAAAGGCTGCGTCGCCTTGAAACACGCCCGGTAATTGTTAGTCGCGCCAACCGTTATGACGCGGGGATTGTTGGTCTTTCCATCTGTCCACCCGGTGAAAGCGTAATAACGGTCGGCATTGGGAGTGAGCGTCACCGATGAACCCGAGGCATAAAAGGTCAACGCCGGATTACGAGTCACCGAACCGCCCGCTGTGGCCGTCACGTTCAACAAGCATTGAACCGTCAAGGTAACCATCGCGCTGCTCGTATACTGCAAAGCGCAATTACCAAGGTTCACGCAATAGTTTCCAGCCTGACCCGGCGCTGCATTCGAAATGCTCAAGGTCGAGCAGGTCTGCCCCGGCAGGTTCGTTCCGGCGAACTGCCACTGATAGGTCAACCCCAAGCCCGTGGCTTGTACTCGAAAAGCAGCCATTCCGCCAACCAGGGCAGACTGATTGGTCGGTTGCGCTTGAATCACTGGGAGATCGACCTGCGGAGCGTTTGGATTCCCTCCGACACGGAATGGTACATAGCTGACATAATTCGCGGAATTAGTCGCATCGTTCCGGTCAAAAATCATCTGGTTGATCAGGTTGGTATCCGTGGTTCCCCAATAGTTGTTAGTGGCGATCAAGTTCGCCGTGGCATAGCCGGTAGGTAGCTTGAGCGTGGGCAAATTCGTGCGCAGAAAGTTATTTCCAGTCACGAGCGTGAGGGACGGGCTGTTCGCGGCGTGAGATTCCACCGCAGCCCCCGACTGGCAGAAGGTGTTGTCCTGGATGAAAACTCTGCTGTTGCCACTGGTCGAGGTCACCAGCAGGCTCGTGTCGCTGGACACGGCGCCCAAAAACAAATTTCGCCGAATCGAGCAATCTCCGGTCGGGTACCGCAGGTAAATGTAACTGCACAGATTTTCGATCAGGTTATCCTCGAGGACCAACGTGCCGTAGTTGGCGGAAGCGGTGGGTGGGCAAATGCTGCCGCCGACAGTATGTGTGTTCCGCAGCGTGATGGAGAAAGGTTGTGCCGGAGCGTTGGTTCCCGCCAACACGAGGACATTCGTAAACCCCACCATTGCCGAAGCGTCACCCGCTGCATTGAGGGTCCCGAATATCTCCAGCGGGTTCCCGTTACCCACTACCCGGACGCCCGGTTGAATCGTGAGGGTAATTCCATAACCTACGCCGGTATACCCTATCAGGTTATATGGTGATCCGGATAATCCCCATGTGGTGTTGGTACTCAGGATGCCACTTACATTCGTGGCCCGCAGTTGGACCACTGGTCCTGCCGTTAGCAGCACGAGCAGTCCAAAAATCCGGATCACTCCATTCAATATCCGATAGTTCATGGCGAAAATTTGCCGAACGACCCGCGCGCATCGGTGCCTCCGAGCTCGACGCAGGTTATGGGAGAACGATGGTCGCGCAGTCTTACGCGGGGAGCCTACGCCTGGAGATTGGGAGGGTCAAGCACCCTCCCGTCAGCGACACCAAATTGCTTGGGTCTTGACGAAACGCCGCCTCTTCACCCAAATGTCCACGTGTTAAATACGTTTTTGCTGCTGATCTATCGGCACCGTTCCCACTGGCTCCGCGCTGCCGCTTGTCTCCTGGCCTGTTCCCTTGTATCCGGATGCCGGACCATGACCCGGCCCGGCACACAGGCCCACCGAGTGGGCGATGAAATTATTGTAGCCGGACAAATGTTTCACACCGGCACCCGCGTCGTCACCTGGATGGATCCAGGCGGTTACGACGCCTACCGCGTCGAGCGCCGCTTCGCCCCTTTGGATAAATCCTCCTGGGAAGCATCCAAAGCCGAACTCCCGGATCTGCTCGGACCAGCGCGCTACAACTTGCGCAAAGCCGGTCTTTCGGACGCGGAGGTGGAGCAGGTCCGCGGGGGTGGCTGGGATCTGCCCGCCTTGCGAAAAGTGGTGGATCAGTTCGTCCTGCATTATGACGTGTGCGGCACCAGTCGCCAATGCTTCAGAGTCTTGCATGATTTCCGCGGGTTGAGCGTCCACTTCATGCTGGATATTGATGGGACGATTTATCAAACCCTCGATCTCAAGGAGCGCGCCTGGCATGCCACGACTTCCAACACCCGATCTGTCGGCGTTGAAATCGCCAACATGGGCGCCTATGCCTCCCTGGAAAAGAGCCCGCTGAAGGATTGGTACACCAACGATGTGAAGCACGGCGCTCGCATTACCCTGCCCCCGCGGTTGGGCGATGGTGGCGTGTTGACCAAGGGATTCGTCGGTTACCCGGCACGACCGGAAGTTATCTCCGGAAACATTCAGGGACGCAGCCTGGTGCAGTATGATTACACCCCCGAGCAGTACGCAGCCCTGGTGAAGCTCACCGCGGCTCTATCCACAATTTTTCCCAAGCTGAAATGCGACTATCCGCGCGATGCCTCCGGTCAGCTCATCACCTGCAAACTCCCGGATGACCAACTCAAAGAGCTGACCGGGGTGATTGGTCATTTTCATATCCAAACCGACAAGACCGACCCCGGCCCGGCGTTTCAATGGGATTATGTAACCAGCGAAGCCCGGCGCCTGAACCACGGCGGCTTTTCAAAACTAGCCGACGAGGCCAGCCGTGGCCATTTGCAGACTAAGTGACACAGTCTGCGCGTTGAACGCCGCCGCTCGCATTCCGCCGGCTTTAAAGCCGGGGTAACTACGCGGGATGTTGTCTTTCTCAGGTTAGATAGTTAAGGCGATGCGGTCCCGTCGCTCAGAGGCTCGCGGTGCGCACTTTGCCTTTAACCTCAAGTCGATTATCCACATTGCCGGTACCCACCACCCGGCACGCGGCCGCTGCGATGTTGGCCCGCTCAGCCTCGCTCTTGACTGCGCCACTGAGGATTACCCGCCCATTTTGGGAGACGACTTTGATGCTCATCACCACCATTGCATCGTTATTGCGGATGATCTCCGTTAATACGTCCTTGGAAAGATCGTGGTCCGACCTCACCGCCACTTCCGGGGTTTTGGTCGCTCCCGCTGCAACAGCCGAACCGGCAACTGTCCGGCTGTTACCACCGGACAATAAGCCGTAGTGACCATAAACCGCCACGCCCACGTCGGACATGACAATGTCGGTGGGGAACTCGCGGTTGATATAGCGCCCCGCGAGGAAGTGCGTCGCGCTGGCGCGCAGGGTCAGGCCCTGTGGTTGCACCGCGACCGAAGCCGGCGGCACCAGGTAAAGCCTCGAACCTGCCTCTGGACCGACCACCGGCTCCACCACCAGGTAAAAGAGTCGTGCCGCCGTAAGGTCCAGAAAGACGTCGTGAACCTTGCCCAGGACCTCACCGGAATCACAGGTCAGCGCCGTGCCCACCAGCGTTCCCGCGGAGCGCAACCGCGCGGGATTCGCCACCGTTTGTGGGGAAGTGAAATAAGCCAGCGCCGCCTTGATTGCCTCGGGATTCTGCAACAGCGCCTGTGCGCCGGGAACCCGGGATGCCTTGGCGAACACCGCGCGAGTTTCGCGAATCTGCATTTGGAATTCCAGGGCTGATTGGAAACTGGAAGCCGGAACCATCGCTTCGCCTTTCCCACTCCCTGAGACCAGCACCCCGAGCACGGCACCCCCTTCGATGTCGACTACAAAATCCTCAATTTTCCCGACGGCCACCTCTTGCGCATCCTTCACCTTTTTCCCCAAAAGGACTTTAAATCCACGCCCCATGCTCAAGCGCGAAGGGTCGAAGGTTTCAGGGCCGCCCTGCCCCAGGGATGGCGGCGGGTTGGGACGAAACGTGATATCTGCCGCCCAACTTGCCGACGCCACCAGGCTGAGCAACGTGGCTGTTAGCAGGCAGTGCAGTGTGTCGTGAACCTTATTGGTTCCGAGCCAACCTCGCGCCGGGAGGGATTTTATTTTCATAATCCAACACTTTCTGGCGGCTCCGATGCTGGCGGCGCGCTCCAGAATTGAGACAGTGTGCCTCAATTTCGAACACCTTTGCCGTAGCTTCCGCGCATGGAGAACTCCGACTGCATGAGTTTCCGGAGTATTTCTCCGCCATCTCCGCCTCCGAGCTTTCACCGTGCCAATCCGACTCCGGACAGTCACCCAACTCACTCCCTCATTCCTTTTCCAGGCGGTTCAATGGCGCTTCGGGGACGAGATGACGCCACGCGGCAGACAAACGTTCTTGCTCGATCATAACGGAGCGCCAAAAAAGGTGGGCCAAATCCCTGCTCCAAGGTTAAAGTAGGCGCATGCCGAAGACTTTGTTCCTCCTGGATGGAATGGCCCTGGTGTATCGAGCGCATTTCGCGCTGGCGAGCCGGCCTATCTTCAACTCCAAGGGTGTTAACACCTCGGCGCTGTTTGGCTTCACTCAAACGCTGTTAGACATTCTCAAGAAGCAGCAACCGACACATCTGGCGGTCGCGTTTGATACGGAAGCGCCAACGCAGCGGCATCTCGACTATCCGGATTACAAGGCTCATCGGGAGGCCATGCCCGAGGACCTGAGCGCGGCCCTGCCCCATGTTCGCCGTATGATCGAGGCCTTTCGGGTGCCGTTGCTGATCCTGGATGGCTACGAAGCCGATGATATCATTGGCACGGTGGTTTGCGCCGCCCGTCGCCAGGATTTCACCTCTTACATGGTGACCTCCGACAAGGATTTTGGGCAATTGGTGGACGACCATACTTTCTTATATAAACCGGGGCGCATGGGAGATTCCGTGGAAATCCTGGGACTGCCGGAGATCCGCGCCCGCTGGAATATCGAACGCGCCGAACAAGTGGTGGACATTCTCGCCTTGATGGGAGACAGCTCGGATAACATCCCCGGCGTCCCCGGCATCGGCGAAAAGACTGCCAGCAAGCTCATCGCTCAATTTGGATCGCTCGAAAAACTGCTGGAGCACACCGGCGAACTGAAAGGGAAGCTGCGGGAAAATCTCGAGACGCACCGAGACCTCGCCCAACTTTCCAAACGGCTGGCGACCATCAACTGCGAGGTGCCACACTCTTTCGACCTCGAACAAATGGCCGTAAAACCGTTTGATGAGGAGAAACTGGCAGCCTTGTTCGTGGAGTTTGAGTTCAATTTTTTGGGACGCCGCGTGTTTGGTGAAGGCTTCAAAGCCGGCCGTGGTCAAGCCGCAGCCAGCCAAAACAGCGTCAGCCCGGAGGAAAATCTCCTGCCTTTCCCCGCTGAAGAAACCCTGGCACCAAAGTCAGCTTCACCCCCCGCAACCGTCAATGTTGCCGCCCTCCCGCGGGAATCAGGCCCCAGTCCAGCGATTGAAACAGTACTGCTCGATACCACCGCTAAACGAAGCGCATTTCTGACAGCGCTCGCCTCCCAAACCGCGGTCGCCATCGATATCCCAGCTATCCGCCCGGGCGCGTCGGGATCCGAACTGGCTGGGATCGCGTTCAGTTTCGAGGCTGGCCGAGGATACTTTCTGCCGATCAAAGGCACAGCCGGCGAACAGGCAAAATTATTGGAGGAGCTGCGCCCGATTCTCAACAACGGTCGGATGGAGGTTTTGGGGCACGATTTAAAGACGCACCTAAGCCGGTTGAAACGAGCGGGACTGTTTGTGAACGCTCGGCTCTTCGACACCATGATCGCCCACAGCCTGGTGGAACCGGATCAGAGACATGGCTTCGAATACCTGTCTGAAGTGTACCTGGGCTTTGCCCCAACACGATCCCCACCCGCGACGAACCCTGCGGGTGAACTCAACCTGCTCGAGGCTGGGGCCACGGAAGAGACTGCTCCCTGCGCGGTCCAAAATGCGGTGCTGAATCGTAAATTGGCGGCCATCTTAAAACCAATCCTCGAGGAACGCGGGCAGCACCAGGTCTTTTATGAAATCGAAGCGCCGTTGGTCCCGGTGTTGGGTGACATGGAACTGGCCGGCATCCGAGTCGAGGCTGCGGTACTCGCCGACTTCGGCACCAGGTTATCCCAGGAAATTGATCAGTTGGGTAAGCGCATCCATCAACTCGCGGGGACCGAGTTCAACCTCAATTCGCCAAAACAACTGGGCCAAATTCTCTTTGAAACCCTGAAAATCGGGCCGACGCCGAAAAAAACGAAGACCGGCCAATACGCGACCGATGAGCAAACACTGGCCAGCCTTGCGCCAGACCACGAAATCGTCCAATTGCTGCTGGACCATCGCACGGCCTCGAAACTGAAATCGACCTATGTTGACGCGTTGCCGGCGGCCATCGCCCCCCGCACCGGACGGATCCACACCACGTTTGCCCAGGTGGCCACCAGCACCGGCCGGCTCAACTCGCAGAATCCGAATCTGCAAAACATCCCCATCCGCACCGAACGCGGCCAGGAGATTCGCAAAGCATTCGTTCCTGGGAAAGGCTACGACCTGCTCCTCTCGGCCGATTATTCGCAAATCGAGTTGCGGATTATCGCGGCCCTAAGCCGGGAGGCCGGACTGCTGGAAGCTTTCAAAACCGGCGCTGACGTGCACACCGCAACCGCCGCCCGGGTTTACGGCACCTTTCCCGAGCTCGTTACCGCGGAAATGCGTCGCAAAGCCAAGATGGTCAACTATGGCATTGCCTACGGGATCTCCGCGTTCGGGCTGTCCCAACGCCTGCGCATCCCACGCAAAGAGGCGGCGGATATCATTGACGAATATTTTCGCCAGTTCGCGGGCATCCGGGATTACATGGACCAGACCATGCAATTCGCGCGTGACCACGGCTACGTGGCTACAGTTACCGGACGCCGCCGTTACCTGAGAGACATCAACAGCTCGAACGCCACCATCCGTGGCAGCGCGGAACGGAACGCGATCAACGCGCCCATCCAGGGCACCGCCGCCGACATGATCAAGCTGGCGATGATCAACATTCACCGAGAGTTGCAGCAGCGTGGCAGCCGCAGCCGAATGCTGTTGCAGGTTCATGACGAATTGGTCTTTGAACTCCCCGGCGAGGAGGAGGCAGAGCTGCGCTCTCTGGTGGAGGCGAAGATGCGCACTGCCATTCCCCTGGAAGTGCCCATCCTGGTCGAGATTGGCGTGGGCAAAACCTGGCTGGAAGCGCACTGATTTCCCACAAATGTCCCTTGCGTTCGGCGGCAAGGTTAACAATGATTCCGGGGATTTTTAATATGGGACACGTAAAACTACACATTCCAGGACCGGTGGAAGTCAGCGAAAAGACCTTTCGCGCCTTTTGCTCGCCGATGATTGGTCATCGCGGGCAGGGTTTTAAGGATCTTTATGCCCGCATCCAACCGCAGCTCCAGCAACTGCTGTACACCAAGCAACTCGTCTACATCAGCACCTCCTCCGCCTGGGGAGTGATGGAGGGCGCTTTGCGCAATTTAGTGTCGAAAAAGGTGCTAAACTGCATGTGCGGCGCGTTCTCGGATAAGTGGTTCGACGTTTCCCAGCGCTGCGGAAAAGCGGCTGAAGCTTTGCAGGTGCCCTGGGGCTCTCCGATCCGCGCCGAAGACATCGATCGCAAGCTGGCCACCGGCCAATTCGATGCCCTCACCCTCATCCACAATGAGACTTCCACCGGGGTCATGAGTCCGCTGGCCGAGATCGCGGCACTCAAGCAAAAATACCCGGACGTCATGTTCATTGTCGATTCCGTCAGCTCGATGTCGGCGGTGCCGATCAAATTCGATGAGTTGGGAATCGATGTTCTCCTGGCGGGCACGCAAAAAGCCTTTGCCCTACCGCCGGGCACCGCCGTCTTCGCTTGCTCGCCGGCGGCGATTGCCAAGGCCGCCCAGGCCAAAGATCGCGGGTATTACTTTGACATTATCGAGTTCCAGAAGAACGCCGAACAGAGCATGACCCCCAGCACGCCCAGCATCGGACATGTTTACGCGCTGGCCTCAAAACTCGAGGATATCTTCGACGAAGGTCTGGAAGCGCGCTTCGCACGGCATCGCCAAACGAACCAGATGACCCGGGACTGGGCGTCCCGAAACGGTTTTAACCTCTTCCCGGAACCCGGTCACGAGTCGATAACGCTGACGTGCGTCAGCAACGGCGCCCGACCCGGAGGCCGAACGGTGGATGTGGCAAAGCTGCAGAAGCTGGTAAAAGATCAGGGCTTCCTGATCGACGGTGGCTACGGGAAGATTAAAGGCACGACGTTTCGCATCTCGAACATGGGCGACGAAACGGAAGCCAGCATGCAACCGCTGTTCGCCGCGCTGGACAGCGCCTTGAAGCAAGTTTAAGCCAGATCACCCGGTCAGAAAGGCCTGGCTCGTAAGACCTTCGCGCCTGGTACTTTCGTTATCCCTACCAGGACGCGCGGGCGGCTGATTGTACAGTTGCCCGGGGGGTGGTTGTGCGGCAAACTGCTAGGGCGTGGCAGCTAATGAAATGCGGTCCTTATCATTGCGAGCCGAGCAGGCCGAGGTATCCCGGCTCGCTCGGGCTTTTGCCATTTCATTGGTGCTGCACTTGCTTTGCGTAGGGATCTACTACTCGGGAAAGCGCTACCATGTTTGGGAACGTATCCATGTGCCCGCCTGGTTGCAGCCTCCCATGCTCACCGAGTTGCTCCAAAAGAAGAAATCCGCCGCGCCGGCTGAAAGCCAGCAACCACCGCTGATGTTCGTCCACGTGAGCCCGGCCCAGGCGGTGGACCAGGCGCCCGAAACCGCCACCACCTATTCCGACAAGAACGCCCGTGCGGCCAACCCGGACGCCGATCGCGAAACCAACACTCCCAAAATCACCGGGCAACAGGACAAGGTCCTGCGCACGGAGGATGTGGCCAAAGAGAAATACGTGCCGCTGCAACCGACCCGCCCAGCGCCCCAGGCACCGCAGGATCAAACCGAAGAGAAGGCCCGCAAGAGCGTTGATCCAGGCGATTTGGCGTTTGCCAAGCCTGATACCAAGCCCTCCAAGGAGGATGGCCAGGCCCAGCAACCTCGGCCGCGCACCATCAAGGAAGCCCTCGCCCGCCAGGCGAGCCAACAACCGCCCAGCCAAAAAATGCGTCAGGAAGGCGGCGTCAGACGGCGTCTGGACATTTCCTCCCTCGACACCAAAGCCACGCCTTTTGGCGCCTATGACGCCGCGCTGGTGGATGCGGTGGAAGCACGCTGGTACGAATTGCTTTACGAACGCGATTACGCCTCCGATAGCCGCGGACGCGTGGTGCTCCAGTTCAAACTGCATGCCGATGGCCGGATCAGCGATATGAAGGTGGCGGAAAACACCGCCGGCGAAGTTCTGGGTTTGTTATGCCAGAAGGCCATCATGGACCCGTCGCCCTACGCGGCGTGGCCCACCGACATGCGCCGGATGGCCGGGGATGTTCGAAACATTCAGTTCACCTTTTATTACAACTGAGTTCGCAATCTATTTATGGAATACGTCGTCTATGGTTTGTTGGTATTGACCTCGGTGGTCGGGTTGGCGTTTGTCATTGAACGCGGGTTGGCTTTGCGCTGGCGTCGGGTGGTTCCACCGGAAATTGAAGGCGCAGTCCAATCCTGCCAGGCGGCCGCCGATGTGCCCATGCTCCGTCGCGTTTGCCAACAGCATGATTCCCCCATGAGCCGCCTCCTGCTGCTGGCCTGCGATCACCTGGACTGGCCCAAGGCCGATAACGTTGACGCCATCCAGACGCAGGCGCGCCATGAAATCACCCGATTGGAACGGGGGTTGGTGGTGTTGGAGATCATCGTGGGCATCGCCCCACTCCTCGGCCTGGTGGGTACCATCGCCGGTATGATGACCCTCTTTAGCAACATCGGCCAGACGGGCCTCAACGACGCCTCTCACCTGGCCAAAGGCATCGCGCTCATCCTCAACGCCACTCTCCTTGGATTGTTAATTGCCATTCCCTCCTTGATCTTCTGGAGCTACTACACCAAGAAGGTGGAAACCATTGCCGTGGAAATGGAGACCCTCTGCGCCGAATTCATCCGCCGACAATACCGCGAGACCGCGCCGCACTGAGGTTGTTATGCGTTTCTTCATCAAAAAACGGCGACAGCCACCGGCGATCATCATCGTCGCGTTGATTGATATCCTCATTGTGCTGCTGATCTTCCTGCTGGTAACCACGACCTTCAAGCAGCAGCCGGCCTTGAAGCTGGCGTTGCCAGAGTCCTCGCAATCGCAGAAGAGCGGAGCCAGCGAAAAAGCCCCGGTGGTGGTCACGATTGATCCTCAGGGCAATCTACGACTGGGCCCGGAGGGCAAGCCGGTAACCGTGGATCGGCTCAAGCAGGAACTGAACAACCTCGCCGCCAAATCTCCGGACGTGAACCTGGCAATCAGCGCGGACAAATCCGCGCCCTTTGGCCAGATCGTCAAAGTGATGGACGCGGCCAAAGAAGCCCACATCAAAACGGTCAACGCCTTCACCAAAGAAGCGGCAGGTGGAGCACCTGCCGCTCCGTAAGTCCGAGGCTGCCGGAAAAATCCGGGCAACAAACCGCGAGCCGATTTAAGCTTTCAACAGTTCTTCGGCGATCTGAACCGCGTTCAGCGCGGCGCCTTTGAGCAATTGGTCGCCCGCCACCCAGAAGGCCAGGCCATTTTCCATCGCGCAGTCTTTCCGCACCCGCCCCACCGCGCAATCATACTGCTCCGCCAGATACAACGGCAGCGGATACTGGTTGCGCGCAGGATCGTCCACCACCTGCAGACCGGGCGCGTTGCGCAGGACTTCGCGCGCGGATTCCACGGTTACCGGCTTTTCAAACTCCGCGTTCACCGCGACTGAATGCGCCCGGTAGACGGGCACCCGCACGCAGGTGACGCTGGCGTGAAAATTGGGATGGTGCATGATCTTCCGCCCCTCATTCTCCATCTTCATTTCCTCCTTCGTATAACCGGAAGGCAGGAAAGAATCGACGTGCGGCAACACGTTGAAGGCGATTTGATGCGGATACACTTCCCGCGTAACCGGCTGGCCGTGCACGATCTGATCGACTTGCCGCTCCAGCTCGGCCAACGCCTTGGCGCCAGTGCCGGACACTGCCTGGTAACTGGCGGCAAAGATGCGTTTGCAGCCAAAGGCTTGATGCAGCGGATACAACGCCATCAAAGTGATGGCCGTGGTGCAATTGGGATTGGCAATAATGCCCTGGTGCAGTCGAACGTCACCGGCGTTGATCTCCGGCACCACCAGTGGCACCTGCGGGTCCATGCGAAACGCGCTCGAATTGTCGACCACCACGCATCCGGCTTTGACCGCTGCGGGAGCAAATTCCTTTGAAATACTGCCGCCGGCGCTGAACAGCGCAATGTCGATACCGCTAAAAGAGTCTTTAGTCAGCTCTTTAACCGTGATTTCCTCCCCCCGAAACTTCAACTTCTTCCCCACCGAACGGGCGGAAGCGAGCAAAGTCAACTGCCCCACGGGGAAATGACGCTTTTCCAGCGTCTTGATCATTTCGATACCGACGGCGCCCGTTGCGCCGACCACGGCTACATGCGGATTTCGATTCATATAAAGGGGCAGAATATAACGAACAGGACGAGAAAATGTCAAATCAGACTAAGTCATAACCTCAGGACCGGCTTGCCCTGGCAGGGTGCCGGTATGCTGCACGGAAATCACCCGCTCTCTATGCTATCGCCGTCGGCGTGAAGGTGCGAAGAAATACCCACCCCGGATGCGCGCACCTCGAGCCCGGGTCACCCCGGCGGGCTGCCCGGGCTTATCCTGCTCGAACAAAGCGGTATAGCGATAATCAAAGCCCTCCAGTTTCACCCGGGGAATCTTCTGGCTGATAAAACGCTCGATCGCCTGCACGTGCCGGGCATCCTCCGCCACCATGATGGTAAAAGCGTCGCCTTTATTATCCATGCGCCCCGTGCGTCCAATGCGATGAATGTAATCTTCCGGGTGTTGCGGCACGTCGTAGTTCACGACGTGGCTGACGTCGGCAATGTCCAATCCCCGCGCCGCGATATCGGTCGCCACCAGCACTTCATACCGCCCTTCGCGAAAGCCCTGCAACGCCTGCTCCCGCTCGCGTTGGGTCCGGTTCGAGTGCAGCACGGCGACCGCGTGATTGGCGCGTTTAAGCGTATGTGCGGCTCGGTCCGCCCCATGCTTGGTGCGGCAGAAAACAATCACCGAGTCGTAGTTCACCTGCTTGAGCAATTCCAACAGCAAATCGGTCTTTTGTGATTCAGAGACCGGGTAGATCACATGCTTCACCCCTTCGGCCGGGGAGCGGCGGGCGCCGATTTCTACGGTCTTGGGATCCCGCATCGCCCACTGAATCAACGTCTCGATCTCCGGTGGAATCGTCGCCGAAAAAAGGGACGTGTGCCGCTGCCGCGGGCAGCGCTGCACAATGCGGCGCACATCGGGCAGAAAACCCATGTCCAGCATGCGGTCCGCTTCGTCCAGGACTAAATACTGAATTTGATCCAGGCTGCAGGTGCCGCGCGACATATGGTCCAGCAACCGGCCGGGCGTCGAGGCCAGAACATCCACTCCGGCTTTCAAAGCATCCATCTGCCGGCCATAGCCCACGCCGCCATAGAGCACCGCCGTTCTCAAATTCGTGAACCGGGCGAAATCCCGAATCGCGGTTTCCACCTGCGCCGCCAGTTCCCGGGTTGGCTCCAGAATCAATACCCGAGGCTTCGGTTGGTGCTCGCCAAGTTTCGACAAAATCGGCAAAGCAAAGGCTGCGGTCTTTCCCGTGCCCGTTTGCGCGCTGCCAATAATGTCGCTTCCGGCTAAAACCAGCGGAATCGCGCGCAACTGAATTGGGGTCGGCTCCACATAGCCCATCGCCTTGACCCCCTCTAGTATTACAGGCGAGAGATTTAGTTTACTGAAACCCATAAATATTATTGAACCAAGTGCGGCCGCGTCCAAAATCGGACCGGCACGCACGCGCGTGCCCTGACACTGCTATGGAATCACGATCAGCCCGGCTGACCAGAGGTAGCCTCAGGCTGCTTGGAAGACTCCTGGTCTGCTGCGGGTGCAGCCGAGGTTTCCGCTGTCGCCGGAGCTTCCGGTGCGGGTACGGCCGGCGTCTCCGTTGAGACTGCTGCAGGTTCGGCTATCGGCGCTGGGACTTCAGCCTCTGACTCGGTCGCGGCACCGGCTGTAGCCGGCGCTTCCACCGTTCCGGGCTCACCCGCCACCGTCGCCCCCGCCGCCGCCGCCGGTTGAGCCGGGACCTTTTCCGGTTTGGGAGGCTTAGGCAGTGGCTTCTTGGCTGTCTCGAGCACTCCAGTGGCGAACTCAATTACATGCCCCTGATGAATGAGCCAGTGCAAATCCGCGATCAGACTCGCTTGCTCCGAGGTGGGTTGATCTGACTCGGGGGCCGCTGCCGGAGCCGCAGGCGCAGCCGAAGCGGCACTGGCTTCTCCGGTGGAGGTTGCCGCGACTTCTCCACTTGGAGCCGCAGCAGCCAGGGGCGGATTTATTGGCAACGACGTCGCTACCGGCGACGGAGCGAGCGCCTCGATCAGTTGGCGGCGATTCGATTTTGGATGTGCGTTGATGTAATCAACAATGCGTTTGACGAGATCCGACACCGGCGTGGCGGCCAAATCCAGGTAATGGGGCCGGGCGACCGATACGTGCGTGATGGTCTTATTAACTTTGAAAAACTGCAGACCGCGTGTGGCGAATTGTTGGCTCAGCACGGTGGCAATTTGGAGCGGGAACCGCCGTTGATCCTCCCAGACGCTGCGCACCAACCGGGTCAGCTCCGAACTGCGCAGGTTACGCGCGGCGGTGCCGGACAGGGAGTAAGTTTCAACCGGCTTGATGATCGCTTCCTTATGAACTTCGCGGAAATGCTTTTCCACGTCCGCCATGGTCGCCAAACGCAGCGGCTCCGGTACGTTCAAGCACACATACTCAGTTTTCCAGCTCTGGTCTTCCACCCACTTCTTGACCACTTCCTCGTCGCGCACAATTTTGACGCGCGCCTTGAAAGCTTCAAAAGGCATCCTTGAAAAACGCTGGGAGTGCAGCTTGCGCAGTTGATTCTGGTAATCGTGATAATTGGGCGGTCCTAACACCACGCCGCTCATCCCACATTGCCCCACGAACGTATATTTACCCTTGGGCGGCTCGGTGGCGGTCTTTTCCGCCTGGTAAAAGGTGGCGAAATGTTTGTGCAACACATGTTGCACGGCATCATCCTCCGACAGCCAAAGCGTCTCATCCAGCGCGCACAGGAACAGCGGCTGTTGCGGCTTACCCTCAGCGTTCTTCGTGATCGAGAAAGACACGTTGTGGCGCTCCGGCTTCTGCAGGATCATCTGCGCGATGTCAAAGAGCGGATACGCCCGGCCCGTCATCTTGATCTGGCGGGACAACGACTCGACGCCCTTTTCGTCCGGGATCAGGCCGACATTCAACTCCGGCAATGGAAGCGGAGCGGGACGACGTTCCCGGATCTCACCACCACGACCTTCGCCGCGGTCGCGTCGAGGGAACCTGCCTTCGCGCGCTGGCCCGCCGGGGCCACCCTGCCCCCCGCCCGGCCGACGATCACCTTGGGGTGGGCGCGGACCGCGAAACTGGCCGCCACCACCGCCGCCGCCTGGACCACCTTCGCGCCGGGGCGGGCGGGGCCCGCTGCGGTCACCGCGGCGATCGCCTCGTCGGTCGCGCCGCTCGTATGATTCAGTTTCGCCTTCGTATTTGGCGTATTTCGAAGCCGAAGCCGGCTCTTGTGCCCAGGAGGGCAAAAAGAGCTTCTCTAGATCCAGATCGTTTTCAGGTAATGTGCTCATTCCATCATGACAGGCGCGAATGCTCAGCGCCTCGCAAATGCCGTAAGTAAAGCATGGCGTGGCTTGAGTTGGATTGCAAGCGCCGTTCCACAGTGTCCGTCCCCGTTGGTTAAAAGATTATCTAACACAGCCTGCAGCCGCAGCTACCCGGATGCCAAAGATTTTCCCGCGTCGAAGTTTCCCTGACATCATTTGCCGGTACGGCCGCCAGCTCGCGATCGCGGCTTCAAATTCACATGGACAATTTTCGCCGGGGGGAAGCCATTGAACCAAGTGGCAGACGCGCTGCTGTAGGCCCCGATATTCTCTGAAAAGACCAGGTCATCGATCTCCAGTTCGGGTAGTTCCTCGGAAAGCGAGATCTTGTCCAGGGCGTCGCAGGTTTGTCCAAACACCGCGCTGATCTCGGTTTTGCCGGACTTAAAGGCCTGCAAATGGTACTGGCAATGATCGAAAATGATGCCGCTGTAGGTGTGATAGACGCTGTCATCGACGTAATAGCAGGTCTTCCCATCCCGCACCGCCTTGCCAATGACCCGGGCAATCGCCGTGGCGGCGGTGGCCACCAGAAATCGGCCCGGCTCGGCGATAATCTGGATATCCGCGGGAAATAAACGATCAATCTCGGCGTTGATTTTCCGCGCCAAAGCGCTGAACGGTTTGACGTGGCGGTCGTAAGGAGCCGGAAAGCCCCCGCCAATATCCAAGATCTTCAACTCGTGTCCGCGCGACTTTGCCTCCTTCATCACGGCAGACGCCATCTCGAGCGCCTGCACAAAATTCTGAAAGTTCGTGCATTGGCTGCCGACGTGAAAACTGATGCCTTCCGCCACCAGGCCTAAATCAAACGCGTTCTGAATCAGGTCCACCGCCTCGCCGGGATCACACCCGAACTTTGAGGACAATTCCACCATGGAACCCGTGTTCGGAACCCGGATGCGCACCACCACCCCGGCATGCGGAGCGAATTGCTTGATCTTTTTCAGCTCGCGCGGATTGTCGAAAGTGACCAGCGGCTTGTATTGATCCAGGGCCACCAAGGTTTCCTGCGGCTTGGTGGGGTTGGCATAGATGATCTTGTCCCAGATGAAATCCTGCTGTGCCTTGGGTGGCAGCTGCCGGATATTTTCATAAACCAGCATGAACTCCGGGAGCGACGCCACATCAAAGCTGGCACCCGCCTCGTATAAAGTACGCACAATGGCCGGCTCGGCATTGGCCTTCACCGCGTAATACGCCTGCACCTTCGGCAGGTGCTTTTTGAAATCCGCGTAGTTCTTGCGAATTTGGTCGTGATCAATAATGACGACCGGGGTGCCGTGCTCGCGGGCCAGGGCCTGAAGTTGCTTCTTGGTCATGCGCTCTTCTCGTGTTGCCCGTGCCTTTAAGCTCTTTCCCCTCGCGGCACAAGCAAAATTCCCAATTCCTGAATACTCCAACACTCAGCCAAAACCAGCCGGTCCGGAATTTCTCGATCCTCCGGTTTTGACCGATTCCGCCAAACGCCAGCTATCCCTCGTTTGACCGACAATGTCCGCCGCATTAACCTGCCCCTGGTTATGCGGCCTCTCATCCATGCCTTGAGCACCGGCCAGACCCCGGAATCCCTCGCCGGAGCTTTGCTCGGCGAACCGGGGCTGATGCTGCTGCGTAGCGGCTGTTTCGAAGCCGCTCCGGCCCGGTATTCCATCGTGGTTGCCCGCCCTTGCCTGAGTTTTAGCTCTCGCGGCTCGCGAGCCCTCCTGCGCAGCGGGTCCGAATCCGTGACGTGGTTTGGCGATCCCTGGAAGATGCTGGAAAGCCTGCTACTCCGCTATGAGTTGCCCGCTGACTTGGATGTACCCTTCCCCGTTGGCGGTTGCTTTGGCTACTGGGGATATGACTTGCGTGGCTTCGTCGAACCCAAACTGCCACGAACCGCGCGCAACGATCTTGGATTGCCGGATTGCGAAGTAGGGTTCTACCCGTCGCTGGCGGTTTTCGATCACGCTCTGGGCGTTTGCCACGTCGTCGCAACCGGTCTCGCAGCGGACGGCTCGCGCGATGCCAACCGGGCCCGGGACCAGCTTTCATTCTGGCTCAACCTCCTGGAATCAATACCCGCTGCAATTCCCCCAACCTCGACCAGATCTGACGAGCCATCGACTGGGCCATCGGTGCGGTCCTCGATGAGCCGTGATCGCTTCGTCTCCGCCGTGCGCCGTGCCAAGGAATACATCCGCGCCGGAGACATCTACCAGGTGAACCTCGCTCATCGTCTGGAAGGCGCCTGGCCGCACTCCGCGTGGAGCCTCTTTGATCGGCTTGGGTCGATTTCCCCCGCCCCGTTCGCGGCATTCTTCCAGGGATCAGACCACGCCCTGGCCTCCGCGTCGCCGGAGCAATTTCTAAAATTCTCGGGACGACACGCGCAGACTCGGCCGATTAAAGGGACTCGCCCGAGAGCCAGCGAACCGACCCGCGACGCGCAGCTCAGCTATGAACTGCAGACCAGCCCCAAAGAATTGGCGGAGCTGGTCATGATCACAGACCTCTTGCGAAACGACCTGGGCAAAGTGTGCGAATATGGCTCCGTGCAGGCGCCGGAACTGGCGCGCCTCGAACGCTACGCCCAAGTGCAGCACCTCGTTTCGACCGTGGAAGGACGTCTGCGTCCGGAAATCTCGCATATCGCCGCCCTGGCCTCCTGCTTTCCCGGCGGGTCCATCACGGGCGCACCCAAATTTCGCGCGATGGAGATCATCGATGAACTGGAACCCTTAAGCCGAGGCGCTTACACCGGGGCGTTGGGCTATCTCGGGTTCAATCACGAAAGCCAATTCAGCATTTTGATTCGCACCGTGATTTGCCACCAGGGCCGCGCCTACTTTCACGCCGGCGCCGGAATTGTGGCGGACTCGGAGCCGGAAGCCGAGTATCTCGAAACGCTGGCGAAAGCCAGGGCCTTTCTGGAATGCCTGGGTGCGAATCCTGAGGAGGGACTGGCTGAGTCGCCCTGCTCCCTCACGAACCGTGAGGTCCTGGAGGAAATCCGCTGATGCTGGTCTGCCTGAACGGAGAGTGGGTGCCAGAAGCGGAGGCTTGCGTCTCCGTTTTCGATCGGGGTTTCCTTTACGGAGACGCCCTGTTCGAAACCATGCGAGTCACCAATGGCCGAGTGTTCCGCTGGAGGGACCACCTGGCGCGGCTCGAAGCCAGTGCCGTCCTGCTCGAAATGCGGATGCCCTGTCCTTTCTCCACTCTGCACCAATGCGCGCTTGAACTCATCCGCCGCAATGAGGTGGCGGAAGGCATTCTCCGCTTAACCGTGTCGCGCGGGACCGGGCCCCGGGGCTACTCTCCGCTCGGGGCAGACCGGCCTTCTTTCATCCTAAGTCTCCATCCATTGAGCGCACCGTCCGGTGTCCATCCAGCATCCTGGAAAGTTGTCACTTCTAAATGGCGTTTGCCTGCGGGGGCAGGATTGCACTCGTTGAAGAGCGCCAACCGGCTGACGCAGGTTATGGCCCGGAGTGAAGCTGCGCAGGCGGGAGTAGATGAGGCCCTGATGCTGAATCATCAAGGAATCCTGACCGAAGGAGCCGCCAGCAACGTGTTTTGGATCGAGTCGAACACCGTGCTCACGCCGGGCCGCTCCACGGGGTTGCTGCCCGGTATCACGCGCCAATTGGTGTTGGAATGCTGCACCCGCTTGGGCCTCGAAGCGATTGAATGCGACACTGGACCGGATCGGGTGCATGCCGCAGATGGAATCTTCTGCACCTTCAGCACTCTGGGTATTGTGGAGGTCACAGATTGGGATCACCGCCCCTGCCCCTGTTCGCCCCTGACCCGCCGCCTCCAGGTGGCGTACGCCGACTTGGTGCAACGCGAGGCGGTCACGGGCTGCGAGTAGGCCTCCTCCTATGTCTTTTTGCGGGTGTAAGTAATTTCGCCGACGCGACTTTTCTCTCCCAGGGCTACATCGTGGATTTCCAGGATGTGCTTTCCTGGGCCGGCCAGGCGAAGAATATATTTGACTGGCTTGTTCCGTTCTCCCGTCATTGGCTCATCCATAACACCGTTGAGGGTGATGACGTCACCTTCCGCAGTACCCTCACTGGTGGACAGGCAACTGCCGCTCGTGTCCATCCACGCTCCCACATACTTCTGCTTCATCTTGTCGTAACCGGTAAATCCCATCCCCTCGAAAGGGTTCCCCATCATTTCGCCTTTGTGTTCCTCCTGCACAAACCGACCTCCCAGAATCCAGCGCTTGGTCGATTTGCCTTTGCTAACGGTTGGAGGCGCATCCGGTCCCGCCATCCAGAATTTCGATTCCACCTCCCACTCTCCGACCACCGCATCCAATTTCTTGTGGGCCGGTCCCGGCGCCGCCATCTCTGCCCATTTCTTCATCATTTCCGCCATGTCCGGCACGGCCCCCGCAGCGGGCTTGGCAGAGGCATCATCCGCCCGGGTCGAGGGTAGCAGCAGCAGATTTACCGCGATGACCAGGCAGAGGGGCAATACCCGGCAGTTTTTTGCGCGCATAAAAGTAATTCCTTTGGTTGGTTTGAACCGGTTGAATCTCGCCGCGCGGGACTCTGGTGTCAAGTGTTGCTAACGCTCTGATGTAGTTTTACTTAACCTCTAACGCCATTCGTGTTTCGGGTATTTCCGCTGCAGTTCCTGCTTGATGCGCGGGTAGTGCTCGGCCCAAAACCGCGGCAAATCCTGCGTCACCTGCACCGGCCGCATGCTGGGAGCCAGGATGTGCACCAGCACCGGCACCCGCCCCATCGCCAGGCGCGGCGTTTGGGTCACGCCGAATAGCTGCTGGATGCGAACGGCCACAAATGGCGGGTTGGCGGCATCGTATTGCACTTTCGCATTCCGGCCATTGGCCAACGTCAGGCGCTCGGGAGCGTGCTTCTCCAGCAGGGCCTGCTGCATCGGTCCCAGCCAGCTCTTTACCGCTTCACGCACCGGCTGGATTTTGACATCCCGGGCGCTGACGCATCCGTGACAAATCTGCTCGATCAGGCTCTGGCGATCCTCGGACAGCAGCGGCGGCAATTGCAACTCCGGACACCAGCGGCACAGGAGATTCAACCGGATAATCCATTGCTCAACCGCATCATCCCACTGGTCAAACGCCAGGCGTCCAGCCAAAACCTCACGCGCGAGCAGTGACGCAGCGGCGTCCAGCGGTGGCTCGACTTTTCGCACAGTGTAAGTCAATCCGCGGAACTTGAGATGCTCTTCTGCGCACACGCGGCGCGACGCCGCGTCATAAAGCACCTGTACCTCCGTACGAATGTCCTTGGGAAATTGCGTGGCGACCCAGGACTCCTCGATCGGCATGGCGAGGCTCAGCATCGTGCTCACCTGCTTGTCCCTTCCCTCCACTTCCTGAATCTCGGCGGCCACCACCAACGGACATTCGCGGGCCACACTCTCCCGCACCAGAGCACCGCGCCGCCCATGCACCATCTCGAAGCGCAACTCTCCCGCACCTTGCCGTCGCGCCACGCGGTCGCTAAACGCGATCAATACACACTTCCGCAGCGCATCGGTGGGCGGCTCGCGCCGCTCCGGCTCGAGGCCTTGCTCGATTGCAATTTGCAGAAACTGATCCAGCAACGGCTTTACCTGCCGTGCGGCCGCCACGTTCACCCCCAGCCGGCGGCACAAATCCGGTGAAAATCCCCGGGAGGATACCTCGCGCCAAACCCCAAGCAGGAGGCCAAAATCACCGTGCGCGGCCGCCTCCGCCAGTTCTGCTCGCGCCTGAATGACCGCTGGGTCGGACACCCGCAGCAACAGTTCCCGGCCCTGAGTGAGGGCGGCAACCAGGCAGGCTTGCTGGACGCAGCCGCAATCCTGCGCCGCCAGCAGCATGCGGGAATAGCGCGGGTGCAGCGGAAAGGAAAGCATGCGGCGGCCAAGCTCCGTAATGATCGTCCGGGATTTGTCCGGAGCCTCCGAATCCGAGAGCGAAGGTGCCGTCGGAGCCACCGCCCCTAAGTCCATCAGCAAAGCCTCCGCCCGCTCCAGGGCCACCGGTTCCGGGGCTTCCAACCACCGGAATTTTCTCAAGTCTTCGACTCCGGCAGCCTTCAGCGCGAGAATGACCTCCGCCAAATCCAACCGCTTGATCTCCGGCAGTTCCTGCGCCGGCCGATGCGCGTGCTCCTCCCGCGACCACAAGCGCAGACATTTCCCCGGAGCCGTCCGTCCAGCGCGTCCGGCACGCTGATCAGCCGAAGCCCGGCTGATCTTGTCAATCAGCAACGTGTTGATCCCGCGGTGGGGATCATAACGAGCAACCCGGGCCAGGCCGCTGTCGATGACGCAGGTGATACCCTCGATGGTCAGCGAGGTTTCCGCGACATTTGTGGCCACGACCACTTTGCGGTGATCATAGCGGGCCACGGCGGCATCCTGGTCTCTGGCCTCCAACTCCCCATAAAGCGGGAGCAGCAGGAATCCGCGAGCTTCCGGCCGGGCGCGCAACGCCTCGAGCGTTTGAGCAATCTCATATCCGCCAGGCATGAACACCAGGACGTCACCCTCCTCACCGGCGCCCACAAAACGGGCAAACGCTTCGGCCGCCTGATCCCAGACCGGCCGCTTCTCCAGGTATGCGGGAATACTACTATATTCGATGGCGACCGGAAATTGCCTTCCTTCCGCGAGCAACTCCCGACAAGGCGCCAGGTACTGTTCCAGCACCGGCAAATCCAGGGTGGCGGACATCACGATGGTTTTCAGTTCCGGCCGCTGCGTCTCCTGGAGTTCCAGGGCCTGGGCGAGGGTGATGTCCCCGTGCAGATGCCGCTCGTGGAATTCGTCAAAAATAATGGCCGACACCCGGCCCAGCCGGGGATCCTGCAACATCTGCCTCAGCAACACCCCTTCCGTAACATAACGAATGCGCGTTTCGCGACCGGTTCGATTTTCGAATTTGATTTGATAACCGACCTCTCCGCCCAACTCCACGCGCCGTTCCGCCGCGACCCGACGGGCGAGCAGCCGCGCCGCGATCCGGCGAGGCTGCAACACGACCACCTGCCCCGCCCCCAGCAAGCCACGGTCGAGGAGCATCTGCGGCACCTGGGTGGACTTGCCCGAACCGGTGGGCGCGCACAGCAGCAGCCGGTGTTCCGTACGCAGCGCTTCCACCAGCTCGTTCTCGACTTCGTATATCGGCAATCGCTCAGCCATGCTCGGACCAGCTTAGCGCAAACCGGTGCGGAGGGAAATTCGAGTAAAGCTTGAACCGGTCGCAACCTGCCGACACACTCCCGGCTATGGCGGCGGCTTTCGCGCTATCAATATTCATCGGAGCATTCCTGCTGTTCCTGGTGCAGCCCCTCATTGCCCTGTTTATCCTGCCCTGGTTTGGCGGAGGTCCCGGAGTGTGGACCACGTGCCTCTTGTTTTTTCAGGTAACGCTGCTCGCGGGTTACGGCTACGCGCACTTCAGCGCCCGGCGACTGCGTCCGCGCTGGCAAATCGCCTTACACCTGGCGCTCACGCTTGTCGCCATCTTGCTGCTGCCCATCCGGCCATCAGACTCATTGAAACCCGGAGGTGCCACCGCCCCGGAGGGACTCATCCTGATATTACTGCTCAAATGCATCGGCCTCCCCTACTTCGTCCTGTCCGCCACCGGCCCTCTCCTGCAGCACTGGTTTGCCCTGGCGAACCCACAACGCTCTGCTTACCGGCTATACGCCCTGTCCAACGTCGGGTCACTGCTCGCCCTCCTCTCCTACCCTTTTCTACTGGAACCCAACCTCGCCCGCGGAGCGCAAGCCTCCGCCTGGGGCTGGGGCCTGCTGGGTTACGCGCTCGTCTGCACCTGGGCGGCCGCCGCTGTGTGGAATAGATCGAGCCCGGAGCACACGCCCGTCCAAATGGGACTCTCGGATGCGGTCCCGGCTCCCGGTGTCGTCGACCAACTGCTGTGGATCCTCCTGCCAGCTTGCGCCACCACCCTGCTCCTTGCAATCACCAACAAACTTTGCCTGGATGTGGCCGTGGTGCCGTTCCTTTGGATCATTCCGCTCAGTGTCTATCTGCTCACGTTCATCATCGCGTTTGACCGCTCCGCCTGGTATTCCCGATTCGCGTTCACCTTCTTGTTCATCGTGGCGGCAGTCGCGTTGACCTATGCCCTGTATCGGGCGTCAGACTGGTCGCTGTGGATCCAAGTAAGCGTTTTCGGTGGTGGCTTGTTCGTTTGCGGCATGGTCTGCCATGGCGAACTCTACCAACTGCGTCCCGGCGCACCCTGGCTTACCCGGTATTACCTGCTGATCGCCACCGGGGGCGCCCTTGGTGGCTGTTTCGCGGCTCTGCTCGCGCCGTTATGGTTCCATGACTATATCGAGTTACATTGGGGCTTGTTCGCCTGCGGCGCCCTGCTGCTCGCCATCCACATGCGGGGAGTCCGGCCCACCATCACTGGCAAAGTCAAAAGCAACAGTTGGGAAAACTGGTGGCTGTCGTTGCTCCTGCCCGTGCTGGGCATCGCCGGACTCGATTACGGGATCACGCACACCCAGGGGTTCCAAAAGGTGCTAACCAGGGAACTGGTGCTCGTGGTGCGAATCTTCCTTTGGGGGCTGGCACTGTTATCGATCGCAAGCTGGGCTTCTCGACAAACGGCCGAACGTCGACGCTACTCCCGAATCACCACCCTGGCCTGGCTGACGCTGGGGCTCGTGTCCCTCGGCCTGGTGCTTTACGAGCTCGCAAGGCATACCGATGCCGCGCTCGTCGGACGTTGGCGCAACTTCTACGGGGTCCTTTCCGTTCTGGATTACCGCCTAGACGACCCGGATAACCACTACCGCGTCCTGCGTCATGGGCGCATCACCCACGGTTTGCAGTTTCTTAATCCCGACTTTGAAGCCTGGCCGACCACCTATTACGGAGAAAGCAGTGGCGTGGGGCTGGCCATCGATTCACTGCCAAAGTCGCCTCGCCGTCTGGGCCTGGTCGGGCTGGGCACAGGAACCCTGGCGGCCTATGGCCGGACGAACGACTACCTCCGCATCTATGAGATCAATCCCGAGGTGATCCGGCTGGCGCGAACCCGCTTTTCCTACCTCTCCAACTGCCCAGCCCGAGTGGACCTGGTTCTCGGGGACGCGAGGCTCTCCCTCGAACGCGAGCCGGCGCAGAATTTTGATTTGCTTGCGCTGGACGCCTTTAGCAGCGACGCCATCCCAGTCCACTTGCTCACCCGCGAGTCGTTCCGGCTCTATCTCACTCACCTCAAACCCTCCGGCTTGCTCGCCGTCCACATCTCCAACCACTACCTCAATCTCCAGCCCGTGGTGGCGACGCTCGCACGCGATGCCCAACTACACGCAGTGCTGATTGATACCGACACCCCCGCGGATGAGTGGTGGAATTACGGTTCGACCTGGATGATTCTGGCGCGGGACCCGGCCGCGCTGCAATCGCTGCAAAAGTCGGCTTCCCCCCCAAAAGCCGAGGTTCGGGACAGTCCGATATGGACGGATGACTTCACCAGCCTTTACCGGCTGCTCAAAAAGCCCAAATGACCCGCCTTCTCACCGGCGAGGCTCAGGCCGCGCCAGCGTCCGGCTGCATCATCCCAAAAATATTCCCTTCGGTATCCTTGCAGTACAAAAGCCATCCCACCCCGGGAATCGCCATCTTGGGTACCACTACCTGCCCGCCGGCCGCGACCGCCTTCGCGGCATACTCGTCTACTGCCGGAACATCCGCCGTGCAGACGTACGCGATGACCGCCTCCCCCGCCACCGGGCACCGACGCGGCAACAACCCGCCATTAATCCCCGGTTGCGTATCCGGGCCGGTCTTTACCAGCCAGTACGGCATGGGCCCTTCCCACTTCGTGAAGCTCCAGCCCAACACTTTCTGGTAAAAGGCGACCGCCCGCTCGGGATTATCAGCGTGGATTTCAAAATGAATGACTCTGGGCATAAATACCTTTCAAGCGCACTGGTTACGGGTTCAAATGGCATCCCTGCCGGCTGCACGGGTGGTGCGGCACCGCGACCGGCTGCAGGGGACATATCCGAGCTTACTTGATGTTTAACATTTGTCCATCTGATTTTAACTTCGCGCACCGTTTTCCCGACGGGCGGTCCGGAGCCCGGCAGCAGCATAATCCGCATTATTACGGATAAGTAGGGCTGCTTTTATCCTCAACTTGCGCTTGCCCGCCCCCCGCGTTGGGCTATGATGTCCCAAACAAACAGGCTGCGGTTCCGGGACTTCATTCACCCGGCCGCGAGTGTGGCCAGCGACGAAAACTGTATGGATGCCGGGTCAAATCAGGTTAGCGCCTCGCCAGAAACGGCGGCGGCATTCCACGACCCCAACGCGTCGAATCTGCCGACGAACCGAGGGTCGTCATGAGTTTCATCAAACCATCCAACGAAGCGGAGCGCCTGACCGCCCTGCGCGCCTATAACATCCTCGACAGCGCCCCGGAGCAGATTTACGACGATATCGTCCGCCTGGCGGCTTATATCTGTCATGTGCCCATGGCCACCATTTCGCTGGTGGACGAGGCCCGGCAATGGTTCAAGTCCCGCGTCGGCATTCGCGACCAGGAGACCGCGCGCGGTATCTCGTTTTGCACTCACACTATTCTCGGCACCCAGCCGATGATCGTGGGCAATGCCCTGGAAGACCAACGCTTCGCCGGCAGCCCGCTGGTGCAGGGTGACCCTCACATTCGCTTTTATGCCGGTTTTCCCCTGATCAATCCCGATGGATTCGCGCTGGGTTCGCTGTGCGCGATTGATCGCACTCCGCGTCACCTTACCGCCGATCAAACGGAAGCGATGAGTGCCCTATCCCGGCAACTGATGGCGCTGCTGGAATTGCGCCGGGTCTCCGCCCAAATGGCCACGGCGCTCGATAAGGTCAAAACCCTCGAAGGACTGCTGCCCATCTGCGCCTGGTGCAAACGGATCCGGGAAAGTGAAGGCACTTGGGTTACTCCCGAGAAATACATCATGCGCAAAACAGACGCGGATGTGACGCACGGGATTTGTCCCGACTGCATGGAACGCCAACGGTGCGGCGAGGGTTTATCCTAAGCGGGATACGGCTATCCGGCGATGGGACCCAGGCGCTTTAAGCGCAGCACCGGCTCGGCTTGCTCACGGGAGGCGGCAATATCGACCTGAAACTCCGCCACCCAATCGTTGTGACCTTCCGGATCGATGATCATCTGTTGCACCCGCCAGGTCTGCCTGTCCTCCGCCGGGCTCACGTAGGTGTTTCTTAAATTTCGAGCATTCGGATCCAGGCAAATGCGCTCGTGTTCGGCGTAAAACCCCTCCAAAGCGGTCTCGATGCGAGCGGTAGTCCACGGTTGCCCCTCCGGATCATTCCCGGAGCCGATTTGAGCCAGCGCCGCCTCTCCATCTCCATTCACCAGGCCTCGGAGGAAGTTGAAGACTCGGGTGCGAATCGTCGCAGTAAAAGCTTTGACGTCTCGAGTGACATCCCGAGCCGCCTCCTCAGCGCCCGGCGGACGAATCTCCTGGCCAGTCGCCTTCGCTTCGTAACTGGGGTTCTTCAATTTCTCCCACTCGTCCAGCAGGCTGGAATCAACCTGGCGCAGCATCGTACCCAGATACAGTTCCATCTCCCGCACCTCGTCGGTTTTAGATGCGTCCGGCACGGTTTGAGCCAAGACCTTGTACACGCTGTTCAAGTGGCGGAGCAGCACCCCCTCCGCCCGCTGCAATTCGTAATCCCGCACGTAATCAGAAAACGAGCGGAAGTTCTCGAACATCTCCCGGGCGATCGATTTGGGCCGAATATTCTCCTGCCCCACCCACGGATGCTTATCCGCAAAGGCGTTAAAGGTGGAGTAAATGAACTCGCGATTGGGTTTCGGATATTCGAGCTTTTCCAACTCCTCCATGCGCTCCTCGTACTCCATCCCGGCCATTTTCATCTCGGCCATCTTTTGGTCCTTCACCCGATCCAGTTGCTTCCGCAAAATGATGCCGGGATCTTCGAGAATCGACTCCACCAGAGTCAGCAGCACAAGCGGGTAATCCGGCGCCTGGGGATCGATCAGGGCGAGAGTGTCCAGCAGGTAAAGCGACAGCGTCTGGTCCATGGAAAAATCGTCCTGCAATTCCACGTTCACTCTCAGGTACGCGCCGTCCTCGGTGCGTGAGACGAACTCGATGATCCGGCGCTCCAGCAGCGAGCGAAATAGTTGCCAGGCCCGCTGCGTATGGCTCTTTTTCGCTTTCGGAGTCTCATGACAGTCACGGAGCAACCGTTGCATCGCCCGGCAGCCATCTCCTTTGCGGCTCAGAACGTTCAACAGCATGCCGTGCGAGACCTGGAAGCGCGAGGTCAACCGCTCCGGCGGCGCGTGCATCAATCGCACGAATGTCTGCTTGTCCCAATTGACAAAGTTCTTCTCGGGCGGTTTGCGTTTGGTTGATTTCTTGCCGTCTTTGGCGGCCTTTTCCTCCAGCTTCAGGTTCTCGATCATGTGCTCTGGAGCCTGCGCCACCACCCAGCCCCGATCATCAAATCCTTTCCTCCCCGCCCGGCCGGAAATCTGATGAAAATCGCGTGCGCTCAAAATGACGGTCTTTTGCCCGTCGAATTTGCAGAGCTTGGTGAACAGCACGGTACGGATGGGCATATTCACCCCGGCACCCAGGGTGTCCGTGCCACAAATGACCTTGAGCAAACCCTTTTGGGTTAATTGCTCCATCAATACCCGATATTTTGGCAACAGTCCCGCATGGTGCAGGCCGATCCCGTGCTTGAGCCATTTCCGGATTTCGGGACCGTACGGACTAGTGAACTTGAAGCCCTCGAGCGCGGCGCCGATGGCGTTCTTTTCCTCGCGCGTGCAAACATTGATGCTGGTGAAATCCTGCGCGCTTTGGGCGGCCTCGAGTTGGGTGAAGTGCACCATGTAAACCGGGGTTTTGCCCTCGCTCGCCAGCCGCTCGAGGGTTTGGGCGAGCGAAATCTCGGAATACGCGTAATCAAGCGGCACCGGCCGTTCAAGGGATTGCACGGTGCTGGTGGGACGCCCGTTGCGCCGGGTGAGTTCTTCCTCGAAAAAAGTCGTATCGCCCAGCGTTGCAGACATCAGCAGGAATCTGGACTGCGGCAATGTTAAAAGGGGTACCTGCCACGCCCCGCCCCGCTCGCGGTCGGCGTAATAATGGAATTCATCCATGACCACATCCTGAAAAGGCGCTTTTGACCCTTCGCGCAGCCCGATGTTCGCCAGGATCTCGGCCGTGCAACACAAAATCGGCGCGTCCCGATTTACCGTGGCGTCACCCGTGCTCAGCCCCACGTTGTCCGGGCCGAATTCGCGGCAGAGCGAGATCCATTTCTCATTTGCCAACGCTTTAATGGGGCAGGTGTAAACCGACCGCTTCCCTTGCACCAATCCTTTAAAGTGCAACGCCGCCGCCACGAGCGACTTGCCGGAACCCGTCGGGGTATTGAGAATGACGTTCTTCTCCTCGTACAGCTCCAGGATGGCCGTTTCCTGGGCGGGATAAAGCCGCAGGTTCCGGCTCTCGACATATTCCAGAAAGCGGCCCAGCAATTCGTCATTCCCCGGGCGGTCCCCGCGCGGGATGAAGTCATACAAAGTCTTCAATCGCGGCTAGCGTATCGCATTGGCGAGCGGGACAAAACGCAAAACCGGTTCAGGTCGAGCGATAAATCACGTTGGTGGTAAACAGTAAAATCATGGCCAGGCACAACGCCACTTTGCCCACGGCTCCGGCCAACAATCCCAGCACGGCCCCCGCCCCGGCCCTGACTGCCGGTTTGAAGGGCCGCCCTCCCACCATCTCCAGGATCAATGCCCCTAGAAACGGCCCCAGGATTATGCCCGGCAGATTGAAGAAAAGTCCCACCAACCCTCCCACGACCGCGCCAAGTATTCCCCACCAGGTGGCGCCGAGCTTCTTTGCTCCAATCATGCCAGCCAGGTAATCCAGGCCAAAAGCGACGATCGCCATCACGGCCATCAACACCAGCACCCAGGTGCTGGCTCCCTGCTCACCGAAATAAAGCCGGTGCCCCACCGCCGCCGCGACGATCACCGGAATACCGGGCAGCACCGGCATCAGGCTCCCGATCAGTCCAAAAAGCATTACCAGCAGTGCCACCGCCAATCCCACCATTTGCTCCACGGTCATGCCTCAGACTAACTCACACGCCGCATCGCGCAAGCGGCACCGTGCAGTGTCGAACCTCACCTTAGAGGCTCCGGCTACGCGAGCGTCTCGCGGGAAGAAAAACGCTTAACTTCCTGGCAGCGCTCCACTAACTTCAACCAGCCATAAAACTGCCAGCGCATGCCCACAACCAAAAAAAGATTTGCTGTCATCACGGTGATCGGTCGCGATAAAACCGGCGTGGTAGCCCGGATCACCAGCTTCCTGTTCCAGCAACGGGCCAACATCGAAGCCCTCGAGGAACAAGTCACCCGCGGCCAATTCAGCATGACGGTGCAAACCTCGTGGAAGGATTCGCAACTCCAGCGAACCGAGGTCGAAGCCGGCTTGCGCCAACTGGCGTCCGACTTGGAAATGGAAATCACCGTGCGATTCACTGAACCCCGGCGGCGGCAGCGCATGGCCATCCTGGTAACGCGCGAGACGCATTGCTTCGAAACCCTCCTGCAAAGCACGTTGAAGCAAGCCGAACCGGCGCTGGTTATCTCGAATCGTCGTGAGCTCGAGCCGTTGGCCCGGCAGCACAAGCTGCCCTTCGTGCACATCCCCTGGGAAGACCGCCCCACCGCCGAACGAGCCGCGCTGGCCGAACTGGCGAAGCACGAGATCGATTTTGTGGTGCTCGCGCGATTCATGAAGATTCTCTCGCCGAATTTCGTTTGGCGCTACAAACACAAGATCATCAACATCCACCCCTCCCTGTTACCCAGTTTCCCGGGTCCGCAAGCCTATCGCCAGGCTTATGAGCAAGGCGTCAAAATCATCGGCGTTTCCGCTCATTTTGTGACCATGAACCTGGATGAAGGCCCCATTATCGCCCAGGATTGCTTCCACGTGCGGCCGAACATGACGCTCAAAGAAATTGTCGCCGCCGGGCAAAGACTGGAAGCCCGCACCTTGCTCAAGGCCGTAAAACTCTATCTGAGCAAGCGCCTGGATGTTTATTGGGGTATAGTCAAAGCCGTCTGATCTGAACGTTATGAACGAAAAAATTGGATTCATCGGCGTCGGCCGAATGGGCGCAAACATGGCGCGTCGCTTGCAGGAGTGCGGCTGGACCATCAGCGCGGTTTTTGACGCCCACCGCCCGCTGGCCGAGGCGTTGGCGGCGGAGTTGCGTTGCGCCGCTCCCACCACCCTGGCCGAAGTCACGCGCGCCGCCGACGTGATCATCACTGTGGTCTCTGACGACCGGGCCATGAAAGCCATCTTCAAAGGCGGCTTATTGAGGCGGGCCAAAGGCAAGTTGTTCATTAATTGCGCGACCGTCACCCCGGCCATTCATCAATGGGTGCAAGCTCGCGCGGAGAAGGCCGGGGCGCAATCCCTGGAAGCCTGCATGGCTTCGAGCATCACCCAGGCGCGCCAGGGTTCGCTCTACTTGATGTGCGGCGGCCGACCGGAAACGTTCGAGCGTGCCCGGCCCATTCTCGAAAAACTCAGTGCCTCCATGCGTTACATCGGGGAGGCCGGCAAAGCCGCGCAGGTCAAAGCGCTGGTGAACATGGTGATGAACATCAATACCGCCGGCCTGGCTGAAGGACTCGGACTCGGCGCCGCCCTGGGGCTCGATCTGACTATGCTGCGCGAGGTCTTTGCCCAGACCGGCGCCAACTCCCAGGTGCTCAAGACGGATGGCGAGGACATGCAAAACCGGGAGCATTCCTGCTTCTTCTCGGCTGCCCATGCCGCCAAGGACTCCGGAATCGCTCTGAAATTAGGGAAGGACCAGGGTTTAAAGCTCCCGTTGGCCGCCGCCACCAAGGCCCAATACGAGCGCATGATCAAGACCGGGCTGGGCGAACTGGATAAGTCGGGCGTGGCGGAACTCACGTTCAAGGACCGCCAGCCCTCAAGTTAACGGTCCGGCGCGGCGACTTTGCCTGTGTTCAGCACCTGGATATGCCGGCGAATGGTCTCGGCGACCGCTTCGGCATCCGTCTGATCCAGCCGGCGCAAGGCGCATTCCCAGCGGTAGGCGAAGCTGCCGCCCGGATCGTACCGACGATGCTGGAACAAGCTCTCGAACCCACGCCGGCGCTTGCGATAATCCCCCTGAATATGGATGAGTTGCTCCCGGAAAGCCTCGACGTAACACTGCGCAAACGCCACCGGGTTAGGCACCGCGTGATCACGAATGTTGACCGGGCGCGCGTAATGCGCCGCAAATGTCTCCATTGCCAGTTCGTATTCCGTGAAGGAACCACTGTGGTCCCCGACCAGGATTTCCACAGGCAGACCGTCCTCTCCCTCACGCAAAACTTCATCCCCATCGTCAAAGGCGGGCGCCTTCCCGTCAAACGTGCGACCCACAATGAGGCTGGCCACCGCCGCCCGGCCAAGGAGCGTGGCGAATTTTTCCGCATAACCCGGCCGGAGATAATGTTCGAGCGGCACCTTATCGGTGGCCATTCCCGGCAGATATTCTCGCTCGAAATAGATCGTGCGAATGGTGCGCCCACGATGCGCCGGGTGCGTGCCCATATAGACCTCGTTCAGCCGCCGCATCAGCACGCGGCGGCACAGGTTCATTCCCAACTGTAGACAGCCCAGGCGCCGGTCCAGCCAATAATCCGTGTATTCATCACTCTCCTGGATCGATTCCAGCAGGCCTTTACCTTCGTCCAGGTGCTCCCACACCCCCCACTTTTGGAGCCGCATGAAGCGCTTGACCGAAGTGGTCTCGCCCCGGGCGCGAAATTCCGTCAGGAAGACACCCCGGCGCCCATCCTGCTGCGGCCGGTCCAGGGAGAGTGACTCGGGCACGGAGCCCAAATTGATATACTCCAGGTCCCCGTAATCACGAATGAAATTGAAGATGATGTCCTTGGCCCGCGAATCGCAGAGGCGCTGCAATGCCGTGTCTTCCGGGTGCGCCGCCGCCTCGTCAAAGATCGGGTCCAGCAGAAACTCCCCTTCCTCGAAACGGCCACCGGCCAGCCATTCAATATTCAGGAAGAACTCGGGGCTTAATCCGCTCAACAATTGCTCGCTTTGGGTTTCGTTCCCTTCCAGGAAAAGCGTCGAGAGGATGCGCTGACACCAGGCTTGATTGTGGCAATCATCCTTGCGAAACGCTTCATGCACCGCAGCCGCAAAATGGTTCCGCAATTCCTCGAATCGGGCGCGAAGCTGCTCCGGATTCAATTGCTCATAGACCACCCCGGAAAAATCCCGGGCGCCGAACCGGCGCAAATCCGCGGCAAAGAAATCGATCTCGGGACGGTCCACGCGATTGCGCCGCAAGGAATGGTCCGCGATCTCCTGAAGCTGCCGGGCGAGATCCTGCGGCTCCAGCAAGCCCAGCTTCTCAAACTCCTGGAACGTCAACCACCGGGTGCCGGTCAGACGATTATAAAAATAAATCGGCAACCCGTGGATGCCGACTTTGGACCCAAAGACCATCTGCTCCTTGGCCTCGCGTGATTTGGGAATGCCGCTCAAGCGCCAGCATTCGCCACGCCGCTTTATCGCCTCCCGCACCCTCGAATCGGACACCGAAAGAAACTTCACCTGGCGCTTGGAAACCAGGGTCTGCAGCAAATCGTCGGCTACCATGGCCAACTCCATACGCTCGGCATCCGGCCGAATCAGGATGTGATCGGACTCGAAGATGAGGTCCACAGAGTTGGCCGTGATATTGGACTCCTCCTCGGGGGTCAAAACCGGTTCCTGCACGGCGGCCCGCCGGGCATTGAGATGATCGATGAAGTTCAACCTTTGCCAGGCATGGACCCCGGGCGTCTGCGTATAAAGCGCTCCCTGATCCGGAAATAAGGTCCCGATCCGGGTCAATTGCCGGCCGTCCGGACCGACTGCGAACGGGTGTGGTCCTATAAGCTCTAACTTCATGTCGTCCGAAAGATGGCTGCAGGTGCCGGGTTTGTCCATTCCGGCTGATTCAACGGTTGCGCCCTCCCAATTCACTCGTGGCTCAATTAGCCCGCGCGCCGCAAGTCCGTGAGCTTCAGCCCTTCCCGCTTGAGCAGCACCGCTTCCACCCGCGGAACATACATCTGCGTTTCGGCGGGCAACCGCGAGGCGATCACATCGTAATCGCGCGTTTGGCGCGCCTTAAGCAGCTTGCTCACCGTTCCTTCACCCGCATTGTACGCCGCCAGCGCCAGTCGCCAGTCCTGGAATCGCTTGTGCAAGCTGTTCAGGTATTGAGCTGCCGCCACCGCGCTCTTCTCCGGATCGCGGCGCTGGTCCAGAGGCCAGGTCCGCAGCCCCTGCTGTTTCGCGGTCGCCGGCATGAGCTGAAACATCCCCACCGCCCCGGCTGGGCTGCGCGCCCGCGCATCGAAGCCTGACTCGACCTCCGCGATCCACACCAATTCCCCGGGTATCTTCTGGGCCTCGAAGAGCGGTTTGAGTTTGGTCACGTTGTCTTTCGCACCTGGTGGCCATGGTTGATGTGACAACTTCGTGATCCAGATGGCCCTTTCAGCTTTGGCTGTGGGCTGGGGCAAAGCCGGCGGCGGCTTCCCTGGCTCGATTCGGGGTGGCGGGATTTTCGCGCGCAGTTCATCCGCCACCTCCAGCGTATCCAGTCGCGAGGTCAACCAAGCGGCGTAAGGGGCGGTCTCTTCATACCGGTTGAGCACCGGGATCACGGCTTTGACCGCGTCTCTCAACCCGGCCAAGTCCAGCACCTTGTCCCCCTCAAAACGCCGCTGGAGATCCTGCAACACCCGCCGCACCTGTTCCCGATCCACCGCACTCAACGCCCGCAACGTGTCGTCATCCAGATTCTCCCGCGCCCAGGCGTCCGCTTCCTGGACCATCTCGTCCAGGCTCATATACTCATCCGGCTGCGCGACAGCAGTGGCACAAATCCCCACCACCAAACTGATCGCCAGCAGACTTTTCATATCTGAACGAGCACTCGCCGCCTCCCGCACGCGGGGCGGCGCTTTACGAGGCGATGATCCGGCTCAACCGTTTGGAAAGCTCGGCCAACCCTTCAGGCGTATCGCCGCCACCCTGCTCCGTCACCAGCCAACCGCCGTGGTAACCGCTTTCGTCCAGCGCTTTCATCACTGCCGGCCAGTCATCGTCCCCCTCCAGCAACGCCACATCGAATCCGCTCCACAACCCTTCCTTGTCCCGCTTCTTGAGGCTGAATTCCTTCACGTGAATCATGTTGATCCGCTTGCCTAACACGCGAATCCATTGCTCGGGAAAACCAAAATTGACGATGTTGCCCACGTCGAAATGCCAGCCCACCATTGGGCTCTTGAATTCGTCAACATAGCGGGCCGCTTCCAGCGGGCTGAGCAGGAATTTGTTCCACACATTTTCCAAGGAAATATGCACTCCCAGTTCTTCCGCCAGCGGCAACGCTTTGCGAATCTCCGCTTGCGACCGCTCATACGCTTCCGCGTAGGTGGTCTGCCTGGTCACCACCGCCGGCACCAGCAAAATCGACTTCGCGCCGTAACGCTTGGCATCACGCAGGGTCTGCTTCAATGCCTCCAGGCCTTCCGCCCGCACCGCCGGGTTCGGGTCGGAGAGTGGCTTGGCCCAATGGCGATCATCGCATACACTCGGAATTTCCAAACCCACCTCATCCCGCGCCCGCAACACCTCGTCCTGGTTCATATGACTGTTCATCTCCGCGCCGTCATACCCCGCGGCTTTAACCGCCTTCATCTTTTCCAGCACCGACCCCTTCACTTCCACGGTGCCCCACATAATCCCCTTCTTTAAGGCGCGTTTCTTGCCACTTTCCTGGGCCCAGACATTCAGCCCCGTGGCGGTGGTTAACCCGGCGGCTCCAGCAAACAGGGCCAGACTCTGCAAGTAGCTTCGGCGGTTCATTTTCGTCATGTTTGGATGCATAAAGCGTATGGTTGCTTGTTACCGCCGGATTGACGGCGGGTCAAGTAAAGTTATTCACTCTCTCACCACCTCGACCAGGCCAAATCGACAGCTTGAACTCCATGCACCGGCTACAAAAACCCAATCCTGGCACCCTGTTATCCCGTTACCTTTTAGTCACTTTCCCCATCAGGAACCCAAGTTCCTCTGTTGCCAACCGTTGTGGCCAGGTGACGACCCAGCATCGGGCGGGAAAATTTTTGCTATTTGCAAACCCCTGCGGCAAACTTTCCAAAATGATGCAGCCGCTAGCCATCATGATCTATGAGAAACTGCTGCCGGGCACACAGTTGGTGAACCGGTTGCAGGATCTCGGCTACCGCGTGCAGACGCTGAGCGATGCGGACAAACTGACCAGCACCGCCGAAACTTCAGGTCCCATGCTGGTGATTGCGGATTTGGGTTCGGGCTCGGAGAAAATCCTGAAAGCCATTACTGAATTGCGCCGGAACACCAGCACCGCCCACCTCCCGGTGGTCGGCTTTGCCGGTGAACCACTTGCACCTCACCAGGCCGCAGCCAACCAGGCCGGAGTAACCCTGCTAGTGAGTGAAACCGCAATTCTTAATCACTTGGCCCCATGCCTCGACCGGGCACTCCAGTTGGATTAGGCCCATAACTAACTGCAAAACAGGCAGTTGAAGCTCGGGATTTTCTAATTTTAGGCGGTTAATTCTTTCTAAAAGAAAAACTTGACTTTCTCCAGCAACTACTTTTTGATAAGACCTTGAGTTGAAGGCGTATGTTGCTTTAGATGTGATTAAGGACACGACTGGACTGACCAGTTAGTGTCCTTTTCTTCTTTTGCCATGCTTTTGACCAAAGCAGGAGAAAATATGGCCAGTGGCAAAGTAAAATGGTGGGATAATAAAAAGGGCTTCGGGTTTATTGCGCAGGATAGTGGCCAGGATGTCTTCGTGCATCACACGGCCATCGCTGGAGCAGGATTCAAGACGCTCAACGAGGGCGAAGAAGTCCTGTTCGACATCGTCGCCAGCGAAAAGGGCCCAAAGGCCCAGAATGTCCATCGCCCGACCGCTTCCTAACGGTTCATTCCGCGCCGCTCCCTTGGCGCTGCAGTAAGATCAGGCGCTGACCAATATCAGCGCCCCAAGCTGCGGGACCGTTGCCAGCATCGTGCAGTGCTTTGGTGGTGTAAGCGTTGACCGCCGGGGCGATTGATTTGTACCGATTCCCCAGGCCGGGCACCTCACGCCAGCCAGAAGACGCGCTGATGCAGCAGCGTTGTTCTCTCATTCTTAAGGGTTTGTGAACCACACTAATTGACAGCATCCCGGCTTTAGCACAAGCTTGGCCCGTGAGAACAAAGGGAAGTCCATTTCATTTCTTCGGCACAATCTCTTTGCCCCAACAGAACTGTTGGGCGGAACCATGCGCGATTTTACAGAACCGTGACAACTTTAACCCCGGTGTAGTGTTACACAAATCATCATGAAGACTAATGCCACATTGCTCGGCCTGCTCGCGGCTTCCGGCATTTTGATCTGCGGTTGCCAAACCCCAAGAACAACCGCAGGTACATGGGAATACAAAGTCATTGAGAAGAATCTCTCCCCAGGCGAGCTTTAGAAGCAGATCGACTCAGCAGTGCAAGACGGGTGGGAGTTAGTGTCCGTTTCGACTGTCGGCCAACGAGAATCAACGGTCCCACATGGTTTCATTGTTCTCCGAAAATTGAGGCAATGACAGGACTTAACGGAGTGCCCAACCACAGCATCCAGCGGATGAGCAGACGCACACAGACCGGCCGAAGTGCAAGCGAGAAAGACCTGCGCGAGACGGAAAGAGTTTTGAGTCTCACTCCCGCTCAGCAGCGGAGTCATCCGTCCGCGGTTCCGGCCGATCACAGCAAGCTTTCGCACATCAATACATATGGGAGCCTGCCGGAGTTTTATCTCGACCAGCCGTTTACTTGCCGTGAGTGCGGTAAGCGAGAGATTTGGAAAGCCAGTGACCAGAAGTGGTACTATGAGGAGGCGAAGGGACATGTTGATGCGAGAGCGGTTGAGTGCCATGACTGTCGCTCAGCGAAAAAACGGGCCAACTCACGGGATGACAAAGCCGCCTAACCGGTCGTGCCTGCCGTCGCCAGGATTACGTCTCGCGTCTTTTCGGTTGTTAGCGACCCGGCACGGCCACACTCTGCACTAGCTGACAAAACGCATGAATCCGGACACGCCGCCACTACTGCCACAACCCACACGCGTTTTGATGAACCGACGTAGCAAATTTCTTATCGGTTTGGCTCTTGTCCCCGCATGTTTTTTTGTTGCACTAATCGTGCTTCGCGTTTGCGGCTTGCTCCGCCCGTTTTCCGTACCAACGGGAGCAATGATGCCAGCGATCTCGGGTGGCGACCATGTCATGATGGAAGGGATCACCTTCGCCACTCGCAATCCTCGCCGTGGTGACGTTGTCGTTTTTAGAACTGACGGCATTGCCTCGTTGCCGCCTTCCACGTTTTACGTCAAGCGCGTGGCTGGAGAACCCGGCGACCATTTGCGGATTTCAGTTGGCAAGTTGTTCGTGAACAACCAGCAGGTGTCGCTCAGCAACGCGGTGGGACAGATTGTTTATGATTTGCCTCCGCATGCCGAGACGTTCTCACCAATGACCGATCTGATAGTTCCAGATGGCTGCTACTTTGTGCTCGGTGACAATTCGACAAATAGCTTTGACAGCCGCTTTTGGGGCAGCGTCCCGCGAGGAAACATCATCGGTCGCGTTTCATTTTGCTATTGGCCGCCACAAAGAGCCGGAGGAGTAAAGTGACTGCTAACTTTTCGGTCGAGCGAGAGGCGGCGGGCGGCACCCGCTTGCGGATTCGGGCCATTTTGCCCTCCGCCATCGCTCACCTCATCTTTGCCCCAGCATCCCATGCGAACACTCCATATAATCTGCTTGAGCGCGCTCCTCCTGGTGGGCGCACCGTCATGGGCTCAGAATCTTCCGGATTTCTCCCCGTATTGGAAGACGGGCTTTTTCTCGTACTTCATCAGCGGCCACACCAATTCCGCGGCAAGAACCAACCTCTTGCTGATGACGGCGTTTTTTTCGGGCACGGTTGCGCTGCAGTACGTGGTGAAGACCAACGGGATGGAGTGCGACTACGCGGAGGTGGTTCCGTTTCGCGGCTGCATGGCCGGGCACCAGAAGCAACTCTCGGACGCCGACCTTAAGCGACTGCGCGAGGCCATCAGGAAGTTCCCTCCCTACGACCGGTCGCCGCCAATTGGCAACCTTATGGTTGTCAGCTTCAGGCGCGGAACAAACTGGACCACCCAAAGTTATCGGTGGGATTCTCCTCCGTTGCCGGTTAGAGACGCGCTCGACATCATTGGAGAACGGTTCGAAACCAGACATCAACCCATAAAATGAAAGCGGCTAAAGCACCAGAACTGGAAGTTTCAGGGACCGCCACCTCGCCACGGCAGGTCTTGGTGGAAGTTCTGGTGATGTGGCAAAGCTCTAGTCCAACCAGACGGAGTTCTATCTAAGAGCCATGAAGCGCCTGCCGCAAATCCTCCTGATCGTAACCTTCATCGGCTTTTCGTGGCTTGCGATGCAAGTCGTGCATGAAGCTGGTCACGTGTTGGTTGCCCAGTTAACCGGGGCTGAAGTTACCAGGGTGGCCATCCATCCCCTGATCATGTCTCGAACAGACGTGGCGGATAACCTCCATCCGCTCGCAGTGGTTTGGGGTGGCCCCCTCGTAGGCTCACTACTTCCGCTCCTCCTGTTCGCTTTGGCCGCGGCGTTTCGACTGCCTGGATTATATCTGCTGCGATTCTTTGCAGGGTTCTGTCTCATCGCCAACGGTGTTTACATTGGCGTTGGTCACTTCATCGCGGACGGGGCGGACCCGTGGGTGATAATGGAGAGTGGATCCCCAAGGTGGTTGCTGGTCCTATTTGGTGCGGTGGCATTTCCGCTCGGTCTATTTCTGTGGCATCGGCAAGGCCCATATTTTGGCCTTGGCGACGCGCAGGGGAAGGTCGACCCACGGGCGGCATTTATTTCCGCCGCGTTATTCCTGTCCCTCGCCGGCGCCGAGGTGCTGCGCAATGTGCGATAACACATCGGCGATGCGTGCCGGAGTAAACGTCGAAAAGCAAAGAGGATGTTCCAAACAGCGTGTCGGCGACGCCGGGTAGCATTTTGCCGTCTATCCCGGCCCGGGTTCCCGGCGTGGCTGCACTGACACAGGGTCGTACCGTTAGAACAGAGGGAAGTCCATTTCGTATGTTCGGCTTAATCCCTTTGTTCCGACACCGCAGTTCGAAATAGGGAACAAAAGATCACGCTAAGTCTTGGCGTCTTGGCGTGGCCATTCTTGTTCCAAAAAATACTGAGGACCGATCACCTGAGCGGTCGAGCGAGTGGGGTCCTTCATGTATTTGCGGGGTCGCGGGCGGCAAATACTGAGGACTGATCCCCCGAGCGGCCGCAAACACGGCACCATCCGCAAACACCGCCCCCCACCCTCATCCCCAAATCCCCGCCGCTTCCTTTGAGCGCCAGCGGCGCGGAATGTTTATAGCCGGCCATCCCATAACGCACCCCAAGCCCCAGCAGGGGCGGCATGAAAGAGGCCAAAGTTCTCAATCCCACCACCGCGCTGCGACAGAAGCTCGCCCTTTCGACCACAAAATCAAATGCCAGTCCAGCCATATACCTCAAGAGGCCCCATGCCGTTGTCACCGGTCAATGCGATGACCTCAAAAAAACCGGCGACACCTAACTCTTGCTTCGGCCCTCGGTAAAGTACCACAGCGCAGCAAAACCCGCCCCCATCAGAAGTGCGTAAGGAACGCGGGCGGGCATGGCGTCCCACGGCACAAATATCCACCAAATACGTTCAGCATGCTCGGCCCCGGAACGCAGGATTGTCGAGAAAAGAGCGACCAACACCCCTCCAAACAGCGAATTGCGTATGCGATGCTTCCCAGCGGAGCTGCCATCTTGGTGTGGCGCCGATTGCTTTTGTTCCGTCGTGATCGAAGCGCGTGTGGGCTTGCCTCGCAAGTGAAGCATACCCCAGGTTGCCACGAGCGCGATTGCACCGTACACGGGTAACAGCGCAAGCCGGCATGATGAGGGATTTATCACGTACGCGAACATTCCCAGTATTGTCGCGTACAGGACGCCTCCAGCCATGGTTCCTGCGGCAGCGACACCCGCATTCCTCCTTTCTCGGATCGTCGCCACCAGCGTGCCGATGGTGGCAGTCCCGAAACTCCATGCGGCCAACGCCAGACAAATAAAAGCACCTGTAAAAGTCACCTGTTCCATATGGGTCCCCTTGCTAAGCTATAGCTTCACCATTTTCCAATCCCAGGTGGTCAGGGCCGCGCCCGAGCCGGAGGCAAAGCTCTGCCAGGTTTTTTTGCTCTTCATGCGTCCGGTATAATCCTCCATTTGTCCAGCTTTCTGGGATACTTTCGCTGTTGAAAAGTTGGAGATATGCTTCATGGCTTGAACGGCATCATCATTAACTTGCCGTCGCGCACATAGGCGATCGTTCTACCATCCGGAGCCAAGGTCAGCCCGTGCAGCTTGGCATCGTCAGATTGCCACACCTTTCGCCATGAAGATGTCTGATAGATCTCGATTTCCTGTTTTCCCCGCCGCGAACGTCCGGAGAAAACATACTCGTCCTTCAAATATTCAGAGAATGGTTCACCCATAGCTCGGGTCCTTTTTGGCATTAAAGTCGGTCATAGTTACGTTCTCGAATCCCGTAAAGCGACGGAGAGCCGGCCGAACTCGGATCTTCCGAAATCATCTGGATGGAGTTTTAGCGCTGCCTTAAGTCTCCGGTGCCAGAAAATGGCTCTATCAGTTTGCGAATACCTTAAATAATGCCATGCAAGATCTGCAGTTATATACACTAGATTCAGTCCATCCTTTCTTCCCTTTGCCAGACGATAAGCTCTTAGATAGAGAAGGAGTCGTTGACGTCGGTTAGAGGAGAATTCAGCGGCTGTTGCCAAGACATTGGGATCCCCTGGATATTTGGCGGCCAAGTTCCTGAGATAGGCACGCAAGCGCTGGATGGCCTTTCTTCGCACTTCAGGGCTCTTAAATCCTGCCCGGTAATTCCCAACAACCAGTCCTCCAAGGCTCCGCCATTCGGCTTTGCGCACCTTTATAATCTGGGACGTTGACCCTTTCATCATGACTCTAAGCATTCCAATGGTAGAAAAGCAGGAGTGCACTTTGGCGATTAGAACCAGCATCGACGAACTGGAAAAGCATTCCATGCTTCCATGGCATAATCCAAACTTCCGACCCGGCCTTCATTTGGTCAAGATAATTCAACAAAAGCTCCTTGAGCTGGGAAGTCCGCAACCTTTTTCCTTGACCTTCCGCCGACTGTTTTGTCCACTAACCTTGTCGTTTTGTTATCGTTTTATGTGCCCGCTCCCCGCCTCTTGTTTCGCCAACTCCTCTACTTTCAAGCGGCGGTTGCTGCTCAGTTGCGCGGCAGTCCTTTTCACCTGCGCCAGGGCGGTCGACTTACCGCCGGAATCAGACCTGGCGGACAGGCTGGTCCCGGACCACCCCGATTTGACGAAGATTCTGTCACCGGACTGGACCGAGCCCTCGGATGCGCCGGCACACTATTTTCCCGGGACGCCGGGGCTGAAGGCCTTTACGACAGCCTCAGCTTCGGCCCAACAGCAACCCGGTGTCCTCTCGGGAAAGGTGGTCTTCATGAACAGCGGTCATGGCTGGATTTTTGATCCCACTTACTGGCGCCTGCAACGCGGCGTCGGCAATTCCATGAACGAAGACTACGGGAACCTGGACCAGCTTAACTTCTTCGCGGACTACTGCTTCAACGCAGGGGCGACCGTGGTTTCCATGCGTCCCCTCGGCCACCAAACGAACGAGGTCATCCTCGACAACACCGATGCCGCGGTGACCTGGGCCGGAACCTGGAGTGACAGCACCTCCACGATCTACTGGGGAGCGGCCGGAAATATCCCTTACCGCTTCGCCAGCCTGGCGGCGACCGAATCCGCCACCGCCACCTATACCCCGACCCTGCCCCAGGCCGGTTTTTACCCGGTTTACTGTTGGGTCCGGCACGGCACGGATCGCGATGACCAATTGTATCGCATTCGACATACCGGAGGCGAAACGCAGGTGCGGATTCCCCACTACCGGGTGGGCAACGGCTGGGTGTATCTGGGCGAGTACTACTTTAACGCCGGCTCAAATTCCGGAAATGGGGCCGTGGTGATCAGCAATCTGCGCGGCTCCGCCACGGGCGGGGTGGTCATCGCCGATGGCATACGATTTGGGAACGGCATGGGCTCGGTTAACCAGGGAGGCGGAACCTCCGGATACCCGCGCGAGGACGAAAGCATGCGCTACTGGATCAAGGCCAACCTGGGCCAGGGCCAAAGCACTGCACTTTACGACGGCGCGGGCAACGACGAAAGCGATAGCTGGTCCGCGCCCCCCAAAATGTCCGCGGAAATGAACCGGGAAGATTCCGGCGATATCTACGATCGGATCCACATCAGCTTTCATTCGAACGCCGGTGGTGGCCGGGGCACCCTGGCCTTGATCACCAGCGATCCGACGCCCAATCAGGCGGAACTGGCGGAGATCGCGGGAGCCGAAGTCAATGAAGACCTGGTGGCCCTGGGCTCCCCACCGCTGGAGGCTCCCTGGTACAATCGCACGACCCACACCTACACCGGCGGCTATTCGGAAATCACCGGAAGCCTGTTCAACTACGAAATGCCCGCGACGATTATCGAGGTGGCTTTTCATGACGATGCCTCGGATGCCGCACTCATGCGTGATCCCAAGGCGCGCGCCGCCGTGGGCAAAGCCGCCATGCATGCGATCGTCAAATTCATGAACCAGTTTGATACCAACCATCCGCCCGGCCTGAATTTCCTGCCGGAACCGCCGACCAACCCCAGGGCCGTGGCCGTCAACAACGGACAAATTGCCCTGGCCTGGAACGCCCCGCTCGCGCTCGGTGGCAGCCTGAACCCCACCAATTATATCATTTACCAATCCACCAACGGTTTCGGGTTTGGCCGTCCCCTCCATGTGGGTAACGTCACCACGTTTACGATCTCCAATCCACCTGCCGGTTCGGAACTCTATTTCCGCATTACCGCCTCCAACGCCGGCGGCGAAAGCATGCCCTCGGAAGTCGTGGGCTGCCGCCTGCCCGTGACCAATGGAGCACCCCGCGCCCTCGTAGTAAACGCCTACGACCGTTTGGATCGCGCCACAAACTTGCGGCAGAATGTGGCCGCGCAAAGCTGGGCCCCGCCCGGCAACAGCGGGGCCATCGAACGCGTCTTCCCGCGATGGAACAACGCCTTTGATTACCTGGTGGCACACGGAAAAGCGCTGTCCGCCTGCGGCATGGCTTTCGACGCCTGCCAGAACGAGGCATGCATCAACAACCAAATCGCCCTCGGCAATTATCCAATCGTCCTTTGGGCTTGCGGCAATGAAAGCACCAACGGCGAGGCGCTCAATGCCCTCGAACAATCCCGGCTCACCGCATACCTGGCCGCGAATGGCGCGCTCTTCGTTTTCTGCGCGGATCTCGGCTTCGACCTCGACCGCCCCACGGGACCCAGCGCCGCGGACCGGGATTTCCTCCATAACCAATTGCATGCCAGCTTTGCCGCTGATGATTCCGGCAGCCACTCTACCGTCCCCGCCAGCGGCGGGCTGCTCGCCGGGCGTTCCGGCGCAACTTTCGATGACGGGACCGGCGGGATTTACTGGGTGCAGAGCCCGGATGTGCTCCAGCCATACGGCCCGGGAGCCATGCTGGCGGCTACATACTCGACCGGCGGGGGTGCCGCAGTGCAATACGACGGCTCGGCTGGCGGCGGGCGGACCGTGGTGTTCGGGTTCCCGTTCGAGACCATCACCAGCGCCACGCGCCGCAACGAATACCTGGCGAACATCCTCAATTTCCTGAGCGCGCCGCCCGCGACGAATCTTCCGGCCGTCGTCCTTTCACCACCGCAGAGCCAGTTACCGGTCATGGGTTCAACCCTGACTCTGAATGTCATGGCGTCGGGTTCCCTGCCATTGAGCTATCAATGGCGGTTCAATGGCGCGGCGCTGCCCGACGCCACCACAGCCGCCTTAACTCGCCCGAATGTTCAGTCAGTTGCCTCCGGTTTCTACGACGTAGTGGTTTCCAATTCGTTTGGTATGACAACCAGTGCCCTGGCCCTGGTTGAGGTGATCTTGCCGCCGCTGGAAACGCTTTTCGTGGATAATTTCGACGCCAACACCGCCGGGAATTGGATCGTGAACCGGTCCTCCACCGATTCTCGGGCGACCTTCAATTACAATTACGCCCCGCTCGGGATTCCCTCCTCACCCAACGCCATCGGCAAGACCACTCGCGGACTTAAGATGGAAGCCAATGTCTCCCTGGGTGTGCCGGCGGCCATCAACGCCTCTCCCCTGGGAAAGAGTTTCAGCGGCGATTACCAGCTTCACTTCGATTTGTGGTTGAACCAGAACGGGCCATTCCCAGCCGGCGGCGTGGGATCTTCGCAACACGCCACCGCGGGCATCGGGACCGCTGGGAACCGAGTGCAATGGACCGGCACCGGTTCCACCGCGGACGGTTACTGGTTCGCGGCCGTGGGCGAAGGCCAGGCCTCGGACACCTCGACCACCAGCTTGAACGATTACGGCGCGTTTAGCGCGACCACCTATTTCCCCGCCGCCTCGGGCGTTTATGCCGCGGGGACATCGAGCGATGCCCGTGGCAACAACAACGCCTATTACCTCAGTGCGTTTCCCGGCGGACAGACCGCGCCAAGCGCACAGCAAAGCGCTTTCCCCCAGCAAACCGGCGGCCTGGCAGTCGGCACCATCGGGTTCGCCTGGCGGGACGTCATCATCAAGAAAACCGGTAATTCAGTGGAATGGTCCATCGACGGCTTGAGAATGGCCACCCTCTCCGGCGCCTCTTCCACCGCCGGTAATTTCTTCATTGGTCTTTGGGATTACTTCGCCTCGCTCTCTGATAACACCAACTTGAGTTTCGTGATCTACGACAATGTGCGGGTGGAGCGATTTGTGACCAACGTGCCGCCTTACCTCACCACACAACCAGCCGGCCAAAGCCGCCCAACCGGAGCCGAGGCCACCTTCACCGTCGCCGGCGGTGGCACACCACCTTTGAGTTACCAATGGCGGCTAGCCGGCACGAATCTGCCAGGAGCCACCACCTCCAGCTACACGCGCGCCAACCTGAACGCGGCAGATGCCGGGTGGTATTCCGTGGCGATCACCAATGCGAGCGGAAGTGTCACCAGCGCCGGTGCCCTCCTCCAAATCACCCCCTCGACACCGCCCAAATTCGACCTCATCAGCGCTCCGTCGATGGGAAAAATCCAGTTTGTATTGCGGGGCGATCCTGGATTTGCGTTGGAATTCCAGGATTCCACGAACCTGACCGATTGGTCGCCACCCACCACCCTCCTCAATCCCACCGGCACCATTGTATTTACCAACGATTACTCCGCGGACGGCACCCCACGTTTTTACCGCGCCCGCTATCCCTAAGCGCAAGGGCGTCAGCTTCCGGCGCCCTCACGGGCGGCAAACGCCGGGGCTGCTGCCCTCAAGACTCATTCAGCATGATTTCAGGCGGTCATTTTGTCCGCCATTTCCCGCTTTGCGCCACACTTCCAGCACGAATCAAACTGGCCGCGCAGCCGCTGACCGCATTGCGCACAGCTCCAGATACCCGCCGTATCGGAGGGCGGATGAAACCATGACTCGCAGAGCTCCTGCGCTTTCGGGTAATCGGCGTCATCGTCCACCCATAATTCCACGTTAAAAGGTGTGGTGGGAAACGCCTGGAACGTCTGCTCATTCCTGAGCGCGCAGTGTATGCCGGCTTCTTCCAGCATGTTTTTGAGCAGACCCAACTCGGTGCTTTCGGATGGTGTGGCAAGCTGTTTCATATATCTGCCTTTCAGCAAGACCTGGTCGGTTTAAGTGCTCTCGCCTGCTCTTAATATTGCACAGGAATCCACGGGGACCAACAAGTCTTTCGGAAGCTGAAGCCTCCAAACACTCCGTGCAGTGGCAAGTCGGTATCGGGATCCAGAGCCATTACCCCCGGTCTCACCGGTTCTTGCTCGCGTGACCCTCGCGTCTATGCGACGCTTCGCCCATGCCGCATCGACCACGAAAAGCCAAAAAGACCGAAACCAAACCCGGAGAGCAGGAAAACCGGCCGTTCCGCGGTTTCCCGGCGGCGGATCAGCGCCATCATGCAATGAACACGCGCTCCACCCTGGCCCGATTTCGCCACCGAAAATCAGATCTAAAATGAGCCCGGCGGTTGCCTGCCGCGTGATGCACCTGCGGCTGCGAACTGAGGCAACCGAACGAGCTCGATCAAAATCGATTGGCAATGGAGACGAAACCTCGAACGGTGTTGGACTGCTTGCTGCTGCAGCATCCGGACACCCCGCGGAACCGCGCCAAGCAATGGATCCTGGCAGGCCGGGTGAGTGTTAACGGCGCGGTGGTCCGGAAACCTCATCAGCCGGTCGCGGACGCAGGCGACACGGTGCTGCTCCGCCCCCGGCACGCCACGACCCTGGATTGCGGTTCCGGATGGCAGATCCATCCGCGCGTGTCGTTGTTGTACCTGGATTCCGCCCTGGCAATCGTAAACAAGGGACCGGGCCTCATCTCCGTTCCCGCACCGGACTCTGAACTTTCCGCGTTAAGCATTCTGGCGGACTTCCTGGCGGGAAAGCTGCAACCCCGGGACCACCGCGTGGCGACCAGAACTCTGCCCGCCGCTTATCGACGGCTGGAACCTCTGCCGGTGCACCGATTGGATCAATACACCAGCGGCGTATTTTGCCTGGCCATGAACCCGGCGGCGCGCCGTCATCTGATCGAACAGGTGCGGACCCACACTATGCGGCGGGAATACGTGGCTTTCGTGGAGGGTCGCCCCCGCCAGCAGAAGGGCACCTGGCGACATAAGATGCAGTTGAGCCGCGACGAAAGGCGCCAGGAAATTCTCTCTGAATCTGAAGTGGAAGCCGCCGGACCTGAGGCGGTCGAGGCCATCACACATTACGAAGTCCTGGCCACATACCCGATCCCCGGCGACCGCGTCGTCACCAAATTGAAACTGCGGCTGGAAACCGGACTGAGACATCAAATCCGAGTCCAGGCCGCAAACGCGGGGCTGCCGCTCCTGGGGGATCGCACCTACAATCCCTGGGCGCGCGATCGCAGTCGAAAAGAAAGTGAGCTCGATTTTCCCCGACAGGCCCTGCACGCGGAAACCCTCACCCTGGAGCATCCGGATCAGCCCGGGAAGCGGCTGAGCTGGACCGCATCATGGCCCAAGGACCTGCGCCAACTCGAAGCCACCCTGCGCTCGGGCGGCCCATTGAATTCCATCCACTGACACCGCGACCATTTGGTCAACCGGGAATTTGCTCGGGGACCTAATCCCGCAGGGGAGTCGCTTTCTTCTCGTAACGTGCGAGCCGCCGCCGGGCCTGCGCCAATTCCTCGCGGAGTTGTTCCAGCTCGGACTGGTAACGACTTCCTTCGCGGCGGGCTTCTGTCAGTTCCAGGGTGCGCCGCCGCAACTCGAGCTGCGACACGACGTGACGGGACAGAATGCGCAAGGCACGCTGTTGATCCGGCCGCAGTTCGCGCGGCACCTTGTCAATTACACAGAGCGTCCCCAGCGCGTATCCATCCGGGGTGATCAAGGGCGCCCCCGCGTAAAAGCGGATCTTGGGGTCGGAAATCACGAGCGGGTTCTTTGCGAAACGCTTGTCCTTGGTGGCGTCCGGCACAATGAAGAGCCCGGTCTGTTTGATGGCGTGGGCGCAGAAGGAAAAGTCGCGAGAAGTTTCGCTTACCGTGGTTCCCACCTTGGCCTTAAACCATTGCCGGTCCTCATCCACCAGTGACATCATGGCGATGGGCGCTTCGCAGATATGGGCCGCCAGCTCGGTCAGATCATCGAAAACCGCTTCCGGCACCGTGTCCAGCACCTCATACTGCCACAGAACATCCAGGCGCTTCTTCTCGTTTTTGAGGGTAGGCGTGTTCATGATCGTGTATTCCCAAAGCAGTATAGGCCCGGCTTAATCATTAGCCAAGCCCTGTCGAAGGCCCTTTCTGTGTCCCCGTGACGCTACTGCCAGCGCCCGGGGACGACTCCAATGCCGGCGGGTGCATCCAGGCGCCCGCCCATTCCGCCGCGCTTACACCACTTCCCATCCCCGCCGATAACTGCCTTGAAGATACTTATCCGCTTCCGGAGCGTTGGTGGCCTTCATCGCCTTTGCGTCCCAGTAAATCTTCTTGCGCGTCCGCATCGCCACCAGGCCGAGCAACCCGACTTCGGTCAGCGCCGCGCCGTACTCAAAATTGCCACTGGCGGCCGGACCTCCCTTGCAGGCGTCCAGCCAGTCTCGATGATGTCCTTTGGAGCGCGGGAGCGTTTTGGGCGGGCGCTGATACTCGGCGTCCTTGGCACCCGGCAGCAGCGTGGGCCGGCCGGCCCAACCGGCACAGGTGATCAGGCCTTTGTCGCCGACAAACAGAATGCCGTTGCCTCCCGAGCCCAATTGGTCGTCCGGCTCGAGCCCCTCGGGCCGTGCCGGCATCAGTCCGCCTTCGTACCAGGTGAATTTCACCGCGGGCATCTTTCCGCGCGCGGGGAAGTTATAATAATAAATACCGGACGCAGGCGCCATTTCAGCGTCCACACCGCCTCCAGCGGGGAAAGCCTCAATGCTGACCGGGGCCTTTAAGTCGAGCGCCCAGCAGCCGGGATCGAAATTGTGGCAAAAGAAATCACCAATCGGTGCCGTGCCAAAATCCCACCAATCCCGCCAGGTCACCGGCGAGTAAACCGAGCTGAACGGACGCGGTTCGCGCGGTCCCAGCCAGAGATCCCAATTCATGCCTTTGGGCGCCTGCTCCGTTGGCGGGCGCCCCCCATGGAACTGCGTGTTCCAGCGGGAAGCGCTCGTCCATGCATGGACTTCGCGGATGTCACCGATCGCTCCGGCCCAGATCATCTCACAACAAGTGCGGATGAAATCGCCTGAATGCCCCTGGTTGCCCAACTGGGTGGCAACCCCGGTTTCCCGGGCGACTTTGGCCACCAACCGGGCCTCGCGCACGTTGTGCGTCAGCGGCTTCTCGCAGTAGGCATGCTTGCCCTGCCGCATCGCATTCACACACACATACGCGTGCTGATGATCCGGCGTCGCGCACAGGATCGCGTCGATGGTCTTCTCCTTCTCCAGCATCACGCGGAAATCTTCGTAGTCCGCCACCCGGTAATTGGGAGTTTTTTCGGAGTAATGCTTTTGAATTTCATCCTTAACCTTTAAGCGCCCAGCGGTGCCTTTATAATAGAAGGACTCGAGGTTTTGGAATTCAGCGGGATCGGCCACCGCGATGATCTGGGCGTCAGCGTGTTGGAACAAGGCGCGTGTATTGGTGAGCCCCTGCCCCCCGCAACCGATAATTGCGATGTTCACCTTTTCGCTGGGAGGGACGAATTTTGGTCCGCCCAACACGTGCCGCGGCACGATCGTAAAGCCGGCGGTCACTGCCGCGGTGGCTTTGAGAAAACTGCGGCGATTCATCCCCGCGCTCGGGGCGGTCCCGGGGGAGGCAACTTTAACCTGGGAATTTTTCATAATGATTCATCAAATGGCGTTTGCCGGGTGACCGATCGTCAGGATTTTGATGGCGCAGCCCACTCCACGGCGTTACGCAGAATGAGTTGCACTTCGGGAAGGAAAAAGTCGTTGTAAGTTTCGTGGCCGGGCGTGAAATAGAAAACCCGTCCCTTGCCGATGGTCCAGCACAGCCCCATGCGCCCCGGTTCGGTGGCCCCGTTCGGCTTGAGATAAACCCCGTCCAGCGGCACGGCGTCCGGGGTGGGGACCTTGAATGGCTCCCCATAGCGCTCGATTTTGGGCAAGCTGAAATCCTTCACGCCTTTGCAGATCGGGTGCTCCGGTGCTTTGACCGAAATCTTGACCGAGGTTCCGTCCGCCACATATTCGCGCCAACTGCAGGCGGTGCCCATGAGCTTCTTAAACGGCTTTGCAAAGTGGGTGGAATGCAGTCCGATAAAACCCATCCCTTGCGTCCGCACACGCTGATCGATGCGGTTCACCAGGTCGTCCGACACTTCCGCGTGCTTCTTATGCCCCCACCAGATCAGCACGTCGGTGTGATCGAGCCGATCCGCATCCAAACCCTGCGCTGGATCGGACAAAGTGGCGGTGACGACCTCCCAACCAGCAAGCCCCTGAAGGCCGTCGGCGACCGCTTTATTGATGTCGTTCGGGTAAACTTCCTTCGAGCCTTTATCCACGTTGGCGGTGCCTTCGGACCACACCACCACACGCCGCGTTCCACCGGCCGCTCGCACCACACCGGGAGCCAGCGCCAGGCCGGCCGTCGCCGCCACGGTCAGGGACAGCATGCTGCGTCGGGAAATGAGACGCGATTGATTGCCGAAGGGGGAAGAATGCTTTTTGCTCATATGAACCGAGATTAGTGCGCGTCTCCAAATTTGAAAAGCGGAAAGCGTACCCGCCGCCGCCAGCCATTTGTGCCGGGTCTAAAATCGACAACGGCGCTGGATTCCGCTAAACGTAAGTCATGAGCACCAATCTTGTCCCGCTGTTATTGAAGTATGGGCTGGCTTCTTGAGGCTCGGGACATAACCAAATCATTCTCCGGCATCCGGGTATTGAACGGGGTGTCCCTGACCGTCCAATCGGGTGAAGTGCATGCCCTGGTGGGCGAGAATGGCGCGGGCAAATCCACGCTCATGAAGATCCTCGCGGGATTGCACGCGCCCGATTCCGGAGCACTGTTGCTTGACGGCCAACCGGTTCATTTCCGCAACGCGCACGCCGCGCTCAAGGCTGGCATTGCAATGATCAGCCAGGAACTGATGCCGTTCCCGCACTTAACCGTGGCGGAGAATGTCTTCATGGGGCAGGAACCGGTCTCAAGCTTTGGTTGGATTAACCGCCCGGCCCTCAAGCGCCAAACCGAGGAGTTGCTGGCACAACTCGGGGTATCGCTTTCTCCCGCGAGCCGAATGCGGGATTTGCGGGTCTCGGAAATGCAGACCGTCGAGATTCTCAAAGCCCTGGCGCACCGAGCGAAGCTCATTATTATGGACGAGCCCACCTCGGCCCTGAGCGACCGTGAGGCTGAAGCCCTGTTCCGCATCTTGCAAGACTTGCGACAGCGGGGCACCGCCGTGATCTATATTTCGCATAAGCTGGAGGAGGTCTTTCGTCTTGCCGACCGCGTCACCGTGCTGCGCGACGGCGGGCTTGTGGCCACCCAAGACCTGGCCGACACCACGCCGGAAATGCTAATCACGCTGATGGTTGGACGTTCGCTGAATCCGCGCTCACTGCCAACACCCCAGCGCACCGGCCAACCCAGCCTGTCGGTCTGCGGGCTCGGAAAAACCGGCCGTTTCGAGAACGTTTCTTTCGACGTCCACCCGGGAGAAATCCTGGGAATCGCCGGGCTCATGGGGGCGGGACGCACCGATGTGCTCAACGCCATCTACGGTTTGCACCCCGCCGACGCCGGGGAGATCCGAGTGGAAGATCATCCAGTAACCGTAGCCAAGCCCCGCGACGCCTTGCGCGCCGGAATTGGCCTGGTGAGCGAAGATCGAAAACAGTTCGGTTTCGTGCCGTGGCTGGGGGTGAAGCAGAACATGACCCTCGCGTCCCTGCGCCGGTGGTGTCACCTGGGCCGTATCGATCATGATGCCGAAAATCGCGCAGTCGAAGACCAGGTGCAAGCGTTTGGCATCCGGTCCGCGGGAAATGACCAACCGGTCGTTCGGTTGAGCGGAGGCAATCAGCAAAAAGTGGTGCTGGCTCGCAGCCTGCTCGCCGAACCTAAGATTCTGCTCCTGGATGAACCGACTCGAGGCATCGACATCGCTGCCAAAGCGGAAGTGCACGAACTCATCGCCCGGCTCGCCGAGACCGGCAAAGCCATCGTCCTGGTCTCTTCGGAACTGCCGGAACTGCTCAGTCTGAGTCATCGGCTCCTCGTGTTGAGCGAAGGCCGTTTGACGGCCGAGCTCGATCCGCAGCGCACCAGCCAGGAAGAGATTTTGAAATTCGCCATGCCCAGGTAATCCCTTATGCCCCCAGCACCAGCCCATTCGACCCCGGCTAAAAGTACCCGCGCGTGGAACCATTGGTTTGCGCGTTTCGGACTCGCCTTCGCCCTCCTGGTTGTCGGAGCCACGCTGGCCCTCCTCCAGCCCCAATTCCTAACCGCGGCCAATCTGCTGAATGTAGCCCGGCAGATCTCCATCAACGGCATCCTCGCGGTCGGCGTCACGTATGTCCTGCTGACCGGCGGGGTGGACTTGTCCCTCGGTTCGTTGGTGGCGCTCACCGGAGTGGTGGCGGCCACTTTCGCTCATCCAGGCGACTGGCCGGTAATCGTGCCCATCACGGTTGGCGTGCTGTGCGGCGCAGCCTGCGGTGCCGTGAACGGCCTGGTGATCACGCAAGGCCGCATCGCGCCCTTCATCGTCACGCTCGGCATGATGACCGCCGCCCGTGGACTCGCACTGGTAGTCAGCCACGGGCGACCGGTATCGAACCTGAGCGAGCCATTCGTCGCCCTGGGCGGCAATGTGGCAGGGTTCCCCGTCCAAATTCTGGTGCTCCTTGCAATCGCCGGTGTTTCCGGGCTGTTCCTCGCCAATACTCGACCCGGTCGCTACCTCTACGCGGTCGGCGGTAACGAGGAAGCCTCTCGCGCCGCCGGACTAAACGTGCCGGCTATCAAGACGTTTGCCTACACGGTGTCGGGAGCGCTTGCGGGTCTCGCCGGGGTGCTGCTGGCCGCGCGGATTACGACCGGCCAACCCAACGCCGGCGTGGCTTATGAATTGGACGCCATCGCCGCAGCCGTCATCGGCGGCACCAGCCTTTCCGGTGGGGTGGGTGGCATCGCCGGCACCCTGCTGGGCGCGCTGCTTATGGGAGTCATCAACAATGGTCTCGACCTGCTGAACGTATCCTCCTATTACCAGCAAATCATCAAAGGGGTCATCATCATCGGCGCGGTGTGGCTGGACAGACGGCAACGAAACTGATCATGCTGGCGCATGCTCGAATTCAGATCCCGGTTCTTTAGTGGTATGCCCCAATGCTTCCGCTATCTGCTGGTGTTGGCGCTGGCCATCTTTTGCGGTTGCGATCAGAAAGCCGCAACCCGTCAACCCGGCGCTGGGGAATCGAAGCCTCTCGTCATCGGCGTTTCCCTGATGAATCTCGCCTCCGAATTCATCGCGATGATCAACCAATCGATGGAAGCCGAGGCCAAACAACTCGGCGTGAAACTCATCGTCAATGATGCACAACGCAGCCCCGAGCGCCAGGTACAGCAGGTCGAAAGCTTCATCGCGCAAAAGGTCGATGCCATCATCTTAAACCCTTGTGAAGTTGAAGCCAGTTCACCGGCCGTAACCAAGGCCCTCGCCGCCCGCATCCCCATCATCAACGTCAATTCCGAGACCCGGGTCCCACCCACCGCTTTTGTCGGTTCGCGCGATGAAGAATCCGCCCGACTGGCCATGGATTACATCGCGCGCCGTCTCGAAGGGAAAGGCAATGTGCTCATGATGCAGGGATTTCTCGGACAGGCGGCCCAGATCAAGCGCGACCAGGGCGCCCGCGAGGTCCTGAAGACTCAGCCGGGCCTAAAACTGCTCGCGGACCAAAGCGCCGAGTGGGACCGAGCCAAAGCAATCAGCTTAATGGAAAATTGGATCCAGGCGCATGGCAACAACATCAACGCCGTCTTTGCCCAGAACGACGAAATGGGATTGGGCGCGGTGCTCGCCCTGGAACAGGCCCGCCGCAAGGACAAGGTCGTGGTGGTCAGTGTCGACGCCATCTCAGACGCGCTCCAGGCCGTGAAAGCGGGACGCCTGGATGCCACGGTATTTCAGGATGCAAAAGGTCAGGGCAGCACCGCCGTGCAGACAGCGGTCAAAATCGTCCGCGGACAGCCCTGGCAAACCCAAGTGTTCATCCCCTTCCAGCTTATCACCAAAGAGAACGTGGGCGAGCACCTCAAGTAACGCCGGGCATCAGTCCTTTAGCAGCCAGACTTCGCTGACGCGGGATTGCTGTCGCCAGTTGAGCTGCGATTCATCCGTCGGCTTGTCAAAGGTCAACCGCAGCCTGCCCTCTTTTACCAGGTCTGCAGGCACCGGATATTCATTAATCTCGCCGACTTCTCTCCCGGTCACGACTGGCGCCAGCAGTTGGCCATTGGCCCGGAGCAGTGACCAACCGAACCCGGTCAATCGAATCCGGTAAGCCGCTTTCGGATCGAGGTGAGGATACGCGAGCGCCAGCGGCCAATCCATGCTGGTTTGCCACGACAATCGTTTCCGGCTGTAACCATCTTCCCACCACCAATAAGTCGGGTTGGGATTCCGATCCATCACGGGATCGGTGTTGAGTCCCTCCCCGCGAACGACGTGCGGGGATTTTGCAATGTTGCCAACTTCATCATAGTAACTGCCAGCCCCTGGCGTTTCCCAACTCACGATTTGATGCAAGGCCTGCAACTTTTCGGTTTCCCCGGGTAGTGCGCGAATGCGGGTAAATTGATCCTCGAGCCACCAGCGGTTGTTTAGCGGGTAATCCACAAAATCCAGAACCGCGCCGCGCTCGGAGCCGCTGGCATAGTAACGCTTCACACTGGTCTGAAGATTGATCGAACGATACAAGTCCGCACAGCGCTTTTCGATGTCCGCGCGCCACTCTGGATGTACCGGGCGCGATACGGCCCGCTGCAACACCGCCAGCGCGTCGTCCATTGCCTTGTCGGCTCCGCGCATCGAGGCAGCGGCCAGTGCGGCGTTGGCCTCGCGCTCGATCGCCCCCTCCAGGATGAGCCGGTGTCGCGTGTAGGCGTCGTAATAAGCGCGCAGCAGACAAAGCTGCCAGCGCCAGTTGCCACGCAATTCCGGCGCCTCCCGTTCCAACCGTTGCCAGAATGCCAGCGTCGCATCCACGCTGCCATTTTCCTCCAGCGATCCTTCCCAATTCCGCTCCAGTGCCAGAATTCCATCGGCAGCCCGCTCCGCAACAGCCCCGCCAAAAAAGCAGCTCGTGTATTCGAGCAAAATATCGCGAGACCCCAACCCGGGCTCCCACCCCAACCGGCTCCAAACCGTTTTGTTCACGTCATCATGCACTCCGTCGGAGTAAGAAATGAACCCGCTCGTGTAAGGCCCGAAATAGTTCTGGATGAGTTTGAAAAACTGGGGCCGTGGATTGGCGGCCTCACGTCCGAGCGTCAACGCGAACGCCTGGTCCCACCAGGCCACGGGAAACTGGCAACGAACGTTGTGCGTAAGATCGGGATAATCCCGCAAACCGTAGCGCTGCGGCAGGCGGGCCCTGGTTTCCGGGATCGGCGGGCTGCTCGGCCCGGCCACCAAACCGCCCAGCCAGTCCGGCAGCTTCGCGTCAATCCAGGCATGCACCGCCTCGACTTGCGGCGGCTCAAATCCCTGCATCGAAAGCCATACCCGGGCCCGGGGATGATACCGGGCGAGTATTTTTGCCAAATCCTCCAGGAACGGAATCACCAGGTCGGGTGCATTGTCTCCGGGATCGCCCCCGGGGAAAAACACCCCATCCAACCGCGGGCAATCCCGGAACAAATCTTCATGCTCCTGCAGCAAGGCGGCGCGTTTGGCGGCATCTTTGAGATCAAAGGTGGCGGGTGACCAAATCCAATAATCCAGATCATAACGTGCGCAGATTTCGCTCAAGCGCCGGTTCATCACCGGGCGCGGGATCGGCATGACCGGACTTTTTCGTTCGTCCTGAAAGGGAATACCTTCGATGCTGTTCGCCCCAAACAAGACCAGCTCCCGGATATATTGTTCAAATTGCTTATCATCCCAGCCATCATAGGAGTTCGCGGTGTGGCGATAGCCCAGTTGATGACCACGGATGCGCTGGACCGGGGCGGTGGCAAGATCTAAACCCCGGGCGATCAACGCCGATCGTTTACCCCAACTGAAGGACCGCAGAAACTGCCCCACGCCGAATAGCGCTCCGCGCGCGTCAGCGCCCTGAATCCATACCACTTCCCCCGAGGACGTCGTTTCGTCGACCTTGAGCCGATAACCCTCCGGCCGCTGCTCCGGCAAATCCTGCCCGGGTCTGGGCTTAAGAAACCTGGGCCACGCCTCAGGTGTCGCACCAGAAGTAATCGCGATTACCACGCCTCTTTTCGGCCAGCGCTCGGTTATCGGCCAATTCAGCCCCGTGCGCGCCTTGACTTCCTCCGCCAACACGCGTGCCGCTGTCTGTTCCGCCGGAGGCAACGGACCGGGGCGTACCACGATGGTCGCATGGGTCAAATCCAGGGGCGCGGCGATCGCGGATACTGCCACCAAACAGAACAGGCCGGCAATCGCCAGGCATCTGCACAGCATTTGCCCAAAAATAGTCGATCGTGGATCCATGCCCTCATCTGTGGTTGGAATCCTCTCCATTAGCAAGGGAAAAACTGGACAAAAAGCCCCTCGTCCCGACCGAGCGGAACGAGGGGTGAAATCTGGAACTGCGTCCGCCCATAAAGCGGACAGTCAGCGGGCGTTGGTTACAGGCGCTTGGTAATCGTCAAAGTGATGCGCTCGCCTTCGGGACGGTCCCGCGCCGCCAGTTCGAAACTGCAGCGCAGCGAGGTAAACAAAGCCCACTTCGCCCAGAAAACGCTGATTTCCGGGCCGACGCCGATCACGCGGTCGAGCATGTTGGAAGCGCCGTCGCCACTGTCATGCGTGGTTTGTTGCTGATAATATCCAATGCAACCGACGTCGATCCCTTTGGAGATTGACTTGCTCAAGCCCCACTCCACGGTCAGGGCCTGGCCCGGGGTAATGTGGGTGTCCCGCTGTTCCTGGAGGAACTCATAACGGCTCAGAAGCGACAGCGCCCAGCTCCGGCTCTTGTCGATATACCACGTGCCGCCCAGCGTCAGCATTTCCGACCAGCATCCCTTCGCGATCATATCCGGTCGATCGGGACTGAAATCTCCCGTCGGCGCCCACACTGCGGCGCCCACGGAAATGTCGAACTGACCCACGTTCCAGGAGAGCAGCAGCGGCTCAAATTCCACGTCCCCCAGCCCAAAAAAGTGGCGCTGGTCGCCGTTCACTTTCCAATCCATGTAACCAAACGGCACGATCAAATCCAGACCGTAGCTGGCGCCGAAAATCTTCTTGTCGGTCATCCAGACCAGGCGGGGCGCGTTAATGTAGGCGTTGATGTCGAATTCCACCGGGGCATCGTTGAAACGATCGGCCGTGTAGTAAAAGTTGTAATCCCGGACGTACAGCCCCGGCGGCGGCAAGGAGGCACCTTTGATACCTTCAGCCCCGGCGGGATAATGCCCGGCGGTGATGGTCTGGGCTTGCACTGTGCCGGCGAGCGTCACGCCCGCGGCCAGCAGGCCGCCCAGAATCAGTTGAGAGTTCTTCATGATGATGACTTAGTTGTTGTGGTTGAGGTTAAACGTCTGTGAGCTTTCCGGTCAGGTAAGTTTCGTAAGCGCTGAGGTCGAGCAGGCCGTGCCCGGACAAATTGAAGAGCAGCACCTTCTTCTGCCCGTGCTCGCGAGCCTTGATGGCCTCGTCCACCACCGCCGCGATGGCGTGGGCGGACTCCGGCGCCGGCACAATGCCTTCAGACTGCGCGAACAGGGTAGCCGCTTCAAACACCTTGGTTTGATGATAAGCCTCCGCTTCGATCAACCCCAATTTTAGCGCGTGGCTGACCATCGGTGACATGCCGTGATAGCGCAGGCCACCGGCATGGATGGCCGGGGGCATGAACTGGTGGCCCAGCGTATACATCATCATCAGCGGCGTCGTCTCGGCCGTATCTCCGAAATCATATTTCAGCTCCCCTTTCGTCAACGACGGACAAGCGGATGGTTCCACACCAACGATCCGGTATTTCTTGCCTTCTTTGATCTTCTTGCGGATAAACGGGAAGGTCAACCCGGCAAAATTGCTCCCGCCCCCGCAGCAGCCAAAGATCACGTCCGGTTCTTCACCGGCCATTTCCATCTGCTTGATGGTCTCCTCGCCGATCACGGTTTGATGCAGGCAGACATGGTTCAACACGCTGCCCAGAGAATACTTGGTGTTCGGATGCGTGACGGTGTCCTCGATGGCTTCGCTGATGGCGATGCCCAAACTGCCGGGGCAATGAGGATCTTCGGCGAGGAGTTTCCGCCCGAACTGGGTCTGGTCGCTCGGGCTCGCATGCACGGTCGCCCCCCAGGTGTGCATCAGCATCCGGCGGTAAGGCTTGTGCTGGTAGCTGACTTTGACCATGTAAACGTTGCATTCCAGGCCAAAGAGCTTGCACGCCATACCCAGCGAGGAGCCCCATTGTCCGGCCCCGGTCTCGGTGGCCAGTCGTTTCGTGCCCGCTTCCTTGTTGAAGAACGCCTGGGGCACGGAGGTATTAACTTTGTGGCTTCCAGCCGGGCTCACGCCCTCGTACTTATAGTAAATGTGCGCCGGGCTCTTTAGCGCGCGCTCGAGACGCACCGCTCGCAGCAGCGGCGTCGGCCGCCACAGCGCATAAATCTCCCGCACCGGCTCCGGGATCTCCACCCAACGTTCCGACGACATCTCCTGTTGAATCAAGTTGTCCGGGAAAATCGCCTGCAACGCCTCCGGCGGCACCGGTTGCTTCGTGCCCGGATGCAGCGGCGGGGGCACCGGCTCCGGAAAATCCGTCAGCAGGTTATACCAGTTTTTCGGGATGTCGGACTGCGTCAAATCGAAACGTGTTTGCATGTGGCAGAAATTCTCGTTTGTTCTTAAGACTGCGGACATTAATAGGCAGGTAGGGCTCCATTAGTCACGCAAAACTTTTCCCGCACCGCTCCGCCCGCCCTGCGGCGCGCCTCGTTCCCCCAACGCCCGTTGCGCATCAACATATCCGGGCCGAAGTCGCAATGCTTCCCGCAAATGGCGGGTGGCTTCTTCGCGCCGATTCAACCGGCGCAGCGAAAGCCCAAGGTTGTAATGGGCTTCGGGATTGTCCGGGTTGAGTCGGATTGCCTCCTCGTAATGCCCCACGGCCTCTTGCACCTTCCCCTGCTCCACCAGGACATTGGCCAGGTTATTCTGCGCCTGCGGGTCCTTCGGATTCAAACTCAGGCACACTTGATATTGCTCAATCGCTTCATCCAGTTTTTTCAATGCGGCCAGAGCATTGCCAAGGTTGGAATGGGCGCTGGCATAATTCCGTTTGCTCGCGATGGCGGTCCGGAAATAGCCCACCGCCTCTTCCAGCCGTCCCTGCATCGCCAGCGCGATCCCCAGATTATTGTTGGCATCGGCGTGCTGCGCATTCTTCGCCAACACCAACCGGTATTGGGCGATGGCCTCGTCGACGCGGGATAATTCAGAGAGCGAGTTGCCGTAGTTGTTCCGCACTTCCGGGTTGCCCGGCTCCGCTCGCAAGGCTTTTTCGTAATAGGGGATCGCCTCGGCGTGCCGTCTCTGGCCGGCTAACGCGTGACCCATATTGTTCAGCGCGTCCGCATATTGCGGATTGATGTCCAGCGATTTCTGATACTGCGCCATCGCCTCCGCAATCCGACCCTGGCCGGAGTAGTAAAAGCCCAGGTTGTTGTAAGCGAGATAATTGTCGGGCGTCACCTGGACCGCGCGTAGGAACAAGGTCTCCGAGTTCCTCCATACCCCCACCTGGGCGCGCCCCAACCCCGCACACACCAGAAGCACTAACCCTGCGAGCACGAACCCGGCACGCGGCGGGGCCTGGTTGCGCGCGAGCGCCTCTCCAGTTCCCCAAACGATCGCGACGAACAGCCCAATCATCGGCAGGTAAGTGTAACGGTCAGCCATTGATTGGATGCCCACCTGCACAATGCCCACCACCGGCACCAGCATGCCCAAAAACCAGCACCAACCCGCCAGAAACCACGGACGCTCCCGCCAACAATAAACCGCCCCGATTGATACCCCGATTACCACGGCGGCGGAAATAGTGACCGCCCAGACCGGCCAGTACCCCGGGTGCGGATAAAGCACGGCAAGGTCCAACGGCCAAACCATCTTGCCAAGATACCGAAGACAAGCGACCACCGCGTTGCCCAGACGGGCCCCCAGCGCGAGGCTGATCGAAACCGCGCCGCCCTCTCGTTGCACCAAAAACGTGGCCACGCACGAGGCGGCGCTCAGGGCGATAAATGGCACCTTTTCCAGAAGCAACCACGGCGCCTGCCGTCTCCAGGTCGGGGTGGAGAAATCCAGCCGCCGCAACGGCCAAAAATCCAGTAACAACAGTAAAAACGGCACCGTGACCAGCATCGGTTTGCTCATCAGGCCCAAAACAAAAGCCGCCAGGGCCGCAGCATACCAAACCGCCTTGGAGCCGCGCGACCCGGTGTCCCTTGTGTATTTCCAGTAGCTTAACAGGGTCAGGAAGAAGAAAGTGGCGCTCAGCACATCTTTGCGTTCGGAAATCCAGGCCACCGACTCGACGTGCAGCGGATGCAAAGCGAAGAGGCCTGTAACCACCAGCGAACGCCCCCGCGCCCCAGTGAATGCTCGCAGAGTCAGGAACAGGAGGACCGTGTTGAACAGGTGATAACCAAGGTTCACGAGGTGCGGGCCACCAGGGGACATCCCAAACCAGGTACAGTCCAACTGGTGTGTCAACCAAGTCACCGGATGCCAGTTGCTAACATGTCCGGTCGTAAAAGCCCAACGCAGGTTCTCCCAGGTCAGACCCGTGTTGACGTGGCTGTTGGCGGTGACGTAATCCGGGTCGTCGTAATTGACGAACTCATGGTGATACCCCGGGGCATACATCCAGACGGTCGCCAGCAGTATCAAGCCCAGCCACAAAGCCAAGCGAACCGGCGGATTTGCCGCCGGCAGTGCCGCGGCTTCGCCGGCAGGCTGCTTGCGTTTGGCGCTTTGACCCCGAGCCATTGCCCGGCAGTCTGCCAGCCCCGGCTTCTTTTCGCTACGGAGTTTTTTGAGCTTCCGTCCGATAGCTCGCCACTACCCATTCGCTCAAGGCCTGGTCTGGATGCTCGACGGCAGCGGCATCCAGCAGAAACTCCGTTCGGCCCGAATTCTGGGCGATTAACTTCAGCCCAAAATGGAAATCTTTAAACCGTTTCGCGCAAAGGTCCCGCACCGACTCCCCCCGGTTCAGCCCCTCGCTGACCAGCCAATCCGCCGCGGCGTCGCTGAAGACGATTTTCATCCCGTGATTTTCCTGAAAGCGCCGCGCAAACTCCTCGACCAGGCCCCGCGCGATCAAACGCTCTTCCCGGCGTGGATCGCCCAACAATCGTTGCAGTTCTGCAGCGGGATGGTCCACCGCCTCCCGCGTTACCACAAACCGCCGCACATTCGACGAAGGCAGCTCGAACTTGATGTCGCGAAACACCCGCTCACATACCGTCATCAAGCCGCGCGCCCCGGTTTGTTCCTCCGCCGCCTTCGCCGCAATCCGGCGCAGACCTTCATCGGAAAACAGCACCTCGATGCCATAAGCGGAAAAATCCTGCTCATACTGACGAATGATGCTCCCCTCGGAACTCTTGAGGATTTCAAAAAGGTCCTCAACCTGCAGCGACTGGCACACCACACGCACGGGCAGCCGCCCGATGAATTCCGGCTCAAATCCGAACTCAATGAAATCCTTCGTTTGCGCCTCGGCCAGCAATTGTTCCGTGGCGGCCGGGTGCGACTCCCGCGAAGCGAACCCAATCGACGCCTCGCGCAGTCGCTTGCGCACGATCGCCTCCAACCCGCCAAACGCCCCGCTTACGATGAACAAGATGTGTTTGGTGTTGATGGTGCTCGGGCTCTTCCGCCCGCGTTGGGTAAAGTCCATCATCGCCTGGATCTGGCCCGCGATATCATTAGTCGAACGCGCTGGCACCTCGGTTTCTTCCATCAATTTCAACAGGTTCGTCTGCACCCCCCGCCCGCTCACATCCCGGCCGGTCAGATTGTTCGCCGCGGCGATCTTGTCGATCTCGTCGATGTAAATGATGCCATACTGGGCGCGGGTCACATCACCATCGGCCAGTTTCAATAAATCCCGCACCATGTCTTCAACGTCCGCCCCGACATAGCCGGTCTCCGAGAACTTCGTTGCGTCGGCTTTGGCGAAGGGCACGCCAATCAAATCCGCCGCCTTGCGAATCAGGAAGGTTTTGCCCACCCCGGTTGGCCCGACCAGGATGATGTTCTGCTTGGCATAATTGGGACATTCGCGGCCCTCGAGCGCTAGTCGCACATGATGGTAATGGTCGCACAAAGCCACGCTCAGAACCTTCTTGGCGTCCTCCTGCTTGATAACGAAACGATCTAGATACTGCTTTACCTCTTTGGGCTTATACTTGAATTCGAATGCCTTGGGGTCGTGACCCGCCGCGGTTGCCTGGCCTTGCGCCGCCTGGGTCTCTCCAGTGGCAAAGGCCGAACCGCTTTCGGCATTCATGCGCTGCCGCAGCAGTTCCGTGATGTGCCGTTGAAATTCCTCGGGTGACGGCGGCCCGCTAAAAATCGCGTTGGTCATATGTCTCGCGTCCGCCCATCCATGGTGTCAGAACGCCCTTGAAAGCATACGACACCTTTGCGATAAAACAATCGTGTCCAGCAAAGAGAATTCCTCTGTCCGACCGTTGTCACCCCGTTACGCGGAGGCGATCCGCCGTTTGGATGCGGAGCATGAGAAGGATCCGAATCGGCTGCCGTTAGAGGGTCAGTCCTGCCCGCACGAACTGGCATATGCCCGGTGGCTCACCGAATGGGTGCTGCGCCTGCAGCCGGAGGCGTCGGAGGAATTACTGCTGGCGGCCCGCGCGCAGCACCTGCGCCGCTGGGAAATTCCCCGAGACAGCTTTCCCCGAACGCGGCCGGGTTACTTGCAGTGGCGCGAGAAGCTCAAACGGCTCCACGCGCAGGCAGCAGGAGAGATTTTGTTATCCGTCGGCTATCCCGAGGTCACCATCAACCGCGTGCAAGAGCTCATCCTGAAGAAGAACATCACGACTGATCTCGAAGGCCGCACGCTCGAAGATGCCTTGTGCCTGGTTTTCCTGGAACGTCAGCTGGCTGAGCTTTCGAGCAAGACGGATCCCGAGACCATGATCAACGCCTTGCGTAAAGCGTGGGGCAAAATGAGCACCGCCGGACAACAGGCCGCGCTTCGACTCAAATTCTCGCCGGAACAAAAGGCGCTTTTGGACCGCGCCTTAAGTCCGGCTTGATCGCTCCGCTGCCTTATTTCTGGGCCGCTTTGGCCTGGGCCTGGGCCAGCAACTGTTCGGCACGCGTCTTCACCGAAGCGTTGCTCGTTTCCCGGATTACTTGCTCCAGGCAGGGAATGACTAATCCAGCCGCCGCGCTAAAGTCTTTGGCCTGGACGGCTTTTTCCGCCACGCGCAAAACTGCGTTTTGGGCTTCCTCGGCCACTGCGGCGTCCGCAAGATGCGGTCGGACCAATTCCAGTGCCTTTGGTGAGTTCACACCTCCCAACACGGAGAGCAGCAGCTTCTTTTCTTCCGGTTGCTGCGCCAGGGGTTGAGCCTGGCTGCACCACTCGAGAAGTTGCTCGGGTTTCAAGTCGGAATCAGTCACCAGTTTCATGAAGCTGCGCAGACACAACATTCTCTCGGTGGCATCCGTCGAGGAACCCGCGAGTTTGAGGAGATCCGGAGCCGCATCCAGCGTGCTCCAGGAACCCAGGGCGCGAATCGCCGCCGAATGCACTTCAGGCGTGGTGCTGCCCACCGCGGCGCGCACCGCGTTTAAGGCATTCGTTCCGCCAATTGCCGCCAGGATGTTTAGCATGGATTTCTGTTGCGGAACGCCCGCCAGGGTCCAGGCGCCCGAGACCAGCGCTGCCGCCGCCTCCCGGTCTTTGGCTCTCAAACTTAGCGTCGTCAAAGTCTGCTCTAGGGCTTCCAACTCGGCCGGAGCGGTGGTTTGAAGGAAAAGCTTGATGGGCTCCGAGGCGTCGTCCGGCGGCGCCAACTCCGCCATTTTCTTGATCGCGGAAACACGCAGGCCGGCGTCCGGACCACGCACAATCCGCAACACTTCAGGATAGGCGCTCATCAAACGCCGGCGTGCGGCCAACTCAAGACCCAGGTTCACCACGTCGGAATTCTTGTCAGCCAGCATCTTCAGGATCATACCGTCCGCCTCCGGCCACGGCGAAGCGGCCAGAGCTTCCCGCGCCGCCCGTGCCAAGTCCGCGTCCGCCTCGGTGATAAACGCCGCCAGGAACGGAAGTGCGGAAGGCGATCCGATCTGTCCCAGCGCCCGAATGGCCGCGAGCCGGGCTTCACGATTTTCGGCCCGTGCCGCCAACGCTCCCACCGGACCCACAGCCTCCGGAGCGCGCCGCATTCCCAGCGTCTGCACCAGCAAAACTTGCCGGTCTCCCGAAGCTTTTGACAAGGCCGCCAGCAAAGCCGACGTCACCTCGTTGTTGGTGATTTCGTGCGAGAAACGGCAGGCGGCGGCAAACTCGACGTAATTGGCGCTGGCCAGCGCGCTGCCCAGGGTTTGGGCCGCGATTTTAGGCTGGCTGCGCACCCGCCCGCGCAGCACCGCGGTCTTGAGCTGCGGCGGTCCATCCACCTTGCCCAGCCATTCATAAACGGCCTGGGCTTTGCTTTCCTTTTTCGTAACCAGGAAATCGTCCCCGCAGCGCAATAATCCCTCCCAAAACGCCGGACGATTGGCAGACGCTGTGCCGGGATAAGCGGCTTCCAAGGCGGATACGGCCGCGCTGCCGCCAATTCTACCCAGGGCGCGCGCGGCTGCCTGAGCGGCATCCGGGTCCGGCGATTTCAACAGTGCTTTTAAGGTCGGCACGGCACCTTCATCACGGCGCACACCGACGCTCCCGATCACTCCCACGAGATTGCGGCCCTGGGTCGTCTTGAGCGCTTGGCGCAAGGCCTGGTCCACCGCCTTCCCCGGAATGGTTTCCAAAGCGTAGCGAGCGCTGTGCGAAAGTTGGTCGTCTCCCAACAACCCAGCCAGCGCCGGCACGGACGCCTCGGTCCCCACGCGACTTAATTCACGGCAGGCATCCATTTTCTCCTTCAAACCGGCGCCTGAATTCAAAACCGCCAGGGATTTTGCTTCGGTGGCGGTGTTTGTTCCCGGCGGAATCTGCGCCTTCGCGGAAGGCAGGCAAAGCATCAACGCCGCCAGCAGGGCGGAGGTCGAAATAGCGAATAGTTTCATAGGTCTCGCGAGTAAGTGTTGAGTCTCAGATAATCCACGGCGCCCGCATGGCCCGCGATCGCAACCGGTTGGCCTCGGGGTCCTTCACGAACTCCTCCTTCACCGGATCGTATTTCATATCGCGTTTGAGCCACATGCAAATGTTGGCGGCATGCACGGTGGACATCGAGCGATGCATCATTTCCGGGTGCGCCATGGTTTGCCGACGGGTCTTGATGCAGTTGAAAAAGTCGCGCACATGGCTCATGGGCCGCTGCGTCCGAGCCATATAATCATTAACGATCTTTGAAAAATCCCGCAACCATTCGGGCGAGGAGACTTCCGGCTTGGGGTAACCGTCAGCCACCGCCACCCAGCCTTCGGTGCCTTCATACTTTACGCCACAAGACCCGTGCCACCCATCGCGCTGCAGGATCATGCGAATGCCATTGGCAAAGCGCGTTTCCATGCCGTCGCCGGATTCATTCTTCACATAACCGTAATCGATCGCCGCAGTCTCGGATGCGCCAATCGCCACCTGGCATTGCGCGAACGTGTGCGCGCCCCATTCCCCGATGCAACTGGTATGAAAATCATAAAATCCACGCCATCCACCCCGCGCGTAAGCCGAGTTATAAGGGCGCCACGGACACGGCCCCAGCCACTGATCCCAATCCACCTCGTCTTTGGACGGTTCTGGCTCCGCCGGCAGCCAGTCGTGCCGCAACTCGGCCGCGTCCCAGGGCGCGATGTGCGCTCGCACCGTGTGCACCCGGCCCAAGCGGCCTTTGCGCAGCAGCTCGTTCGCAAAAGTAAAATTGTCCTCACTCAGCCGTTGCGTGCCGGTCTGATACACCCGGCCATAGCGTTTCGCCGTCTCCACCACGGCGCGTCCCTCGGCGATGGTCATGGCCGAGGGCTTTTCCGAATACACGTCTTTGCCGGCGCGCATCGCCATAATCGACGCCAGCGCGTGCCAGCGATCACCTGTCGCGATCAACAGGGCGTCGATGTCCGTCCGCAAGGCCAGGAATTCCCGGATATCCCGGTAGGTGGCGCAATCGTTGTTGCCGTAACGTCCATCCACCATGCGCTTGATGGCTTCGCGCTGGCTCTTCTTCGCGTCACACACCGCCACAAATTGCACATCTTTTTCCGGCAGCATCCAGCCCAACACACCAGTGCCACGCCCCCCGATCCCCAGTCCGCCGAGCACGATGCGCTCGCTGGGCGGCACAGCTCCATTCAAACCCAAGGCCGAGCCGGGAATTATCGTCGGAAACGCCGCCACCCCGGCCGCCAGGGCGCTGCGCCGCAGAAACGCGCGGCGCGAGAGGGAGTGACGATCAGAAATCGCGGCGGCACGGCGCCGTACATTGGTTGGGGTCTGATTTGACATGCCCCAGAGCTAAGCCTCTTCCCAGGAGAAATGCAAACTGGTTTTTCCTAGCGTGACATGAGGTTTTTTGTATCGTTCCCGCGTTAAGGAAAGCAAAACGAAATATGGAACCAAATGCTGATATCGCCGTTATTGGCCTGGCGGTCATGGGCCAGAACCTGATTTTGAATATGAACGACCACGGCTACACCGTGGTGGCCTTCAACCGGACGATCGCCAAAGTGGACGAGTTTCTCGCCAAGGAAGCCAAGGGCACGAAAGTGCTGGGCGCACATTCGTTCGAAGAAATGGCCCGGCTGCTAAAACGCCCCCGCCGCGTCATGCTCATGGTCAAAGCCGGCGCGCCGGTCGACGAATTCATCGAGCACCTGCTCCCGCATCTGGAACCCGGCGACATCATTATCGATGGCGGCAATTCCCTGTTCGAAGACACCATGCGCCGCACCAAATACGTCGAAAGCAAAGGCCTGCTCTATATTGGCACCGGGGTTTCCGGAGGTGAAGAGGGCGCACGCCGCGGACCCAGCATTATGCCCGGCGGCTCGCCCGCCGCCTGGCCCCACGTCAAAGAAATCTTCCAGGCCGTTGCCGCCAAAGTCGAAAACGGTGCTCCGTGTTGCGATTGGGTAGGCGAAAACGGCGCCGGCCATTACGTTAAAATGGTCCACAACGGCATCGAATACGGCGACATGCAGCTCATCTGCGAAGCCTACAACCTCATGAAAGCCGGGTTGGGCATGTCCGCGGACGAAATGCACCAGGTCTTCGCCCAATGGCAGGAAGGCGAACTCAATTCCTACCTGATCGAAATCACCCGCGACATCCTCGCGTTCAAGGACACCGACGGCCAGCCGCTCGTGGACAAAATCCTGGATACCGCAGGCCAGAAAGGCACCGGGAAATGGACCGTTATGTCCTCCCAGGAACTGGGAATTCCCATTACCCTCATTGCTGAAGCAGTCTACGCCCGCATGATTTCAGCTTTCAAGGACCAGCGCGTGGCTGCCAGCGCCCGGCTCCGCGGCCCGAACCCGGCCATCAAGGGCGATCGCACCAAAATCATCGAGGATATTCGCCGCGCCTTATACGCCTCCAAAATCGTCTCCTACGCCCAGGGTTACATGCTGATGCGGGCGGCGGCTGAACAAAACCAGTGGAACCTCAACTACGGCGGTATCGCGCTCATGTGGCGCGGCGGTTGCATCATCCGCAGCGTGTTCCTTGGCCGAATCAAAGAAGCTTTCGACAAAAACCCGCGGCTGCAGAATCTGATGCTGGACCCGTTCTTCCGCAAGGCACTGAACGCTTCCCACCGGTCCTGGCGTAACGTCGTGGCCACCGCCGCCAAAAAGGGCATCCCGGTTCCAGCCCTCGGCACCGCACTGGCCTTCTATGATGGCTACCGCAGCGAACGCCTCCCCGCCAACCTCCTGCAGGCCCAGCGGGATTACTTCGGCGCTCACACTTATGAGCGCGTCGATCAACCTCGCGGGCAGTTCTTCCACACCAACTGGACCGGCCGCGGCGGCGACACCGCCTCGGGCACCTACACCGCGTAAACCACGCTTCCAACTCTCTCCCCGACTGGTGACCCTCGCCGCGCTGGCCCTCGGCGCGACGACTTACCTGAATTACCATGACATCGGCCAGCATTGGAAATATCAGGACTCGAACTACATGTACAACCAGTTCGGCGTGGACCACAAGAATTACGCGAAATTCGAGGCGGACATGGCCAGGAAGATGGCCCAACAAAAACCAGCGCCGAGAATGTAAAAGCTAGAGCGGTCCAGGCCAGAGTTACCTCAAGCCGTGCCGCGCTGCGCCAGGATCAGGTCCCGGATCGCTTTCGGATCCGGAATGCATCGGATTTCCTCGGACGCCTCCACTGTCGCCGCAGTCGAAAGAGTCAGGTCGCCGATTCCTACCAGTCGTTGCATGAAGTTCTGATCCACATCGATGGAGCGAATGTCGCGAGGATTGTAGTCCAGGTAACATTTCGAAAAAAGGCCGCGTTCAAGCGTAATACGCTGGGGATAGATGCGCAGCACCGTTGCCGCTCTGCGGAAGTAGGCAATGAACGGTGGGACAATCAGGAAGAAAAAGAACAGGTGCCAAAAATACCCCCACCAAGAGGGCCGCACCTCCGCCAACAACTCGCCCAAACCGACGGCCGGCTTCGCAACGCCGGATCCCGCCCCGGCTTTCGGTTCCGCCGCCAACCTCTCCGCCACCGGGTAACCGCATTGCGGGCAGGCATGAGCCGCGTCTGAGACCTGTTTGCCACAATCAGGACAGTTGATGAGAGCCATAGTTTCCTTCCATGCGCCGAGGCTGATTGGATTCCCCGGGCCTGGTTCCAAGACTAGGCGCGCCAGCGTGGACTGCAAGCAAAACCGGGGCGGTTGAAACCGCCAGGACGTGGCCGACGCCAGGCGTTGCTCGATCCCCGCGGTCATCTTGACGGCAATGGTTTACGCTGGTACGGTGCCTAATACAGATGTTTAACGATTTCCATCATGACGCCTGAGTTGGGTCCATACAGGTTTTTGGCCCTGCTGGCTGCAGCGGCAGCGCTGTTCGCACTCACCCCCTTGGCCTTGGCTTGGGTGTGGGCCCGGGTATTTTCCCCGCCCAAACCCGGCACCGACAAGAGCGCAGCGTATGAGTGCGGGCTGGAATCCCGGGGGGAAGCCTGGGTGCGATTCCGCTCCGAATACTATCTCTATGCCGTCATCTTTCTGGTGTTGGATGTGGAAACCCTTTTCCTCCTGCCGTTCGCCGTTTCGTTTTCAAGGCTCCCAACGGGCGCCGTGGTGGCGATGCTGATTTTCCTGCTCCTATTGGTGGAAGGGGTGGTCTGGGCCTGGAATAAAGGCGTGCTGAGCTGGAAATGACTCCACACCACCGCTCCCCGAATTAATCATCATGGACGAACACCTGCGCAACGAACTCAGCCGCCAGGGCATCTTCGTCACCACCCTGGAAGAACTTTATAACTGGGGACGGAAGAATTCCCTGTGGCCCCTCGGATTCGGCCTGGCCTGCTGCGCCATCGAAATGATCGCGACCTCCATGGCACGGCATGATCTCGCGAGGTTTGGCGCCGAAGTCTTTCGCCCGTCACCCCGCCAGGCTGATTTAATGATTGTGGCTGGCACGGTCACCAAGAAAATGGCGCCGCAGGTGGTCCGCCTCTATAACCAAATGGCCGAGCCCAAATACGTAATCGCCATGGGGGCTTGCGCCATTTCCGGCGGACCGTTCAAGCAAGGGTACAACGTGCTGAAAGGCATCGACCGCTATCTACCCGTAGACGTCCACATACCGGGCTGCCCCCCGCGGCCAGAGGCGCTTCTGCACGCGTTTATGACCCTCCAGGAAAAAATCGCCGCGCAGGCCCTTACCGGTGAGCAGCGCCCGCGCCACCTGCGTGCCGACGCCCCCGGGGCCTTTCCCGTCCCGGAGTTTGGTGCTCATGATCTGCAGCCTCCCCACAATCCAGAGGTCTGGACACCCCCCAGGTTAGCGAGGGAAAGCTGATGGAAACCTTGGAGCAGATCAAAACCCGAGTGGAGCTGGCCGTGCCCGGAGCAAGCCTGACCGTGATTCAAAACGGCAGTCCCTGCGCCCAGCATTCCATCCTAGTGGACAACGAGCATGCGCTGGAAGTCGCGCGTTTTCTCCAACAGGATCCGCAACTGCGGCTGGACTACCTTTCCAATGTCACCGGAGTGGATTGGCTCGAACAGGTCCTCCAGGAAAAATCGCGCAGTCGCCGCGTCATTGACGGGGTGGAACGGGAAATTGAGGAAACCACGGAAAAGCGGGTGCCCGGTTACCTCGAGGCGATTTATCACCTCTACTCGATGGAACTCAAGCACGGGCCAGTCATCCTGCGCTTGCGCACCTCCGATCGGGCCAAAGGCACGGTGCTTCCCTCCCTAACTCCTTTGTGGCGCGGAGCGGAGTTCCAGGAGCGTGAGATCTTCGATCTCTACGGCATCCGTTTTGAAGGCCACCCAGACCTGCGCCGCATCCTGATGTGGGACAGCTTCGCGGACCATCCCATGCGCAAAGACTACGTGGAACCGGACGACTACGAATACGAACCGACGCCCCACGACGAAGTGCTGGAGCGCGCCCGGCAACATTATCTTCCCAGGACATGACGGGCCCGGATTCTTCCCACACGCATACCGATACTGCCTCGCCTCCTGCCTGGCGGCGACCGACTTATGAACTTCGACCGCAAGCCGAGGGCGATGGCCGCATGCTCGAGATCTCGATGGGGCCGCAACATCCCTCCACGCACGGCGTCTTCCGCATGGACGTGATGCTGGACGGCGAACGGGTGGTCAAACTGAAACCCGTCTTCGGCTACCTGCATCGAAATCACGAAAAGATCGGGGAGAGCACCACGTATCTAGCCTCGATGCCCTATACCGACCGGCTTGATTATTTTTGTTCTCTGACCAATAACTGGGCTTACGCCCTCGCGGTGGAGCGACTCGCCGGCCTACAAGTCCCGGAACGCGCGGAATACATCCGCGTCATTCTCGCGGAACTAACGCGCCTTCAAAATCACGCGTGCCTGGGCGGCTTTCTCCTGCAGGATATGGGCGCCAGCGGCACGCCGCTCATGTACGCCTTCCGCGAGCGCGAGAAGATTCTCGACTTGTTTGAAGCGCTGACCGGCGCCCGCATGATGTGCAATTACATGCGGTTCGGCGGATGCCGGTGCGACCTGCCGCCGGGGTGGCTGGAGCGCGCGCGCGCGCTGGTGGCCGGCTTCCCGCGATTCCTTGATGAATTCGAGGCCCTCCTGACCGGAAACGAAATACTGATGTCGCGCACCCAAGGCGTCGGGGTGCTGCCGCGCGAACTGGCCATCAACGCCAGTATCACCGGTCCGGGATTGCGTGCCAGCGGCGTGAATTACGACCTGCGCAAAGCCGACCCCTATGGCATCTACCCCCGGTTTTCCTTCCGGATTCCGCTGGGAGATCATGGGGATGTCTACGACCGTTACATGATGCGCGTGCTCGAAATGCGCGAGTCGCTCAAAATCCTGGAGCAGGCCTTGCGGGACATTCCAGACGGCCCGATCATCGATCCGAAAGCCAAAATTCGCGGGTTCCGGCCAAAGCCGGGTGAAGCTTATGCGCGCCTTGAGGGGCCCAAAGGCGAATTGGGCTTTTTCCTGATCAGTGATGGTTCACCGAACCCTTATCGCTACCGGGTGCGACCTCCCAGCCTCATCAATCTCACCGTGCTGGAGGATTTGTGCCTGGGACACCACGTGGCCGATGTCGTGATCATTCTGGGTAGTGTGGATATAGTCTTAGGCGAGGTGGACCGCTGAAGCGTGCCCCGCGTTCGAGGCCGGTTTAAGCAACATCAAAATGCTAGGCAAAGGTATACTAAAAGGCATGGGCGAGACCGCGCGGAACTTCTTCGGAAGTTACGCGAGCGAGGATCGTCTGGTCACCGTCCAATACCCGGAGCAACGCCTGCCGCAAATCGAGGCGATGCGCAATTTTCCCTTCCTGGTTTTTGACGGGACCGATCCCGTCCAGGGCCTGCGCTGTGTGGCCTGCCAAATATGTGAAAAGGAATGCCCGCCCAAGTGCATCTACATCGTCAAAGACTCCGCCAAAAAACCTGATTACATCGGCAAACTTCAATTCCAGCCGAAAGTCTTTGATATTGATATCTCGGTCTGCATGAGCTGCCAGATTTGCGTCGAAGTCTGCCCCTTCGATGCGATCAAGATGAACGTCGAATACGAACTGAGCTCCTCTGACCGCTTTGGCTCCCTGCTGCTGAACAAGCAGGACTTGACCCGCCCGAATTCGTATTTTCACAAGATTCATCCGTCTGAGGCCGCCGAGGTGGATGGCCGACTCCAGGCGGAAAAGGAAAAGGTTCAGGCGAAAGCCAGGCTGGAAGCCGAAGCCAAAGCCAAGGCGGCCGCCGCCCCCAAGCCCACCCCTGCCCCCGCGCCGTTAACACCCGCGTCGGCCCCGGCTTGATCGATTGAAACGCGCTCTCCTGCTCTCCCTGGGATGGCTCTTCACGGCCATCACCCTTTACGTACTGCTGGCTCTCCTCGAGGTTTATTGGAACCTGCTGGATTGGAGCCCACGATGGGACTACCTCAGCCTTGCTCTCCTGTCGGTGGCGCTGTTGCTGCAGGTCGTCCCGTGGCTCCTGGCTCGCGCCACCCGAGAGAAGTGGCCACGAAGAATCGCAGGCACAATCTGTCTGGGACTCTGCGCCATCGGTCTGTTCTGCGCGTGGCCGGAACACCTGACGGAGGGGTTGCTGGGTCGCCAGACCGTCAGCCCCGATTGGTATCGCTGGGGCAGATTCGGGGTTCTCTCCATCCCGGGATTATGGGTATGCGGCTACACGTTTCGAGCGAGACCTAAAGTACCATCAGCGTCCCCAAAAGTCCCCGAACCGGGTGAACCGCGCCCATAAGTCCACTCAAATGGGATTGGCGCGACCAGATTTCGATCGACACCACCGCAGGATGCCTTGCCTTTAAGGCCGCACGCGATTACCAATCTCTGCGTGGAAGATGAGCGCGGGCCAATTTCAAGGTCCACTCGCTGAGCGTTCGGCGACGCCGTCATCGCTCCGCATGCTCCAAAATCGACGACATATGAAAACCGTTTCAGCACAACCCCACGCAACTTGCACCCTCGACGGCGCCGGACGATCCCTTCGTCACGCTCTGCGCATCTGGACGTGCCTAGTCGCTTTACTACTGCTCAACCTGGTCGCGACCGGTTGTCGGACTGCGGTTCCCAATACATTGGCAACCCATGACCCTGCCAAGTGGGAAAAGGAAATCGCCGGTTTGCAGGCCTCGGATGCCACCAACCATGCGCCGCAGGGCGGTATCGTCTTCGTCGGCAGTTCGAGTATTCGATTGTGGAAGTCGCTCTCCGCGGATTTCCCTGGCCTGCCGGTGATCAACCGCGGTTTTGGCGGATCGCAACTCGCCGACTCGGTTCACTATGCGGACCGCATCATTTTCCCCTATCATCCCAGACAGGTGATTATCTACGCCGGCGGCAACGATATTAACGCCGGCAAAGATCCCCGGCTGGTCTATGGTGATTTTGTGGCGTTGGTGGAAAAAATCCGGAAACAATTACCCCACGCGCGGATCGGATACATTGCCAGCGCGCCCAACGGCGCCCGGTGGGCGCAGGTGGAAAAAGTGAAGGAACTGAATCGTCTGGCTGCGGAATATTGCCGCAGTCACCACCTGGATTTTATCAACGTATTCCCCTTGATGCTCGGCCCGGACGGCTTGCCAAAGCCCGATATTTATGTCGCCGATCGCCTGCACATGAACGCCAAAGGTTACGCCATCTGGCGCGAGGCGGTCGGGCCTGTTCTGGTTCGTTGAACCACCTGGGTTTGACACCGCCGCGGCGACCTGTTTGATTTACAGCACGGACAGGCCTGAGGGGTTAGCTCTCAAGCCCGGATCAACATCCAACAAAGGTTAAAATATGACCGCTTCAAAAACTTCCCCGCCTTCACCTTCAACGATCACACGCCGCCGTTTCCTCGCGGGCACCAGCGCCTCCCTGGTGGCGCTAAATTTAATTCGCCCGGAACTGGTTGGCGGAGCGGAGGCGAACTCGAAAATCGATATCGGCCTGATTGGATGCGGTGGCCGGGGCCGCTGGATTGCCGACTTGTTTCGTCAGAACGGCAACTACAACCTGGTGGCTTTGGCAGATTATTTCCAGGAACCCGTGGACGTTGCCGGCAAGCAGTTCCAAGTGCCGGAAAGTCGCCGGTTCACCGGCTTGTCGGCGTATCAGAAATTGCTGGAACTGAAGCTCGACGCGGTGGTCATTGAAACACCGCCCTATTTTCACCCCATTCACGCGTCAGCCGCGGTCCAGGCGGGGAAACATGTCTACCTGGCGAAACCGATCGCGGTAGACGTCCCCGGATGCCTGACCGTGGAAGCGAGCGGCAAAACGGCGACTGCCAAAAAGCTATGTTTCCTGGTCGACTTCCAAACTCGAGCGAACCCACTCTACCAGGACGCGATCGCGCGCCTGCATCGCGGCGAACTCGGCAAACTGGTTTCATTGGAGGCTAATTACCACTGTGGTCCCACCTGGGAGCACATGGATACGACGCTACGCAAAAATCCGCAGGACCCGGAAACTCGTCTCAAAGCCTGGGGCATCAGCCGGCTGTTGTCGGGCGACATCATCACCGAGCAGAACATCCACGCCCTGGACGTAGCGTGCTGGATGCTCAATGCCAACCCGATCCGAGCCTGGGGCATGGGCGGTCGCACTCGCGATTTCCTGGGCGACTGCTGGGATCATTTCTCGGTGATCTACACCTTCCCGAACGACCTCCAAGTCAGTTTCGCTTCGCACCAGTCCGGGTTCGGCTACGACGATATCATGTGCCGCGCTTTCGGCCTTTCCGGCACCCTCGACACCCACTACTTTGGCAATGTCATGATCAAGACCACAGATTTTTACCACTCCGGTTCGGTGGGAAATCTGTACACGGACGGAGCCGTGACTAACATCGCGACGTTCCATTCCAATATCACGAGGGGTGACTATTCCAATACTACGGTGCCGGCCAGCGTGCGGAGCAATCTCACCACCATTCTCGGCCGCTCAGCCGCCTACCAGCAGACCACGGTGACCTGGGAAGAAATGATGCGTCGCAAGGAGATGTTCAAACCAGACCTCAAAGGATTAAAGGCCTGAGCGGCGAATAGTCCGGATTTGCAGGGATTTGACGGGGCGCAATTGCGCTTCGGTGACCGATCGATGGTCCCAATCGCGATTTCGAGCACCAAAAATTCTGAAAAAACCTATTGCGCGACGGGTGGTATTTGTTATATTCCGCCCTCCGTTTCCCCAGGAAGGGGCCGCGGACTAGTAAACCATTAATAGACAATTGTTCTTTGTATGGCTGGACAACGCATACGCATTCGCCTGAAGGCCTATGACCACCGGGTCATCGACCAATCCGCCCGCGACATCGCGGACACCGTCAAGCGCACAGGAGCCCGGGTCGCCGGCCCCATCCCACTTCCCACTCGCGTCGAGCGCTTTACCGTTCAACGGTCCCCGCACTCCGACAAGAAGTCGCAGGAAACCTTCGAACAACGCACCCACAAACGGCTGATCGACATCATCGAGCCCACTGCCAAAACGGTGGACGAACTGAAGAAGTTGAACCTGCCGGCGGGCGTCGATATCACCATTAAAATTTGATACTTATGCTCGGCCTTATTGGAAAAAAGCTCGGCCAGACGCGCGTTTATGACGCCAAAGGCGTAATGACGCCGGTGACCATTGTGCTCGCCGGACCAAACCGCGTGCTGCAGTGCAAGACACAGCAGTCTGACGGCTACAACGCCGTGCAGCTCGGATTCAACGACCAGAAGGAACAGCGCCTGACCAAGGCTCTGCTCGGTCACATCAAAAAGCATAACGGCGTCGCCGTTAAGAAGATCCTCGAGTTTCGCGACTTCACCAAGGAAGTGAAACCCGGGGATGTCGTCGGCGCGACGTTGTTCGCACCCGGAGACTTTGTGGACGCCATCGGCTACACCAAAGGCCGGGGCTTTGAAGGTGTGGTCGGGCGGCACGCTTTTGCCGGCGGCGACTCGACCCACGGCGCCAAGGGCTGGCATCGCCGGTCCGGTGCGATCGGGCAACGCCTGTTCCCCGGCACCGTCATGCGCGGCATGAAAATGCCCGGTCACATGGGCCAGGTGCGGCGCACCGCGCAAAATCTCCTGGTCATCCAGGTGCGCGAATCCGACAACCTGATCCTGATCAAAGGAGCCATCCCCGGTTCCAATGGGGATTACGTCGTGATCCGCGAATCCAAGAAACGCCCCAAGGGCTGGAAACCGCATGCTGAGCGCGCGGAGAACAAAAAGGCAGAAACCAAGAAAAAGTAATCACCTGCCATGAAGCTTACAATTAAAGACATCAAAGGAAACAACCAGGGTGAGCTGGAGGTCCAGTTCCCTGTCATTGAAGACGCCAGCGGCACGCAGGCGGTTCATGACGTGGTGGTGGCTTACCAGGCGGCCCAACGCATGGGCACGGCCTGCACGAAAACCATGGGCGAAGTTGCCGGCACCGGCAAGAAGCCCTGGCGCCAAAAAGGCACCGGTCGCGCTCGCGCCGGCTCTTTCGCTTCGCCCCTGTGGCGCGGTGGTGGCGTCGTATTCGGCCCCAAACCCCGGGATTTCTCCAAAAAGGTCTCCCGCAACACCCGTCAACTGGCGCTGCGCAAGGCCCTCTCGGAGCGGCTGCGCGCCGGAGACGTAGTGGTGCTCGACGCCATCAAACTCGCTTCACCCAAGACTAAGGAATTTGTCGCGGTTCTGGCCACTCTCGGCCTGGACGGTGGCACAACCCTCCTGGTGCTGGACGAAGCAGAAAAGAACGTTCAACTCGCTTCCCGCAACGCGCCCAACGTGTTCATTGCTTCCAGCGAAAACGTGAACACCTACGAAATTCTGCGCAGCGACAAGCTGGTTTTCACTCGCGGCGCTTTTGAAAAGGTCCAGGCCCGCCTGAACAAGGAATAGCATGAATTCATTTCAGATCATCCGAACCGTCCGGCTCACGGAAAAAGGCACCCGCCAGGGCGAAGCCTTCAATCAATACACCGTGGTGGCCGATCCGCGGGCGAACAAGACCCAAATCCGCCAGGCCGTGCAGGAGTTGTTTAAGGTCAAAGTGACCAAGGTCAACACCCTGAACGTCCGTGGGAAACAACGTCGCCAGCGCACCGCGCAGGCCGGCCGTTCCTCCAACTGGAAGAAGGCCATTATCACGCTCAAGGCCGGCGATAAAATCTCGCTCACTTAAGCCCTGATTCCATTATTTTCGCCAGGCGCGAAGGTATTCCCTTCGCGCCTGTTTTCTTTGTCCCCTCGAGGACCTCCGATTCTCCCGTGCCAGAACTCAGCCCCCGTACCGCGAGCAAATTCACTTTACTCTCCCCGGCGAGACGGCATGATGCGCTGACAACTAACCACGCGTATGAAAATCGGCTTCCACACGGACGCATTTAACTCTGCTTACTGGTCCTTTGACAAATGCCTGCAATGGGCGCAACAACACCAGGTCCGTTTTATCGAGTGTGGGTTGATTGATGGTGTGAGCTGGATCCACGGCCTGGGCTATCAACCGCACGTCGCGCTCTACGAAGACCCAGCGTTACTTACCCGCAAGATGAATGGCTACGGAGTGCGCTTTTCTCAGGTGGACGCCGCATATCCGCTCTCCGGCAAAGACGGACCCACGCGCGGGGTGCCCTATGTGCTGAAATCCATTGCCTGGGCCAAAATGATGGGCTGCGCCTGTGTCGATACCACCGACGGCTTGCACGCGCCGGAAGGGCTTGATGAGCGCCAGGCGCTGGATTCGATGAAACGCTGCTACGAGCAGATCCTCGAGGTTGCCGAGGCGCACGACGTCACTATCAACATCGAGCCGCACGGTTACTTCACCACCCGGCCGGAAATGATGGACAAAATGCTCGCCTTTTGCGACAGCCGTTGCCTGCGCATGAACATGGACACGGGCAACACGTTCATTGCCGGGCAAGATCCCGTAGCTTTCCTGAAGCGATTCATCAGCAAAGTCAGCCACGTGCACATCAAAGATGTCTCAGAGTCCCTGGCGCGAGCGGTGCGGGGAGGGCAAACGGGCATTGCAGTCAGTCAGTGCGCCTTGGGCGAAGGCGTCAATGCCGACAACATCCGCGAGTGCCTCCGGCTGCTGCACGGTCACAGCTACACCGGCGCCCTGAGCATTGAATGCGAAGGCCAAGGCGGCCCGATGATCGAGAAATCGCTGGCCTGGCTCCGTTCCACTCTGAAGGAGTTGGGCATACCGGAAGGGAGTTGAGCGGACCAGGCGCCGTTTCCAATTTTAGATTGCCGTCCTTAATGTGTCAGGCATAGGCTCGGGCATGAAACAGCCGCGCGCAGTTATTTCCCGCCGCCATTTTGTAACCCACGTTAGCGCCCTGGGTGCCTTGAGCACCATGGGGTGGCCTCAACTCAGCCACGCCGATGACTCCAAACGAAAGGGCAAAATTCGGCAGGGCCTTTGCCGTGGTGTGTTCAGCGGTACCAAGCTGGATCTGGACGAACAATGCCGCGAGGCGGCCCGACTGGGCTGCGTGGGCATTGACCTCGTTGGACCTGAGACTTTTTCCACCCTGAAAAAATACGGTCTGATTCCCACCATGGTCCCCGGCGGCAGCGGCATCAAAAAGGGGATCAACGATCCGGCCAATCATGGGGAAATGTTGCCCAAAATGACGGAAGCTCTGAAAGCGGCGGCGGCCGCCGGTGCACCTAACGTCATTGTGCTTGCCGGTGATCGTGCCGGATTTACGGACGCTCAGAGCCTGGATAATTGCGTCACGTTTCTTAACCAAATCAAAGCCCAGGCCGAGGACCTAGGGGTCACCCTCTGCATGGAGTTGCTGAACAGCAAAGTCAATCATCCCGGGTATGTGTGCGATTCCACCAAATGGGGCGTGGAAGTGTGCCGTCGCGTAAATTCACCTCGGGTAAAACTGCTTTATGACATTTACCACATGCAGATCATGGAGGGAGACGTCATTCGCACCATTCGCGAGAATATCAAGTTTATCGGCCATTTCCATACGGCCGGCAACCCGGGCCGCCGCGAGTTCGACGACACCCAGGAACTGAACTACACCGGCATCTGCAAGGCGATCGCGGCCCTGGATTTTCAAGGCGTGCTTTCGCACGAGTACACCCCCACCAAAGACGCCATTGCCACCCTGGAAAAGATGTTGAAAATCTGCGACGTCTAACCACCGGCTAATCGTTCCACCCCAGGCGATAGAATCCCGAGCTACTGTCCGCAGGCAGGAGCAAGGTACACAGTCCATTACTGACCGCAAAAGGGTTGGTAATGATCGTCCAGGCCTCCACCGGCGCGGGCAAGTTGGTCGCAAAATAAACCGGAACACTGGCCGCCCAATCTGGCCATTGCAGAGTTAGCTGGCTGTTTTGTGCAGCGATGGCCAACACAGGGCGGAGGTAACTCGCCAGGTAATTCGTGTTTCCCGGCGCAACTGGAATCGAATGGGTCAGTGCGCCGCCATCGGACCAGAACACAAAGGAATAATTGCTGCCGTTGAGCGATTGAGTGGAGGGCACCGAAATCTCACGCGCCCAACCTTGCACCAAAGTCGCGGTGGCCGGCGTCTCCAGGGCGTTGCCATCCACAGCAACTGTGAGTCCAGGAGGAACCGTGGTGAAACTTAAAGGCAGGATTCGGGGCGGCAGATCGACGGCTACCGTCGCGCTCAGTCCGTTTGTGGCCGTCGCCGTCAAAGCCAAACGATAGTTCACATTGGTCGCATAAGGCCCGGTGGTAGGGATTGCCAGGCTGCCAGACGCAACATTCGACCATGAACCGGCATTGGCTACGGGTTGACCATTCTGCATCAGGGCGGCGGACCATTTCCAGTCAGTAACTGGCAGGGCATTGCCGGAATAATCGGAAACCGAGCCGCTGAAGTTCACCGCGTCGCCACCGGCGAAAAGCGTTCCGTTGGCTGGCTGGGCGATCACGGGAGTCGGCGCGAAAATCGATTCAAAGTCCAACGTGCGGTGGTTTAGCTGAATGGAATCAAGTTGGCCGTTCAAATAGGGGTCTGCGGGAAACATGCTACGCCCAAACCAAGCCCGCGCCACCCCCACATCCTTCGGCAGGACATACACAGCGTTGTCCACTACGGCGGCCACACCGTTCGTGTAAAGCACCGCCTCACGGCCATTCAGCGACACGGCCACATGGGTCCAAACGTTCAACGGAAACGGGGCGTTGGGCTCGAGGTAATGCACGAAACTCGTGGAATCCGAGGTAATGGCGCATTCCAGGTTTCCACTGCCGTTTAACGGCGTAAAATAAAACCAGTGGGCCGTATCGGTACCAAAATCGAAAATCCGCTGCCAGGCGGCTCCGCCCCGCCACTTCACCCAGGCGGAGATCGTCTGCGCCTCGCCCACACCCGTTGGTAAGCTCAGATACTGACCGCTCCCAGATAGGTTTAATACCCGCGTTCGCACCGCCTCATTCTGAACCGAGGCCCCGCCCAGTAGTGAACCATTGAAACGATTACTGGCGTCTCGGGCATCCACAGTGAAGGGATAAAACGACTGCCAGTCGATCCCGGCGCTGGCGGCCGAGGTTATCGGAACCAAATCGACCGAATTCGTGGATCTCCGGCCCGTTGCATCCACCGCCTCGAGGGTCACGCGATAAATCCCATTCGTTGACTGCGATCCCGCGGCCGGAATCGTATAACTACCATTCGTTACTCCAGTGATCGGCCCCAGCAGGATGGACGTCGCACCGTTCAAAACATAGCGCACCGTCCAGGTCAATCCGGTAGGCGAAAGCGCCTGGTCCCGGTAATCCACCGCGCCCCCGGTGAAACTGATCGTCTGACCGGGCCCATACCCTTGCCCCGGCAGCGGAGCGCTGATCTCCGCCCATGGCGCAAGGATTTCAAAGGCCATGAGAGGTTGTGAATACATCCGCACGCCGCTTATATAACCACTAAAATAAGGATCGGACGAAAGGCTCTTGCCGAGATAAAAATTCGTGGCTCCCAGATTTTCCGGCACCAGGTTAACCACCGGATTGGTCGCCACGGGACTGCCGTTGGTGTAAAGCACCCCACGGCTGCCGTCCAGCACGGCGGCCACATGAATCCAGGTGTTACTCGGCAGGCCCCACGGCACTTCGATCCCCTGCTCCCCGGACGGACCGCGCAGCGTTAAGCCGCAATGCAATTTCCCACCGGAAGCCTGCGGCGTTAGCATCGAGTAACGTGCGGCGTCATTGCCCAGATCAAAGATGCGCTGCCCATCCCCTCCCCCTTTCCACTTCACCCATGCGGAGAAAGTCATGAAACGCCCAGCCTCCGCCGGCAGCCGCACAAATTGCCCAGCGCCGGCCAGACTGAGCACCGGCCCTCGCTCAGGATCATTGACGAAGGCCGCTCCGCCCTGCAGTTGCCCGGTGAAATTGCTACGCGTATCGCTGGCATCCGCCTGGAGTGGAAAACGCGCGACCCAATCCGGAGTGGGATTGGCCGAAGGCACCAGGATCGAACTCGTGCCTTTCCTGCCAGAGCCATCCGTGATTGTGAGCTTGATCAGCAGTGTGGAGTCGCCGGGCGTGTTGGTGGGCACCAGGAAAACGCCGTTGGTCACTCCAAAAATCGGGGCTGCCAGCACGTTGGTACGACCGTTTCGAACGAGCTGAAACTGCCACTGGAACGCCGAACCTGGCAGTGGATTGAGCATGAAGTCTCGCCCGGCGCCAACCAAGGTGAGCGGTGCGCCGGGCAAAAAGGCGGCACTGCCATCCGGTTGATCGATGCGAGCTTCAGGCGCGACGATGGCCTGGGCGTCAAGCACGCGACCATAGGCACGGAAACCGGCAATCAAACCGTTGAAGTTGGGGTCGGCTGAGAACTTGCTCCGGCCCAGATGATTGGTCTGAGCCCGCACATGCAGAGGCGAGACCGGAACGTTCGAGTTGGTGGCTACCGCAGCGCCGTTGAGATAGAGGACGGCACGCTGGTTGTCAAAGGTGAGAGCCACCTGCGACCAGCGATTGGTGGGCAAGGCCACCGGCGCCTCGATTACATACGTTGGTCCTGTTCGGATGTCACAGCGCAAATGCCGATCCCCGGACGCCGGGGTCAGCATCACATACCGCGAAGTATCCGTGCCGAAATCGAAGATGCGCTGCCAGTCCGCGCCCCCTGCCCATTTTACGACGGCGCTAAACGTCCGGGCATAAGCCACACCCGGCGGCAGTTCCACATGCGCGTTGGCGCCTTCCAACGAGAGTACTCGACCATACTGTGCGTCGGGCACCGTCCGCGCCGTGCCGCGCAGCATACCGCTGTACTGCCCGCGATCATCCGCCGCGTCGAATTTGAAGTTGTAGATTGCCGCCCAATCATTCGTGAACATCGGCCAGTTGTCGGAGGTCCAAGACAAGGGGACCAGATCGAAGCGGGCCTGGCCATACGCTCCATACCACGGTGCATAGGAATTGGCGTCGTAATAGTGGTAACTAAGGTACTGTTTGCCACCTTCAGACAATATTCCCGCATGCCCCGGACCCGTGAATTTACCAGTCCCCTCGAGGAAAAGTGTGTTCGCCGCATCGCGCAGGTCTCGCCCGGAACGGTCCAGGTAGGGTCCAGTGATAACCGGGCTGCGGCCAACTCGAATGTTGTACCCGCTGTTCACACCCGAACAACAGGAGTCATAATTGACGAGCAGATAATAATACCCCCCGCGATAAAACAGGCAGGAGGCCTCGATCGAACTGTTATATGCCAGTTGATACGTGGGACTGTCCGGTGCGATCCGCAGGCCGGTAACCGGATCAAGTTGCACAAGGTAGATGCCCGACCAATACGACCCAAAGGACATCCACGGATTCCCGGAAGCGTCCAACAGAACGCTCGGGTCAATGACGTTATAAGGACTCCCCACCGCGGAAAGAATAACCGGACCGTGATCCGTCCAGGCATAACTCGAATCCGATGGATCCAGCGTGGGATTGGAGACCATGCCGATGGCCGACACTTGGCTGCCCCAGGTGGAAATGGCGTAATAGACACGGTAGGCGCCGGCAAAATAGATAATATCAGGAGCCCAAACGTTGCCGTCAAAGCCCGGCACCGCATTGGTGGTCCAAACCGGCAGTTTCGAGAAAATGGGCGGACCAGATTTCCAGAAAACCTTGTCTGCGGAGGATTTGGTGCGAATACCCTGACCGGTAGCCACCTGGTAGTAGCGATCCTTGCACTTGATGACCGTGGAGGGATCATGCGCGCCAAGGTCGCCGCGCAAGTGCGGTGAGGCACCGAAAGCCATACTCCCTGCAACCAGGGCGGCCAGGACCATCAATTTCGAAGCAGACAACACTTTGCCATTCCTCAACGCCGCTTGCAGAACAGGACGATCCGGTTTGTGTTGGTGCCTTTGTCCATGTTATCGATCCCCCAACAGTTTGCGGTCTTGGTGAATTTCTGGTCGTTGATCAGGACCAACACCGGGTCCAACCCCGCCGACACCCCGCACGTCAGCACAGATTTCTCCAACTGAATCATGCCTTGATTCACTTCACCCACCTCGAAAGCAATATGGCCGTTTGGCTGCAGCACCCGCTCCAGTTCCCGGAAGACTTCCCTCATGGCTGCTTCCCAGGTCGAAAGGTTCCCCGGCATCGTGAGTTTAACGGATTTGGCATCGATGCCCAGAAACCAACACCGGAGCCAATTATCCGTGTCGTACTGCACGACGTTCAGAAATGGGGGCGAGGTGACCACGAGAGCGACGGAATTCGAGGGCAACTCGTGAGTGTCATGGGCCGGACGGTTCATCAACCGGCGCCCAGTCGCAACAGCAGCAAGCGTAGCCCGAATTTCGGCTGTAACGTCGCCCAATAGCTGCTGACTCTTTTTGAGGATGATTTTCCGGATATCACGCTCGGGGGGCGTCTGGTTGCGCCGCTCGTTGATGCGACGCTGGGCTTTGGGGGAAGTGGCCTGGTTGGGAGGCAAGGTGTAGACCGAAAAAAAACCGGGAGAATGCCCCGTCAGACGGTTCAAAGAAACCAACCGCAGCCAATCATCCACGGCATCCAACTTTCCCTCCGCGGAACGGTCCAAAAAATAACGCTTCAAGGAGGAAAGCCCCTCCAGGGTCTTCGGATGATAAAAGGCGAGTAAATCCTCCGGCGTGTCGGCCGGTTTATCCAGGGGGATGTGCCGCAGCCGCTCTTCTATCTCCGCGGGCATGGGGGGCAGCAGGCGCGCCCCGGTAAGGACGAGACTGAGCGGATTCACGTCGTTACCGAGCGGCACCCGGCCCATTAGTGCCGCCTCCAACGGGGTGGTCCCACGCCCCATAAACGGATCATAAACCGTCTCGCCGGAACGAGTAAGACGCTCGATAAAGAAGCGTGGAAGCTGCGGCTTGAAACAGGCCCGATAAGAAACCTCGTGTAGGGAGGAGGCCTGCCGCTGTCGAGCGGTCCAAAACTCGTTGATGAAGGTCGGCGCTTCAGCCTCCTTTCCTGCCGGAGTTCGATAGACGGTGGCCGTTTCCCGGGATGCGAGGCCAAACTCTTTGAATTGCCGCACGTGTTCCGCAAATTCCTGTGTCCCGTGGAGGCGCGGCGGAGGCTTGGTCACCACTGGCAACTCCCTGACCGCGGAAAAGCCCAGGTCAAATTCTAATTCACCCTCGTTCCGCTGTTGCCGCTTTGATGTCGTTCGCTGCATTTATGTACCTCAAGAATCTCTGTTTAAATTGGCGCACTTCAAGCTCTACGCGCAAAGCAAATCGGGTGGCGATGGGGTCCAGTTGGTCATGTTCTGGCGGAATAGCACCAGCCAGCGCAGATGAGCTCAGGGTTATCCAGCGGCGCTCTCCAAAATCGCGACTGCAGTCGCGTGATGCTGTGTGTGGCTCAAGCTGAGCAGCATCGCTCGGGCACCCCGCGCTTTCAGGAGCTCCGCTCCTGCTCCGTGCATGACGACGTATGGTTCCCCGCTCTCCCGTCGGCAAACTTCCATGTCTTTCCAGCTCAACTGCGCTCCAATCCCCGTGCCGAACGCTTTGCTGATCGCCTCTTTGGCGGCGAAACGCGCGGCGATAAACGGCCCGGGATCCTTGTGCGAGAGGCAGTAGGCGATTTCTGCTTCATGCAGAATACGGCTCAGGAAACGTTCGCCAAATTTGACGTGTGAGGAGCGGATGCGCTCCACCTCGATCAGGTCAATTCCGATGCCCAGGATCATTCAATGCTCCGGGACTGCGGCCATGGCTTGGAGCATGTCGCGAACGGCTTGCGCCATGCCCACCCTGAGCGCGCGGCTCACGATGCTGTGACCGATATTCAATTCCACCAACCCAGGAATGCGCTGCATCCAATGCACATTTTCATAGTTCAACCCATGCCCGGCGTTGACTTGGAGACCCAGGCTTTGTGCCTGGCGTGCGCCCTCGAGCAATCGTTGAAACTCGCGATCCCGGTCCGCGGGCTGGGCAAATGCCTCTGCGAAAGCGCCTGTATGCAATTCGATAAACTGGCTGCCGGTCCGGGCGGAAGCTTCGATCTGGACTGGATCGGGGGTTATGAACAGGCTCACTTCGATTCCGGCTTCGTTCATGCGCCGGCGGGTGATCTCCAGGCTCTGGAAGTGCCCACTAACATCCAGGCCGCCTTCCGTCGTGACCTCCTGTCGCCGCTCCGGCACGAGGCAAACGATGTCGGGCTTCAACTTCAAAGCGATCTCCACGATTTCCGGAATATCCGCCATCTCCAGGTTCAATCGCGTCCTGATTTGTCGCCGTAAGGCCAGCACATCGCGATCCTGGATATGCCGCCGGTCTTCGCGCAAGTGCGCGGTGATGCCGTGTGCGCCAGCAGCTTCGCTGACGAGCGCTGCGGCCACTGGATCAGGCTCGCCGTGAACCTGTCCTCGATAGCGCGCTTCTCGCACTGTGGCCACATGATCAATGTTTACTCCCAACTTCATCATGGGTGATTATGCTGTCCATCCGGCACCCTGCGCAAATGGAAATCGCCAAAGGACCTTCCATCCGCACGCCATCCCCTGCAGATTCCTCACTCCGGCCTGCCCGCCTGGTTGCGCCGGTTACAGGTTGCGCCGCAGCCAATCGCGCATGAAACAGTTCACCTCCCACAATTCCACGATCGGTCGGCGTTGGTAGGGCAATAGTGTCATATACGGTGCCGGACCAAACTCCGGGCAGATGTCCAGATCCTTCAGCCCTTCGGCCGCCCGCAGCATCGCGATCCCTTTCCACCAGGCTAAATGCGTCTCCAGCGTGGAGGCCCACTCGGGAGCCCGCGGGTCGGTGATCTGCGGGCTTTGCGAAAACCCCACGCGCGCATGGATGTAATCACAACGCTGCGACGCCGTCCGCACCGCCTCCTCCTGATCTTCCAATAACGACTCGTGAACGCAGCACCAATGAGAAAAATCCGCGGTCAGGCGAATACCCGGCCGCGCGGCCAGAATCGCCAGCGTGCTATTGGTGCTGAACAATGCGCGCCCCCGATGCGTCTCGTGTACCACCGGCACGCCTCCCGTCCGCTCCAGGGCGCTGGCGCGATCGAATACTTGAAGGTTTTGCTCCAAGTTGAAGTAGTCTTTACCCGTATGGGAGTTCACCAGCACCGGCCGCAGTTGGATGGCCCGAAGATATTGCTGTTCAAAGCTGTCCGCGTGCTCCACGGCAGTCGCACCCGCAGTCCATTGCTGCACGACAATGGCCAAACCTAAATCCTCACATCGCTTCCTGATCTCCTCGCATTCCTCAACCGCCCCGGGCACACCAAGTTCGACTCCGTCAAATCCGCCCGCCCGGATTTGTTCCAGTGAATCCGCCAGGGAAGGCGTTTCCATGCCCCAGGTGGAGCGAAAAAATCGGTAATTCATGCCACCAATTCTATCGCCTTTCTAACTCAAGGAAAGCCACCAAACCGGCCGCCGCTAAATCTCATCCCCCGCCGCTGGAGCACGACGCGCTGCGGTTGATTCAGTTGCCAGCCCACGGCACTCTGTTAATTTTGCGGGGTCATGGCTTACGAAAGCTATCAGGACTTTATTAACACCCTCCAACAGCAGGGGGAATTGACGCGCATCGCGGCTCCGGTGGCAACGGAACTGGAGATCACCGCAGCAGCGGATGTGCAAATGAAAGCGCCGGGAGGCGGCAAGGCCCTGCTGTTTGAGAAGCCGACCGTTAACGGCAAGCTCTCGCCCTTTCCGGTGGCGATCAACACGATGGGATCCTGGCGCCGCATGGCTCTGGCCATGGGCAGCGCATCCGTCGAAGAAACCGCTCGTGAATTGGGCGCGCTGATGAAAGCCAAACCTCCGGGATCGATGCGGGAAGCCCTGAAACTGCTTGGGACCGCAATCGAACTGCGCCATGCCCGCCCTAAAGTGGTCAAGGACGGCCCCTGCAAGGAAGTGGTTCATAAATTCGAGACTCCTGCGACGCGCACCGAGCCCTGGCCCGCCGCGCCTGCCATCCAGACATTGCCTGGCGCTGGTGCGGCTCCGACTCTCCTCGATCTGCCGGTGCTCAAATGCTGGCCGCTGGATGGCGGCCGTTTCATCACCCTGCCCTGCGTCGTCACCAAAGATCCCGACACCGGCGAACGCAACGTCGGCATGTATCGCATGCAAATCTACGACTCGGGCAGTACAGGTATGCATTGGCAGTTGCAGAAAGTGGGCGCCCGGCACGGTCGCCGCTACTACGAAACCGGGACCCGCATGCCGGTAGCGGTGTTTCTCGGGGGCGACCCCATGTTTCCTTTCGCGGCCACGGCGCCATTGCCGGATGGCCTGGATGAATTCCTGCTCGCCGGCTATTTGCGTCGCAAATCCGTGGAACTGGTAAAGTGCGAAACCGTGGATTTGGAGGTGCCGGCCAATGCCGACTTTGTCATCGAAGGCTACATCGATCCCCGGGAATCTTTGCGGGAAGAAGGTCCGTTTGGCGATCACACCGGCTTTTACACCCTGCCTGAACCCTACCCGGTTTTCCACGTCTCGGCGATTACCCATCGCCGTTCCGCGGTTTATCCTGCCACCATCGTCGGCGCCCCGCCCATGGAAGATTTCTATCTCGGGGCTGCGGCCGTGAAGTTGTTTCTGCCCGTGTTCCGCATGAACTTCCCTGAAATCGTGGACATCGCGTTGCCGGCGGAAGGCGTTTTCCACAACCTGGTATTCGTCAGCATCCGCAAGACCTACCCGATGCAGGCCTTCAAAATCATGCATGGCTTGTGGGGCATGGGACAGATGATGTTCACCAAATACATCGTGGTGGTGGACGAGGACGTGGATGTCCATAACACCAGCGAGGTCCTGTTCCGCCTCTGTGCCAATACCGACCCGCAACGCGACAGCATTTTCACCCGTGGCCCAGCCGACGTTTTGGACCACGCCACGAGCGAAGTCGGGGTGGGAAGCAAGCTCGGGCTGGACGCCACCCGCAAATTGCCGGGAGAAGGTTTCAAAAGGGCTTGGCCGCCGTTGATTCGCATGGACCAGTCGGTGCGCCTGAAAATGGACCAGTTACTCAATCACCGCCCACACTGATGCCATACGCGCGAACTGACGATAGTCGGCTTTTTGGATTGGTAACAGGCCTGGACATAATCACGTGAACGAAATTCAGAAAAGTGTGCTCCTTGGGCACTTGCGCACATTCCTCGCGCAGTTCCCCAAAGTTTCCCGTGACCAGGGCCGCCGCTTGGCCCAATCCGGAGATATCAGTGAGTTTCTGGCCAGCCCGGACGGAACCACCGCCAACGCAGTCATCCAGGGACAAGATCCAACAGTGGAATTTGATGATCTGGAATTGGAATGGTTTGGGGACTGCGGTTGCGGTCATGATTTCTGCGCCCATCAGTTTGCGCTGGCTTCGTTGCTGGCCAATGAGCTTTCCCAGGCTGCAGTGCGCCAGATCAGTTCCGGGCACGCCAAAGTCATCCCGCCACCCAAAGCCGCACCGCCGAGCGATTTTACCGCGACCGTAAAAGCCCGCCTGCAACGAACCTTGCGCCAGGAGGAACTGCGGCTCTGCCAGCAAATCAGCCAGCTCTATGCCCGGTGTCGACCGAGCGAACGGCTCTCGGCTTGGGATCTCCACGACCTCGGCCTCCAGGTCAGCGTCGCCGGATGGGAAACCCTCAAACCCTGGCAGTCCTTTCCCGCGACCGAATGGGAATTCTGGTTGTTCATCGCTCACACCCTCCTTACCCGTAACGGGATTTTGCCAGATTTTCTGGCACCCATAACCGACCTGGAACCCATCCGCGAAATCCTGCACCAGGTCGAACGCGCCAAGCTTATTGAGAAATGGAAAGCGGTTTTTGACACCGTCCCGCCTGAGATCCAGGACACCCACGCCGCCGGCGGTCACGACTTGCGTCTCGTCGCCGAACCTGACGAATTACTGCTGGAAATCCGAATCGCCGGGGACACGGAATTCAGGAAGTTCACCGCCACCAAGGCGCGTGAACTTCGGGATTCCGAGGAGGGCGAGACCCTCTGGAATTCGGCGCAATCCGAGGTGATCTGGAATGCGTTCAACGACCCTTACCGATATGGGAGCCTGGTCAAAGTGGGGTATGAAGACGAAGGGACCTCCCGGCTCGTGAGGTTTTTGTTGCGAAATACGTTCCTGGCGTCCCACGTGGTGGACGAACAACGCCAACCCCTCCAGCACCACGAAGAGCCGCTCAAATGGACCCTGATTGTTCCACCGAGCGAGCATGGAGAGTACACGCTGCAATTGACCCAATCCAACGGGACGCCCGTGCCTCCCGTGTACTGCGTGCTGCCAGGACAGCCTTTTCTGTTTCTGACCCGCGCCGGGATGTTTAAAGGCCCTCCGGCTCCGGGGGATTTTGCTTTTGATCGCGGCAACCGCATCCCGGCGGCGGCGCTCGAGCACAGCAAGGGCGTCGAATTCCTCCTGCGCCTAGGCGTCGAATTGCCGGAGCGCCTCCGGGAACGTCTGCGCACCATTCCTTATAAAGTCATCTTTGAATGCCGCTTGGAGAAAGAGAAATACCGGCCGCAAAATGAACTCTGCCGCGTAAGCGTCCGTGCCGAGAGCGCCGATGGCGAAGTCCTGGGCTACGACGGCACCAACTGGTATCCCCGGGAAAAAGCACGCGCCAAACGCCTCTCGAACCAGGAGGTCGTCATCCATGACCGACAGTGGCTGCTGAAGACCCCCGGACTGTTGGCTCCCCTGCAATTGCGAGTCGCGACCTACCCAATGCAGAATCTATGGTGCAAGGTCACCCGTGCCTTCCCCGAAACGTTCTCGAACTGGGTAAAATCTCTCCCGCCGCAGATCGAGTTGGTGCTGAAAGGAGAGCTGTCCACTCTTGCCAATCCGGAGGTCGCGGGCTCCGTGCGGCTCGAAGTGCAGGAAACCCAGATCGACTGGTTCGACCTGCGGGTAATTCTACAGGTGGAAGACACCTCGCTGACGCCCGAAGAAACGCGCCTACTCCTCAAAGCCCGCGGCGGCTTCGTGCGGTTGGCGGGTCGCGGCTGGCGCAAACTGCAATACAACCTCTCCCCGGAAGAAGATGAACGCCTGGCGGGGCTGGGCCTAAGCCCGCATGAACTATCCGATGAACCGCAACGGCTTCACGCCTTGCAGCTAGCCGACGAAGGCGCGCGCAAATTCCTGCCACCCGAACAGGTCGAGCAGATCCATCGGCGCGCCAGCGAAATCCGCGCCTCGGTGTCTCCGCCCCTGCCCTCGGGCATTGACGCCCAATTCCGCCCTTACCAATTGGACGGATTTCAATTCCTGGCATACCTCAGCACCAATCACTTTGGTGGCATCCTGGCCGACGACATGGGCCTGGGAAAGACGCTGCAGACGCTGGCCTGGCTGCTTTGGTTGCGGGAAACCGGCGTTTCATCCCCGCCCACCGGCGTGTCCACGAAGGCGCTAGTCGTTTGTCCCAAAAGCGTGATGGATAATTGGCAGGCTGAGGCCGCCCGCTTCGCCGGCGGCTTGCGGGTTCGCGTCTGGTCCGCCTCCGAATTACCCAAATTCAAGCAAGAACTTGAATCCGCCGACCTGCACGTCATCAACTACAGCCAGTTGCGCACCCTGGAAACCGACCTATTGTCCCTGTCCTGGCTGGCAGTCATCCTGGATGAAGGGCAATACATCAAGAATCCCAATTCCCAGACGGCCCAAATCGCCCGCACGATTAAAGCCGGGCACCGGTTGATCCTGACCGGCACCCCCATCGAAAACCGCCTCCTTGATCTTTGGAGCCTGATGAGTTTCGCCATGCCGGGCGCTTTGGGAAATCGCGCGTCGTTTCTCCGCGTATATGACGCCAAAACCGACCCCCTGGCCCGACGCCGCCTGGCCGCGCGCGTCCGCCCTTTCCTGCTCCGGCGTACCAAATCACAGGTCGCCAAGGACCTTCCCGACCGGGTCGAGGAAGATCTATTTTGCGAGATGGAAGGCGAACAAAAGACGCTGTACCGCGCCGAACTCAAGCGCGCCCAACAAATGCTGCTCCGGGTGCAAACCCAACAGGAGTTGGCCAAACAGACCTTCCACTTTCTCACCAGCATGCTGCGACTGCGCCAGATTTGTTGCGACCCTCGACTGGTTAATCCGGAGGTCAAGGCCGATAGCGCAAAAATGGAGGCGCTGCTGGACCAACTCGAACCCTTGATGGAAGAAGGCCACAAAGTGCTGGTTTTCTCCCAATTCGTCGAACTGCTGGACCTGCTAAAGCCGGTCCTGGAAAAGAAAGGGTGGCCCGTCTACTACCTCGTCGGGGCGACCGAAAACCGGGGCGATCTGGTCAAAGACTTCCAATCCCATTCCGGGGCGGCCATCTTCCTGATCTCGCTCAAAGCCGGTGGATTTGGCCTAAACCTGACCTCCGCCAGCTATGTGGTGCTTTTCGATCCCTGGTGGAATCCCGCGGTGGAAAACCAGGCCATCGACCGCACCCACCGGATCGGCCAAACCCGCAAGGTCATCGCCTACCGCCTCCTCATCAAAGGGAGCATCGAGGAGAAAATCCGTGAACTCCAGAAGCAGAAACGCGCCCTGATGAACGATGTCCTCGGCGAAGAGAAATTCTCCCAGCAACTTACTTTGCAGGATTTGCAGTTTTTGTTCTCGGATTGACTCCCAGCTGCGTCGTCAACCACCTGAACCGGCGGCGACCCACAATTTTTTTCGCAAATTGTGTGTGGACGCTTGAGGGACCGTGAATTTTGTCCTACTCTCTTTCCGCTGAAACATGTTCGAAAATTTTACTAATCTGTTCACCAGGAAGTCCGCGCATAAGGGGGGGCCCGTCGCTCAGGAATCTTTCTCGACGCAATCCCCACTACAGCACCGCGGCGCGGAACGCGGCAAGCCCGTTTACTCCAGGGTTTTTCGCTGGCGCCTTCCCGATGGCCAAACGGAAGAACCGGCGTCGGTTGAAATCGTCGGGTCTTTCACCCATTGGCAGAAGGTGCCGCTGGTGCGCGATAGCGTTCTCGATGCCTGGCACGTGACCCTGCACCATATCCAGGGCAATCGCACCCATCATTACGTCATGCTGATCGATGACAAACCGACTTACGACAAGAACTGCGATGGCCTGGCCGTCCCCCATGGTTACGACGAAGAACGTTTCCAACTCCAAACCGACAAAGGGCCCCGCGTGCTCATGATGTTCGGTCAGACCAAGTAACTCCGCCGCACTCACGGCCCTTGCACCATGGCCCCCCTGACCCATCTTCTCGGCAGTTGGGTCATCGCCGCCCATACCAGCAATAATCCGCGCGATTGCCGACTCGTCACCTTGGCCGGCATTCTTCCGGACCTCGACGGGTTGGGTTTGATTCTTGATCTGGGAAGCCGGCTTCTCGGCTTTCGCCCCACTCAATTCTACGCCCATTATCACCATTACCTGCTGCACGGGGCGTTCGGGATCGGCCTGATCGCGATTTCCCTGGCCGTATTCGCCAAGTGCCGCTGGCGGGTCCTCCTCCTCGCCCTGCTGCTGGGTCATCTCCACGTTCTTTGCGACTTTCTCGGTTCTCGCGGGCCTTCCCCGGAAGACCTTTGGCCCATCTTCTACTTTGGTCCCTTCGACAAAGACCCCATGTGGATCTGGAAAGGCCAGTGGCGCCTGGACGCCCTGCCCTTGCGCCTGGCAACCCTCGCGCTGTTCGCCTGGTCAATCCACCTCGCCTTTTCGAAGCGATTCTCAGTAGTCTCTACCTTCAGCCCACGCGCCGACTCGGTCGTGATTTCTGTCCTGGAAAAGTGGCGTGCCAGCTTCCAAAAAGCCCTAGGCACCAACAGTACTAAACTTCAATGAGTGGATTTTGCCGATTGTTTCTCCTCCGGGACTAATCGACTGAAGGACAAAATGAGAATTTAAGAGAAGCCCGGCGCCAAGGCGCCAACCGTCCCCCAAAAAAGGAAAAGGCGCACCAACAGGGTGCGCCCAAATACACACGGTTGACCGAATCTTATTAAGCCCACCCCAGGCAGGCAATCAGAAACCGCACCCGGATTTTTCAGCGAGTTGACTCAAATTAAA
>DBMR01000031.1 GCA_002298785.1 Verrucomicrobia subdivision 3 bacterium UBA693
TTGTCCGAAAATCCAGCGCGCAATTCATCCCTGTCACGAAAAACCCCGCTCGACAGCCGCCTCCTCAAAGACAAAAGAAAAAGGGCCGATCCGGTAACAGGAATCGGCCCGTCGATTGAAAACTGATTGAATTATTGAGCGGATTTCTTCGGCGGACCAATCACCCAATCGAAGATCAGCTTCACGTCATCGCCCGTCTTGATCAGGTTCCCCAAAAACTTAGGAGATGGCGGTTCGATCTTGTATTGGCTCATTTTCACGCTCGTCGTGCCGCTGATCTTAATCCTCTTATCAGCGCCGCCTTGCGGCACCACATTCACCGGGAAGGAGACTGCATTGGTCACACCCGCGACCGCCAACAAACCTTTGGCGTCGTAAACATACGGCGCGGCTTTATCCTTCGCCGCCTCTTTCAGCACGAGTTCGGTCGGGTAAAAGGCAATGCGCTTGTTGGTCGCCTCGAGCAGTTTCTCTTACATGATATCGTCCATCTTGGTGCTGTAGGGCCGGCCGTCCTTCTCAATGCTGGACATGGAGCGGATCGGCACGAAAACTTCGCCCTTGATCTCCACCTTGCCCGGCTTGACTTCCTTGCCCGGTTCCAGCGGGAAGTTCTGGTCCACTTCGATGTAGCCGCCGATCAGCTTCCCTTCGACCTGCCAGTCATGGATGTTGGACGTGCCTTCCAGGCGCATCTTGCTGCCGGGCTTGGCACCCAAACGCTCCGCCGCGCTCAACGGCAGGGCCAGGGCCACCACTGCCAGAACTTGCACCGCTATCAGTTTTTTCGTGTTCATGTTCATCTTGGATTTTAAGTATCTTATGTCATTGGACGCGGAACAACCCGAATCAATTCAGACGGTGAATTGGTCAGCGGGCAGCAACCTGATGGACGTCAGCGCTGCTACATCCCCCGGCACGAAAAACCCCGCTCGACACCCGCCTCCCCCAAGGACAAAAGAAAAAGGGCCGATCCGGTAACAGGAATCGGCCCGTGGATTGAAAACTGATTGAATTACTGAGCGGATTTCTTCGGCGGACCAACCACCCAATCAAAAATGATCTTCACATCATCGCCGGTCTTGATCATGCCCAGCGCGATCTTGGGCGCCGGCGGCTCGATCTTGAACTGGCTCATCTTCACATTCGCCGTGCCGCTGATCTTGATCCTCTTGTCGTCACCGCCTTGCGGCACCACGTTCACCGGGAAGGAGACTTCATTGGTCACACCCGCGACCGCCAGCAAACCTTTGGCGTCGTAAACATACGGCGCGGTTTTATCCTTCGCCGCCTCTTTCAAGACGAGCTCGGTCGGGTAAAACGTGATGCGTTTGTTGGTCGCCTCGAGCAGCTTCTCGTACATGATATCGTCCATCTTGGTGCTGTAGGGTCGGCCATCCTTCTCGATGCTGGACATGGAGCGGATCGGCACGAAAGCTTCGCCCTTGATCTCCACCTTGCCCGGCTTGGCTTCCTTGCCCGGTTCCAACGGGAAGTTCTGGTCCACTTCGATGTAGCCGCCGATCAGCTTCCCTTCGACCTGCCAGTCATGGATGTTGGACGTGCCTTCCAGGCGCATCTTGCTGCCGGGCTTGGCTCCCAAACGCTCCGCCGCGCTCAACGGCAGGGCCAGGGCCACCGCTGCCAGAACTTGTACCGCTATCAGTGTTTTCCTTTTCATGTTCAGTTTGGATTTTCAGTTTCTTGTATTATTGGACGAGGAACAAACCGGGTCGATTCAGACGGTGAACAGGTCCGCGGGCAACTCCACCCGCTTGCCGGTTTTAACCGCTTCCGCCGCTTTGATGGCGGTGACGGCCGCCTGGTAACCTTCCAGGTATCCCGCCGCCGGCTGGCGCCGCACTTTCGCAAGATGCTCCTTCAAAGCTTCCGCGTCGTCGTCGCCGAAGCTGGCCTTGAAATCATCCACCGCCGTGGCGATATCAAAAGCGTTCCGCAGGAAATTACCGAGCGCGTACGACAGCGGGGTGTTGGTAAACGGCTCCTCGGGCGCGGTCGAGGCACCCTGATCGGCGGATTTGCTCGCCCCCGCCTTGATGACAATGCCGGTTTCCTTGTAGAAGTTCTCTTTCTTCGTATAAACTTCCCAGCCCAGCAACGGCGAATCAACTTCCTTGAACAGCCAGGCGTTGCTCCCGCGCAACATCACCGCCGAATCGCTCCCGTAAAACATCTCGTAATCGGAATCGAACGAATTCGCCAGCGTGCCGCTGTAGGTCAGGAACACGCCGTTCGAGTAATGCACCGTGGCCTGCACGGTGTCCGCCACCTCGCGGCCATCCTTCCAGAACGCGATGTTGCCCGAGCCTTCAATGGCCGTGGGTTTCGCGTTGAAAAACCACGCCGCCTGATCCAACTGGTTGCCGCTGAGCTCCCCGATCATGCCCAGGGTCACCGCCGGATCCAGGCGCCAGTTCAATTCCTTCTCCCGTTCCGGTTTGGGCGAGGTGTTGCGCCAGCTATGCTTCTTGTTCCATTGCGCGCGCGCCATCACCCAGGCACCAAGGGCGCCCGAGCGAATGAACGGCAGCAGGAAATGCCGCTGGGGATCCGAACGCAATTGCAGTCCGGGCTGGAACACCTGTTGCGGCGCCGCCTTGGCGGCCACGGCAATGGCCTTCGCGTCCTCGACCGTATGCGCGATCGGTGCTTCGCAATATACGTGCTTGCCGGCTTTCAACGCCTCGATCACCAGGTCCTTGTGCAGATGCGTCGGCGTGGCAATCACCACCGCCTTGATATTCTTGTTCTCGAGAATCTTTTTGTAATCCTCGACCTGCTCCGCGTTCGGAGCGTCTCCGGAAGCGCGCTTGACGGACGGCGCGTACTTATCGCAGATCGCCACCACTTCAGCGATCGGCAGCCGCGCCAGGGTCTTGAGAATGTCCCGACCCCAGGTCCCCAGCCCGATAACCGCCACTTTCACTTTCAACCCGGGCTTAACTTCGCCCCCGGGAGGCGCCGCGTTGGTCTGCGCGAACAACTCCACACCTCCCATAAAAGCCATCATGGCCGCCATGGATCCGCCCCGGAGAAAGTCTCTGCGGTTGAAGCCGGATGAATTAATTTGGTTTTCGTTCATAAACATCTGTAATCAGCCGCCGGAGCGGATATCCGGCAATTTTGTTAATTGCCCGGAGGTTGTTCAAGCTTTATGCGCGGGCGCGGCGTGTTTGCGCCTCACTCCAGGCCTTTAAGCTTCCATTTCTCCAGGCCCAGCGCCCACTTGATCCCGCTCAAAATATGCTTCTGATAGGCTTCCGCCTTTTCTTTGCTGTTCTTGCGCTCAAATCCCGGCGGAGTGTTCGGCGTCCAGATATCTTCCCGGTGCCCCAGCGACGTGTAAAACACCCGGCCTTTCCCGTAAGGTTTGCACCACGAAATTGGGTAATGCCCAGGGGTCTTGTCGTTCGGATGCTTATCCAGGGACAGCAGATCGTGCACCTTCGCTCGATCGTAATTCTTGAACTGGTAAATCTCGTCATACACCTCCCAATTGCCGCCCAAATGCTGACAGGCCGGACATTGGGAGTCCTGGTTCAGCGCGTCCACCGACACCTGCGCGCCGTGGGTCTTGAATTCGCCGCCGATCATATCGATAAACGCCGGATTACCGTGCAGCGTATCCGTGGCCGAATGCATCCCCACAAATCCTTTGCCGGATTTGATCCAATCCAAAAACGCCTGCGGATCGGGAATGGGCAGGTCGCCGGTCGTGTTGGCAAAAATTACGGCGTCATAACCCTTGAGCGCCGCCGGGCTCATCTTCTCACCTATCACCGCCTTAATCGCGGCGTCCACCTTCGCCTTGTCCGGCTTCCCGTCGCTCCCTTTGAACTGCGCATCCTCCGGGGTCACCCGGGCATAATCCACCGTGAACGCTTTGGACTTCGTCGCCAATTCGGCGATCACCTGCTCCGCCGTAGGGATCGAGCTATGCCGAAATCCAGTCGTCGTCGTCACCACCAGCACCTTGCGCGGTGCCGCCTCGGACGTTAGCGCCAGGCAAACGCCCAGCGTGATCATACCGGCTAACAAAACACGGGAGATTTTCGTTCCACTAAATCTTTTCATTGGTAATTAATTTGTTTTACGCGCGTTTGCTCTGCGATGATTCAGACTTTCGCACCGGGGATAAAATTCATTTTTCGTTGCGGGGTCAAGATTTCTATCCACAAGCCCACAATTCACACCGTTCAGGGCCACGGTTTACCAACCGCATAAAATGTTTATCACCAGCACTTTATACAACAGGATTCCACCAACCGCCGCCGATAAGGAATCGACCCGGCGCGGACTGTCGTCAAAACTCATGACAGCGCGCCAACCGCCGTCACTTGAAATGCCGGCGATAAAGCTGGAAGGCCCACCAGGATCGCCCCGGCAGAAACGCGGCGATGGAATCCGCTTCTTTTTGGGTGCTCTCGACCAGCGGCAGCGCGTTCTCGTAGACCACATATTCCCCGCGGAGATCGCGCACGAACGCGTGGACGTTTCGCTTCTGGTAAACCGAAGCCTTATTCCAGACCACCCGGTGCCCGCATCCTTGCACGTAGTAGGACGCCCAAATGTCTTCCGCCCGGCCGGTATCCGGAAACATGAAATAATCCCTCAGCACCGCCGCTTCCATGAAGGTATTCTGGGAGTTGAACGGTCCGATCTTATTCGCGGCCATCGGAAAGCACGCCGGATCAAACGTGCACTCCGGGGCATGTTCAATGCGGCAAATGGCATCGATGTCCGGGTCGCCGTTCCAAAAATCCGCCTGCACATTCACGCGCACCTTGCGTTCGCTCACCCGGTCGTAGTGGCGTTGCCGCAAGAGTTGCAGCGGATATCCCCGGTGCCAAAGCTGCGGATAATTCGTGGCCCCCACCGGATCAAACGCCGGCAGGTCCGTCTCATACCACTTCACCGTCACTTCCTTCCCCACCATGAGGTTCTCACCCCAGCCCGGCAGCGGGATATTGTCGTCATCCACCACCGCCACCAGGTCCGCGCCCATGTCGCGAGCCCAAAGAAAACCAAAGCTCCGCCGCGACGTGCAGTTCCACCCAATCGCCGCCGAAAGCGCCGGATCATACTTTTCCTGCTCCTCGGGACTCACATATACCCCGCGTTCGAGCCGGTAATCCCGCGGCGTCTTCTTGTCGCCGATCACCACCAACTCCCAGTCCTTCAACGCTTGAAATCCCAGAATCGCCTCGGTGGGCGGATTGATGGTGGTGGTTACGATAACTTTTCTCATGGCAATAACAGGCTTTCCCCCGGGACGATCATTTTAGCACGGCTGCCGCCGGGAACGCGGATCATCCCCGAAACCCGCCTCAAAATCCAGAAAATTTGGAGCACAGCCGATGGATGAATGGTTGGGCGGAGGGGACACGGAAGGCTTTGCCGGTGCGTCGACCGGAATGGTGAAGGATCGGCAGGGTGATCTCTTGGGGCGATTGGATTGGTGGAGTGAGTTCATACTCGGGGTTGTGGGTTAAATGTTGGTGAGAAAAGTTGAGAATTGGTGAGAATTGGCCAGAAAAGACGTCGAAAACTGAGGTCTGAAGCGTGGGGCCGCCGCGAGGGGAAGGGAACCACGGGACACGGGGAATACGTGGAAGGGGAGCCTGACAGAGGAAAGAGCTGGAGGGATGGGTCCGTCCAGAAACTGGGGCCCAGGTGGAGGTTCGGGTGCTGCGGTCCCGGGTGCACAATGGCGAGACGTCGCCGCGCCGGGTCCGGACTGAGCGCTCTGCATTCCGCACTTTTCGGTCATCTCACCCTATATGGCGTGACCAAGTCTGTGCCTAATGGGACAAAATGTGTACAGATTGCAGATTGTTTTAGCGCATTGGCCTCGGCTTAGGTGCAATTATGCCACAGCCAAAACCAGCCCCTTTCGGACAGGCTCCAGATATCTTCTTGAGCCAGAGAAAATGGGGCGCGGGTCTCGGTCGGCAGGCCAACTGCGAAAACATTCGGGGTTGGTCCCGGTTTCGATGGCCATTTTGTTCCGGGAGATACTGATGGCCCGCTCGAAGGGCCGTCGAGCGCCAACCATCAGCCCCTCACCTCGTTCGCTTCGTCCATCTCTGCGGTAGTCCAACGGAATTTAAGGTGGGAAACGCCATTGATTTCCGGGACTGCGACCAGAGTTAGGGGCCAGGGGGGCGTCGAGGCTCCGTGGTGTGCGGTCGATTGGTTAAGTAATCGGAGAGCAACAACCTTCTTGAGCTCCGCATCATACAGACCTGAGGCATAACTGTCGGACTCCGCCACGCTCAGTAGGATCAGCGGTTGAATCATCTCAGGCTCTACATTGTTCGATCCCAGGAATGGACACATGGAAGTCTCATCACCTCCTTCGGGGCCGTCGTCTCCATCTTCCAACCCCAAGGTCATGCTCCAGAGCCAGATCGGATGCGCCAGCAAATCGTTCAGCCCAATTTCATGAACGAACTTCCACTGGCCAAGTCCTGACTGCGTGACCAGTCCTGCAAGGTCATTCCTTTCAGTTCCAATTGGGATTTGCTCGGCTGGTAGCTCAGTTTCGATAGGCTTCGAGTCCTGCTTACTTTGAAACACCCGCAGGACAGAGTATTGCCGGTCTGCAGGACCGGGCACTGGCTGCTCCAGGAGTTCAATCTGATCAGGCGGGGCGTTGGCCTCCGCGTACGAGTTCTGCATTTCCACGATTTTTGTGGTGCCCGGTCTGATTCCGGCGGTCGGAATTGCGGAGGCTCCGATACCTCTTGGCCATCTAACCTCCACGCCTATCCAGGGCAGTTCGAGCTGCGAGTCATTTTTGACTTCAACCAGCAGCTTGCCATCCGGGGTAACTCCGAGCTGCTTGAAGCGAAACAGGGGGATCGCCTCCACGATGCGTTCTTCCTCCTCGGTGAAGGGCGGCACTGGCTTCTTCACACACTCCCATTCTTGCCTTGAGTAAAGTCGGCGCGCCTTTCGGCAGGCACGCTCGATCCACTGCTGAAAAGAGCTGGCAAGGCGCTGGGAGGAATACCCGTAAACCGCTCCATTTCCAGCCCATTTCCCATCTTTCCACAGGTAAAACACCCTGTTGAACGCGGTGCCACCGATTGCATAAGCCATGGCCGCCCCTCGCTGCTCCTTCCAGTAGTTTGGAGGTGCTTGGACAACCACCTCGTAACGTTCGCCAACATGAGGATCTCTGAAAAGTTTGGTAATCCCGAATTTCTCAATGAATTCGCGATAGTCGTCAGGCAGACGCTGATGATTGTCTTCGAACTCTGCCAGCGCCGCAGCGGGGACCGCCTGAAAGAGGAAAAACTTCTCTTGTCGCACCTCCGCTCGTAGGTCTTCCAGCCATTTGTAGCGACTCATAACGATCAATCCCGATCATCCAGCGTTTCTGGGGTGGGCCAGTCTGTATCTGAATCGTTACATTTTTTACCGCCGCGTTGCGCCCACCTGGCGAAGTCACCATTATCCTGATGGTGCTTAATGTGATCTGCTCTGGTCATGGGAGTTATGTTGCCGACCGAGTCCGCACCGCCATCCGCCAATGCGACGAGGTGCTGCACTTGCTGTGGACCTCCCGTGCCCGGGTCTCTAAGCCACGAATAGTTGCTATCGGTCGCCCGCATTTGTTCCTCATAATCCTTAATCAGTCTAGATTTGTCCCCACGCCTGGTTGGAGGGAAGGCGCTCCAACAGCAGCAATAGCATTTTCGCAATCGAAAGCCGGCGTACCTGCCGCAAAGATCCAAACACTCATTGAGCTTATGGGACCCGGCATATTTAAGTATAATAAAAATGTTTTCAAAGCAACCGCAGCCCCAAACCTTAACGCGTTCTTCCTGGTTGGACGCGATTTTGGCTTTCGGCCTGGTGAACCACCAATAAACAGCTTCTCCCCACGACGGTAAGGGAACAACGGAATACGGGGAATACGCGGAAGGGGAGCCGGACAGAGGAAAACGCCAGAGTTTCCCGGGGCGTTGCCCTGGGCTGAAGAGTGATGGCTCCTTTGGGGCGGGGTTTGGAGTCCCGATAAGCGGCAAGCGGACAGCGGTTAACGTCCTGGCTTCCGCGAAGTCCCCCGCTCACCTGGCCGCCAACCTCGTGGGCGGACAATAGCAGGATCGCCAGGGGGTAGCGCGGGAAACGCGAAAAAAATGATGCCCCGTAACCACCGCGGGTTAAGTCGCGTCTCATCTAATCGTAACGATTAGGATTTGTCTATGAGGTATATCCCAGGCGCCATCGTGGTGGCTGCGCTTTGCCTGAATGCGGCGGCGCTCACATTTGTCTCGAACCCCGGCTTCGCGCCGGCCACCAACGCCCCATTGGCGGGCACCCTGTCCGTCACCACGGATGTCCCCTCGCGCGTCACCGTGTCGATGAGCGACGGCACCACCAACTGGGTGCGGGCGTTTCACGACTACAGCACCAGCCACGCCCTGCCGCTGCTCGGGTTCAAGCCCTCCGGCGCCTACCTCATCACGGTGACGGTCACCGACAAGCATCGCCAGAGCCTCACCGCGGCCCAGCCGCTCGCCTTCAACACGCCCGCCCTACCCGGCGATTTCCCGAAGTCCGTCGTGTTCGCGTCGGCCCCGGACCGCATGGAGCCGGGCTACACGCTCACGCGGATCATCAACCGCAATTCGCACGTCGCCTACATCCTGATGGTGGACAACACCGGCGCCACGGTGTGGTACAGCAAAATTGCGACGACAGCCGACGTGCGCCAACTCGACAACGGGGACTTGTTCATTCCCCTGACCTCCACCTTCGTGGAAGCCAACATGCTGGGCAATACGGTCAAAACCTGGACCACCCCGGCTGGCCTGCCGATCAACCTGCACGACGGCGTGCCCACGCCGCACGGCACGATTCTCTACCTGAGCGACGCCGGCCGCACCGTAGATAATTTTCCAACCAGCGCCACCGACCCGAACGCCCCGACCGCCACCACCAACGTGCTGTACAACCAGGTCGTCGAGATCTCCGCCACCGACTCGAGCCTGGTTGACATCTGGACCCCGCTGGACGTGCTCGATCCGCGGCGCCTGACCTATCTCACCTTCGACATCAAGGCCACGCTCGGCTGGGACATCGAACACTGCAACGCCATCATCGAGGACCCACGTGACCACACGCTCATCGTTTCCATGCGCAACCAGAATTGCGTCGTTAAAATCCGGCGCGACACCGGCCAGCTCAAATGGATTCTCGGCCCGCACGAGAACTGGGGCCCTGCCTTTCAAGCTTACTTGCTCACACCTGTTGGCGAATCGTTTGCCTGGCAGTACGGCCAGCACGCGCCCGTGATCACCCCCCAGGGCACGCTGCTGCTCTACGACGACGGCAACGATCGCGCCACGCCGTTCGCCCCGCCGCTGCCCGACACGAGCAACTACAGCCGCGCGGTGGAATACGCCATCAATGAAGATACCCTGGAGATTTCGCAGGTCTGGGAATATAGCGGCACCAACACCGACCGGCTCTACACCGACCGCGTGGGCAACGCGGATCACCTGCCCAAAACCGGAAACGTGCTGCTGAACTTCGGCTACATCGTCTGCGAAAATGGCATCCGCCCGAGCACCAACTCGCCCACCGCCTCCGCCATCCGGATCAAGGAAGTCACGCACGACGCCGCGCCGGAAGTGCTCTTCGACCTGGCTTTCTTCGACTACGCCAACACCTCCGGCACGTTCCTCGGATACAACAACTATCGCGCCCACCGCGTGCCCGACCTCTACCCGCACCTCCCCCGACCGGTGGAGGACCTGGACGTGCATTTCGACCACGGCGCGGTGCGCCTCGAGTTCAGCGGCGACGAAACCCGGACCTACGCCGTGGAAGCGTCGTCCGACCTGGTCACCTGGGAGTCCCTCGGCGAGGCGACCGCCGAGGACGCGCTCGGCGATTTTGGCTTTGAAGATTCGTCCGGAGGCGACCTCGGGACGCGCTTCTACCGGGTCGAATCACAGTAAACCGGCAGCCGCGCCGGAGCGTCAGGCCTTCTTATCGCCAATCCGCACGATCGAGTAAATGATGGCGGTGGGGATGCCCGCCACCAGCGCGAGCGCAATGAACAGGCCGGAACCTTCCCCGCGTTTGCGGATGTCGGTATAAATCCAAATCGCCAGAAGGATGTTGCAGATGAGGCCGCAGAACATCAACAAACCGATCAAATCCTTGATGGCCTTGTGGCCCTGGGCCATTTCCGGTCCTGGAAGCCCGGGCGCCGGGAAGGGGCGTTGCAGCGCGTGCGCGTTGGGGCGCATCGCCGGGGTGGCCTGCGGGCCTTGCGGCATGTAATTCTGCTGCCGCCCTTCGAGCGAGCCGAACTGGCGCATCATTTGTTCCTGGCGCTGGGCGACTTCGTTCAGGCGGCGTTCCAGGCGCTGCAAGCGGTCGCCCGGCCCGCCGACGTTGTCTTCAGCGGCCACGGCCACGCGGGCCTGGTTGAAAGTTGCCACCCACAGGAAAACTGCCATCAGACACCATTTCCAGAAGCTGTGTTTCGTCATATACCCTCAGTGATGTGTAGTTAAACCGTCGGCCCTGGTCTGCCATTCCCCGCGTGCGCGGCCAGGCGGCGGTTCATTGGTTGCATTAAGACGCGGCCATGGATCATGCCCGGCCGCTTTGGCTTTCTCTAATACAGACGGAGCTGCTGCCCGGAGGGTTACATCCCGCCCCAGGTCCGGCGGCCAGCCTGACCCGCCCGCTGCATGCACGGAACAGCGCTGTCCGTTCCGCCAGAAAGGGTTGGCACGCCAGGGAATCGCCCCGGGGAACGTCGTACCTTTTTTACCCTTTCAATTGGACCGATAACTCGAAACACGGTCCAAACGGCGGGTCATTTCGTTGGTGTAGTGCCGTCCGAGCGTTTCTTTGTGGCGCAAAATCCACTCGCTCAGCTTCGTCGCACCCAGTGGAGGAGCGTCAACGCAAAGTCGTCCCTCCATCAACCCGCGGATTTCCTGGCGGGTGATCACCACGTCCCGCACCAGCTCGCCCACCAGCCGGCACGCCCAGTAGCCCAGTTCCGGCGGCACGTTCACAATGGGCCGCTTCAACCCCAGGTTCTGACGAACCAATTCCACCAACTCCCGATACGTGAAGGTTTCCGGTCCGATGGCATTGATGATTTCGTTCTGAGTTCCAGCGGCCTTTTCGACGGCGGCCGAGGCGAGATCATCCACGTAAATTGGTTGTACCCGGTAAGCGCCGGCGCCGAACACCCCAAACACCGGCAGGTGCCGCAGCGACCACGCAATGTTGTTGATCAACACGTCCTCTTTTCCAAATAGAACCGTCGGGCGAAGAATGCAATAAGACACACCCAGACTGCTCAGCGCCGATTCAAGCTCCGCTTTGCCACGGAAATATGGCAAATCAGAATTAGCATCCGGATTGGTGATGCTGATGTGAACAATCCGGCGCACACCGGCCTTTTTTGCCGCCTCAAAAAGCACGCGGGTATTGGCCACCGCTTGCTCGTGTGTGAACAGCTTGTGGTCGAAGCGCACCCAGTAGGTATTGATCAGCGCGTCGGTGCCCCGAAGCGACTCCACCAAACGCTCGGGGTGGTCAAAATCGAACGGAACCGCCCGCAACCTCTCTCCGAAGGGGTTGTGCCGCCGCACCGAGTTCGTCAGCGTAATCACGCTGTCGCCCTGCGCCAACAAACGTTGGGCAATGTAGCGGCCGGAGTAGCCGAAAGCTCCTGTTATAGCAACGCGCATTCGTTCTTGCTGGCGGGACGATCCTGCCGCCTTAAGTAGCTCCACCGACTGTCCTCCAAGCGGCTGCCGTCCCGGCCATAAACAGAACCCAAACCTAGGACCCCGGCCTTAGCCCGGTCCAGAGAATTCCAATGATCTCCTAGCACCCAAAGCGATGGGTTGAGACGTCCGACAAAGCGGGTCCCAAGCCGTCCCGGAACCCTTCCCGTCATAAGGGAGACCCCGTTACGATATTACCAGACGTTACCAAATGTTACCAAACGTGACCGAAAATGGAATTTTCACCTGGCGTACCCCAAAGCGGCCCGCCGCCAGCCTGAGCCAAGTCTAAATTGCCGAAGGCTGTCGCCTCCCCCCGTTTAAGCAGAGGCATGGAGCGGCCGCGGTGCCGCCTGCGTGCAGGACAGGAATGGCTCAGGAACTTTACCAAAACTTTACCGTTTTTGGCCATTTTTTCACCAATGCCCTTTCGTCTTGCTGGCCGGAGGTCCTCGTGGACGGCCACCGTTTGAGATCGGACGACCGAAACTAAAACGGACAGCGAAAACTCCGACCTAGTCCATGGGTATTAAGCCACGGACGGGTTTTAGTTGAAATTTTAGGGATGCGCGCTGCCGCACCCGACACCTCCCTATCTCACCGAGAAAGGCCCAGGCAACTGGGGGTTACTGGCACTCCACCGGAATGTTTTCGCCGGCCAACGGTCGCTGCACCGCAACGTCCAATTGACGATTCAGACTAGCAAGCGGTGATGGAAGTGTCAAGCGGGGGAAAAGCTGAAATTGGGAAAGCGGAAACCAGAAAAAGGGTGCAGCAGCTTGGGCTTGGGGTTGGGAATAACCGACTGAGAGGCCGGCGTCGGCGCTACCCAGGCTTGACGTGGCTTATGATCGGACCTAGATTTTGAGTGTGAATCTAATCCTTGTGCCGAGGACGGGTCAACTCCATGTTTCTGCCCTAATATGCAATAGCATGGAGTTTTCTCCATACTAAACAAAGGGTTGGCCCACTTCAAGCACCGTGAACATGTCCGACCTCAAAAAGCAATACGGAGACGAGTATCCGACCGCAGTGATGATGGACGGCATTCGGCTACCGCTACGCCGGGATCGTCGCTTTTCGCGCAGCTATCATTCAGACGAGCACAAGATGGGCAGTGAGATCTCGCGTTTCATGGACGGGTCAGCTTCCATCACTGCTTTAGAGCTTCAGCGAGAGTGGCCGAGTTGGACAGACGACATGCGGAGTGACTTCTGCCAGTCGTCTTGTTGGTTGCACGAGCAGCCCGATTTTCCTGAGATGCTCCGCTTTATCATGCAGCATGGCGAACCAGAGCACTGGTCTGGCATCGCCTTGAGCGTCGCATCGCAGCTTCCGCGTGCCGAGGCGTTCGATACCCTTGTCCGAGCACTGAGGAGCACGGAGCTTGGGCGCAGTTCCAATATCTCTCAGGCGATTGCCCATACAAAGCACTCGGAAGCAGAGGCTACGCTTCGCAGGCACCTGGAGGCATTGTGGTCGCACCCCTCGCTCTGGGAGGACGATGATTTCCTCAATTGGGTGGGCTTTGAGGTAACGACGTGCATCGCGCACCTCATCGAGTTGGGCGCACCTCCATCTGATTTCACCGTGCAAGTGCGGCGGCTTTCAGAGCATGTCTGTTCGGCCAACCGCGACTCATGTCGCAATTTCTTGTCCGAGCACTATTCTTGGCTCTCATGATAGAGACGACGAGGACGTGGGCTAATCCCAGGCAGCGGACCCCGGGAGTCCGTTCTGTTTACTATTCACGCCAGTGGCGCGGGGCCGCTGTGGAGCGCTCGGCGGCATTCGACATACGATGAAACACAACGCTATATCTTGGTCTGGTATCGTGGCACTTGCCATCAGCTACATCATGGTGGTAATTGGCGTCTTATCCATTTTTTCCATTTCATTTTACGGATCGGTGGCTCTGATCGCGGCAGGCACGGTCATGGGTTTGCTGATAGACCGCACCAAGATTCCGATGACGCGGAGTTCATGGATTATTTCGCTCGCAGGCTGCGCTATGATGTTTTGTATTTTGGCTTTGGTTGGTGAGGATGGATTGCGACAGTGGAGACCGTTGCCTGGCTTGTATATTCCAGCTTGGATTGTGTTGTTTCATGGCTCTCGGCATGTTCGCTACTTAGTTTTACATCATCAGAGACACGAAGATGTTGCCGCCTAACTGTTAAAGGAATGTAGAGAACGCGGGGGCACGTAAACCAGGGGCGTAGGTTTTCAGAAGTGACTTTGAACATGGCGAGATCCGCCCCCGTGTTGTCTACATTCCCCGGTTGAACGAAGCCGCGGCCCAAGGTTCGTTGGGTCGTGGCCGGGGTTTTAAGCGGAAAGTTCTTTGCGGAACCTGTCGGCGCCACCCAGCTTTGAGGTGGCGCAGCCTGGTAGCGCGGGAGAGCGTGCCAAGTGGAACCACGGAATAAGCGGAAGACGCGGAAAGGGAGGAGAGCGGGACCGCATTGACGGCAGTGACGGGAGTGACGTTGAGGGAACGGATTGCGTTATGGATT
>DBMR01000099.1 GCA_002298785.1 Verrucomicrobia subdivision 3 bacterium UBA693
GGGCCATTCAGGACTGACCCCAGCACGCGGTCGAATCCCAACTCCCCCCTCCCCTCACTCGCCGGGGCGACGCCTTTGATCAGGCTAATTCAGGTTCTTCCACCGAACGCATGGGCGCGTGGAGCGGCGTGCCATCCTGTGCCTCCGGGTATTCAAATAGCTTCCCCTCGTAATTACGGATCAGGACCCGGTCCGAATTATGGTTCAGCACATAGCCGGGGTTGATCGGCACCTTGCCGCCACCGCCGGGAGCATCAATGACATACTGCGGCACGGCGTAGCCGCTGGTGTGCCCGCGCAATTGCTCCATGATATCCAGACCCTGCTTGACGCTGGTGCGCAGATGCGCCGAACCGGCGATCAGATCGCACTGGTAGATGTAGTACGGTTTGACCCGGCATTGCAGCAGCTTTTGCACGTGAGCCTTCATGATCACCGCATCGTCATTCACATGACGCAGCAGCACGGACTGGTTGCCCAGCGGAATGCCGGCATCCGCCAATCTTCCCAGGGCCTCGCGCACTTCGGTGGTCAATTCCCGCGGGTGATTGCTGTGAATGCTGATGAACAGCGGATGAAACTCGCGCAGGGTGGCGCAAAGTTCGGGCGTAATGCGCTGCGGCAGAAACACCGGGATACGCGTGCCGATTCGGAGGAACTCCACGTGCGGAATCGCGCGCAATCGGCTCAACAAATGCCGCAACTTATCATCGCTGAACAGGAGCGGATCACCCCCGCTCAGGAGCACGTCACGAATCTCCGGATGCGTGCGGACATACTCGATCTGGTGGTCAAATTCCGGATGGAAATCGTACCCACTCGCGTTGCTGACCAGGCGCGAGCGCGTGCAGTAGCGGCAATAAGCCGCACAGCGGTCCGTGACCAGGAACAACACCCGGTCCGGATAACGATGCACCAAACCCGGCACCGGCGAATGCGAGTCCTCGCCGCACGGGTCGCTCATCTCCCAGGGCGCGGTGGACGTCTCCTCGATGCGCGGAATGACCTGCGCGCGGATGGGGCAAAGCTCATCCGCCGGATCGATCAGATTGAAGAAATAAGGCGTGATCGCCAGAGAAAGCTTCTGGTTGGCCAGCGCCGTCCCGGCATACTCCTCCGGGGTCAGCGTCGGCATGAGCCGCTGAAGCTGCTCCACCGTGGTGATCCGATGTTTTAGCTGCCAGTGCCAGTCATTCCAACTGCTGTCTGGAACATCGTGCCAAAAGCCGCGTCCCGCCGATTTAAACGTCTTCAGTTCGCCGGGCGAACATGACGAAGGCGGCTCGTCTGCGCTCTCGGCTGGTTTTTGGATGTGCATTAGTCCTTAGTCCAGGTAGCGCACTATAGATTCGATCACCCGGCTGTCAAGCGAGTGTCATCACATTCCCAACCCGGGCCCAGCCGTTAAACGCCCTGTTTAGAACCATTTAAGGCCGCATCGACCCGCCGGATTACTTCTTGCCCTGCCGCAAAACCTTGATGGCTTCCGGGGTCTTGTGGTGGCGCTTGAGTCCGGCCTCCGCCAGGAGCCCGGCCGGCGCGCGCGAAACAAACTCCGGGAAACAACGCTCCACCCGGTCGCGCAGCAACTTTTGCCCGGTCTTCGATCCCCAGAAATCATCCTCGCACTTGGTCAACGCAATGCCCGCCTCGTCCGGCGATAAATCCTCGCGTTTCGCGAACAGCCACACCAGTTCCTTGTCCCCGGGCAGACAGACCGGGAACGGAATGAACTTCAGCTTCACCTCGGGCTCGTCCGACTCGGCTTCCGGGTTGGCGTTCACCTTGATTTCACCGGTGAACTGGGCGCCGTCCGGCAGGGCCACCTCGACCTCAAGCGATTTCTCCTTGCGATTCGGACGCAAGGTGACGTCCGCGTCGGGGAACGACTCGCTGATTTGCCGTTTGGCATCCTGCACGCTGGCGGGTTCGAGATCCGGCAACGCCACGCGGCTGCAAAACTTCTCGAAGGCCGTGGTGCGGGAAGTGGTTCTCAGTTCGTGCTCCACGGCCTCATAAATCTTGCCGGCCAGCTCGGGATCGTGCGTCGCTTTGGGCAGCACTTTCTTGAGCAGTTGTAACAATTGCGTTTCAGTCGCCTGGTTCGTTGATTTCTTCATGTGTAAAACCGGGCTGTCTTGTGCCAGAATCCTGGACCAAACGCAATGGATGAATGAGATTGCAGTCGGCCCAAGGCGGGCAATAATGGGGCGGGCGGCCCGGGCCGCAAAACGATTACCTGGACAAGATTAGATGACCGACTGGAACATTCAATCGCGGGCACATGCCTGCAGCACGTGCGAAAAAGCCTTCGCGCACAAAGAGCTCTACCACACGGTGCTGATGGCCGAGCGGGCGGAATTCAAACGCTCAGACGTGTGCCAGGCCTGCTGGGAACGCGAGTTCGGTGATGGCGTCCGCGACCGGAAAGGGTTTATTTCCTACTGGCACGGGGTTTACCAGGCGCCCCCGCCGCCCGAGGAAGCCATCCAAAAGGAAACCGCCGAATCGCTCCTGCGCAAGCTGATCGAAATGAACGATCCGCGCTTCATCTCGGTCGGCTATATCCTCGCCGTGATGCTCGAACGCAAGCGCATCCTCAAGGTAAAGGAACAGATCAAACGGGATGGCCACCGCTATTTCCTCTATGAACACCCGGGCACCGGCGATTTGTTCACCATTCTCGATCCCGACCTGCAATTGAACCAGTTGGAACAGGTGCAAAAAGACGTCGCGGACTTACTCGAGCACGGGCTCAACGCGCCCCAGTTCCAGAAGTCTGAAACCACCGCCGCCAATACCGTGCCGGACGCGGAACATCCCGCCACCCCGACCGAGCCGCAGCCCACCCCCTCATCCGAGAGCCCGTCGTGACGGCACCTTATAGCGAGTTAGAAACGCGCCTGCACTACCAGTTCCGCGACCCCGCGCTGCTGGAATTGGCGCTGACGCATCCGTCGGTCTGCTACGAGCAAAACCTTGCGACCCGCACCAACCAACGCCTGGAATTCCTCGGGGACGCCGTGCTGCAGCTCATCCTGACCCGCGAACTGTATCAGCGCTTCCCCAACCTCGGCGAGGGTCCGTTGACCAAAGCCCGCGCCAAGCTGGTTAATGGCGAAAACCTGGCCGAACACGGCCGCGCGTTGAGCCTGGGCCGCTATGTCATCGTCAGCCGCGGTGAGGAAATGCATGGCGGCCGCGACCGCGTGTCCACCCTTTCCGACACCTTCGAAGCCGTGCTGGGTGCGATCTTTCTCGACGGCGGGCTCGATCCGGCGCGGGATTTTGTCCTGACCGAATTTGCCTCCGCCTTCGCGGAAGTCAGCGAGGCGCCGGGGATTGAAAATCCGAAGGGCGAACTGCAGGAATTCCTCCAGGCGCGCTCCACCGAGGCGCCCGAATACCACCTGGTCTCCGCGGAAGGCCCCGACCACGACCGCGTCTTCGAATCCGTTGTGCGGCATTCCGGCCAGGAACTGGCTCGCGGCCGGGGCAAGAGCAAGAAAGCCGCCGAGAGCGAGGCCGCCCTCGAGGCCTTGAAACGTTTGCGCGCCAACCCGCCGCCCCCGCCCGAAGAAGTTCAGCATGCAGACTGAGTGGAAGAAGGACGGCTTCGTCATCAGCACCGACCCCGAGCGCTTGCAGGTGGAAGCGATCCACGCCTTCCTGTCCCAAACCTACTGGGCAAAAAAGCGCTCGCTCGAATTAATGAAACGGGCGATTGAAAACTCCTTCTGCTTTGGCGTCTACAGCAGCGACGGCAAACAGGTCGGCTTTGCGCGGGTCGTCACGGACTACACCACCCACGGTTACCTCGCGGATGTGTATGTGCTCGAGACGCATCGCGGCCGCGGGCTCGCCACGTGGCTGCTGCGCACCATCCAGGCGCATCCGCGACTCAAAGACCTCCGCCGCTGGTGCCTCGTTACCAGGGACGCCCACCGCCTCTATCACAGCCTCGGGTTCACCGATCTCCAACGCCCGGAACGGCACCTGGAAAAAGTAATGCCGGACCCGAACGAAACGGGAACGCTGGCCAGCGGCCTGCGACGCCTCCGTCGCGCCCTGGGCTCCACGCCGGAAGAGGATTAGGCCCGGTCTCACGCACAAAGCAGAAAATGTCCTCCGCCACAAGGCAGCCAGGACGGGGCGATCACTGAAATGTGGTCGTAGAGATAAACCGCGGAAAAAGCGATATACGCGGAAGCGGTGGTGAATCGGGATTAGCGTTTATCAGCGAAGATCAGCGGTCCGTCCAGCCGTAAAAAACCGCTCATCATCGCTAATTGGACTCTAATGAGGCACAGGTGCGCGGACATCCATGTCCGCTTACATCGTTCGAACGGCAGCCACGTTTAACCCTCGCGGCGTGGAGGCAAATCCCAGTGTGCGTTGGCCTCCCGTTCGGACCTGCAAAAGCGAGCTTGGAAGCTCGCGCTCCACCCGAGAACTGAGCTTTGGACATGATGAACAGGATTTGCAGGATAGATTCAAAATACTTTGAGAGGAAGCAAAGGGCAGTTCAGCCGCCGCAGACACCCCACACAAAATGACTATCCCTGAAGAGCACCAAACCAGACGTCGCCTTGCCGGACTCGGATGCAATATGGGTGGCTCGTTCATTTTGTGGCTTAACACGGAGCGGTGTAGCCACCCCGGGCGAAAGGCGACAGAAAATAAGCTGGGCAGCCACCCGACGTCGGCTGGCATAAACTTGTAGCCGGCGTTGTCATGGTCTCTGAACCGGAATCTTCATCTTTGGCAAAACCAGCGTCCCCTGCCAAACGTGGTGCTCTGGCAAGGCCACCTGGTTCTTCGGCGGGTCAACCGTGAATATACATGAGAGGTAGTAGTCATTGGTACTCCGCGGCGGGATGACCCAATGGTTAGAGAGAAAGAAAATGCTCAAGCTGCCATCCTCCAATCTACCGCCACCGTAAACAGAAGCACGCAATCTAACGGTTGAGTCACTGGGCATAGAAACCCACGAAGCTCCGGGTGCGCCGCCTCCAAACCCTCCTGGAGACTGTGGAACGAGCTTGCCTGAGGCGTCACGCAACTCCCAAATCGCTGCAGCCTTCTCAACGCGCTTTCTACCTTGCGCGTCAGGATGTCCACCAAGTGCGACGCTCGGCTCCAGATTGCAGTAGACGTCCAGGCACCCACCCCACATCTCAGAACACTCCTGCAACTCCAAATAAACTGCTGTGCCTTTGTCTTTCGGGGATTCACAAAGAAGCAATCGCCCTCGAAGTGCGTAACCAAGCAAATCACTGGCCGGCTTTGACCAATTACCAGCCGCGAGAATGTAGGTGTCATCAACTGCGAAGCAACAAAGACGAAACCCGAACACCAGAATCAGCGTGGCTGCTTTCATGACGTGCGACACCTGTTAACGATCACCGATGGCGGCCGCGATTAAACCCCGCATTATCAGCGCGCGTTGCCGGGCCACCATTTGCTGCATCGCCAATGTTCAGCACCCGGTTCATGTTGTAGCAAGCTGAAACGCGAGTGGGCCAAGTGGCAGCACTATATTGCACTGGTTGCGTCAATGCACGCTGTCTCGGTCCGGAGGGTGAAGAACTCGAATCAGGGTCGGAGGATTGGCGTTTACCAGCGAAGCTCAGCGGTCCGACCTGCAACAGGGAATCGCTAATCCTCGCTAAGTTGACGGTAATGAGGAACAGGTGCGCGGACGTCCACGTCCGCTTTCATCGTTCGGAGGACGGCCACCGTTAACCCTCGCGGCTCGGGGGCGAATCGAAATGTACGTTGGCCTCCCGTTCGGACCTGCAAAAGCGAGCTTCGAAGCTCGCGCTCCAACCGAGAACTGGGCTTTGGACATGATGAACAGGATTTGAAGGATAGATCCAAGCTACGCCAGACCAACACCCGCGGGATATTCCATTCGCGGGGCGAGCGGTATTATCCACGTCCGCCACCATCCCGACCCAATTCTCATCATCATAGATGTCTGGCAATCCAAACGCTCCCTGCCCAAACACCGGCAATACCACCCCACGCTATGGCTAATGGCAAAATCATGTAGAACGCAAAGAACGGGAGAACGAGGAGGGTCTGTATTCGACGATTTTGAATCTTGCCACTACGACTCAATCCAAATCCCGTGACCGAGTAGACGACAGCACGGCCAATACGACAAGCGCCAATGCCGATGACCAGACCAACTGGAATGAAAAGCACTGTGAACCAGCCAGCACCACCTTGGGCTGCGCCGATGGCGGCAGCGATTGGAAACAAGGGCACCGAGAAAAACAGTTGCCCATCTGCATGATTTACGGCCATAGCGTCCTCACCCAGCGTTGCGCCACACCTACCGCCACTGAGGGTGACGGCGGAACCGCCTTCGTTCCACCACCGGTTTGAAACTGGGCTGAGTCTCACGCAAAGACCACAAAACACCAAGCTTCTCCTCGGAAAAGCCGCAAACCATCCGCTCGATAACGTCTTTCATCAGATTGGCTCCAAAGTCCAAAACCAAGCCAAGCTTCAGTCCGTTGAGCAAGAGATACGTCAGAACCTGCTTGGCATTTACCTTGCCGATCTCATTCTAAGTCATCTTTGCGTCTTGGCGTGATCTATTGGCCCTTTTTCGAATCGCCGCTTAACCCGGGTAACCGTTCGGGTGCCGCTGATGCCACGCCCACGCGGTGGACACGATGTCGTGCAGCTTGGGAAAGCGCGGTTTCCAACCCAACTCGGACACCGCCTTCGCCGCCCCCGCCACCAGCTTCGGCGGATCGCCCGGGCGCCGCGGCTTTTCAATCGCCGGGATGCGCTGCCCGGTGATCCGTTCGCAGGTCTCAATCACTTCCCGCACGGAATAACCGTCGCCGTTCCCGAGATTGAAGAAACCTTGCTTGCCCGGCGCGAGCGCCAGGATGTGGGCCTGGGCCAGATCGTAAATGTGAATGTAATCGCGGATGCACGTGCCGTCCGGCGTGGGGTAGTCGGTGCCGTAAATCTCCACCTGCCGCGCTTGACCCAGCGGCACCTTCAACACGTTCGGGATCAGGTGGGTTTCAATGCGATGATGCTCCCCGAATTTCTCACTGGCGCCCGCCGCGTTAAAATACCGGAACGCCACAAATTCCAGCCCATGCAACTGCTGAAACCACAGCAGCATCTTCTCGAACATCAGCTTCGATTCACCATACGGATTGATCGGGCGCTGGGGCAGGTCCTCGGTCATCGGCACGCGGTCCGGCGGCCCGTAGGTGGCGCAGGTCGAGCTGAACACAAATTTCTTCACCCCGGCCGCCACCGCCGCCTCGAGCAGCTTCAGGCCGTTGGTCACGTTGTTGTGGAAATACTTGGCCGGATTGGTCATCGACTCGCCCACCAGCGCGCTGGCCGCAAAATGCAAAATTGCCTCCGGCCGCGTCTCCATGACCGCATTCAGGATGTTCTTGTCCTCCTCGGGCCGGCCCAGGATGAACCGCGCCCGCGAATCCACCGCCGACCGGTGTCCCTCGGTCAGATTGTCATACACCGTCACCGTGTGACCCGCGTTGAGCAACTCTTCCGTACACACCGATCCGATATATCCCGCACCGCCAGTTACCAAAACATTCATGTCGGTTCAGGTTATCCCGCGGCCCCCCTCCTAACAATCGAGAAAATACAGCGTCCTACAACGACAGCTACGCTCAGCCGGGCGGACATTGCCGCCGCCACGGTCGAAGTCCCGGATAAGGCGTGCGTTGCCGCCAGAAAATCCAGAAGGCCGCGGCCAGCAAGCCCAGGCCAAGGAGGTAGATGGACGGATCGAGACCGTTTTCGGGAATTTGCCATTTATAGGCCAGCACACCCAGGGCATTGCTCAAGGCATGCCAGAGCATGGCCGGAAAGATGGAACCCGTCAGCAGCGTGACCGCGGCGAGCATCATGCCCAGGGCGGCGGTGGGCACGAAACGGAACAAGGCGACATGGAAGATTCCAAACACCAGCCCCACCACGACCACCAGTACCGCCGGATGCAGCTTGCGATGCAACCCATGCAGCAGCACGCCGCGAAACGTGATCTCTTCAAAGATCCCGGGCATCACCGAAATCCCGAGGAGTATCTGCCAGGCCGGAATGTGTGCCGGGAACACGCTCTGGCTGAGTTGCTCCACCATCGCCTGCGGCGCGGGAAGGAACAGGTTGGCCACTTGAAACGCCCCGAGCGCGCAGATAAACCCGGCGGGCACGGCGATCAGAACGCCCAGCCAGACGAGCGGCCGCGGAGCGCGGAGAGCCAGCGCTTCCCGGACCGGCAGATGGTAGTATCGAAGAATCAGGCAGCAGAACCCAAAGAAAATCAGCACCAGGTTGATGAACAACTGCACGCGAAGATCGCATTTCTCGGAGAAACCGCTGACGATGAGCAGGCTCGCCCAGATCAGCGCGAACCAGCGCCACACCTGCCGCTGAAACAAGGGCAACCCTCCCTTGGCCTCGACGTCATCGCGATCCGCCGCGGTGATCATCCGTTCGGTGAGGAGGAAGCGCGCGCTCCAACGCATGACCCAGGCAGCGGCGCCGACCGTGATGACCCAGGCCAGGACCAGCATGGGCCAGTCAAACTGGCGCGTGAGCACGTCGCGCACGCCAATCGCCAGGTTCGCCATCGGCACCAACACCAGGACGGACCGCAAGGACGCCCCGGGCAACATGGGCGCCAGGGCCGGCACGATGCCCAACAGCATCATCGGCATCAAATACATCTGCGCTTCCTTGTAGGATTTGGCCCACCCGGACACGAGCAGGAGCGCGCTGCACGCGAGCGCGGCCATCGGCAGACACAGGAAGATCAACAACACCACGATCCCCGGACTGAGCACGCCGGACATTTCCCCCATGCCGGGAAATCCTTTGAACGCCACAAATGCCAGCAGGTTTCCCACCTGGATCAGCGTGATCAACGCGGCCATCACCAGGATGCTCAACTGTTTGGCCGTCAGGATCTCGAGGCGGCTGGCGGCGGTGGTCAACAACGTCTCCAGCGTGCCGCGTTCCTTCTCCCCGGCAATCGAATCCGCCGCCACCATGGCGCCGCCCATCATGATGAAAATGAACAGGAACATCGTGAGCATCATGCCCAGCCGCAACCCGGCCACCGCCTTGGGCTGCGCGATCTCCCGGTTCTCGACCACCGCCATTTGCTTGACCTGAACCGGGAAGCCGTGCTGGACCAAAGCCTGCGAACGCAGCAACCGCCGGCTTTCCCCCAACGCGTCCGCCATCGACCCGGCGGCGAACGCCGAATAATCGCGGTCCCCACGAAATACCAACTCCACCACCAGCGCCCCGGCCACTTCGGCCTCGCCCTCGGGTTTATCCACCGGCCCAGGTACGCCTTTGGCCGCCGGCGGATTCGTGGCGCGCGGCTGCCCGCCGGTGAACCCTCGCACGACAAAGTGCACCTCGTCTTTAACCAGGCTGGTCATCGCGTCCGTTACCGTCTTCTCGTTGAACTTGAACGCCTGCTGGTTGGTCTTCAACCGCTCATGCACCTGGGCCAGCAACGCCCGCACCTCGTTCGTCCGCTCGCCGGCCACAGCGTAAGGATGTTCGCTGGTCTTCAGCGTTTGTTCGTAGTGCCGGATGCTCCGATGCGAGATAAGGATCAGGAACGGCGTCAGCAGGATTGGCAGCAGGATGGACGTGAACAGGATGCGGCGGTCGCGGAAGATCATCCGCAACTCAGTCGCCAGGAGCACGCCAATGATGCGCGGGTCAAGGTTCACCAGGTGAAGCCGCGGCGGCGGCGGTAGCGCTCTTGATGAAGATGTTCTCCAGGTAATGTTCCCCCGTGGCCGCGCGCAAGCCGGCCAGGGTGTCACACGCGTGGATTCGTCCCCGATGCACAATGGCGATGCGGTCGCAGAGCTTCTCCGCTTCGCTCATAATGTGCGTGGAAAAAATGATCGCTTTCCCCTCCGCGCGGAATTCCGCGATGACCTTCTGCATTTCCACGGCATTCAGCACGTCCAACCCGACGGTCGGTTCGTCAAAGATCAGCACCGGCGGATCATGGGCCACCGTGCGCGCCAGCGCGACTTTCTGCTTCATCCCTTGCGAAAGCTTGTCCACGCGCGCGCTGGCGTAATCTCCAATCCCGAAACGCTCGATCAGGTAGTCCACACGCGCCTTGACCTGGTGCGGCGGGCAACCGTTGATGCGGGCGAAGAAATCGAGGGTCTCGCGTGCCGTCAACCGGGGATACAACGCCGTGGTGGAGGAGCTGAACCCAAGCTGGCGCCGCACCGCCTCAGGTTCCTCCAGGACATCGTGTCCCATGACCGAAGCCGTGCCGGAGGTCGGTTTGAGAATGGTGGCCAGGATGCGCAAGGTGGTGGTCTTCCCGGCGCCGTTGGCCCCCAGCAAACCGAAAATTTCACCGGCGGCACATTCGAAACTGACCTCCCGGACGGCATGGACTTCGCCCCGGCCTTCATCAAAGAAGGTCTTGGACAATTGCTGCACGCGAATGGGTATGCTCATGATTTGGTTTGCGGGCGTGGTGCGCGGCGCAGCCGCGTGCCGAGGAATTTCAACAGACTGCCGTTGTAGGAACCGACCATCAAATCCTCGACTTTGAGGAGCGAGGTGGCCAAACGCACCGCCAGGGCGATGACCACCAGGGAGCTGACCAGGACCACCCCGATCTGCGGCCAGTGGTAGGTCCCCGAAAGCGCTTCGCGCACCATCAAAGTCACGTTGACGATCGGCACCGACGCCAGCGGCATGGTCAGCTTCATGCCGGGCGCCTGCAAAAACACAATCGGCACCAGGATCAACATGTAAAACGGGGTGATCATCGCCTGGCCTTCCTTGAAGGTGCGCGCGAACGCGGCGAACAGCATCATCCCGGCGGCGATGAACCCCGCCAGGAGCAATGCCCCCGCCAGCGCCAGCGGCAACGCCGAGAACGGAATGCCGCTCTCCAGCGTCTTCCCGGTGCGCGCCAGCAGCGGTGCAAACATCGGCTTGAGCGTCAGCGCGATCGTCACCAGGTTCAACATCCCCGCCATCCCGCCCACGGTCGTCACATACAGATATTTGGCGGTCACCATGCTGATCCGGCTGGCGGCGGTGGTCATCAACGTCTCCCATGTCCCCCGTTCGCGCTCGCCGGCCGTGCAATCCACCGCCGGATAAAAACAGCCGACGGCGACCATCACCACGAACAGCACGGGCGCCACCAGACCGAGCAGAAAGGCGCCCATCTGTTTGCGCGTGGCCGTGTTCTCCCGGGCGATGGTGAAGACTTGCCAACCCGGGGCGTCGATCCCCAGGCGCTTCGCCTCACGCCGCAGCCAATCATGCCGATACTGGTCCACGAAGGCCTGAAGTTTGTCCCGCGCCTCGCGGCTGCGCTCCTGCAAGCCATCCGACGAAATGCGCGCGGAAAAATTGCCGGGCAACGCCGCCGCCGGCCCGCGGGCCGGTTCAAACTCCAGCACCGCATCCAACATTCCGGCGCGGAGCAGATTCGTGGCGGTGGACACATCGGTCACCTCGACCACGGAGTAGCGGTTATCGTACTCCAGCTTCAGACGCAGCCGCGGATGCTCTTCCGGCCAGTGAAACACCGCCACCCGACGCACAAATCCTTCCGTGCGTCCGGCCACGTAGCTGATGCCGGTGAATGCGGCCCAGAGCAAAAACGGGTAGAGCAGAATGGGAATCAGGATGCTGTTGAGCACGATGGTTTTCTCCCGCAACGCCGAGCGTAACTCGTGCTGGTAAAGCACCCACACTTCGCCCCACCGCAGGCGTTCGCGTGAATCACGTGGCGTGCTGCTCATCGGCGCGAAGGTAATCAGAACCCGGTCCCAAACAAAGCGCAGAATACTCTGGCCTCGGGCTTTCCGGGTGCGCCCTTGAGTCTTCCCTACAATGGCCTACTCTTGGTGCATGCTCACTCTGGAATACCTGGCGGAGTTGCTCGCGCGGCACCGGGAATCCGCGCCGGTAACCACGCGCGCTTTTTCGATCGGCGACCGACCTTTCGGCGGCGCCCACGGTCCACGCTTCATGGGGGTGGTGAATCTATCCGCCGACTCCTGGTATCGCGAGAGCGTGTGCCTCAACGCGGAAGCGGCCATCGCGCGGGGCGCGGTGCTGGGCGCTCAAGGGGCGGACATCATCGATGTGGGAGCCGAATCAACCCTGGCACACGCCTCCCGCGTGGACGCCGACCGGCAGACCGGCCAACTGCTCCCGGTGGTGCGCGGCTTGCACGAACGCGGACTCCTGGTTTCCGTGGAGACGTATGAACCCTCGGTGACCGCCGCCTGCCTCGAGGCGGGCGCGAACGTCCTCAATCTCACCGCTGGCCAGCCTTCCGATGACATCTTCCGCATCGTCGCGGAGCACCAGGCGGCCGTCATTCTCTGCTATGTGCAGGGCCGCAACGTCCGGGAAGTCGATGATTTCGATTTCGCCGCCGATCCGGTGGCGGCGATGCGGGATTATTTTGCGCGACAACTCGAATCCGCGGTCCGCCTGGGGGTGAGCCGCATTTTCATCGATCCCGGGATGGGCTTTTATTATCGGAACCTGCAGGACAGCTCCGTGCGGGTGCGGCACCAAATGACGGTGCTGCTGAACACGTTTCGCTTGCGGACACTGGGCTGGCCGGTGTGTCACGCGTTGCCGCATGCCTTCGAGTTTTTCCAGGAGGAAGTCCGCTGCGCCGAGCCTTTCTTTGCGGTCCTGGCGGCGCTGGGCAAAACCGAACTGTTCCGCACCCACGAAGTTTCCCGCGTCAAAGCGGTGCTGGAAACCCTGCGCGCCTTCTAACGCCGCGAGCCGGGGATCACGGTGTGATCGGCTGTAACCGCAATCGCAGGTAACGGCTGGCCTGTGCGCCGACCGGCATTTCGTCGCGAATGGTGACTCGCTCCAGAGCCCCCAGGTCCGTCACCGAGGACACCATCGCGCTGCCGGTTCCCGAGGTCCAAGTCAGCAAATCGGCGGAGACTTCTCCGACACAACTAACGTCGGTCGCCAGTTTGTCCCGGGTGAAACTCATGGCCAGGTACGGTTTGGCGTTCACACTCTGCACGCTGGCCGTCGATAACGCATCCCACGCGACCGGCGCGCCTCCGGGCAACCCCGCATAGTATTTCCACAGATTAGGAATCCCGTCCCCGTCCGGCATCGCCGCCGCGCCGCTCTCTCCAGGATTCACCAGGTCCGCGGCGCTGAAATAACGCAGGCGCCACAGGTCGAATTTCGCCACCCACCGGCTGACTTCCAGTTCGTACCACAGCGAGCCGCTGTTGGTGCTGACGTCCACCCGGGTGAAGGAGGCGGAACCGGCAAGCGGCAGCAGGTTCTTCCGCTGGCCGCGCTCGTCCAGGGACCAGACCCGGACGTAATTTGTGCCCACCGGAAGGGTCAGGGTGAACGGCACGACCTCGGCCAGGGCGGGAGCGGTGCCCCATTGCGTTCCCAGCGAGGTTTTGTTGGTGTCGGTCCAAACCTGGCCCGTGTTCTCCCACCATCCCGTCGCGACAATCAAAGCCGTGCAATCATTGGTGAAGACCTCGCCTTTGCGCAGCGTCATCGAGAGGCTGCACCAACCGAGCCGCGTGGCGCCCGGCCTCAGGATCACGCCCCCCAGGTTCACCGAGAAGTTGTCAGCGTAACCCACCAACCCTTTGGTCCGGCGGGTATTGAAGGTAACGAGCCCTTTGTTGGTCACCGTGGTGTCCCATTTCAGTTCCCCGGTATCGCTGATGAGCTGTGTGCCACCCGGATCGGCGGGCGGCACGGTGAGCCCTGGCGGATTGGTGCCCACCGCGGTGTTGACGCGGCTCACGAATGGCAATTTGCCCGGCACCCCGAGCTGGCTGGAACTGAACACCCCCCACGCCGAGGAATGCACCAACGTCTCCACTTCCTTCTCCGGGGTGAAGGCCATCGTGTACTCTTTCGTGGCCGGTTGAATGTCTCCTCGTCGGAACAGGTTCGCCGCGATCAACATCGCCGGCATTTTGACCGGGTGCTGTCCGATCTCGAAGAACCCATTCACTTTGCCCATGGTGGCGATGGCCGGGCTGCCGCCACCGTAATCGAACATCCACAGGCCGTCCCAGTCCTGCAAGCCGCCGTAGGCCGCCAGCAACAGCGGACCTTCGCTGCCGTAATAATTGGGCGACGGATGCTGGTATTCCGTCACGGTGAACGGTTTGCCTTTGATCCGCTGCCGCGCCAACCCGGCCAGCGTGTTGTTGTCACCGAGGGTGTTCACCATGCTGATATTCGGCTCATACCAGTTGGACATATCCCAGGCGGTGCCCGGAAAAGCCGGATGCTGCCAATACGCGTGGCCGTCGATGACATCCAGCGTCGATTGCACCGTCGCGGGGCTGTTCGCCATGATGGTGCCCACAATCATCCCCGGGTAACCCAGGGTCCCGCGCAGATGCGCCGTCATCGCCGCGTAATAAGCGGTCTCCAGCTCGCGCAGAAAGCGCACCCAATCCCGCCGGGCATCCGCCGTGCCGGTATAACCGGCACCCGTGTAACGGATATTGGGCAAATTGCGGGCCGCCAGCGAAGTCCCGCCCGGGGGCACGCCCAGCTCGCCCCCGGCTTGCACCCGCACATCCGCAAACCAGAAAGTGGCCGCCCTGGCCCCCATGTCCCCAAAGTTCACCCGCACGTTGTCGTCGGTGCGGTTCGCCTGGAAGACATTGGTGAATCGCTGCCAGCCCGTGGTGAGTCCCACCGCTTCCCCATACCCCAGCCCTTCCCAATTCGCGTGCGCCTGCATCATGGAAACGCTGACATTCGTCGGCACACTGGCTTTGGCCCAGAACGAAATGCTGTAAGTCTGATTCGTCACCATTTGCAGCCCGGCATAGTTGAATTGAATGTGCCAACCCACCCCGTCGGGATTGGTGACTTCAATCCGGGCGGACGGCGCGCCGTTAAAATCGGAAGTGCTGCTGAACGTGGCGCGGGCCGTATCGTGCTGCTCGCCGTTCCAGCCGGTCAGCCCGTTGCTGAACGCGCCGTTGACCAGCATGTTCGTCCCAAGCGGCTGGCGGATGACATTCCACGCGGTCAGCAGCGCGGCATCGTTCGCATAGCGCGCGGCCAGCCAATCGTTCCAACGCGCCTGCAAATTCGTCGCGTAGCGGGCCGGCAACCGGTCCAGGCCGCCGTCGAGCCATTTTTGGAACAGCCCGTTCTCATTGATGATCTCGACAAAGGCCACCGCGGGATCTTTGGCCAGCGGCAGCCCGGTGTAACGATTCGTGGCGCCGAGAAGTTTCGTCGCATAATCCTTATGCAGCGCCAGCGCGGGTGGGTAAAAGCAGGCCAGGATGTGCGTGTCCTTCCAGTCCATGCTGGTGACCTCGCTGCCCAGGCCGTCATTGGCCCGGTACTCACGCCCGACCAGCAGATTGATGTCCGAGTAGACGCCGTGCGCCTTGAGCCGCGATACCAGGTAATGCAGCCCATCGAGTTGTCCCGAGCGCAGATTCGTGCTGGTGGTGCCGTAATTGATCAAGCCGCCGCCATACGCCCACGAGGCATCCATGTGATGGAACCGCACACAGTTCATGCCGTACTTGGCCAACCGCGCCGCCACCGCGTCGGCATTGTTCGTTGGGGTGAACGGCGAATCCCCGGCAAAGTTCACCCCCAGGAATCGCACCCGGCTGCCCGCAACTGCGAAGTGTCCGTCGCGATCCGGTAACACCCAGTTCGTGCCAATCGGGGTGTTCAGCCCCGAAAAGTCGGTGACCACTCCCGGCGTGGAATCGTTCCACGGCAACACCCAGGGAACAACTTGAGCCATCCCGGGCCCGGCGGCCAACCCGAGCAGACACACCGCCGTCCATAGCCACAAACGCGGATCGGAGAGAATTGGGAATGATTTCATTTTGACCGGGAGAGAACTGCACAGATACCGCATGAGCCGAGCATGGTAAAATTTGGTGCGATTGTCGAGCCGCCGCTGAAGCGAGGGTGTGGCTGGAACCGGTGTCACACTCCACCAGCCCAGATGGATACCAACCGCAGTCGTCTCCTCCTCTGCCAACCGTGGGCATAATTGCTTGTCAATTCAGAAACTTGGAGGCACTGTTGACCTCTCAAGAAAGGAAAACCGTATGGATATTAAAATATCCTGCCATGCCTGCGGGCAGCACGTAGTCGTTGACTCTTCGGAAGGTGGATCCAACGTCAATTGCCCAAACTGCAACACTGAGTTGACAATACCAGAAATTGTCGTGGGTGAGCCAACTTCGGAACTACCGAAAATTGACAATGAATCCCAAGCAACAGCAGGAGTTCAACCCGTCTACGTTTATTCACCGCCACAAAAGCAGAGGAGCATAGGATGGGGAGTGTTTTGGGGACTCGTTGGATTTTTCATAATTTTGCCAATTGCAGTATTTGCGGCATTGCTGTTTTTAGGTGTATTGGGCACTACCGCTTTGGAAGCGAGCAAAGAGCGTGCGAAATTACATTCCGTTTCATCGAACACTGTCAACCCTTCGGCAACTGCCTCAACTCCTGTAAATGGATCAAAACCAAAACCTCTTTCACAATTGAAATTGGGAAAGGAATTCAAGATTTCCAAGGATGAAATCCGAAACCTTACCTTCATTCAAAGAGCGGATTCACCAGGACTGGAAACGGGGTGTTACCTTTACATTGCAGATGATGGAGATTTGGATCCCACATTATTTATGAGATGTCAGTATTATGCAAAAGACAGTTTTCATTTTGACAGCCTTATGTTTCGCGCTGGAAACACAACCTACCAAGTCAAAAATGAGAGGTTTGAACGGATGGATTCTAAAAGGGTAAACGGCAATTTCTTTGGTTATAATGATTTTCTCGTTTCTAGCGGAAAAAACCATCAAGCGTTGAAGGCTTTGCTGAATTCGTCGGACGTTAAAGCTCTACGTTACGATTCTGAAGTGTATAATACATATATAGATTTTAAGTTCTTGCCTTCAGACCTTGCAGCAATGAAATCGGTCTTCAGGGTTTGGCAAGAATTGAAAGGATCGTAGCGAGGTATTGAAATCCACTCTAACTCTAAACATCAAGTGACGGATCATTCGCAAAACGAAGATATCTAAGCGATACCGGCGTTATTCAAAAAACGAAGGATGGAGAATCGCCCAACAAAAGGCTTTAGAATGCACGTTGGAAGTTGGGCCTGTGTGGAAGGTAGAAATGCTCTTTCCGTGGGATGACTGCCCACCACTTTCGATGGCACCCCTCCAGCGAGCGCTGGTTGCGCGGATCAAATTGCTTGACGGCACCATTCCATCATCTTTATCATCCTACTGTCTATTATGCTGCAATTTGATAAAATCAGGTCCGAGTTTCCGGAGTCCAGGAAAGGTGTGGCGTCCACCCGGGGGTCGCTCCGGTTGCTGGCGTTTACGTTGATCGAACTCCTGGTCGTGATTGCCATCATCGCCATCCTTGCCAGCATGTTGTTGCCTTCCCTCTCGCAGGCGAAGGACAAAGCGAAAGCTACTTTCTGCACGAGCAACCTGCGCCAACTCATTCTCGCGACCACCATGTATGACGACGAACAAAAGGTGCTGCCGATTGGCTGGGACCCAGCTTTTACGAGCATCTGGTACCGCTCGCTCCAACCGTACCTGGGCCGGAAGACGCCCGGCCTGGCGACGAATAAAGTCTTCATTTGTCCCTCGTCGCCGCAAGGCGGCTTCTGGGGTTATCTCACCTACGCACAGAACTACACGATCAATACCGACACCACTCAACCGCTGATCGGGCTGCGGCACGTGGCCCAACCGACGCGCACCCTGATGTTCGCCGAAACCGACGGTTGGGATGCCTGCGTCTATCCGGACACGAATACGTATGCCAACGTGTGCTACCGGCACAACGGCGGCAACGAGTACAGCACCGCCTACAACCATTACAGCGTGAAGAATTATAAGCGCGGACGGGCGAATGCCGTGTTCCTGGACTCGCACACCGAATCGTTGCGGAAAGCCACGACGAACATGTTCAGCTACAAGTGAGTTATTCCCGAGCGGCAGCCAAGCTTCGGATCCGAATATGATGTATTACGTGTTCCTCGTGGGGAGCCTCCTGATAGCGGTGGCGGGGCTCGCGCTGCGCCGGCGCTCCGACTCCTTGAGCCGCGCGTTGTTGGTCGGTGGCTGTGTCGGGTGCCTGGCCTGCCTCGGTTGGCAGGTGCGCGAAAGCCTGTTCACCCCGCCGGCCAAAGGGCCGGACCGCGGCCAGGCGGTGGTGGCTTATTTTTTGGCCAACGAATTTTTGCGGCAATCCGGCAGTCAGCCCGGCACCGTGGTGCTCGTGTTCCCGCCCGATAGCGTCATCAGCGAGGAATCACGGGGCGTCTTCGCCGGCACTTTCAGTCGCGTGTTGCGCGGCTTCACCGAATTCAAGGTCCAAACAGTGGTGCTGTCGCTGCCGGACAAAGCGGCGCGGGCGGGAAATATCCCGCTAAAGGCTTTCCAGCAGGCCGTCACTAATTACCCGACGGCGACCGCTTACGTCTCCTTCGCCGGCGTGCCCGGAGACATCGGGGAATTCACTCCGCCTGAGCGGCGGCCGGGTCCGGGCTTTTTCGTGTTCGACCCCTGGGGCACCACGAACTGGCTCAGCGCCCTGCGCAAAGGCAACGTCCGCACCGCGATCGTGCCGCGCCCGGGAGTAGCGCGCGACGGCGAAGTTTCCGGCGAACCCAACGCCATCTTCGAACGCCTCTATTTGATGGCCACACCGGCGACCGCCGATCGCATCGCGTCCGAATTGGGAGCCAGGTAATCCTCGCCCGGCGAAGTCGGCGCGGCCTGAAGGAGGTTAAGAGGGCTCACCCTCTTTGGGATGTATGCCGAACTGTCGTAGCTTTTCGCGCATCGTCAATCGGGACACTCCCAGCCACCTCGCCGCCCGGGCCTGGTTGCCTTCCGCCTCCGTGATCGCCTGCGCGAAAACTTCGCGCTCCGCCAACTCCAAAAGCTGCGCATGGGCCGTCCCGCTGTCCTCCCGGCGGCTCTCCGCCAGCAGTTGCGCGACCAATTCGCGCAAAGATAACTCGCGATTTGAAACCGCACCGGTGCCCGGAAACGCCCCGCTCAGATGCTGCATCTCGATGGTGAAGCCCCGCGAGTCCAGCAGGGCTTTGCGCAGCACGTTCTCCAACTCCCGGACATTCCCCGGCCACGGTTGCTGTTGGAGTAACGCCAGCGCGTCCGGCTGAATCGACGGATTCGCATGCCCCAGCTCGGCGCCATGTTTGCGCAGAAAATAGTTGGTGAGGTCGGTGAGATCCTCCCGGCGATCGCGCAACGGCGGCAGTTGAATCATCACCACGTTCAGCCGGTAGTAGAGGTCTTCCCGGAATTGGCGCGCGCGCAGCATCTCTTCCAACGGACGATGCGTCGCGGCGATTATCCGGACATCCACCGGGATGGACTCCCGCCCGCCCAACCGCTGGATGACCCGCTCTTGCAGGACCCGCAACAGCTTAACCTGCGTGCCGAGGGTCAAGTCCCCGATCTCGTCCAGGAACAGGGTGCCGCCGTCCGCCTGCTCGAAGCGCCCGATGCGGCGCACCTCCGCGCCCGTGAACGCCCCCCGCTCATGCCCGAACAACTCGCTCTCGATCATGGTTTCCGGTATGGCGGCGCAATTCACCGCCACAAACGGAGCCCGCGAGCGCTCGCTGTGCTGGTAAAGCGCCCGCGCCACGAGTTCCTTGCCCGTGCCGGTCTCACCGCGGATCAGCACATTCACCGGTTTGGCCGCCACCCGCCCGATTTCCTTAAACACCTCCTGCATCGCCCGGCCCGTGCCAATCAAAGCATCCTCCGGCCCGAGAGCTTCCCCAATCGACACCGCCGTGGACATCAGTCTTCCAGCCGTCGCGGCTTTGTGCACCAGGTGCAGCAATTCATCCATCTCGAACGGCTTAAGCAGGTATTCGTACGCCCCCGCCTTCATCGCGGCGATCGCCGTCTCCGTGGTGCCGTGGGCCGTCATGACAACAATCGGGATTCGCGGCCGGGCCAGGTGCAACCGCCGCGTCAGTTCCAACCCGTCCAAACCCGGCAGCTTCACATCCGTCAGCACCAGGTCGAAACCCGACGCTTCCGCGAGCCGCAAACCTTCCGGGCCCGATCCCGCCAAACTGACCTTCCACTGATCGGCCTCCAGCACCCGTTGCAGCGATCGCGCCAGCACCGCATCGTCCTCCACCAGTAAAATGTTTCCTTGCGGTGTCATGTTCATTTCGCGAGGGGCAGCACCACCCCAAAAGTGGCGCCTTCGCGCGCCCGGGTTTGGTAGCGGAGCGAGCCGTGGTGTTTCTCGACGATGCGCGCGGCAATCGCCAGGCCCAGGCCGGTCCCCCGCTCTTTGGTGGTGAAAAAGGGATCGAACAATCGGGCTTGCACTTCAGGAGCGATGCCTCCGCCGGTATCGCTGACCTCCAAAACCGCCACGGGTTGCGATTGACCATTGCGCAAGGCGGACTCGCGCCGGACTCGCAGCACAATCTCGCCGTTCTCCCGGATGCTGTCGGCGGAGTTCTGCACCAGGTTCAGCACCACCTGCTTCATCTGGGCCGTATCCATGAGCACCGGCAGCGAGCCCTCTCCTTCCAGCGTCAACCGGATTCCGCGCGCCTGCAATGAGGTTTCCAGCAAGGCCTGCACCTCGCGCATGGGGGCGTCCGCCCGCGCTTCCACCAACACCGGCTCCGCCGGGCGGGAAAACGTGAGAAAATCACGAACGATCTTTTCCAACCGGCTGATCTCGTTGCCGATCACTTCGGCGTCCTCGGCCGCCGGACTGCCCTGGGGCAGCAGCTTGCGCTGGGTAAACAGGCGCGCCTTGATCGCCGTCAGCGGGTTCCGGATCTCGTGCGCGACCGTGGCAGCCAGCATTCCGAGCGCCGCCAACTTCTCCTGTTTGACGATCTGCTCGCGAGTCTCGACGAGCTTCACCCGCAAAGGCCACACCAATTCCTTGTAGGCCAGAAAGGCGATGGCCATCGAAAATGCAATGAGCAGCGCCAGGGCCCCGAACGTCAGCGTCCGGAAAGAGCGCAGGGACTGTTGGGATCCGGCCAGGAATTGATCGAGGGATTCACCGTGAGCGGCCGCCAATTGATACGCCAGGTCCAGCAGCCGCTGTGAGGCGCTGTTGACTCGCGACACTCTCACCAACGGGTCAAGGTCCGGCTCTCGATGCACAAACAGGTTCGTCGCTGCGCTGAAATAGTCGTCGTACGCCTGGTTAATCAGGTCGAGCAACGCCCGCTCGCGGTCGGTGGCAAGGCTGGGACGCACCAGGTCGATCCAGGCGTCGTGCTTCTTCCACTCGGCCAGGAACCGGTCTTTGTCCACTGTGTCGCGTCCCACCGCGTAACGTAATAACAACAGATCCAGTTCCTGCAACCCGGCCCGGAATTGATCCGCGGTTTGAAAGCTCTCGATGCGCACCCGGCTCAGCTTTGAACTGACGTCGCCAAAGAGAGCCACGGCGGTGTGCGCGCCCCAGCCAATCAGCATGATGCTGAGCCCGATGCCCGCAGTCAGCAAGGCCAACCTGGTCGCTAACGTCGCCTTCATTCGATTAGTAACCAAGTTACCACAAGGGGCCAATCATTGACCACGGCGGAATACCGCCACCGCCCGCGCCACCGCCCGCACGGCATGCATCCGCCTGATGCCGTTGCTGGGGGAACCCCACGCGGAAGCCGCCCTGATTGTGGCCCTCCTCATCCCGCTTTCCCTCCTCGCCACGTTCCTGACGCTGGTGCTGTTGCCCACCCTTCACCTGCTCTTCCGGGGCGGCGATCTGGCCCCCCACGGCCGTTCCTGATCGCCACCCGACCGGCGCGAGTTAACGCGGCCCACCTGAATCGCCGCGGCTTACGGCGAGCTCAGCTTGTAAAAGCGCAGCTTCGCGTTGGCCGCGGCCTGGTCAAGGTACCGGAACGCGCCATCCGCATCCGGCGACATCGTGGTCAGCGGTTCCCAATCGACGAGATTCGTGGAGGTGTAGAGCGTGTAACTGGTTCCCGGAAAACCCTGGAAATCCAACTCGATGGTGCCATCGATCCGGCGTTTGTAATCGCTGATCCGGACCGGCACCTGTCCGGTCCGCACGAAGTCCGCTTCCGCCAGGGCGCTCCAGGTGTTGGTGTGGAAGGTGCGCGCGCGCAATTGCGTCGAGTCGGTAAACACCAGGGCTTGATTGTAAATCTGCGCCTCGGGCGACAAGCCGCCGTCCGGCAGCCTCGGGTCGGTGCCGTTGGTGGTGTAATAAATCGTGCCGATGGGCACGGTCAAATTCACGACCGCCGGTTCGCTGTAGTCAATAAACCCGCCATGCGGCGCGATGTCAGGCGCGTCCAGCAACGGGTAAAGTCCCGCTGCCCGCAGTTGGTCAATCAGAATGGCTGTGCGATTCGGGAACCATTCGGTCATCAGCAGGTTCTGCTCCTGCAGCCAGTCATTGCGGGTATTCACGCGCCAGGTCACTCCCCAGCGTGCGGATTCCGCAACAATGGCGCTGTTGATCTCCTGCGCGCGCTGCATCCAGCGAGTCGCGCTGCGCTCTGGAGTAAGCGCGCCCCGGTCAAACAGCAGGCGATGAGCGCGATCGCCCAGCAACCGGCGAAACTCCGGATACTGGCACAACGCATGGTAAATCAGGCCCGGGGTCCCGGTGTCGATCCCCGTCAGATTCCAGTTAATGCCGATAAAAGAGACCTCGGCATCCCACGAAAGGAAATGGAACGGCACCCCGTTGGACACGCTGCCCACCAGCCAGAAGTTATGGATGGGCCAATCGATGTTGGCGGCATACATGTTGATCAACATGTAGTCGGCGAAGTCGGGAATATCGAGGTAATGCTCCAGGTTCGCGTAAGACTCGGCGTTCGTGATTCCGGCCTTGACCATCGTCAGCATCTCGTTCCGCGCGTTCGTGCCGCCGTCTTTCAATTCATCCGCGTTGAACCCGTCGTAGTCCGAGCGGAGCCCGCCCAGGTAGCTGGCCGCGTAGGCGGCGTCCGGCCGTTCGCCGAGATTGTACAAACCCCAATAGAGGCCGTTGACATAGAGATTCACAAAGTTGCCGTGGGTGCCGTGCCCACCCGTTTCCCGCTGGGTATCCGCGACCCATTGATCGCGCAGCATTTGCGCCTTGGCCCCCAATTGATACCAGTGATCGTTGAACGAGGCGTGCAGCACGAGCGTATTGAATTCGGAAACTGGCGACCCGGGATAGAGCGCGTAACTCAGCTTCGAGAAGCCATAACTCTGCCGGAAATAAAGACGGAAGTTGTGTTTCGGCGTCTCCAGCGGATCGCGGCTAAGGTCGCCCTGCAACTGCACGCCGCAATCAATGTGGAACCCAGGCCGCGTATCGTTCCGAATATACTCGACCGAACACGCCCTTTCCCACGCGGAACCGTCGCCAAAGGGATTGGCGTAAATGCCGTTGGTGCCAAAAATGTCTTCCAAATCCATGGACAGACTCACTGTCGGCACGCTCAACAACGCTCCCGGGATCAGCCCGCCCCATTGCGGATCATTGACAATCGTCGGGTGCATGCGGTAGATCGACGCAAACGTGCCCCAGTTCGTTGGGAAGCCCGCGCCGGTCTGTTGCGGCACCTGCGTGGGGAAGATGTAGGTGTGCGATTCGGTCGCCGAGGGCAACATCCCCGGCACGTACGCCGCCGCGCGCAACACCGTGGTGCGGCCCAGGACCACATGCTGCGAATAAACATAGCCGTTCGTCGGCGACGGCATCGAGCCGTTGGTGGTGTAATAAATCTTCAAGCCCGACACCAGGTTCTCAGTAGCCGTGTGCAGAGAGATGTCGACCACGTTGGTGTACCAGCCCCGGGTCGGTTTGAAGACCACCTCCGCGATGGCGGAATTGGTGGCGGGACTGTTCCGCGCTCCCGGCGTGGGCCACGCCAGGTAGTTGTTGGTGCCACCGGTCACGGGAAGTCCATAAGTGACGTCCGGTAATTGGGGCGGGAAGGTCGGCGCAAACTGGGTCGCAATGGTCACTCCGTCCGGTTGCACCAGCGCCAGGTATTCGCCTTCGTCCGCCATCTTGAAGTTGGTGTGCAACGGAGCGCCCGGCACCCGCCGGTTCTTGTCCGACGCCCATACCACCAGGTACCCTCCCGCGTCGATATTCGTGCCGGGGAACCGCCACTTGGTCAATTTCTTCGGGTCATCGGTCAGATACCAGCCGGCCATATTCATCGGGCAACCGCCCGCGTTGCGCAGCTCGATCCAATCCGAGTGCACCCCGTCTTCATCCACAATGCTGGTCAGATTCTTCGCCATGAACTCGGAGATGCTGATGTTGGTGTTCGCGCTCACGGGCAGCCGTACTAGCAAGAGATAGACATAGGTCGAACTGAAGCCGTTGGTGTCGGTCGCCGTG
>DBMR01000065.1 GCA_002298785.1 Verrucomicrobia subdivision 3 bacterium UBA693
AGAGATGACGGGGCCCGTGTTCACAAAACTTGGTGCATCGGTGCCGGACGGTGAGAGGCAGGTGCCGAGCCGAGGATTGGTTGTTCCTCAAATCGGACTTGGTGTCGCGAGAATGGGCTTTGAACCGGTCGTATATGACTGGACCAAAGCTCCCGAGGGAATGAGGGACCTGCAACACAGGGAGCAAATAATCTATCGTTTTCTCGAATCGCGAATACCGGTGGTGGTTGGGATAAAAACCGAGGATTCGTACCACGCGCTTGTGGTGATTGGACACACATTCACCCCGGACACTTGGCAGGCGGAGGCCTTGGGTGCATATTACAGAACTCCTAGATCAGGCTTGATCGATGATTACCCGGCATACCATTGCTCAACGAATTGGGTCGAGAGGTTCGTGATTCAGGATGACAACATGGGGCCGTACACTCTTATCCCCTCTGATTTTCTAAAGTACTACGCGTGTGAGTTGGTTGTTGCCCCGCTGCCGCCCCACATCTATTTGCCCCCTGAAACGGCCGAGGCATTTGTCGGCTGGCTGCTTAGCAACCATGGAGATCATGGAGACCTTTGCTCAGAATTAGATGAGATTATTGCCGAGCAAAGATCAGCGGGTGTCACTCAGAACAAGGAAACGGAGTTCTGGTACAACGAATTCCGCACACATGTCAGGAGCAAGGAGTACGTTCTTCGCACAAGCCTGCGCGATTCCTCGCAGTTGAAAGAAGAAAAGCTTAAATCTCCATGTGGTGACGAGTACTCAGAGATTCTAAGGAAGGCTGACTGGCCGGAGAAGGTCTGGCAGGTCGAGATTAGCTGGCCTTTGATTTTTACACACTCCAGGAGGTGCTGTGGGGAAGTCATCCTTGATCCGACAACACCGTTTGAGAATTCCGGTTTAAATCAATCCTGGCTCTGGATGCACGTGCCCGGGATCATTCTAAGCCGTAGCCCAATCAACAATACGCAAAGATGTGTGGTTCTGGTGGGAGAAGACCCTATTTCGCGACATCACTTCACCCTCGAGATTGCTCAAAAGTGCAGAGACGGCTGAAATCCTCGAGCTCCCTCGGGTATTTACGAGTCAAGCAGTTGAGCTAGCAGGCTTGATGCTACTCGGGTCACCGGAACTACCAAACTGGCTCGCGGGTCGTGGTTACTTGCCAGCTGCAGAAATCATTCCTTGCCTGATCTGCCAGGCGGCTCGTCCGCCTAGGAAGGCGCAACCAATGCACAAAATGCTTATCAGCAAGCTGAAAGCAAGAAACTGGAATCTAGACCGTTGCGACCTGCCCGAACGAAAAGCTGGATCCAGAATTGCGATTGCGCTCGAGGCGGATCCCAAGAAGAGAGCTAAAGGTGCCAAGACAAATGAGAGCCCCACTTCCACCGGAGTTGCGGCATAGATAGCTTCAAAGTGCTTCCCCCAAAAAATGCCTTGAAAGTAGATGCCGAAGAGACCAGTAGCACTCAACAATGCGCCGGCCAAGAGCAGGATCAAACGGATCATGGGAGTATGCATATAGCCAAATTGTTTTAGTGGTCTACAAAAATGAGAGGAATCGATCCTGTATTATTGAACGTGAACAGACCATTGTTCATAAGCGCTTGCAGACACAACGTTCCGCATGCAGTGCCACCATTTTGCGGATTCATCGCCAAACCATAACCTGCGGTATTATTGGACATATCCATTGCACCGGGAGGATTCGCGGGATCCTCTCGACTATTTAGGTAGGCCAATGCTCTTTCGGCCGTTAAGCAAGCGAGCGGATGCTTTGCCGCATTGCAACCAGCAATGCAGTGAACCAATGCGTCTGCTTGGCTACCCTGATTGTGGTGTAGCGATCGATCAGGCGCAAGATCATTGCCCTCACTTCGCGCTAGGAACAAGTCCAACCGCACTCCTGACCAACAAGCTGCCACATCGAGGCATACCAATCCAGCCCCAATCCCGACGATCACGGCGATTGTCCTACCATCATTGTCAACGAGGCTTATCGCTCGATTTATAACAAAAACATATTCCGGGTGTGTGGATTGCTGAGCAATACGCCGACGCTGTGCGTAGTTCCGTCCCTGCATCGCATTTTCCAGACCTATCTTTTCTGCGATAGGATCCCTGCCCAGCCACCTTCCCATGCTCGCGCTGTAATACCTGTATCCGTAATAAAGCAGGTCGGTCTCATCATCCTGATATTTGGTTGAGAACCGGAATGGATTGGCCCTACCCATGGGGCCGGTGGTACGGACGACCTCCCCGAAGGGGCCGTACTCGTATTGGGTTGTAGCCTTGCCATCTGCGGCGTTGACCAAGTGCAGCACGTTTCCGTTCGCGTCGTGGGCGACGAAGTGGGTTGAAGTTTGGTTATTGATAGTGGAAGAGTCGCGAATCCACAACAAGCCAGCGATTCCACCTGCTCCTTGCAACGAACCACTCAGATCCAAACCCCAAACATAACTCCGAATCACCGCGTTGTTCGTCGCGTTGAATTCAGCCACAAGATTCCATCCGTCATACAGGAACTTTTGATCAACCACCAACGCCCCCGTTCCGGACGTGTTATTCCACACTCGCTTGGTGATGCGCCGTCCCTGGTGATCATAAGCGAAGTCCAACCGCTGCTGTGGACCGAGCGCTGTGTTGGCCACCATTTGCACCAGGCGGTTTTCAGCATCCCACGTATAATTCCAGCGCCCGTCGCTCGTGAGGTTGCCATCAATGTCATAAGCGAAAGCCTCCGGTGTTTTTGGCACCCATAAGTTTCCCGTCACCGCTGTCTGGCCGTTCGTGACCACCGTAATCGCCTGCCAAACCGGCACCACCGTATTCGCGGCTGTAAGTTCCTTGCGGAAGTATTCACCTTTCCGGTAGGGAGCATAAGTGTTAACCGAAACCGTTAAGCCCGGCAATGCAGCGCCCATGACGTCCAACCCACCGGGCACATCGCGGCTAGTGTACTGGTTCAGGAGGTTTCGATAATAGGAGGCGGCACGGAGGTTTAATCCATTTTCATCGCCGCCGGCCTTCGTGGCCGTCCGATTCCCGATATCGTCGTGGGTGTATTCAAATTGTTGTCCGGCTACTGGGATTCCATCCTGCCAATACCGTTTCCCACTTTTGACCTGACCGAGCGAGTCGTACTCGTAAACCCAATAGGAGGCATCGGCTTCGGAACGGCGCGTGCGTTGATTGGCGGCATTGTACGAATACCCGAATTGTACGGCAGGCGATCCGGACGGCGTGGACCCAATTGAGAGCAATCGATTCAGCCGATCATAGGACTTGGTCGTGGTCATAACGGGCGTGCTGCCCTGCTTAAAGGAAATCTGCTCCACGAGCGGCGAGTTCGCAAGGTACGAGTAGGTGGAACTTACTGTTCCGTCTCCCACCGTCGCCAACCGCCCTGCCACGTCATAACTATTAGTGCTCCTGGCCAGAACCGTCGAAACCCCCTGGAGCAGCACCAGGTTGGTGCGGCGTCCGAACTGGTCGGCGCCGTTGGTCACTGACAACCCGTCTAGCACTCCACCAGCGTACACTTCGGACAACAACTGCCCGTTCAATGTATAATTGAAAGTCGTCACCATGCCGGCTTGAGTAATGGTCTTGCGACGGCCGAGTCGATCGTAAGCGTAAGCAGGTCCAGCTGTGCTGTCCGAGTACGCGATGGATTCCAACTCACTAGCCAGATTGTAGCTGTAGGTCGTGGTCACCCGTGGGTTTCCGCGCGCCCAAACTCGGGTACGTATCCGTCCTCCAGACGTGTAGGTATAGTCCGGCCCCAGTGACCCTTGGCCCGCGTCCTGGTATCGTTTGTTGTTCAGCCACCCGCGTTGAGAATCGTAGTTCCAGGTTGTCACCGCCGCTCCCGTGCTCGGGTATCCCTGCCAGGTGGTCATGGTTTTGAGGCGTCCGGAGTAATCGTAGGAGTACTCCACGGGATATTCCCGTCCGCCATAGCTCTTTTTTCGCAGACCTGTAGGATAGTACTCGGTTAGGACACTGGCCCCGTCAGCCTGAACCACATTGGTGGCGCGCAAGCTGGTGTCATAGTATGTGCGAGTGGTTTGTGCGGACAGGCCATTGCCCGGAAGGGGAGTGGTCACCGAACTGACCAAATCGGCGTTGTTGAAGCTGTAGGTTGTCGTGCCGTTGCGGGTGTCGGCAACTGTGTTTTGCCTGCCGTGGGTATCGTAGCCATAGGTCGCACCTCCGATTGCCACACCAGTAGACCCGTAACGGGTGACGGAAGTCTGGCGACCGTAGCTGTAAGCGGTAATGGTATAGGTACCATCTGGAGCGATTGTGGTGACGCTGCTGTTTTGTCCCGGCACCATGACGGTGTAGTTGGTGACCCACTTGCCGGTCTCGAATTGGGTGATTTGCCAGGTCTTCAATCCATTGGTAGATGTCTCTATGGCTGAAACCACGGTGCCTTGGGATTGGCCATCCTGCCAGGCCAGGGTTTCCCGGAGCACTCGGTGCGGTTTGTCACCAGAGGCTGTGAGCACGCTACGGCGATTCTGGGTGATGCGGTCAACCCCACCCAAAAGACCGGGCAAGCCGCTAACAAGCGCTTCGTAAGACGTCAAGGCTCGGGCGGTGGTGCTGAGGGCGGTGACCGAGTACTCCCGTTCACCAAGGGCATTGTAGGTATAAAGGCGGATGGCATAGTCGGGGTCAACTTCCTTCCAGAGCTGGCCCTTGGAGTTGTAGTAGGAATAGCTGGCAGGATTGGTGCCGCCCGCGTAAATGGTCTTGATAGAACGACCAAGCAAATCCTGATAGCTGGTGGTCCATTCATCGGAATCCGTTCCATCGCCCTTTAGTTTAATGGCCTTCGTGAAGGTTCCAATGGAGTCCGCGCCATACTCGAAGCGTTCCCCGAAAGTGGCGGTGCCAGTTCTGGAAGCTAGGGTTCCATCCAAGTGATTGGTATTGATGATTGTACCCTGATCGGGCCGCGTCTCGGTATACATCCGTTTGCCATCTGCCGCGATCGCCTCGCTGAAGGTCGTTACGCCGCCCAGAGCGTTGGTTGTCCGGGTGGCTTGGCCAGCAGTATCGTAGTACGTCTGGCTGACGAGAATGGGTGACGATTCACCGACCCCAAAGCGAAATTGCTGCAGCACCTGTCCGGCGGCGTTGAGGACGTTGCTCGTGGTGACCCCGAACCGGGTGGTGGTGATCAGTCGGCCGGCAGCATCCCGGGTGTAGCTGGTAGTGGCACCATTGCGATCGGTCTCCCAATCTAAACCGCAGCAGGAATAACTCTTCTGGGCGGAGGTGCCGTCAAGATTGGTGATGATCAGCGGGCGGCGGAAATCGTCGAACTGGCTCACGCCCCAGCGCTGGAGCATGATATTGGCCGCGGCTCCGCCTTCAAAGTTTGTGACGGTCTCGGAAATGGTTTCTCCGAGTTGGCCCCGCTCAATGAGAGTGCACGTGCCCTGGGTGATTCCCGTTGCCGTGCCGTTAGGGACGCCTTGGTAAATCAGTTCTGTCTCGCCGCCTTGGGTGGAAACGTAGTTATGAACGGTCAATAACCCATTGGGGGAGGTGGTCGTCCAAGGCCGCATTGCCGCCGATCCCTGGCTGTAGCGCTTGGTAATGGTGGCCTGATTTTCAGGGTTGTCCCAAGCGGCGTTCGGTGTGAGGCAGCGAATTTCACGCCGCTCGAAGGGCAAGACGACTCGGTAGCTACGGGACACCTCGACTCCGTTGAGCGTCTCCACGATCGTTCGCGGGGAAAAGGGTTCCTGAAGACCCTGGTCGCCGCTGTTGGGCAAGCCGTCATAATTGTAAACGATGTGCCGTCCTCCCTGGGTCCCGGGCGTGCTCTGTTCGAGCACACCGCAGTAGGTGTCAGTTTTGCGCCCAGTGCTCGAATCATAAACGTAATACTCCCAACTACCGTCCGCGTGAATAACAGATTTAAGCGGGGTGATCCCGTTGGGTAGGCTCGTCGAATAATAATCCCGGGTGGATACCTGCGATGCTGCGCCGGTACCCTCTGTTGTTTCAACTAAACCTTCGCCCCAACCGTAAGCCTGGTATTTGTATGTCACCTGCTTCACCAGCGCTTCATTGCTTTCCCGCACCGCGACCGTCAGTTCACGAATGCCGTTGGCCACGTCCCAAGCTGTGGTGGCTTCAGTAAATCCAGTTTGCTCCGGTCCGATACTCCTCCAGCCGCCATTGGCAGAATCGTACACCCGGAAAAAGATGTGCGTCACACCCGGGCGCTGTTCAGTAATCTTAAGCTGATTATAGGTGTTTCCAGAAGTATCTCCGTTTTCGATTTTCCACACGACGAACTCTGTTCCGGGTGTCGGATGGTAAAAGCCACCGGTGAATTGGCCTGCCGCACCAGGCAGGTAGAATCGGATTTCGTAGTTGGAACTAGTGTTGGTGACGATATCCACCAGGGTTTGAGGCGCCATCACTTGCCGCAGCGTGCTGCCGTCAAGAATGACCTGCACCTCGGGCAAGTTGGTTTCGCACGTCAGCCCCGCCGGACTGGCAAGCAGCGGAGTCGGTAGCAGCGAGGAAATCTGAAGCGCTCCAGCAGAGTGGCCCTCCGCACCCAAACCCAAGCCGAATTGGGCCAGAGGCCCCCCATAAGACGCGCCCTGCGGCAATCCACGATTACACCCCACGCAAGGCACCTCAGGACCGCTTCCGGGCGGGCCAACGGCCCCGCTCATGATGCTCACGACCTCATTGGCGATCTCTACCGACATGGTGCCAAAACCTTCCGGCGGAATGAAGGCGGGTGGCAGAATTTCCCGTTCCGCGCTGTAGGCCGGCACGTTTGTACTGCCCGTTCCAATCACCCTGGCGACCAGTTTTTCGCGCCCAATAACCACGCCGTTGCTGCTGGTCACGCGCTCATAGTCTATCTTATATTCCACCTTATACTCCGAATCCGGAATACCGAAACGATACTTCATCTTTTGGGCAGTGCCCACCAGGTGGTCTTCGGTGATTTCCGAATTAGCGACGCCGCCGCTATCCCAAGTTGCGGGATAATCCGGCATAAGCCCAATGATCACACCCAACAGTTCGACATCCGTGTATTCAAAATCCAATTTCTCCCTGATATACGAATAGTTTCCAGGAGTCGGTGGAGTGAAATATTGGATTCGTTCGGTCAGATTAGTGAAATCGATGTAAGTGGAGAAGAACCCTGGAGTGCCCGGGATTACATACGGGTCCACATGCAGCGGGATGCTCTCAGTCTGCTCAGTCGTACTGCCAAACCAATACCAATCGCCATTGGTATAGACAATGGTCTGGCTGCTGTCGCTATCACTGAAATGGACAATGCCACCACAATTGTCGGTTTTATGCTCATGCTTCTGGCCACTACCGGAAAGGATGTTTGTGGTCTGGCAGGTGACCTTGTCATATTTCACCGTACAATACCAATCCTCGAGAAAACTATACCAGCCACTGCCGGTACCAGTTCCGCCAGAACATGGGGTTTCCGACCATGAGTCCGCGGCCTCGTAATGGACATGCTCATCGTACTGCTTAAAACGGGGACGAGCCTTGGAACTACCGTACACGAACGGTTCTTCCCCGCATTTTGTTTTGGTCGCACTGGTAGTTTTGGTCTCCTTGAGGCAGGGGGTGCAGGACTGGCCGTAGAGAGCCTGGCTCGCGAGGCATATTCCACCAATCAGGCAGAAAAGCGCCAACTTCGAGACTCGATACCCTAGCTGTTTCGTGATCATAGCGTTACTACTTCTTGGATGAATCCAGAATTGTTGCTCCTACCTCAATGGCGTGAACACTTTCAGCCCACCGGTAGTCCCCAAGTCATTTGCCGATTTGTAAGTTGTCCAATCGGACTCTCCGTTGACGGCGTCATAGATGGCATTCCCGTTCCAATCCTCGACCGCATCCGGGATCCCGTCGCCATCGAGGTCGGCGGGTGCGCGGACAGACCGTTTCCCCGCGTAGTCCCAGTCCACCGTGCCGCCATTCAACGTGAACGCCACGCCCACCACCGTTTTGCCGACTAGGTTCACATCGCGGGCTGGAACTTCCAAACGCACCCAAGCATTGGTGACCGGCAACGCCCCAATGTAACGGCGGCTGCCCCAGCCGCTGATCTGGTCAGAGCCCCAATAGGCGCGATGGTACCAGTAGGTCGAGTCGCTCGCCTGCCATTGGAGCATCAATTCTCCGGGCAGGTTCGTGTAGCCTAGCCGCACATAGACGAAGAAGACGTCCTCCGACCCAAAGGTAAGCGTGGACGTGGCGTTTTCGAAGTAATGCTGGTGGATGCCGTTGTAAAGGTCGGAGCGATGGAACTGCGAACCGGCGGCAGGGGAAGGAGTGGTGAGCCATGACCAGGTGTCATTTACGACCAAAGGCTGCGCGCCCGTGGGCAGCGGCGAATCGTTCACCCAAGGGGTGTTAATCGCAGGCTCACCAAGGGCGACATAGTGGTAGCCGATACTTACGGTGTTCGTGCCGGCCTTGCGCTGTTCGACCCCGGTGGTGAAGTGGTAGAGCCCCAGGTTGGTGGCGGAGGTGCTTCCCGCGTGGATCAAGGCGCTGTTGGTCGGCAGGTAATACCGGCCCAGTGGCCCGGTCTCAAACGGCACCGTGCCGATGCGATCATGGGTGCCGGAGGGAGAGAGCCGTCCGTCGCAGCCGGAATAGGCGTTATAGTCATTCGTGAAAGCTCCGATTACATTCGTAAACGCGATGTTCTGAAAGATGGTATCCTGGAAAGTCCAAACTCCCGAGGCAGTGTGGTACAACAGACATTCGCCTCCAACAATGGTGCAATTCTGAAAAACGGGATTCTCCTCCTGGCCAACCGAATCGTCGTCGATGGAGACGTACACGCCACTGAGCAGACTGTTGGTGAAGCGCACGTCGGGGCGGAGAGTGTAAATCTGCCCCCCGCTCAGCTCACAATCCCTGAATGTCATCCCGAATGGGACGGCCTCAAGATCGAGGTGTTTGGAGCCGCGCCCCAGCATTGACCATTTAGCGAAACGGAACTCACCGGCCCCACCCGTGGCACCAGTCCAATTGGCGGTAATAGCACTGCCTTGCCCATTCCACACTGAAATGGGATTCTCCTGCACAGTGTCGTAACGCACGATTTGGATGGGGAGGGAAGGCGTGCCGTTCGCCAGCAATTTGGCGCCAGGTGATAGTCCGATGCCATAGGTGCCAAAGGTGGCCAGAGCCGTCCCGGGCAGGACGGTAACAGTGTAGCCGGAAGGAATGCGCATTTGACGTATGGCGTAATCCAAGACGGGATAATGGTACCCCCTGTCGGGCGTTCCCGAGTCTCGCTCGGCTTGAGGAGCGAAGAGGGTGTCCATTGAGAGCATGGAATTGGAAATGACCAGGGGTGGTTGGGTGGTCATTTGCTTCAGGTCCGCCAGGAGCGACCCGTGGATGTTCGTACTGCCAGCGTGCCTTTGATCGCTATCGGCCTTTAAGTAGTAACCTCCAGCCCCGACCGGGGTGAACCAATCGGTTCCGGAACTCGTTTGTCCGCAGTTGCTGAAAATGAAGGATGAATTCAGATTGGTAATGCCACTGAGCAGGCAGTTGGTGAAGGTAACGAAGTTGGCTGAAAAGTAGTTCGTTACGAGGGTGCCACAACGATCCGCCGTGGCGTTTTGCATCCTTGTGCTTCCAGTCGCGGATACTACGGTGCCGCAGTCGGTGAATAGGGTGTTGAAGAAGTTGGCGACTGACGCGGACGATTGCACGGCAATCCCGCAGTTTACAAACTGGCAGTGCCACCATTCATTGCCTAATCCACTCAGCACCGAAGCTCCGACCCCGGCATAGGCAAAGCGCAGGTTCTGGAAGGTGTTCTGCGCGTCGCTTGCGTCCTCCAACCATGTTCCCAAGGCTCGTTGCGGGGTCCCAGTGCTGCCGTCTACAGTAATGCCGGAAGAGTTATCATGCATTGAGGTGAGCAAAGCCGGGGCGTATCGGGTAGTGCGACAGGCAAGCGGACCGGAGAAGGTGATCTTCGCCTGGGCGGTATTGGTAAATTTGATCACGGCTCCCGATTCAATCGCAAAAAATCCATCCACATGATATGGGCCTTCGACGAGATATGTCTCTCCGGCACTGAGCGTTACGTTTGTGGCGCTGTTTCGTAAGTAGTAATCCAAGAGAAAGCCTGATCGTTCTTGGCTCGTGGCTTTGGTTAACAGTACTGGCTGACTCGCGTTTCTGACGGCGACTTTCATTCCCGGCATCGCTTGGCCGGATACGCGATTGCGATCCGCTCGGGCGACTTGGGTGCGCTTTCCGGGAACTGTGACCGAGGCTTGGTGTGTTTTCATTTCTTTCGCCACGTCGGAGGCCCGCAGTTCCTCAATCAGAATCATCCGGCCTTCGGCGTGGATGATACGTTTGGACACCCGGAATGAGCGCTCTCCCTTTGCTTGCGGCGTGAGACCGAAGGCCCGTCCGGCACCCATCCGCATTGTTCCACCAAAGTAATATGTGAAATCGGCGGTTTGCTTTTGGGGTAACTCCGCTTCGAGCAAGGGTGCGGGACGGTTGGTGGCGGTCATGATCGCTGTCTCCTGCGCTGGTTCGCCGGTTTCGTATAACTCGCTCAGTAATTGGAGCTTAACGTCGGGGCCAAATCCCCACCGTGCGGGGTCTGGCGGGGTATCGCGGAATAACAGATCACATTCAAATCCTCCCCGGGAATATGTTGCCACGATATCAGCCTGCAATTCGTCGAAGGCGTCCCGCCAGATGATCGAATTGCCGGTGTCGAGCAACTCCCCGGTGCAGTCTTTCAACTCCGCCAGGATGACGCTATTGGTTCCATCGCTATACCCGATGGCGAGGGGGCGCGTTTTGAGCTTCACTCCATCGGGAGTGGTCACTTCCATTGGGTAATTGCAGAGGTCCGCTGGCAGCACGACTGAGTGAGCCGCCCCCCGACCGAACGCCCCGGAGGAATCAGGCAGCAGTTCGAGCGTTTCGTGCGCTAGAACCCAGCGTCCTTCCCGCCAAACGTTCATTCCCGCCGCAAGCGCGATGTATCGTTCGGTCTGCCTTGTCACCCGGCCGTTCGGCAGGACTTGTTCAATCGTCCGCTGCATTACGCGGTGGTGGGGTCCGGTTTCCACCGCCTGGAAGTCTCCAGCCAAGGCAGCGCTCGCGAGGGTGAAAGAGCAAATTACGACGCTGGGAAATGTGGTTTTCATAGGAAAATCGGCGGCGGGTGTTTCGGTGCGCGGGAAAGATTTTATGCAGGCTTTATGGCCAGGGGGAAACTCGAACTGGTGGCGCTAATTAACATGTGTATCTCCTCGGTTACTTGTCGTCCTGCCGTTTCTGTTTAGCCGGTCTTTTCATTAGTCCGTTCGCTTAGGGTTTCCAAACGATTACATAACCCTTTCGTCACTTGACACCAGTCACTGGTAAAACTCAAGCTCCATATAACGATTTAATACCGATTTCAGTAAACGTTACTTAGACTATTGCGTCACCTAATTTTTGCTCTGTAAATTGGAGGAGGTGATCGTGAAATTATGGACCGATATCGGGTTTTGGAGAGGGGAGGCGTCGTCAGGTCACTCTGGCACTCAAGCCTAAGGGGAACCAACGCGCCGGTCGCAGGCCGATTGCAGAGTTCCTCGCTATCCGAAAATTGACCAGTCTCGAGGGGCACGGCATGAACGGTATCGTGTGATTGATCTTTGCAACGACTCCGGAGGATCGCTTAAAATGACGAAGTTGACCAGGTGGCTTTCGTCAACGTTCCCGATACCCAGCCATGGGGAATGTCTCAGGTCTTGGACTTCGGGATAGCCTCGCGGGCTTTCCTGATGATCACCGCCAGATCTACGCCAATGCCGTCGGCAATCCGCAAAGCAGTTTCGAGAGACGGCCGGCGCAGTCCTCGCTCCACGTAACCCACCATCTGCTGGGAAATTCCACTGCGTTGCTCCACGGCGTATTTGGTTAACCCTCGCCGAATCCGCTCGTCGCGCAGCAAGCGGACAATGCGTTCGCTCGTTTCGGCATAGGATCGCTGCGTCTTCACCCCTAAAAAATAGGCGTGAATCGGATTGACTTAATACAACACTACTGTTACGTATTGGTCATGAAGTTCATCAAGCGCCTGGGTCCAGACCCGCATGAAAATGGCGCCAGTAGTCTTGGCTGTCATGGCTGCCCGGATATCTGGGAACTCGACAATGGTGATTTTGCCGTTATCGGTGCTGACATTACCGGTGCCGCCTCCAACCTGCCGCCCTCTGCCGGTTGTGCTCCCGATGAACGCATGGTGAGAGTTCCACGGCGGACGCTCGTTCTTGCCAAGGCTGATATCCCCGACCGGGTTTAATCTCCCTGTCCTTTCCCAATCTACCTACGCGTGGTACGATTGGGTCCATGGAAGTGCTGCGCTGGCTAGCTGCAAACTGGTTCAATATCCTTAGCGCCGTTGGTATTATCGGCGGCCTTTTCTTTACAGCGGTTTCCTTACGTTCGGAAACCAAAACTCGGCAAATCTCCAACCAGCTTGCGATGACGGCGAACCATCGGGAGGTCTGGAAAGAACTTTTCCACCGACCGGAATTGGCTCGGGTAATTGACGCCTCGGCTGATCTGTCAAATCAGGCGATCACCGCTCAGGAACAGGAGTTCGTAAACCTGGTTGTCCTCCAGACGAGCAGTGTTTACGAGGCGCTTAAGGACGGACTGGTCATCAAACAAGAAGGCCTGCGTCAGGATGTAGGCTCATTCTTCTCGCTCCCGATCCCGAAGGCGGTGTGGGAGAAAATGAAGATCTACCAAAATGCTGACTTTGTGGTGTTCATTGAAAAGTGCCGGGAGGAAAGGGCTGGAAAAACTGATTCAGGCCACCTTTGATGGTTTGTTGTCTCGGATCCATGGAAGGGA
>DBMR01000033.1 GCA_002298785.1 Verrucomicrobia subdivision 3 bacterium UBA693
GAGGGTTTCCTGTTGGACTAACTCAGAAGCTAGAAGTTGAGACGAAACTTGAATTGAGCCTCGTGACCTCGGCTGCCACCGAAGGTCGCTCGGCAAAACAATTGGCCCAATCCAACTCGAAACGTCGCACTAAAGGGTGGAAAGAACCTGTGCGTGCATGAACTCGAACGTTCCGAACAATCGGGAGAAAGAGATTTTCGAGCAGGCGCTGGACCTGGCGTTCGGCACTGAGCGGCAGGCGTTCGTAAAGCGTGCCTGTGGCACGGACGCGGTGCTGTGCGCGCGGGTGCTGGCGTTGCTCGCGGCCCACGAGACCGACGACGGTTTCTTGGCAGATGCACCCGAAGGCGTAGCCGTGCCCGTGACCGAAAAGCTCGGCGATCGCATTGGCCGCTACAAGCTACGCGAGAAGATCGGCGAGGGCGGCTGCGGGCTGGTCTATGTGGCCGAACAAGAGGAGCCGGTCCACCGCAAGGTGGCGCTGAAGGTCATCAAGTTGGGCATGGACACCCGCGAGGTAGTGGCCCGGTTCGAGGCCGAACGTCAGGCGCTGGCGATGATGGACCATCCCAACATCGCCAAGGTGCTGGACGCCGGCGCTACCGAAACCGGCCGGCCTTACTTCGTCATGGAATTGGTCCGGGGCATCCGCATCACCGACTACTGCGACCAAAACAAGCTGACCCCACACGAACGGCTGGACCTCTTCATCCAGGTCTGCCACNNTCATCCACCGCGACATCAAACCATCGAACGTACTGGTGACGTTGCACGACGGCGTTCCGGTGCCAAAGGTGATTGATTTCGGGATCGCCAAGGCGATGGAGCAGAAGCTGACCGAGAAAACGATTTACACCGCATTCGAGCAATTCATCGGCACGCCGGCTTACACGAGTCCGGAACAGGCCGAGATGAGCGGGCTGGACATTGACACGCGCAGCGACATCTACGCCCTGGGCGTGCTGCTTTATGAGTTGCTCACCGGCAAGACGCCCTTCGACGGCAAAGAACTGGCGGCGGCGGGGCTGGAGGCGATGCGCCGGACGATCCGGGAGAAAGAACCGGTGCGGCCCTCGACGCGGCTGCGGACGATGGTGAGCGGGGAGCAGAGCACGACCGCCCAGCATCGCCGGACCGAAGCGCCTAAGCTCATCCACCTGCTGCGAGGTGACCTGGACTGGATCATAATGAAGTGTCTGGAGAAAGACCGGACGCGGCGTTACGACACGGCCAACGGGCTGGCGCAAGACGTCGTGCGGCACCTGAAGCAGGAACCGGTGATGGCGCGTCCGCCGAGCACGGCGTATCGAGTGCAGAAGTTCGTGCGGCGAAACAAGGTGATGGTGGGGGCGGCAAGCATGGTCGGGGCGGCTTTGGTGTTGGGTATTGTGGGCAGCACCTGGCAGGCGGTGCGGGCAACGCGGGCCGAGCGTGAGCAGGACGGTGAACGCCAACGGGCGGAGCAAAGCGAAAAGACGGAGGCCGCCGCCCGCAAGCAAGCGCAAGCACAAGCCTACTCCGCCGAAATGAACCTGGCCGACCAAGCTTATGGAGAGGGCAAAGTGGCCCGGGCGCTCTCCCTGCTGCAACAGCACATCCCCAGTTCGGCCGGTCAGCAGGACTTCCGTGGTTTCGAGTGGCGCTATCTCTGGCGCCTCTGCCAGGAAGGCGACGCGCTGCACACCTTTCCCGGCTACAGCAACGGGGCGGCGGTGGCATGGTCGCCGCAAGGGCGGCTGGTCACTTGCGGCGCCGAGGGTGCGGCGAGAACGGTGAGGGTGTTCGACGTCGCCACCAAGCAGGAAGTCGCCCGATTTCAGCCCGCCGGAACGGCGAATTGGAGTGCCGTCTCCGCCAACGGCGAGGTTGTCGCCACCAGCTTGACCAACGGCGCTGTGACACTGTGCAAAACGACCACGCCGGAAGAAGCCAGGGTCGTTCCGGGAACCGGTCCGATTGGCTGGCTGGCTTTATCCCCAAACGGCAGATTTCTGGCCATGGCTTGCACGAACCGCGTCCGGCTGTGGGACTGCGTGGACCACCGGGAACTCAAACCTGCGCCCTGGTCCAGGCCGACTTTGTTTTGGGGTTTGGCCTTCTCGCCCGACGGCAGCGTCCTCGCTACCGCAGGTCCCGGAGTCCAAGTGAACTTGTGGAGCCTTCCCGAGGAGCGAGAGTTGGAGCCGCTCAAGTCCCCCCACACTTCCGCTACCTTTGGTTTGGCCTTTTCTCCGGACGGACGGACGCTGGCCACGGCGAGTTGGGACACCCTGATCAAATTGAGGGACGTGCCCTCACGGCAGCCCCTGGCCACACTCCGGGGTCATCGGTCTTTGGTGTGGTGTGTGGCCTTCTCGCCGGATGGCAAGACGTTGGCGTCAGGGAGCCCAGACCAGACCGTCAAGCTGTGGGATGTCACGACCCGCACCAACGTAACCCTGAAGAAGACCCTCAAAGGCCACCGCAACGTGAACTCGCTGGCGTTCTCATCCGACGGGAAGCTGCTCGCCTCCAGCAGCGACGATTCGACCGTCAGACTCTGGTCCACCGAGTTCGACTACTCGCCCGACCTCCTTCAGGGACACACCGACTGGGTGTTTTCCATGGCCTTCTCCCCCGACAATCGGACCCTGGCGAGCGCCGGCTTCGATGGCACGATCCGCTTATGGGATCTGCCGACGGGACAAGGCAGGATCCTCATCCCAACCCAGGACCCTGACCTCTTCGCCCTGGTCTTTTCGCCGGACGGAAAGACGCTGGCCACCGGCGAGGGGTTCTGGCACGGCGCACGGCAAGCAGCAGCCATGGCTCGCGGCGCAGTGGGTGCGGTGAGACTTTGGAGCGTGGCCGAGGGGCGCGAGGTGTTCAGCCTCGCGGACGAGTTGGAGACACAACCGGGCACACCGCTGGCGTCTCATTGGCCCCGCGCAGCCGCATTCTCGCCGGACGGAGAGATCCTGGCCATCGGAGGGGGCGGGGGCCGGGTCCGGTTCTGGTCGCTTCGGGCGAAAAGGGAGATCGCCGGCTTCCGAGCACACTCGAGCGGCCTGGGCGGTATGGAGTTCTCCCCGGATGGCCGATTCCTGGCCACCGTTCAAATACAAGGCAACACACGGCTGTGGGACGCTGCGACTCAGAAGATGCTGGAATCCTTCGATGACGCGGCCGACCGCAGTTGGGGGTGCGGCTCCAGCATCGCATTCTCTCCGGACAGCCAGTTCCTGGCGGTGGGCTCGAACCGGGTGAAGCTCTGGGATATTGGCCGCCGGGAGGTGGCGGCGCTGCTGGAAGGGCATCAGGCGCCCATCATGTGCGTGCGCTTTTCTCCCGACGGCAGAACGTTGGCAACCGGAAGTCTGGACCATACCGTCAAGCTCTGGAACCTTACGACTTGGCGAGAGGTCGCCTCGCTGGAAGGCCACACCGGTGCGGTGTCCGGCCTGGCCTTTTCCTCCGACGGCACGATCCTCGCCTCATCCAGCGAGGACAAAACCATCCGGCTGTGGCGTGCCATTTCTCCCGCCGAAGCAGCGAAAGTGGAACGAACCGTGACAAAGTAGCCTTCGACCTGGGCCAATCGGCGCGGCGAAGCGCAGCAGGCCAAAGACACTCAACCGCGCTGACCCTCGCGAAGCGTTTGGGATCTGTCCGGTTTACCCCGTGAGATGACGCCGACGGCCTGGACCAAAGCAGCCGCCAAAAGCCCAAGAACAAGTTCAACTGTCCGGCGACGGGCTAGCTATCTCACAGGGTGAATCGGCGCTTGGAATCGGCTGGGGGGAATTCCTTCCTCCCTTGACTTCCTGCCACGAAAGAAATCTTCAAGATTCCTGGCCCAAACCGCCACGCCACGTCGCACTGATTAATGTGAGCCTCAGAAGAGGCCTGCATATCGAAACCAAAACAAACGCCGGTGCCCGTCGCCGGAAAACGAAAGGTAAGACAATGAAGACAATGTTGAACAAGAACCGTAAGGCGGGGCGTACCCTTCCTCGATCACTTCTCGCAGCCACGGCCACGCTGCTGCTGGCGATGGCAATCTCATCCCTGGCTGAACCGGGACAGGTTCTTCGCAAGAAAGATGGAAACTGGTTGAAGATGAGCTGGTGGATGGGAGGCTGGGAGCAGACAGGTGGACCTGAGAAGCTCTATTTCTGGATGGTGTTCCCGCAAGTGACGACGGTCTTCAAAGAGACGCCGGACGGCTTGTTCTACCACGACTGCCGTGCCAAAGGCACTGCCATCATTGCCAGCGCGCAGGATGGGGAGGATCCGGACACTGAACCTTACCCAGAGAACACACGCTACGTGGGAGTCGGGACGATGGTGGATACCGGACTGTGGGCGGAAACAACGCCCGGCTCCGGTGCCTTCGTTCCCGCAGGCAAGATGACATGGACGATTACTGCGACCGTCTCGGATGTCGTCACGGGAGAGAAGTGGCGGCTGTATTGGCATCTCTTGCTGAGGGACGGGGAATACACGGAGAACTACAGCTTCGAGCCGGTCAAGTGAGTTAACCGCAAGGACTGTATAAAACCAACCCCGGCGTCCAGCGCCGGAAAACAAAAGGCACAACAATGAAAACGCTACTGAACAATAAACGCGAGGCGGCCTCCGCCTGCACGCGATTAATCCTCCTGGCCGCCACCACACTGCTGCTGGTTGCGACCGTGTCGGCTGGAGACGGGAAAGGCAATCTCGGCAACCCCGGGGTGTTGCCGCCGCAATCCCATGCCTTCGGCAAAACCTACGGCGAATGGCTCATGGAAAGCTACAAGTGGAGAGAGTCCTTCCCCGTGCAGGCCAATCCGATGATGGATACGACGGGTGAATTCGCCGGTCTGGGCCAGCGCGGTCCGGTGTGGTTCCTTGGAACCTACGCCTGGAACGAAAAGATCGAGCGCCGGCTGACAATCCCCGCCCGCAAGGCTGTCTTCCTGATCATCGAAGATACCCGGTGGGCCACCACGCCTGCGGATCTCAACCCCGATGGCAGCACCGTGCTCAAGGACGAGGAGGTCATTGCTGGCAATAAGGCGTATGAGGATACGGCGACGGATCTGGTCTGCGAGATTGACGGCAGGCCCATCCGCAATTTGACCCGCTACCATTTCGCGAGTCCGGTATTCAGCTTCACCTTCCCGGACTTTCCCATGGAAGATATCTTCTTCAATTATGAGAATCCGCTGCCGCCGGAGGCGCTCGTTCAAAGCGGTGGTTGGGTTTCCAACCCTTCGATGATTGACGGCTACGCCCTGCTGCTGGCACCGCTTCGTGTCGGGCGCCACACGATCCATGTGAGCGGCTACAACGCCGCCTGGGACAACTGGTACGAGGTCACGTACCACATCACGGTGAAAGGCGGCCACGACGTGGAAGGCGATCATGGCGAGAAGGGTGAGCATGGGAAATGAAAGCAGTGGGACGTGGCCGGCACGCCGCGGGGGGTGCCTTCTTGCAGTGGTAATGAAATTCAAGATGCAGGCAACTCTTCCGGCTTGAATCGGGCAAGCAAACACATCGCAGAGGCCGCCACCGTGAGGGGCGCAACCTCTGTTCCGTCCATCGAGTGAGGGCAGATGACGCGCGTTGCAGGACTCGCGTGGAGAGGGGCCCCCACAGGCCTGACACAAGCGCATGTTTTGCCCGGGTTGAGGAGTCCGAAAATGAGCATGTAGCCGGTCGAGTTCGCAGTCATAAACGAAATGGCCAAATGATATGGACGATCCAGCCACCACAGTATCAAGCGCCGGTATCTGAAGCTGGTGAGCCCGATGCTGACCCCGGTTCCTCGCCCACCTGCCTGATTAACCGGATGAGGCGGTGATATTAAAGGGCGGTCAATAGCTCGGCCCAGTCCGAATCCCCATGTAGAAGGATCCGGGTGTTTAGCTTTTACTCGGTCCTCCCAAGTAGCGAAACAGACGCTTCCAAACAAACGGTGTGGCCCAGTATTCCCAGGTCAGGAGACAAAACAGCACATTTAGGGATAGTGCCGTGTCGGGCTGTCAAAGGATAGGCATGGCTCCACCCCCATTCCTTCAGGTTGAACTTGAACAAGCAGGCGTTTAGCCATCAGTTCTTGGGACGAACGCTCGGCATGTCAGGCAATGCCAAAATGATGCTTTCCGATCCTCTCAGCGCGAATCATCAGACAGGGACTACGTTAGCTCCCTTGTGAGCAACCAAGCTGCCATCTGGATCCCTTGCTGATTTGAGTGTGCGACCCGAACGGCTGCTCTGGCGAGGAAGCCGAAAACCAAAACTCCCTTGGGAATAATCGAATTGCGCGACTTTTCCTGGCAATCGGGCCCAGCCATGATTCTGGCCAAGCTGTCGCAGGACTTCGAAATCCCATGAACGCGCCGGTGATCTTCTACCGGGCCTGCAAGCAATGGACTTCGCCTCGATTCATTTTCATTAACGCCGCAAACAGACCCGTACAACCCGACGAACCCCAATCAAAAGGCCTTCATCCGGATCGCCCGCGCTCCCGTTGCCAGCGATGGAGCACCGAATGCCTGGGTGAAGTTCTATACCAACTCTTGGAGCCAACCGGGAATTGGTGGCATGGGAGACACCATTCTCCCTTTAAAAGCAAGCGGCAGGATCACCAACCCGGAAATGGTCTGGCTTCGCATTAGCACCTATTTGAATGCCTACGTTTTGACGTTCGTGACCGATCAGGGATGGTATTTCTCGACTTCCACTAACCTGCTGACCTGGACGACGCCGATGAATTTCATGCCTGCCCGAATGTGGGTGGACTGCCAACCCATGGACTGGAATTACATCTTTGTGAACCCGGAAAATCTGGGCGGGGTGATCGGCCAGACTGGATATGTGGTATATGCCCACACGGATTCCAAAGGACTGGAAGCACCAACGGCTTTTCGCCACACGAACTGTGGGTCCGCCCGTTCACCTTCACGAAAAATCCCTGACCTCAATGGTAATGTCACCACTTTGTTCTGTTCTGGCATCGTCAGGGTGGGCCTGCATCTCCCTTCCTGAAAGCCAGTCGCTGAACATGCTTCGGACGATGAGCAACACCGAAACCGGACCGGAGTTGGGGGTGATTGATTGCAGCGTCGGGCCCAAGCCGCCCCGGCACCGTGCTTACGTCGTTGATCGCGAAAGTCCGAGCCAGCAAAAGACGACGATCACCAATGGAGGCAGGTTCCGTGGTCCACAGCAACAGGAAGAGCCGACGATCGATCGTGCTTCGGATAACAAAGATACCGTTCGGCTCGTTGGTAGCAGGCGCGCTTCAACTGTAATGGAAGCACTGGTTAGGAAGATGAATGCTTTTAACGGCTGGATACTGGTAATACTGGGCTAGGGCAACGCCATGTTGATTACAGCGATGGATATCTACAGTTTGCCAGAATCGCTGAAGGAAGCTTGGCGCATTGTCGCCGGCGGATGAGCGTAGTACCTTTGAGGAATGCCATGTATAGGAAGATTCTAGTGACTTTAGACCTAACCGACACCGACCGGGCGATAATGGAGCATGTCAAACCGCTCGCGCAGTTGATGCGGATCCGCGTGGTGTTTCTACATGTCATGACCAGTGCTCCCGCGAATTACCATGGCTCTGCAGCGGCGGGCAAAGAAATCGAAGATTGTCAGGCGGATCTGAACAAAGCTCAGAGTGAGTTAGGCTCTGAGGGTCACACGGAGAATTTCGCTCGGACGCCACAAGCGCATGCGGGGGCCCCAGGTGCCGGTACCGCGGCAGACCAGGATACACGTGCCGTTGAATTCGTATTTTCCCGCCAACATTGGGTTGGCAGCGCGAACCAGGTAACCGAAAGGCCAGATCTGTCCCCCATGGGTGTGCCCGCAAAGGGTCAACCCGACCCCGGCGCGCGTGAAGCGATCTGGCTCTGGAGGACGGTGCGACAGCAATACCAGCGCCCCCGCAGGATGATCTGCGACCGCTTGGGCAATCGGATCTGATTCGTTCCCCCCAGAGTCCCGGCTTCGGGAATCGTCCACGCCGGCGATCACCAAGCCGGGCCCTGCCTGAACCCAGCGATTCTCCAAGACTTTAAAACCAGCCCGCACCAGCAAATCCAGGTTGGTGCTGCCACCACCATGGGACTCATGGTTGCCGGTAACTGCCCAGACGCCTAACGGGGCTGAGAGTCGACCGAACACCGGAAGGAGCTCAGCGGGAGGCTTGCTGTGCCCTTCGAACAGGTCGCCTAGAAGGACCACCATGTCGGGTCGTTCTGCCTGAATCTGGGACACCCGGGCTGACAGCCACCGCGGGCCAAGGAGGGATCCCAGATGCAGGTCGGACAGGGCTACCAGGACCGTGCCGTCTCTTTCTGGGGGAAGACCAGGCAGGCGCACCTCATAGCTCTGCACGATCGGTGGTCGCAGGCCTTGCACCAAGGCAACAGCCGAGAGCAGGCAGCCCGCCACCAAAGCCCACCCGCGCAGCGATGGCGCGAGTCGCGGCTGAAACCTTCCGAAAAGGGCGACGAGGTCTGTCGCCAGGAGGCAGACGAAACACAGAAAGAGCACCGCGAGCCAGGTCATGCTCAAGACTTCCAGCAGACCAGCCACGGTACCCGTCGCATCGTGACCGAAGGAAAACGCAAATAGATAGCCTGTCCACAGGAGGGTCGCCAAACCGAACAATACCTTCCGGCTGAAATAACGTGCCACGACGGGCACCGAAGCAACGCGCCTGAACAAATAGATGTGCATCAGGCTGTAGCCCGAAGTCAGAAACGTTCTAAACACTGACACCTCCGGAATTCAGGCAAACACTTAAGGCAAATATTCCGATCATGACGAGGCCGCAAACGAATTGGCCGACCGCGCCAGCCGCTAAGCCCAGCAGAGCGCCCAAACCGGCTTTTGCGGCTTCTTTAACCGGACGTCCTCCAAAATGTTCGAGCAGGAAAGCCCCAGTGAATGGACCCAACAGAATGCCAGGCAGGCCAAAGAAAAGGCCGGCAACGGCGCCGATGACGGCACCGAGAAGAAGCAGGCTCGATAGAATGCCAATGATGGCGATGACCACCAGCAGTTCAATGAGAGTGAAACCGGCCGGCGGTTCCGCCATGTATGAGAGGCGATTGGTGCTCGTACCGCGCATAGACCGGCCCTTTCTTCACGCGGCTAAGCCAGAAGATGCTTCATGTCCGAGCAGTTGCCCGGATGCGGGCGTTTCCAGCATGCCTGGTACCGGTGCTAGAGCTTCTCGAAGCTTTTGGAACTCGCGCGTGAAGGACTTGAACTCTCGCTGCTGCATAGCAGCATCCTTCAGCCTAAGACGTTCCAGACGTTGCTGAGGCTCGGGGTGCGTGCTCAGCAGCGTGGCGCCAGTGGAGTTGCCGCCCCGCTCGCTCGCCGGCCTTTGTGCCTGGAGCCGTTCAAAAAAGCCCGCCAAACCCCGCGGGTCTATGCCGCTTTGTTCCAGCATTTCCCAACCAAGGTCGTCAGCCGCGCGCTCGTCGTCGCGGCTGAACTTCAGGCCGAGTAATCGACCGCTATCCTGCACCAGAGAATCCAGCAGCCGGCTCTCACCCGCCTGAAGCCGCCGAATGACGAGATCCAGGCCAAGATCCTTGGCAAGCTGCAAGACAGCGTGCCTTTTGATGATATGAGCCATCTCGTGCGCCATCACCCCCTGAACTTCTTCCGCTGACCTCGCCTGCTCCAACAACCCACGATTCATTACTATGTAGCCTCCTGGCAGCGCGAAAGCATTCACCTGGCTGGACTCGGCCAGAAACAGATTGAAGCCACCAGATCGATTATTGATTCCTGCAAGGAGAGGCGCAGCCAGGGTGTTCAACGCCTCGATCGCACGAGGATCAGTTACGAAGGGCACCTGGCTGCGGATTTGTGCCAACGCGGCATCCCCGAGTGGCTTTTCCCATGCCAGCGGGATTTGAACCACAGGCGATTTCCCCGCGGCCCAACCGGAAAGCCGTGCGGCACCCCTCACGAGCAACCACCCTGTCCCGCAGGCAAGCAGCAGGACTACGAGAACTGCGGCGAGACAACTCCAACGTAGCGCTCGCTTGTGCCGTCGAATAAACGAGCGCACGGCCCAATCTATTTCCGGAGGAATATTCAGGTGATGGCTCATAGGGTCCTCAATCAAAAATGTTCGGAAACCAGGAAGCGTCGGCCGGCCACAGGAGCAACACGGCGATGAATACTATGCCTGTTGCGATCACGACGTACCCCAGCTTGGTCTTCGCCAGGGTGCCACGTATCCATGCCCGGTTCAGGATGATGTGGAACAGGGAAACGACGACGAGACCAAGGCCGCAAAGGAAATGAATCTCGCCCCGGTCGTCGGCGTTCATGCCCATGATCCGGGGCCGGCCGTCCTCGGGATCCATCCTCAACTCGAGGAGCAGTCCGCTTCCAGCCAACAAGCACAGTATCAGGTACAACAAGCCGTTGGCCCAGGAGAGCAACATCATTTTCGAGTTCACACGAACGCAATTTGGCGGCACGCGCTCCGCGGCGTCTGCTTGACCAAACGCACCCGGCAAGTCACACGCCTAGTCGAACAACTCGCCCAACCAGGACTTGCGGCGATGTTGCCCCCGGTAACCGTGATGATCGTCATGATGATCGCGCGGGTAAGGCAGGCCGACAGGTAAGGGCTGAACGACCTCTGCGGCGGAAACCCCGGTTCGATTGGTCACTGAACGCTCAATGATCTTGTCGAGTTCCCCCCTGTCCAGCCATACCCCTCGGCATTTAGGACAGTAGTCGATTTCCACACCCTGGCGTTCGGTCATGACAAGGTCGGTTTCTGTGCATATTGGGCATTTCATATATTTCCAAACTTATCCTTTTGCTTCCTTTTGTTGTTTTGTGAACAGCAAGCGAAGACTGTTCATCACCACAATGACGGTACTGCCTTCATGTCCGAGCACGCCGACCGTCAGCGGAATCTTACCGAGGGTTGCAAATGCGACGAGCACGGCCACCGTTCCGAGCGACACGAACAGGTTTTGACGGATAACTCTCCGGGCGTTCTGACTCAACCGAAACGCGGCCACGAAGTTTTCCAATCGGTCTTGCATCAGCACAATTTCCGCCTGCTCCAGGGCGGCATCCGCGCCGCGTGCGCCCATCGCCACGCCTACGTGGGCCACGGCCAGACTGGGCGCGTCGTTAACCCCGTCGCCAATCATGGCCACCCGTTTGCCCTCGGCCATGAAACCGCGAATCGCCTCCACCTTCTGTTCGGGTTTCAATTCGGCGCGAACATCGGACAACCCGAGCTTGCGCTGCAATGCTTGGGCTGAGGCCGAACGGTCGCCGGTCAGCACGACGCAATGCACGCCCAGTTTCTGCAACGTATCGAGCACTGGGCCTGATTGCGGCCGGATGTCGTCACGCAGCAATAGCCTTCCTAGCAGGTTGCCGTCGCCAATCCAGACTTCGGAAAGGCCCGGCTGGGCTGTGGTGACGCTCTCCGTGAACGCGGCCCAACGAGAATCTTGTGGCAGGACATCAGCCAGCCACTCGCGGCGACCCAGAAAGATTTTTCTTTCGCCGAGGTCAGCTCGAATGCCCAGACCCGGCACGGATTCGGAGTTGTCAAATTCGACCGGGATCAGGCTGTGATGTTTGCCGTGTCGGGTGATGGCCCGCGCCAGCGGATGCGTGGAGAGACGTTCGATGGAAAAAGCCAGTTGCGCAATTTCAGCTTCCCGCCCCGGCGGGAAACTTTCCACGGTTTCCACCTGCAGTTCGCCCGTGGTGAGCGTGCCGGTCTTATCGAGGGCCACCACATTTACTTCGGCAAGTTCCTCCACCGCCGCCCCGCCGCGAAACAGGATGCCGCGTTTGGCCCCCCAGGCGATGGCTGCCAGCACCGCCGAGGGAATCGAGAGCACCAGGGCGCACGGCGAGGCTACGACAAGCAGGGTCATCGCCCGGTAGAACGCACTGCGGGACCCTTCAGTGGAAGCAAACGGCGGCAAATCCATTACCTGCCACCAGAAAAGGAACATCCCCAGCGTCAGTCCAAGAATGGCGTAGGTGTATCGGGTGCCGAATTTGTCAGTGAACCGCTGGGACGGCGCCTTGAGATGCTGGGCTTCGTGAATGAGGCGGATGACTTTTTGCAGGGAACTCTCACTCGCCGGACGCAACACCGTAACTTCCACGACCCCCCAGAGATTGATCGTGCCCGCGAGCACCGTGTCGCCCAACGTTTTCTCCACCGGCGTCGCTTCGCCGGTGAGATTGGATTCGTCGCTGGCGGTTTTGCCTTTGACAATTTCGGCGTCCACCGGGAACAGCGAGCCGGGCTTTACCAGCAAGCGCTGTCCCGCTTGCAACCCATCCACCGCCACTTCGCTTTCGTGTCCTCCAGCGTCCACCAAGGTGGCCACCTTGGGTGCGGTGCGAAACAGCGAGCGAATTTCCCGTTGGGTTCGGCCCATGGCGTAATGCTCCAAGGCCCCGGACGTGGAAAACAGGAAAAGCAGCATAGTCCCTTCCGCCCACGCGCCCACAGCTGCGCTGCCCGCCGCAACCGCAAGCATGAGGAAATGAACGTCAAGCGTCCAGGTGCGCAATTTGCCAAAAGCTTCCTGCGCGGCGAACCAGGCGCCCGCAAGGAAGGCAATCGCGTAGAGCGGCACCGACCACGATGGCTGCGGCGTGAAATAGCCGGCTAATCCGAAGAGCGCGCATAACCCAGCAGCGACAGCCTGAGCTTTCCACTCGTTCAAATCGGATTCATCTTCGGGAACGCTGACCTGCCGCGGCTCAATTTTCGGCAGTGGAAAATCGCGCCAGCGCCAGAACTTCGGCACCGTCGGGCAGCGGACGCGCGCCATGGTGACGGCGCCGGCGCTTTCCGTTACCGTGAATCCTTGTTGTCGGATCGGCGTCAGTGGATGATCGCAACGCGCGCAACTGAGGTCCGCTTGAAGCAGCCGGCACCGCTCCGCAGTCGAATCCCCCTGCACTTTGGCCAGCGTCTCCTGAATTCTTTCCGCCACGCCGGAGTCGGCAGCACGCCCGATGGTGGCGACCGAGATTTTGCCTTCCACGGCCTTGATGGCAATGGCCTCCACCGAGTGATGCTTGGCCAATTCCGCCAGGGCGGCTTGGACAAGGCAAGGCGCTTCCAGCACCGCACCGAGTCGAGATTGGGATTTTGCTTTCATGATCCAAATACTGTGTGCCGCAAGTTGTCGAGCAGGTGAGCGCCGCCAAAGGCCAGCAGACCGAAGAAGGCGAGCGTCGCGCTAAACACGGCGCAGCCGGCAAGAAAAAAGATACCGTCCCGTTCCATCGCCCCGGCGGCCAGAAGGACCACAGTCAACGCGGGCAAACTGTTGGACAGCGGAATGGGCAGTGGCAACAGCAGTAGGAACCCAGAAATCAAGATGAGGGTGCCCGCAATGCGCCCATAGATCCACTGCTCGTGCAGGAAGCACAGTCGCGGGCGAAGCAGGACTTCCAACCCGCGCACGATCCGACTGGCCGCGCCGAGTAATCTGGCGATGAATCGTGCCGGCAACTCACGGTGCAGGATTTTTTCCGGTAGCCAGGGCCCATGACCCAGCGCCAGCCGCGCGCCAATCAGCAGGACGACAAAGCCGAGCGGCGTGGAGAGGCCCGGCAGCGGAATGGGGGTCAGAAAAGGCAGCCCGATAACCAGCAGCAGCAAGTTAAAGCCCCGGCCCTGTGTGGCCGCCAGGATTTCGGAAAGGCGGGCCGGGCGGTCGGCGAATTGTTCCGCCAGGGACCGCAATTCCTGGGAGAACTTGGGCCGGGCCGGCAGCGCCCGCAAGACCGGTATCGCGGTGGACCGCAAAGTATGAGGATGAAGGGTTATCATGCTTTCAAGTCCCGCACGACCAGCACCGCACAAGGCGCGTGGCGCACGACGCGTTCGGCGGTGCTGCCGAGCCAGACGTGTTTCAGTCCCGTGTAGCCATGCGTGGTCTGGACGATCAAGTCCGCTGTCAGGGCTTTGGCGGCGGCGCAAATTTCTTCATACGGCCGGCCTTCCCGAACGACGGCAGACGCTTTCACCCCGGTTGATTGAGTGAGGTGGGTGGCGATCCCTTCCAAATCCGCCTCCGACTGTTTCATCAAGGGCACGATCGTGTGGTTCATCAGTTCCCGACCCAGAAGGTAGTCAATCGGAAATTTCTCAACGACGTGGAGCAGGACGATTTCGGCACGAAATTGAGCCGCCAGAAAGGCGGCCCAAGGCAACGCGGTTTTCGAGAGGTTCGAGAAATCAATCGGGACCAGAACCTTCCTGAATTTGAGTTGGGGTATTTGGCGGATCCGGCCGCGGGCGTTGTGCTGGCGGACGGTCAGCACCGGACAGGGAGCGTGGCGCACGACACATTCGGCGGTGCTCCCCAGCAGAACTCGCTGGGCTCCGGTGTAGCCGTGGGTGGCGATGACAATCAAGTCAGCCCGGTTCTCGCCGGCCTCGGTGGTAATCTCGTGGAAGGATTTGCCCATGCGGACGAGGTAGGTGACCTGCTTGTCGTCTCCCGCCTCCCTCTGTGCGAGCTTCGCCATGTCCTTGCGCGCCCGCGCGGTGACTTCGGAATCACGCTGGGCCATCACGACTGATTCCATACCCGCCATACGCGAGGTCGGTTCGATGACATGCAACAAGGTCAGAGAAGAATTGAATTTCAACCGCAGCATATTCGCATACCGCACACCAGCCAATGACTGGCCGGAAAAGTCTGTCGGGGCCAGAATCCTTCGGATCTTTGGTGACGTCCTTGGGGTCACTATTTTACGGTGGGCCTTTCCAGATGCTTTTACGCTTCTAATTTTCATAACATTTCCTCCGCTGGTTTGATCTGCGGTTTGAACCCCTTCTGACGAGGCCGGGGACATTGCCCGACTGGTTGAATTTGCGCTGTTGATTTCATGATCAAGATATCGCCCGCCACAGGTCACCAAGGAGATTCACGCCGCCAAACGAGATCCGACCGAAATAGGCGAGGGTCACCGTGAACAGAGCGCAGCCAGCCCAAAAGAACAGCCCGCCCCGTTCCATTCCCCCCAGCGGCGAGCAGTATGATCGTCAACGCGGGAAGAGAATTGGTGAGTGGGAGCGGCAGGGGCAGGAGCAAGAGAATTCCTGAAAACATGATCAAGAATCCCGCCATTCGCTGAAACATAAACGATTTCTGCAGGAGGCTGAGCCGCGGCTTCAGGAAGAATTCAAGAAACCGTATGAGACGACCCGCCGCCTTAAGTGCTTTTGTCAGAAGACGAGGGGGAAGCTCCCTGGCAAGAAGCTGCTTGGGCAACCACACTCTTCTTCCTAGCGCCAGCCTCCCGCCGATGATGGCGACCACAAAGCCAAAGGGAGTTGACAGACCGGGCAGCGGTATGGGGGTGAGAAAAGGGACTGCGAGGCATATTAGAAGCAAGTCAAAGCCACGCCCTTGCGTGGCCTCCAGGAACTCGGATAGTTGCGTTGGACGATCGCCAAATCTTGCGGCGATATTCTCCAATTCCCGCGAAAAGGTCAGCCGGGGTGCTCGGGCTAAATCCTCTCCGCACACTCGCGTTGGCGGAGTCGCCAGAACCGGGCGATTAATGGCATGGATGCTCATCAGACGACCGATCCTCGATTCTGGTGCGGTGAAATCCCGGTGTGGTCCCGAGGAGCCGCGCCCATAAAATGGCCAGCGCTCGACTTGATCTGCGGAAGAAGGCCCGAAGCCAGCATGGAGGCCACCGGCACGCGCGTCACGACGAGCATCACTGCCTGGACACCGATCTGCCATTGGGTGTGCACAAGAAAGGCAGACGACGATACTTGGTCGTCTGCGCAAAGCGTGTGAGACAATCGCGGTTTCAAGAGGCATTTATGGGGCTGACGAATCCGACGGGGTTGCGACGAAGATTGGATGTCCGTGAGGGCATGCGCTTGTCAGGGACCAATTCAACGAAATCGTGCTCCTGGTCCCGGACCACGAGCACGGGGCACGGTGAATGGCGGACGACTCGCTCGGCTGTGCTGCCCAGTTGGAGATGCCGAAAGCCCGTGTGGCCGTGCGTACCCATAATCACCAAGTCGACTCCAGTTTCCCTGGCAACTTTGACAATTTCCTTATAGGGCTTTCCAAGATTGACTAGCGTCCGAACTGCCTGCACACGGTCCCACAGGTAACGTCGACTCAACCGGGTCAACTCTAACTTTGCTTCAGCCACCAACCTATCGCTTTGCTCCTGGTCGGTTTTCAGGCCGAACACATAGTCGATGGGATAGATTTCTACAACATGCAGGAGCACGATATTCGTCATCGAGTGATTGGCGAGCACCGCCGCGTAGTGTAGCGCTTTCTCTGAAGACGACGAGAAATCGATCGGCACAAGAACATGCTGCAAACCCAGGAATTTGAATCTATTCTTGCCTCCCACCTTCGGGAGATCTGGTGCTTGGTGTTGCATAATCCACCTCCGAGATCTGGCCCACTTTGAGAACCGATCTGACCGCAGGATCGATGAACTCAAATCGAACGGCGTGATTTGACAAGCCGTTTCCGTTGTCTTTGCCATTACGATGTTTTTTCATAAACGCTGTGAGGTAATTCTTTGTTCGATCTGTTTTGTCCGGTTCGTGGTTGGATTCTCAGTCACGGCTTCTGCCCGTGAGCAGGGGCAGCAAATACATTAGGAAATACAGCAACGAGGTGAGGAATGCCGCCACGTAAGTCCAACCAGCGGCATTCAGCACCTGGGCCACGGCGGTGCGTTCCGCACCGGGTTGAATGAAGCCCATCTGATCGAGCATGCGCCTCGCCCGCCTGGAAGCATCAAACTCCACGGGCAAGGTGACTAGGTTGAAAGCCATAAGGACTCCCCAGGCGGCTGCCATGATGGTTAAGCCCAGACTGGATGCCAACAGGCCAGTGAACATCCCCAGCAGAGGCAGCCATAAAACCAATTGGCTCGCGACGCCGGTTATGCCCACCGTGGCCATCCGCAACTGCAAGGGCGCATAGGCCATCTGGTGCTGAATGGCGTGGCCGCATTCGTGGGCCGCAATACCCAACGCGGCTGGGGTGGCCCCCCGGTAGTTGGCCGAAGAGAGCACCAAACGCTTATGCCGGGGGTCGTAATGGTCCCCAAGGAATTCGTCGTGCTCGACAATGGCGACGTCGTGGATCCCGGCCTGCCGGAGCAATCCACGTGCAGCCTCCGCTCCCGTATACCCCGACAGGGTTGGAACGCGGCTGTTGCGTGTATACGTTCGGCGGACATGCCAATGTGCGAGCAGGCCCAGCACAAGTGTGCAAAGAAATACCGCGAGAATCATAATCTTCGTGTTCGTTGGTCTTTGCTTCCTAAGAGTGCTGCATGTGTCTGCAAGCAATTGCTTACCACCCTTAACAGGGCCGCTTGCCCTGTGCGATCGCATGCCTCGGCATGAATATCCGGCCCTGGCACTTCAAGTCGTGTAAAAACCCGGAAAACCGGGTTGGACCTGCGCTGCAATTCCACGCGAACCTGAGCCGAAGCAATCGATATCAGATTCTCCAGCTTGCTCAGTTGTGCGCCAATCAGGTCCCGCCACGGAAGCCGTGCATTTACGCCAATAATGTCCAGAACGATTCTCATATTCTCGCCTCTCAAATACGCCAAATGACCATTAGCTGGCGGCGTGCCGAACAGTGTAACGCCCTGGTGACGTTGATTTGCAGCGGTTTGGGGCAGTCTTGATTCTCCCCTCGGCTTCCCGGCTGGTGAGTGGGAATCCACATGTGAGCACCGGGTAGCCATGTCGTCGCGGCTGTATCGCTCCAAATGCCTTGCCAGGAAGAAGGCTCATAGTTGATTAGCTGTTATCTTCAGTAGAGCCCTTGTTTGTGAGACGGTGCGCAGGTTTCCTTCGATTCGCCTGAAGATGCCGAATTGGCGGCTTAATAGCGTAAAAGGGCTGCCCGCCCAGTCAACCGCTTAAGCCGTTGCTCGAAAGGCTCGGCAAGCAACTCGCTGATTGTCTGAAGTAGCGCGGGGACTTTCAGTGGCTTTTCCATCAATGCGCTGGCGCCTGCATCCTTGGCCAGCTTGGACTGATTGGTCCGTCCGGTCATGATGATGATTGGCAGGAGGGGATTGACGAAAGTAAACCACTCGAACAAGTCCCAACCACTTGGTTGCGTCAGATTCAGATCCAGCAGCACTAGGTCGGTAGCGGCTGTGTCGTGCTGCGCCCGCGCCTCTTGGGCATCCGCGGCCACAATCACTTGATAGCCTTCCAGCCGCAAGACCTTGGCCAGGGAATCACGGATCTGAGCATCGTCGTCCACCACGAGAATTGTCTTCATGACTTTCAGCGTCGCGTTGGCATCCATTATGTTGCATCATCCGATTATGGTTTTTGTGTGTTCATTAAGCTTTTCATGTGCCAGCGGGCTCCTGGCGCTTTCCAGGCGTAATATCTGGCGATTATGAAGATCTACAGTCCATCGTTCCCTTCCGCAGGTGGCGAGTGGGTGCTCACGGGCGGTCACTGACTGTTCACCTTATGGCTCCGCGCTGGCGAGTGACAGGATTTGTGGTGGCGGGCGTGCTCCTGGCCTTACTGCTCGGCTGGGCGGCCCGAACTACCTGGCACAGGTTGCACCAACTGCGGGACAGCTATGCGGCCGTCGAAAGCGACGCCTTTCACCTATCGGAATACATCGAGGCCTCAGTTCGGGATTTGCATGAAACGGTCCTGCGCTTCGATTCCCGTAAGGACCCAGCGGATCGGGCCAGATTCCCGGACCGGGGCAAGGAATTGAAGCAATGGATCACCACCCACAAAACTGCCGTCACGACACCTCAGGGGGGCGAACTGTTGAGCCGCATCCAGACTGCTTTCGATGTCTATCTGGCACGGAGCACGACACTCATGGACGACATGTCTCAATCGGGAGGCGTACTGCCAGGGAGGAAGGTGCTGGAATTGGCGGAGGAAAACGAGGCTCCAGTGCTCGAGCTGTGCCGGGAACTAACGGCGGCTGAGAAGGTTGCTCTGGGACAGTTCCTAAAAGAGTCCCATCGGTCGCTGGGATGGTTGCAGCGGCTGCTGATTGCCTTCTTGCTGCTCCTCTTGGCTTTGGGCGTCGTCATGGGTTTCTGGTTTTACCGGGAGTTGCTGGCCCCTTTGCGAAGTCAATTGCGCCGAAGCCGTGCCATCCTTGAGCGGCATGAAAAACTGGCCTCACTCGGAACCCTCGCGGCAGGCGTAGCGCACGAGGTTCGCAATCCTCTGACCGCCATCAACGTACGGTTGCACAGCCTCAGCCGAAACCTCATCCCGGGCTCCTCCGAACAGGAGGATGCCAACGTCATCGAAAGCGAAATCCGGCGCCTCGAGAGAATTGTCCAGGAATTCCTGCAGTTTGCCCGGCCTGCGGAGCCGAGGTATGTTACGGTTTCGGCCGATAGTTTGCTAGCGAAAGTGTGGCGGCTAATGTCCGGCCAGTTGGAGAAGGCGAAGATCCAATTGCAGTTGCAATCGCCTTCCGACGTCTGGATACGCGTTGATCCCCAGCAAATGGAACAAGTGCTGATCAACCTGGTTCAGAACGCGTCGGAGAGCATCGGCCGGGACGGCACCATCAGCCTCTCCGCCAGGAGCGATACGGCCCGCCTCGATGGACGCTCGCGCTCGGTAGTGGTCCTCGAAGTCCGGGATACGGGCAAAGGCATTCCACCCGAAGTGCAGAGACGCCTTTTCGATCCCTTTTTCACGACCAAGGAAGACGGCACCGGCCTGGGTTTGTCGATCGCGGCGCGTATTGTCGAGCAACAGGGCGGAACACTCCATTTCACAACTGCAGTTAACCGGGGCACGACCTTTCACGTGGTGCTCCCCAAAGCGCAACCACAAGATGAGCCAACGCCCCAGACTTCTGTTGATTGAAGACGACACCAGCATTGCCGCCGCCTTGAAAAAGGACATGCAGGCCGAAGGCTACGAGGTGGCCTTGGCCAGTCGAGGCGATGAGGGCTGTGACCAGGCCCTGCGGGAGTCTTGGGACGTGGTGATCACGGACCTTAAGATGCCTGGACTCTCCGGTCTGGAGGTAGTCGGCCGGTTGCATGCCGCCAAACCAAAACTCCCGATCATCATGATCACCGCCTTCGGCACGACCGAAACCGCCATCGAAGCCACCAAGCTTGGAGCCTACGATTATCTGCTGAAGCCATTCGACATGGCCGAGATGGTCGACCTCGTCGCCAAAGCCGTTGGCACTGGCCGACTCATGTCCGAACCGCTCGAGATGGGAGAAGCCCGCTCGGCCCAATCAGCCATCGTCGGCAACAGTCGGGCCATGCAGGCTGTTTACAAAGAAATCGGTCGTGTCGCGGCCACACCCGTTACCGTTCTCATCCGTGGCGAGACCGGCACAGGCAAAGAATTAGTGGCTCGGGCAATTTACCAGCACAGCGACCGGGCTGCCCTTCCTTTCATTGCCGTGAACTGCGCGGCCATTCCAGAAACACTCCTGGAAAGCGAATTGTTCGGCCACGAGAAAGGCTCGTTCACCGGCGCCCATGCCCGCCGCGTGGGCCGTTTCGAACAAGCCAACCGGGGCACTATTTTCCTGGATGAAATCGGGGATCTGAGCTTGAGCACACAGGTCAAGCTGCTTCGCGTCCTTCAGGAGAAATACATCCAGCGAGTCGGGGGGAACGACAAAATCCCGGTGGATGTGCGCGTTTTAGCGGCCACCCATCGGGACCTTGAGACCGCCATCCGGGAGAGGCAATTTCGGGAGGACCTTTTCTACCGCTTAAGCGGCGTCACGATCACCTTGCCACCGCTAAGTGAGCGATCCGAGGATATACCTAACTTGATTAATTACCTTTTGCATCGAACTGCCTTGGAAGTGGGCGTTGAGGACCCGTCGATCCGACCCGAGGCAGTTGCGTTTCTGCAAAGCCAAGCTTGGCCCGGCAACGTTCGTGAACTCGAAAATGTGGTGCGACAAGGCCTGCTTTTGGCTCGGGGTTACCCCATCAACGCCGACTATGCTCAACAAGCTTACGCTCGGGCACGAAGGTCCGCCGCCACATCGGACCAGACGCTAGCGGGGTACTTTGCCGAGCTGCTAACCCGCGCCCAAAGAGGCGAGTTGACCGACGCCCGCGCTCGAATGATGGAGGAAATGGAACGTGAACTCTTCTGCCGGGCGATTCAGATGGCCCAGGGGAATCAGGCCAAAGCGGCTCGATGGCTGGGCGTCACACGCACGACCATGCGCGAGAAGTTGATCCATTTTGGCTCGCACACCGTCGCAGAGAAGCCCATTGAGGGACATCCGGAATTATAGCAGGAAATGGCGGACTAAATGCCATCCGACCTCCGACACTCGAGTCAAGGGGTTAACGCTCGGAATCGAATCCTGCGAACAAACCCATAATCACTCTCGCAAACCAGAATATTGCCTTCATAGTCCATCGTTACACTGCGACCTTCGCTTATGGCAGGCCATGGTGTATAGAAAAAGCCCCCATCCCCGGCATGGGTCCGGCCACCAATTCCATTGAGCAGCAAACGAATGATACCTGCGGTGTCCATATACCAGAGTTGGCACCCGTCGTGTGTGAGCAGGAGATAGCCGCCGGTGGGAACCGGCCAAAGTCCGCGCACACCGTACAGACCGGTTTCGAGAGCAGGAAAACCATCACCACCTCCGTAGGTTGTGCCATTGCCGGCCACTATTGTGCTCGTGCCGGAAGGCGAAATGCGAACTACCACGTTTGAGCCTCGGTCGCATACCACCACGTTCCCATTGGTATCGACGATCAAGTCACCAAGTTCAATGAAGTTGCTGGCCAAGGTTTTCACTCCGCTCGCGGGTGTCCATTTCCTGACTCGTGTCCCGGCGCAAAAATAAGCCAACGTTTCATCGTCCTTGACCCAAACGCCGCGCCCGCCGCTCAAGGCGGACCCATCGCTCGTAGCCATGAAGAGCGTGGTCATGATGCCATTTGTGTCCACGCGTCGAACTCGTCCGTTATCCGTATCGAGAATGTAGACCGTTCCGTCGGCCCGAACCCACTCGCCGTTGGGGAAGTTCAATTTAAGGTTCGTTGCTGGCGCCGGTCCTTCTCCGTCAAATCCTCCAATGTGGGTTCCAGCGAAGGTCGTAATAATTCCTTGGCGAGATACACGGAGAATCGAATGGCTGTTCTTGTCGGCGATATAAACATTCCCGGCGCGATCGGACATGGCAAAGTGCGGCCGTGAAAGCGCGGCCCCCTGGGCCCACCGACCTTCGTAATAGGGTTGCCAATAATTGACATCCAACTGTCCAGCGCCGCTGCCCGCAATGGTCTCGAGGATGCCGTAAGAATAAACCAGGTTCGTAAAGCCCTGGGAGGTGGCTGAAACTTCGACCGAGCGAACTCGGTAAAAAGTTTGCGGCTCGTTAGTCGAAACCAGCACGGCGCCCGACGCATTACTCGAATAGACACTTTGTCCCGGAGTCCAAGGCCCTTGCGGATCCAGCGCAGATTGAACCGAGCATACGCCAGGGACCAAGGCGTTGGTCCAACTCAAAGTGCCGTTTCTCAGAAATGAGCTGATGGCCACGTGTGTTACTGTCTGCGCATCCGTGTTCAAAGCAAACGCCGCCAGCATTAATGAGAATGAAAGATAACGCCAAGTGGACGCGCGGAAACTCGCCGGAAAGCGCAAACTCGACAGCACGGGGCTTCGTTCTGGTGCAACACTGACAGACTGCATCTTCGTCGTATGCTCGTAATTTCCCGGCTGATTGTCATTTGAAAAGGAGAGCCGAGAATTTAAACCTGAGCTGTGTTTGCGAATCTAATGTCGATGAGGATCGCACCCAGGGCAGCGAACAAAACGCAGAATGGCGCTTTCATTCGTTGGCTTGGGTTAAGGCCAGCTCACGCGATAAAAGCGCGCGGGGCTGTTCGCGGCTTGTGAATCGGTGAATTGATACTGGCCGGCGGACATTTCCGTCGGCGCTCCAAGTAAACTCCAAGTCGTCAAATTTGTCGAAGCCAGCACTGAGAAACTGCCGCCCGGGGGATTGGTGAACGCGATTGTAAACGCGCCGCCGGGCAGGCGCGCGGCCTGGTCCAGCACGACGACTGGAGCGGGCGTGACGATCAGGTTGTTGGCCAGAAAAATCGGACCGTAATCCTGGCAACCTTGACCCGGCGCGACCCAGTGGATCACGACGCTGTTGAACGGACGGGTCGAGCTGAAGGTGAGTTGTTGAACGGCCCAGGTGCAGGTGCAGAGAGCCGTGGCATTGGTCTCCGCAGAGCCCACCAGAGCGCCGTTCCAATACGCGGTCGCGCGGATGGTGGCCGAATTGTCACAGGCCAATTCCTGCGGCGAATAGTGGATCGAAAAATCTTTCAGCGCCTTGGAAAAGGAAATCATCAGGTCCGACGCGTAGATGCTGCTGGGGTAGAGGAACTGGCCGTTCCACGGAGAGACCGGCGCAGTGGACGAGCTTTGAATTGAATAGCCTTGGCCCGTCGCTGTAAAATGGGCCGTGATCCCGCCGGCTGTCAGATCGATCGGCAACGGCGCGTAGAGCCGAGCATTGTTAAAGTCGAAGGACACGCTCTGCGCTAAGACACGCGAAGTAAAAACGCCTGCGATCAGAATGAGAATCGTTGCTTTCATAGTAGGTTTAGCGGGAGACTCAGTGCACCAAGCGGAAGAACCTGTTTCCACCGGGGGTCGATACGTCGACCTGAATGTTCGTGCCAACCAGTTGGGCCATGTCAGTGACGGCCGTCCAATTGGGGGCTGTCAGACTCGGAGACTGCTGAAGGATGTAACCGGCCGCGTCGGCGGGCCAGGAGAGTTGGATTGCTTTTGTCCCGGCCGATGAAAGGTGAAGTGCGGCTGGCACAAGGGGGTTGTTGTCCGTGAGCGTAAGCTGAGTCAGCGCGAAGTCGCCCCACATGTGTATGGTATAGGTGTCGTAGCCGGTCAACCCCGGCACGCAGGGAAAACTCATGTTGGCATAGCCGGTGCAGTCGTATTGCAGCGGGTTGAGGAAGGCGTCCTGGCCGTTTAGCTGCGGCATGAGCTCAAATGCCCCTCCGGCGCCGGCAGTGTTAAGGAGGATTTTTCCCGTGAATGTGACCAAGTCAAATGGTTGCCCATCCACGCGCTTGATAGTGATATTGGCGCCTAAACCAACGTTCGTGCCCGCAGTGATGGCTTGGGCTTGCACGCCGTTCGGCCAGAACACGCTGAAGAACCGTCCGGTAGGCGGGTCGCTTGGCCAGGCCGACCAATAGCCGTCCGCCGAGTAGGTAAAAAGGTAGCCGCTGCTGCTAAGGGTGAGGTCGGTGATGTTGGACGTCACCGTGCTCGCCGGCTGAGAAGGGCTGAAGAATGCGATCGTGACGGCGTGCGTCGGCAGGCTGAGTCCGGCGAAGCACACGGCAAGGGTTAAGCAGGCCAGTCGTCTATTCATGGGTCAAGGGTGCTGCAAGCGGAAGAAACGCAAGCCATTGGTGGTCTGCACAGTGGTTTGATAATTGCTCCCGACGATGCTGAACGGTTCAGCCGCTGCGCTCCAGTTTGTGGTGCCAAGGTTAGTAGTTTGCTGCAGGGTGTAGGTCGGAAAATTGGTGAGCCACGTCAGGACCAAGGCGTGGGGTGACCCGCCTGAGAGCGACAGGTTTGGGCCGAAGTTCGCGACCAGCGACCGGTTGAGGATATTGGTGAAGGTGTAGGCGGCGGTAGTGCTGACGACAGCGCCGTTTTCGGTCCAATATGCAAACCGATACCCGGCATTGGGTGAGGCGAGAACAGTGGTAGTGGTGCCGTTGGTGTAAACGCCGTCGCCGGCGGTGCTGCCCGCGCTGAGGGGCGACGGGAGTGTGTCCACCGCGCTATGGGCGGGCAGGTTGGCACCCCCGACGGTGAAGGGGTAGCGTTTCACGAGGACGGGTTTGTTGGTAGCGGTGGCGGTGATGGTAACGAGGAAGTTGCCGGATTCGGTGGGGGTGCCGTAGATGATGCTGGTGCCGGGGTCGAAGTAGAGGCCGGTGGGCAGGTGACCGGAGAGGGTTGCAGTAAAGTTAGTGTCGCCGGCGATGACAAGGCTACGGTCGGCGTACGGGAGGTTGAGTTCGCCGTCGGGCAGGTGGTCAATCAAGCCGATAGGAGGAGCGGCAGCCATACCGGACATTTGAGCGCCGAGGAATTTGCCGACGACCTCGTTGGTAGAGAGGTCGAAGACGTCGCCGTTGCTGTTGGTGGTCCAACCGACGCCATGGAGGTTGTCGGCAGCGACGGTTTGGGCAAGGGCTTCATGGGTGCCACCGTTGGGGTCGTCGTAGGGGCCGTTGTAGACATAAAATTCATAGCGGGTAGTGACGACGTCGTCGCTGTGATTGACGCCCTGGTTGGGGCCGCCGAGTTGGCCGTTGGCGCCGCCGATACCGTTGGTGGGGTTGTAGCCGGAGGTTGACTTGAAGTCGGTCTGGAGGAGTTGCCACTGAATTTCGACCTGGGCGTCCTGGCCGTTGCGCCAGTCTTTGGCGGTGGGGTTGTTGGTGTCGGGGGTGACGAGGTCTCGCAACTCGACAGGGTCGTTGGTGTGGGTGGTGGTGACGATTTCCTTGACCCAGACCGCGTCACTAAACTCGAAGGTGCTCCACGGCGGAGGCGGCGGCTGAACGGGAGCGGGGATATTGGCCTGAATGACTGCCGGCTGAGCGGGCAAGGGCGGCGGGTTGTAGGTGAAGGTCGGCGTGGAGACATAAACTTGCGGGCCGAGGGAGAGGGTGTGGCTGCCGGTGTCAAGCAGCCAATGGTAACAGACCTTGGTTGGCTGCCTGCGGTAGCCGACGCCGAAGTGCTCGCCGCCGAAGTTGAGGGAGGGGTTGGTGAAAGCGTGGCCCTGCGTGGGCGGGATGTTATTGGTGGGAACGGCGGTATAGGCGGACCAGGCACTTCCGCTCCAGACGGCTTGGTAGCGGACGAGGACATTGGTATGGAGGCCAAGGGAATCGCTGGAGGTGACCTCGGTAATATTGGGGGTGCCGTAATGGTTGTAGTCGTAGGTGTAGGTGATGTCCGAGCTGCGGATGTCGTCGAGCTCGATTTCGAAGCCGTGGCAGACGTTGCTGGTGTCGTTGACGGTGTCGAAGTTATTGATGCTGCCGTAGGCGATGCTGGCGTGGGCTGACGTGGGGCCGAGCAAGAGGAGGGCGGCCAGCAGGGCGAGAATGCTGAGCAGCGGTCCGACGGGCCGGGGCTGGGGCTGCCGCTTGGTGCGGCCGACGGTTTGGTCTTCAGACGGAGCGCAGAGTGTTTTCATATATTCGACAGCCCGTGGTGATTCGTAAATGTTGGACCAAGCTAACAGAGGAAACTGAAGCGGCGGTGAACTTTTGATGAAAATATGTTCATTTTGGGACGGCTCAGGCGGGCGTAGCCAGCGGGAGGCGCACCGCAATGGTGGTGGTGTCGCCAGGAGTGGAGCGGAGGCGGATGCTTCCCGCGTGCGCGCGGACGATCCATTGCACAATCGGCAAGCCCAGGCCGCAGCCCTCAATGCCCTGGCTGAGCGCCTCTTTGCCCCGCACGAACCGCTCGAAGACATGCGGCTGCAAGTCAGCGGGGATGCCCCTGCCGGTGTTGGTAATTTCAAGTTCGGCGGCCTCGCCGGTCTTGCGCAGGGCGACCGAAACTTGGCCTTGGGGATGGTTGTATTTGATCGCGTTGTCGGTGAGATTGAATAGCGCCTGGCGCAAACGTCCGGCATCGCCCAGCACGGTGGCCGTCTCGCAGGCGGTAAGGACCAGGCGCACCGCGCGGGGTTGGGCCAGCGCCTGGCCGTCTTCACAGGTCTCGCGCACTAATTCGTCCAGTTGGAGCGGCTCGCGCACGAGCTGCACGAGGCCCGCGTCCGCCTTCGCCAGGAGCGTCAACCCGTCCACAATCCGGGCCAGGCGCTGGATTTCGGCCAGTTGGGCGAGCATCCAGGGCCGCTGGGCCGGCGCCGCCTCGCGGAGGGCAACGCCGAGTTGCGCGCTCATGGCCGTCAGCGGTGTTTTTAGTTCATGAGAGGCGTGCGCGGTGAAGCGTTGGATTTCGCGAATTGACTTGTCGAGCCGTCCGGCCATGGCGTTAAAGGCCTCGGCCAGGCGGTCGGCTTCGTCGCCGTTGAATCGGCGGGGCAGCTGGTCGCGTAAGTTGTCGAGACCAATTTGGTCCACCTGCCGGGTCAGCGCGTCCATGGGCGCCAGCGTCCGGCGCATCAGCCACCAGCCACCCCCGAGCACCAGCGGCATCAGCGCGTAAAGGAACACTTCGGAGTATTCACCCCACTGCGGAGGCAGTTCGGGGATGCCAAGCTGCCGCCGCACGCGTGGCTCGGTGATGAACTCGTGGTACGCCAGGCCTGCCAGCAGAAGCAGGCAAACGCCTACGATAAGAAGGTATCGCAGATTAAGGCGCTGGCGGAGTGTCATTGCTGGTGTGTGTTGTCTGCGGTGCCGGGCTCGGACCATGCCCCCTGGTTCGAATGAGGACCGGAAATGTGGTAGTGATGAACCGCGACAATGGGACAGATTGCGGCTTGCGGGCGCGCTTGACCGGCAACCTGACGTAGCCCCGTGGCAAGCCAAGAATCCTCGCCCAGCGGAGACGCGGGCAAGGGAAGTCTGATGAGGGGCCTCGCAGCGGGCATAAGGTAGCTCTTCTCAAAGTGCTTTTGGTCGCTGTCCGCGGCCGTATTGGCGTAACTGTCCTGATGGGCATATAGGTCGAGAGGCGTTTGCGCCTGGTCTCATCCGCGTGGGGACTGGTTTTCGGGTCAGGGCGTCGTTCCGATCTTGCGTCCGCTTGCCAGTGATCCGCCTTTGATGAGCACCATGTTGGTGTTGCCCAGGTTGTTAATAAAGTTAATTTGTCCGAGCGCCGGTGCCGCGAGGAGTGTGGTGATCGCGCCTCCGGCGTCGAGTTTGCCACTGGCCGACAGGGTGAGACGGCTCTTGATGGCGCCTGCGGTGTCCACCAGGCGGCCCACGTTGTTAAACGAGGTGTCGCCGATGGCGTTGTAGTTCGTGCCGGTAATGAGGCCGGACTGGAATACGATCAGACCGACTTCCGCGACCACGTTGCTGATAGTCTTATCCCACACGGCCAGACGCAGGCTGTGGTTGAGGTTGTCGCTCACCATCGCCAGCACCTGTTTGTTAGGGATGTTGGTGCTGAAGAGCGATTGACCCAGCGCGGCGTTCACCAGGTCGTGCGGCGCAATCAGAACCGGGCGGTTTGTGCCCGCTTCCTGAACCAGACCGACCAGCGCGCCGGTGAGCGGATAGACCTGCCCAGCGTATTGCGGCGGACCGATGGCAACCGCGTTGAAGGCCAGATCATAATTCATCAGGGATTGGTCATAGCCGAGGGGCACGGTGGAGTTCGCGTGGGCCTCGATGATGTATTCGCCGGCGGGCAAAGTGCCGTTGGTCGCGTAGCTGTAAACCGTGCCATCGCTGGTCAGCGCGGCCGACTCGAAGATCACTCCGCCGGCATTGGACAGGCGCACAAAGGGCGGTGGGGAACCGGCCGAATACATGGTGGTTTCCGTCCAGGTCAGGCTGCCGCCCAGCGTGAACGTGGCGGAGGCAGTCAGGCGGAACGAGACCTTGAAATCCGAGTTCGCGAATCCATCGCTGAGAATGCCCGGTTCATCGTCCACCATACCGGTGGCCGTGATGGCGGCGGCTCCGATCTGCGAGCTCTGGCCGGCTTGGGCGAGATACGGGTGCATCGGACGGGCCATGCCGCTCAAGGTGTTGGTGCGGTTGTAAGCACCGAAGCCGGCGGCGGCGGTGTAATTGGTGAGTGCGGGCGTAGCGCCGGTCAGATTTACGAAACTAACGGACACACCCACACTGCGGTTCTGGCTGACGGGCGCGATGACCGCGGCGTGAATAGGCGTCAGCGCGGCAGCGCTGAGGATGGAGGCGGACACCGCGAGGACGGGGAAGGAAAAGGTCTTCAAGTTTAGGCTTGGATTGAGAGTTTGGCGGACATTGAATGGGCGCTACGCTTCTTTTAATGTAGGACTAAGGTTCCAGCATCAATGGTATTGCCGGCGCGGTCGAAGAACCAGATCGGACCGGAATACGTGCCATCGGGTTGCAGCTTGACCAGGGCATTGCCGGCCATGATGCCGCTCGTGCCGTAATACCAAACCAAACCCGTTCCGCCGCCGACCGCCGCGTACGCGCTGCCCGGGTAACGCCTACCGCCAACAACGAAGTTCCCCTCGGAACCGCCACGGAACGCGCGGACGGCGGTATAACTCAGGCTGCCCGTGCCTCTGGGAGTAGAGAAAGTGCCGGTAAAGGTGGCGGCCCAGGCGGTGACGCTGGTGACCACAACCAGGCCGAACAGGAGGAGGCTCAGAACGCCTCGACGGGGCCAAAGGCGAAGGCTCTTTGCCGCGCCGACTGGCTGATTCATGGAAGATGTGAGCGTGCTGGATGTATTCATAGCTAAAAATGTTGTTTGTATTGTTTCGTTTGTCTTTTCGGTTCGACCAGTTCTCTGGCCGACGCAATTACAGTGACATCACAGAATGAAACGGCTGTGAACATTCCATGAAAAAGCGTTCATTCTGTGCGAAGCGATGTCACGAGGCTCTAAGGGGGACTTTAAGGGGAAGGCGAGCCGGGCACGATTACCGCAGGCCCGGAGCGTAATTGTGCTCGCTGTTGCTGCCAGCCTCAGTGTGCTGGCGCTAGAGGCAGGCGCACCAGCACCGTCGTGCTCTGACCCACCTGTGAAGTCATCTGAATGGTTCCACCGTGCGCTTGGACAATCCACCGGCAGATGGACAAGCCCAGCCCGGAGCCCTCGATGGCGCGGCTGCGGGCCTCGGTGCCGCGAATGAACCGTTCGAAAACCCGCGGCTGCAGTTCCGCCGGCACGCCTTCGCCGGTGTTCGTCACTTCGATCTCAGCTTGCCCATCGCGTGAACGCAAGGCCAGGGAAACCGCGCCGCCGGGGCGGTTGTACTTGACGGCGTTGTCGGTCAAATTTAACAGCAACTGCCGGAGTCGGTCGCCGTCGCCAAGGACTTGCGCGGCGTCACAACCCGCCAGCGTCACCTGCACCTCCTGTGGTTCAGCGAGGATTTGCGCGTCCTCGAAACACTCCCGCACGAGGTCGCCTAGCGCCAGCGGCTTCTGCTCTAGCTTCATCAGACCCGCGTCCGCCTTCGTGAGCAGCGTCAGCGAATCCACAATCTTGCTCAACCGCTGGACTTCGTGGAGTTCGCACTCCAGCCACTCGACCTCCTCCGGCGAAAGGTTTTTTCCCTCGTCGAGCTTGGTCTCCAACTGGAAGCGCATAATGGTCAGCGGCGTCTTGAGTTCGTGCGAGGCGTGCAAGGTAAATTCGCGGATTTGGCCGAAAGAGCCGGCCAGCCTCGCTGTGAGGGCGTTGAAGGAGTCGGTCAGTCGGTCCAGTTCGTCTCCGCCGCCAGTGCGTGGGACCGAGTAGGGCAAGTTTTCCGCTTGAATGCGCTCGATGCTCTGAGCCAGCAGCGCGATCGGGTCGATTACGCGGCGGATTATCCACCAACCGGCAGCCAGCACCAGCGGGATCATGCCGTAGAAGAAGACTTCCGCATACTCGCCCCAGAACGTCTCTGGCAGTTCTGGGATACCCAGTGCTTTCCGTTGGGCCGGCTCGGTAACAAACTCATGATAAGCCAGCCCACCCAGTAGCGCCAAGCAGGCGGTGATCATGGCGCCGAACCTTAGCGCGAGGCGGCTGCGCAGTGTCATGGTGAGTCCTTCATGACGTAACCTTCGCCACGCACGCTATGGAACAGCTTTCGTTCAAAACCCTCGTCAATCTTGTCGCGCAGCTTCCGCACGTAAACATCCACTAGGTTCGAGCCGGGATCAAAGTGATATTCCCAAACCTGCTCGAAGATCATCATCCGTGTGCATACACGGCCTGCCGACCGCATCAGGTACTCGAGCAAACGAAACTCACGGGTGGTCAACTCGATCTTGCGCCCGCCGCGCTGGGCGGTGCGGGCCGAGGTGTCGAGGACAAGGTCTGCCAGGCGCAGGACAGCGTGCTTGGTCTCGCCGCCACGCCGCCCCAGAATGCGCACACGCGCCAGGAGTTCCGCCAGCGCAAAGGGCTTCGGCAGATAATCATCCGCGCCGGCGTTGAGCCCTTCCACGCGCTCGTTGACTTCGCCGCGCGCGGACAGCAACAACACAGGTGTGTGATTGCCTTTGGCGCGCAACTGTCGCACCACGCTCAACCCATCGCGCCCAGCGAGCATGATGTCGAGAACTACTGCGTCGAACGGGACGGCGAGAATTGCATCCAGCGCCTCGTCACCGTCGTGCAGAACTTCGGTCGCGCAACCCTCCTGTTTGAGAGCTTTGCTGATGAACCCGGCAGTGCGCCGGTCATCATCGACAATTAGGACGTGCACAGGAGGATTGTAGGGAAGTGAGGGGCCTTTGGCAATTCGCGGGCACACGAGGGTGTGACCGCCCCTATTATCTATCCCGTGGGAACGATGCGCTTTAGCGGGCCGATGCGGATGCTGAGTCCCGCAGCGGAGAATATTTAGGTGGTTGTGGCTCGCGCGACCGGGGTGGTTCTGGCATGCTGCACAGCCTCAGGAAATGTCTATGCGAGTGTTGATCGTCGAGGACGATGATAAAACCGCCTGTGCGCTTGCAGCCGGGCTGGGGAGCACGGGCTTTTCCACGGCGGTGGCGCGCACGGGCGAGGAGGGATTCTTGTTGCTGAGCGCGGAGTCGTTCGACCTGGTGGTTCTGGACTGGATGTTGCCAGGGCGGGATGGCGTCGACATTCTCAGAGCGGTGCGCAAGCGCGGGACAAAGACACCCGTGCTGTTGTTGACGGCACGCGATTCGGTGGTGGACCGGGTGCTCGGGTTGGAGAGCGGAGCGGATGATTACCTAATTAAACCGTTCGCGTTTGCGGAACTGGTGGCCCGAATCAGGTCGTTGCTGCGGCGGGCAGCGACGGCGGAACCGTTGAAGAAGACGGTGGCGGATTTGCAGGTGGATCTGGAGGCTCGGCGCGCATTGCGAACGGGCAAGCCGATTCAATTGACGCCACGGGAGTTCGATCTGCTGACTTACCTGTTGCGCCAGCCAGGCCAGGTGGTTACCCGGGAAATGCTCGCCCGCGACGTGTGGAAAGAGTCCAATCGCATGACGCCCCTGGACAACGTGATTGACGTCCATATCGCGCACTTGCGACGGAAAGTGGATGAAGGCCACGCCGTGAAGTTGATTCACACCGTGCGAGGCGTTGGTTTTGTGCTCCGGGAGGAAGCCTGCGGATGAGGTATTGGTGGCAACGGCGTTCATTACGCGCACGATTAGCCGCCTGGTACGGCTTGGCGGGCACCGCGATTTGCGTCGCGGGTTTTACTCTTGGCTTGGCGTCAGGGGTCTGGAAACTCACCAGCCTCTCTCGCCTCTGGCTGGTTTTGACGTTGGGAATACCGGCAGCCCTTTTAATTTTTGCGTGGGTGGGCTACTTCATCGCTGGTCACGCGCTGGCGCCGGTCAAGCAGATGGTGGAACGGACCCGCCGGCTTTCTGCCAAGTCTTTGAACGAACGCCTGCCGGTTGCCAATCCCCACGATGAGTTGGGCCAAATGGCCACGGTATTCAACGAAACGCTCCGGCAACTTGAAGATTCCTTCGCCGAGCTCAAGCGCTTCACTGCCGACGTTTCCCACGAGCTGCGCACCCCCTTAACCGCGATTCGCGCGGTCGGCGAGGTCGCCTGCCGCGAGCATAATCCGGCCATTCTCTATGATGCCTTGGGCAGTATCCTGGAGGAGGTCGGGCGGATGAACCAACTCATCGATCGGCTGTTGTGGCTGGCACGGGCTGATGATGGGGACATGCCTGTGCGATTAGAGGCCGGATTAATCCGTGGGGCGTTAGTCGAGGCCAATGACGCTCTGACATTGGTAGCCGAAGAAAAGGGGCAGCAGCTGGAATTGGACTGCCCGGACCATCTTTTGGCCGTGTTCGACCCAGCCTTGTTGCGCCTGGCGCTGTTGAATCTTCTCCAAAACGCCATCCGCTACAGTCCTTCGAACACGCCTATCACCGTGCATGCTATCCAACATGAGAACTGTGTGGTGATCGAGGTGGTGGACCGAGGCCCCGGCATTGCTCCTGAGCACCAGCAGAAGGTCTTTGAGCGATTTTATCGAGTGGACAAGGCGCGCTCGCGAGCGGAGGGAGGCGCCGGCCTGGGTTTGGCGATCGTGAAATGGTCCGTCGAACGCATGGGTGGCGCAGTTGAACTCAGTAGTGAAGTCGGGAGGGGCAGTAGGTTTTGCCTCCACCTGAGAAGGGTGGCGTCCTAAGCCTTGGAAGACGCTCATCGGCAGCAAATTGCACATCCGCCGTTCAGAAAGCCCATAAGTTCCCTGTGGAAATCTCCTGTGGAATTAGGAAAGCATGAATGCAAATGGACAAAGAACTTGACTTATCCAGACCTGGCGGGCTTTAGTGAACACCATAGGCTCGGTTTCCGCCATGCAAAAGCAACATTTCAAACACAGGAAATTGGACGGCAAGCTGATCTTATTAGCCGCTCAGTGTTCTTATAAATGCATCGCGGTTTACGATGGCAGGAACCACTCCCTAAACGTCAGGATTTCCTCATCCATAAGCAACGGAGGTCGTATTTGTGGTCGCAAAGGGCAATTATCCGATTGCCCTCGCTTGCCAAGCACCGGGCTCTTTTGCCGCTAAAGTTTCCATGTGGCGCGTGATGCTATCGACATTGTTGACGGCCGAGCGCCGGACAACGGTTCGGACCCCAGCCGATCTCTTGCGGAAGTACAACGGATGAGCAACTTATCAGCATCGGCCATTCCAATCCAGGTAAAGGCGCTGACTTGCTGTTTTGGGCGCACCCGCGCGCTGGATAATGTTTCGCTCGAAGTCCCGCGCAGCGGCGTTTTCGGATTAATGGGGGAAAATGGGGCGGGAAAGACAACGCTCATCAAGCACATACTGGGCTTGTACAGGCCTGCCGCCGGGACCGTGCGGGTTTTGGGATGCGATCCGGCATCCGAACCAGTCAAGGTGTTGAGCCGAGTGGGCTACCTCTCCGAATTTCTCGACCTTCCGGGCTGGATGAACGTCGGTGAGTTGACGCGGTATTCCGCTGCCTTTTATCCGACTTGGGACAGGGATTACGCTGCCGCCTTGCGCCACCAGCTTGACTTGGACCCGACGGTGCGATTGCGCAACCTGTCCAAGGGGCAGCAAGCAAAAGCCGGCTTGCTGGTGGCGCTGGCGTTTCGCCCCGACTTGCTGGTTTTGGACGAGCCCAGCAGCGGCCTGGACCCCGTGGCCCGCCGGGATATCCTCGAAACGATTCTCCTGTCCGTTGCCCAGGAAGGCCGAACCGTGTTTTTTTCATCACATTTGCTCGACGAGGTGGAACGTATTTCCGACCGGGTCGCCATGATTCACCGGGGACAAATAACTCTCTGCGGAAAACTCGATGAAATTCGCCACACCCATTTCCTTGCAAGGGTTCGCTTCGCTTCCGCGTCGACGGCGGCTCCCCAATGGGCTGGATTGCTCGAGGCAAAAGGAAGCGGCCAGGACTGGGAACTGAGTTGGTCAGGATCCGCCGAGGCGATCGACAATGAATTACATTCCGCTGGGGTGGAAATAGGGCAGCGACGTCCGATGACCCTGAATGAGGTGTTCCTGGCCCGCATTCGGCAAACCGAACAATCATCCCGGCCCCCGATGTGACCTCGCACTCAGCCATTCGTTCCCCCGCTGGCGCCCTGGTTTGGGAAATCTGGACCGCCCATCGATTCGGATTCCTGGCCATATTTGCCGCCATTCCGCTTTGTGCTGTGGTCGCGCATTGGGTGGCAGCTCCGCCGCAGAATCTGCCCTGGGCTCAATTTGCCCGGCTCCCATTCATTGGCTCAGCTCTGGCGTTGTTCCTGTTCTTCAGCTTTACCGAACCCAGCAGTTCAGAGAAGTTGGCTGTTTTCCCAGTCCGCTTGTTCAGCCTGCCTGTCCGGACACTGACGCTAGTCTCGGTCCCGATGTTGAGCGGTGCGGTGCTGGCGGGAGTGCTCTACGTGTTGTGGGCGACGCTGGTCTTTGCCCCTTTGGAGCCGGCTCCCCCAGTATTCATGCCCGCACTGCTGCTCTCAACCGGTCTAATGGCCCACCTGGCGATAATCTGGGGATTGCCCCGCCTGAGGCTAGGCCGCTTGTTCCTGTCTGGCGGCGTCGGTTCGGTGCTTATCTGGGAACTGCTCTTTCCGGACGCACTACTCCCGGCCGGCCTGGCGACAGCCACGCCAGCCGTCCGATCGTTGGTCGAGAGCTCCGTGCTCGGGGTCCTTAGTATGGCGTCGTTTTGCGCAGCCTGGCTGGCAGTTTCCCGCCAGCGGCATGTGCAAATGCGCGAAACCAGCCGCGCCACCCTGCCCTGCCCTGCCAATCCGCGCCCAACACGCGCCCAGTCGCCGTTTACCTCTCCCCGTCAGGCGCAGCTTTGGCTCGAATGGCGGTGTCACGGCTGGTTGTTCCCTATGGCTCTGCTGGTCTTGGGGCTTGCCGCCGCAGGACCCGTCTCCACAGCCGTGGGTTTGGATGCCATCAATTCCCTGAAGCTGGTCGGCTGGTTGTCACTTACGCCCTTAGCAATGGCAACCTTGCTAGGCAAGGTCGCTGCCGTCCCGGATTTCTGGTCCTGCGAAATGGTCGTGCCGCTGTTCATCAGCCTCCGTCCGCAAAGCTGTGGCGAGTTGGTGCTGGCCAGGTTCCGCATGGCGGCCATCAGCGCCGCGCTGGGTTTGGTGGTGACGGCAGCCTGCATCACCCTGGTCCTGGGTCTTCGCGGAAATAGTTCCTTATTGTGGCAACTATGGCAGGCTTGGGCCCTGGAGCGGTCACCAACCGCTCAAGGGCTCATCGGGATCCTGGGATTGGTCGCGTTGTTCCTGCTGACGTGGCGTCAGTTGGTTATCAGCCTGTATGTTGGACTGTCGGGAAGCTCGGGACTATTTGCTGTGGCGGGGATAACCAGTTTTGCATTGTGGTTTGTGGCCGGACCCTGGGCCATTAATTGGGCGCTCGAACACGGTGTCGATTATTGGGAACCGCTGGTCCCCTGGCGTCTGGTCGTGGCGTTGCTGACCGGGCTGTTCCTCGTCAAAATGTTTTTGGCCTGGTGGGTTTGGCGCCTGTTATATCGTCGCCAGGCGCTGCGCGCGGCCCAAATCGCCGGGTATTGGCTGCTGTGGGTGCTCGGCACCGCCTGCCTCGTTGCGCTGGCGGAGTTGGCCAGCCCGGGTTTCTCCTGGGTCCGGCGGTCGGTGACCCTGTTGGGCTTTCTGGCCCTGCCGATCGTGCGCCCGGGCCTGGCCTTGCTCACGCTCGAAGCCAACCGCCATCAACCGAGTTCGGCTGGCATTGGTCTTATTTCCCTGACGCCAGTGCGGCTTCTGCACCTGATCAACAAATTCCGAAGCCATCCTCTGGCCGGTTCCGAGCAAAACCCCAGTTCAAGCCCGCTACTTGGCCTTGGCGCCACGGCTGTTGGTCTTAGCGCCGTGGTGGTTTGCCTTGCGGTCAGGCTCTGGGATGCCGTGCCACACTTGGTTGAGGCCGAAGGCGGTCAACTGCGGCTATTGCAACTGGGCCAGGGCCGACCGACGGTGGTGCTGGAATCCGACGTGCTAAGCTTGATCGAAAGTTGGTGGCCGGTGCAGCGGGAACTGGCCCAAACCGTCCGAGTCATCTCCTACGAACGGTCCGGGCGGGGCGGCTCCAGCCCAATGGCATTCGCGATGTCCCCCAAGACAGCCGCACGTCAGTTGCACGCCGCACTCCTCAATGCTCACGCCCCGCCGCCCTATCTTTTGGTCGGCGACGGCTTGGGGGCTGCTCTGGCGCGGGTCTTCGCCAGTCTCTACCCCAGCGAAGTCGCGGCACTGGTTCTGCTGGACCCCCCCCAGGGCGAAACTTCGGACGAAGCGTTGGCTTGGCTCAAACAGCATCGCCCCGAGCAACTGACGCAAATCCAGGAGTGGCTCACCAAATTTCCGGTTCAGGTTCGCGGTTATGGCCTGCGCGAATTCAAAAGAGCCGAACTCAAGCTCGACAAGCTGAACCCCGCCGCGATCCCACGAGTCCGCAGTGTGCTCTGGGATGAAGTGACTGACGGGACACTGTACGGCATGGGTGTTCAACTGGGCGGCATGGCGCCTGGTTCGGCCGCCGAGTTCGAGCACACGGACCAAATCCTGCTGGAGGATCGGGCAGCGTGGCCAGCACTGCCGCGTGTCCCGGTGGTACTTGTGACGGGATTAAAGCGCGGGTTGCGCACCAGCGTGGAACGGGATTCACTCGACGAGGAACTGGCGGCGCAAAAACTGGCGCGACATCGCGAGTGGCTCAACCGCATGCCCGAGGCCCGGCATATTACCACCTTGGAGAGCGGCGGCAAGATTGCCGCCGACCAGCCGGAATTGGTCGTCGAGGCGATCCTATCCACCCTCAGGGTTCTTAAGAAATCTTAAGTAACGGTCGGCGGGCTCAATGGCTACTATGGGCGTGTTCGCTCAAAGTCATGCGGGCGAGCTACGGAATAGCTGGCGATAACACAACCCGAGCGCGATGTACTGGATCAGCAAGTCTTTTCACCAAATTCGCAGGTTGAAGCGGCGAACGCTGATCTTTTTGGCGGCGCTGGGGCCGGGGATCATCACGATGATAGCCGACAACGACGCCGGAGGCATCTCGACCTACTCGCAGACGGGAGCGAAGACCGGGTTCAACCTGCTGTGGGCAATGATCATCCTGGTGCCGATGGCCTACTACGTGCAGGAGATGACGGTGCGGCTGGGAGCAGTGACGAAGCGCGGGCACGCGGAGGCGATTTTTGATGGATTCGGGAAGTTCTGGGGCTGGTTTTCGATTTTCGACCTGGCGGTGATCAACTGGCTGACGCTGGTGACCGAGTACATCGGCATGACGCAGGCGCTGAGCCTGTTCAACATCCCGCCGTGGATAACTTTTTTCGGGGTGACGTTGCTGATGCTGGGGATTGTAATCAGCGGGCGGTATTGGACGTTCGAGAAAATCACGCTGTTCTTCTGCCTGTTCAACCTGGTGTACATCCCGGCGGCGATCTGGGCGATGCATACGGGGAATGTGAAGGAGGGGTGGAGCGCGGTGGCGAAGGGATTTTATAACCCGAGCTTTTCCTTTGGGATGTCCGGCGTCGCACTTTTGACACTAATCATGGCGAACATCGGCACGACGATAACTCCGTGGCAGATTTTCTTCCAGCAGTCGGCGGTGGTGGACAAGGGGATGGACATCAAGGACATCAAGTGTGGAAAGTTCGACACGTTCTTCGGGGCGTTCATGACGTGCACGGTGGCGGCCTTCATTATCATCGCCACGGCGGGGGTGTTCCATTTCAACCCGGACCAGGGCGCGGGTTATCAGGAGATTGATTCCGCGGCGAAGACGGCGGCAGCGATGCCGCAAGTGCTGCACGGGGAATGGGGCCAATGGGCGAAGGTATTGTTTGCGATCGGGTTGTTTGATGCGGGGCTGCTGGGATCGCTATGCATCTCGCTGGCGACAAGCTGGGCGCTGGGCGAGGTGTTCGGCTGGGCGCACTCGCTGAACAAGACGGTGCGCGAGGCGCCGTGGTTCTATGTGGCGTACGTGCTGATGCTGATGTCGGCGGGGGTGGTGTCGCTGGTGGCGAGCATCGAGGTCCAGAACATCATCACAATTTTTGTGCAGGTGGTGGCGGTGACGCTATTGCCAGCGGCTTTGATGTTCCTGATCCTGCTGCTGAACGACAAGCCGCTAATGGGAGAGCATGTCAATACCCGCTGGCAAAACATCGCCAATTGGAGCATTACGGCGTTCGTGATTCTCATTTCGACGGCCTACGGAATTTCGGTGTTGTTTCCGGAATGGTTTGGTTCGGGAAAGTAGGAAAGACAGGCCATGAACAACGAAAAGCAGATTAACGCCGCGGGCGGGAAGCCGGTGAGGCCCGGTGTGGCTTACGAGGAGTTTCAACTGCTGTATTTCTCGAAGCTGCTGGGCCGACGCATCCGACGGGACAAGACCAACCAGAAGAACGGGCGGCTGACGGACCTGGTGTTCCGGCTGTCGGAACCGTATCCGGAGGCGGTGGGGATTTATATCGAGCACGGCAAGGGGTATCCATCCGAGCTGATCCCTTGGGACAAGGTTGTGCGGATCGGGGAGGAGGCGATTTTCATCACGCCACGGGAGGACGGCCAGCCGTATCCGAAGTTCGTGGACCAACCGGGGTGGATATTGGTGAACGAGCATTTGATGGGGCAGACCATCCTGGACACGGACGGGCGGCGCACGGAGGTGGTGAACGACGTGCAGGTGCTCTACTCGAAGGGGCGAATGATCCTGGTGCACGTGGACATCTCGTTTAACGGGTTCCTGCGAAGGTGGGGGCTGGAGCGGTTTGTCTCCGGCAAGGACCAGTTGATTTCGTGGCGGTACGTGCAGCCGCTTTCGGTGGAGGACCACACAAAAGACGTGGTGACGCTGTCGGTCAAGCGGGAGCAGGCGATGGAACTGCCTAGCGAGGACCTGGCGGACGCGCTGGAGGTGTTGTCGGGCGATGAGCAACAGGCAATGTTTGGGGCGCTCGAGCCCGAGAAGGCCGCGGAGGTGCTGGTGGAAGCGGAGCCTCGGGCGAAACGGCAGTTAATTGCCTTCTTGCGCGAAGAGAAGGCGCGGCTGGTGCTGGAGAAGATGTCGGTGCCGCACATTGCCGACCTGTTTTCGGATCTGCCACGCGAGAAGGTAGCGGAGCTGATGCGGTGCCTGACACCGGCGCGGGCCACACGGGTGGAGGCGGTGCTGTCGGGCGAGGACGTGCTGGCTTCGACGCTGATGACGGACCGCTATCTTTGTTTCCCGAAGGAGGCCAAGGCGGGCGAAGTCCTGCAGAACTTGCGGACCGCGCCGCGGGAGCACAAGAACATCACGTATTTGTACATCGTGGCCGGTGATGAGAAGGTGCTGGTGGGAGTAGTGGACTTGAGAGACCTGGTGGCTGCGGCCGAGGGGGTCAGCCTCGACGAGTTGATGAGTTCGCCGGTGGTGACGGCGGAGCGCGGTGCGCTGCGAGAGAGCTTGATGGAGCTGTTCGTCAAATACCACTTTCGGATGCTGCCCGTGGTTGATGCCCACGATCACCTGCTGGGGGTGGTCCGTTACAAGGACATCATGCAGGGGGCCAAAATCGAGTTTCCGACCTGATTGAATTCCTATGCCACGCATCAAGATGACGCCGATGGTTCGGATAGCCCTGTGGGCGTTGCGCATTTACCTCCTGGTTCTGCTCTCGTTGATAGGTCTGAAGTTTGCTCGCATATATTCGCAATCAACGAGCGAGAACAAGGCGGCCCAGCCGACGCCGGCTCAGTCCGGGCAAATACCGGGAGCGGATCGCTAGCTCCGCCATGCGCTGGGGACCCAAAGCAATGTCCGGCTATCTCCATTCCATTAGCGCTCTTGTCATGGTGGTTTTTTTCGCGGTGACCCCACCGTTGACGGCCGAAACGTCAACTAACTCGGTGACAACGCCACCGCTTGCCACGCTGAACGAAGCGTTGGAGCAGAAGTGGAACTGGCACGTGCAAAATACCGCCATTGTCCAATACCGCCCCGGTATCGCTTCACCCTACTTCGGGCCCAACAGCCTCAGCGCTTCCAGCGAAGTCAAAGAGTCCGTCTCCCTCGATGTCATCTTCGGCCTACGCCTGTGGCCCGGCGCCGAGTTCCACGTGGACGGCCTGATGTGGCAGGGCTTCGGCTTCTCCGACGCCCACGGCATCGACGGCTTCCCTAACGGCGAAGCCTTCCGCCTCGGCACGGATGTTCCGAACGGATCCATCACTCGGCTCTTTATCCGCCAGACCATCGGCCTCGGCGGCGATCAGGAAACCGTCCAGGACGACCAATTCCAACTCGCGGGCAAGCGCGACATCTCGCGCGTTACCCTCACTTTGGGCCGCATGAGCGCCAAGGATACCTTCGACAACAACAGCTATGCCAACGACTCCCGATCGCAGTTCATGAACTGGGCCTTCATGGCCAATGAGGCGTGGGATTACCCGGGCGACAGCCTTGGCTACATCACCGGCTTTGCTGCGGAACTGAACCAGCCGAAGTGGACCCTGCGGTACGGTTTCTTCCAAATGCCCAGAGAGTCAAACGGGCTCTCGTGGGAAGACAAGTTTCTCAAGTGGCCGTACGACAGTTCGGCGGGGAATGGCCCGTTTCTGGAGGCTTGGGGAATGGTCACTGAGTTCGAGCGCCGCTTCCACCTGAACAACCACCCTGGCATCATTCGGTTACTTGCGTTCGTCAACCGAGCCCACATGGGCAGCTACCAGGCTGCGGTTGACAGCCCCACCCGCCCCGCCGACATCGTTGCTACCAGGGACTACCGCTACAAATACGGCTTCGGCCTCAATTTCGAGCAGGAGATCGCTAAGAACATCGGCGTGTTCTCCCGACTCGGTTGGAGCGACGGCAAAAATGAAGCCTGGGTGTTCAGTGATGTTGATCGTACTGCCACCCTCGGCCTAAGCCTTAAAGGGGAGCCCTGGCGCCGGCCGAATGACACGTTCGGCCTTGCCGGTGCCCTCAACGGCATCTCGAAAATTCACCAGGAATTCTTCGGCGACGGTGGCCTCGGCATCCTGGCTGGCGACGGTGCCCTAACCTACGGGTGGGAGCAGATCCTTGAGGCTTACTACGACTTACAGGTCTGGAAGAACGTGCATTTCACCTTCGACTACCAGTTTGTGAATCACCCTGCCTTCAACCGTGACCGTGGTCCGGTGAATGTGGTTGGGGCGAGGTTCCACGCGCAGTTTTGAGAGTGGCGGGTTTGACCGCGTGACGAACGCCACTCCTCAAACCGCATTCGCCTTTGCTAACGGAGCAGCCGAATCGCATTGATAATAAACGCCAGCGCCCCCGCTTCGTGGATCGCCGCGCCGCCGATGGGGCTGATCCAACCGAAGCCAGCGCCCAGCATCAAAAGGAGGTTTAGGCCCACATTAAAGGCGATGTTCTGCTTGATAACACGCAGCGTGCGCCGACTCAACTCCACCAGCTCCGGCATTTTGATCAAGTCGTCGCTCAGGAACGCGATGTCGGCGGTTTCCAGCGCCACGTCAGTCCCCGCTGCGCCCATTGCGACGCCGATGTCCGCCACCGCCAAGGTGGGCGCTTCGTTGATGCCGTCGCCCACAAAAGCGACTCGCTGGCCTTGCGCCTGCCACTCGCGCACGCGACGAAGCTTGTCTTCCGGCAATAGACGGGCGTGGACTTCCTCAATGCCAGCCTCCGGACATGGGCGGTGGCTGGATTTGATCCCAAGCTCAGTCGCCATCCAGGTCCGAAAGATGCGACGTCCCCGCGTTCCGATCGGCCGTCGGTCCGCGCGCGCCGCTATCCACCGTGAATCCGGGTTTTATGATGCCGAGCATTCCCCACTGCATCTTCCCGCCTTGCCGACGCAGTACGAACGCCACGTCCACCCAGACTCTACCAACCAAACCGCCAAAGCGGGCTGGCGCTTCAGGGCGGCCGCACACCAGGACCATCGAAGAGCGGGCCGCTCGGCGGCACCACCACCGGGAACGGGCTTTCCTTGATCTCGCCCTTCTCAATGTCGAGGAAGCGCACCCCTGATGACGCTCCGGCGTCAAGCCGTGCCGTCTGCTCGACTTCTGGGCCGAAAGATGCCGGCGGCTCAGGCTCTGTTGCGGCCTCGCTGCGAGTCTAGAGTCCTGTCGTGCGGACATTGGCGTCCTCCACTAGTCTGTACCGCATTTTTACTGCGGACGGGTTCCTGGAATAGCCGGTAATCTCCAACACGCCGATTCCGCCCTCGCGGGTCTGGAACCAGTTTGCCGTCACGGGTTCGATACTCCATTGGCGCTGCGGATTAATCATCATCACTGCCGGTCTGATTTCGCGCGCCAAACCGACCGCTTCCTTGGCGGTCACTTGGTCAATGTGCTTGGCGACCACAGAGCCGTCGTCGGGGTTCCGCAACATGCCCGCGAGGCCCGCCGCCCCGCCAATCAGTATCAATTCGGGCGGAGAGGTTGCCAGGCACGCCACGTCCGCCCCGCTGGAGCGCATCCATTCGTGGAGTTCGCCGGGACCGAATTTCACTGTTCCCTTGGCGATACGGTCCGCGAGGTCCGCCGGGGCATCCAGCAGCTTACCCGTGTCCAGGTCCAGGAAGCCGTTCGTTCCGCGCTCGGAGGGGCGCACCTCCACCTCGACAATCTCGCCAAAGCCAGCCCGTGGCTCGAGCACGTTGCCGCCAGCCGACGCCTGCACGCCCGGTTTGTGTGAGAGCGCGGCTTCGGCTGCCTGCCCAAGCGGGATTGCCACCGAGTCTCGCACGCATTTAAACCGAAGGCGTGTGCGCCCCGGTGACGCAATCTCGAGCGCTTCCAGCAGCCCAATCGTGCCTTTGCGGGTCTGGAAGGCGAAGACGCATTGGGGAGCAAAGGCCCAGATCGGATCGGCCGCTGCTCCCGACTTCTGTTGCACCGCCTTTAGAATCTGTCCCACGGAAACCGAATCAAAGACTCGCCTGCCGAATGTCTGCTCGGCCAGCATCACCGCAAAGCCGTCCACCAGCATCACGCCCTTTTCAGAGCTCCTCTTGACGATGTCCACACGGTTGGATCGCATCCATTCCCTGATCACCGTTACCTGTACTACTCCCCCCGCCAGGCGCCCGCTCGCACGGAGTGACTCCGCGAATTCCTTGGATGCGCTCAACACCTGGCCCGTATCGAGGTCAAGGAAGCAACCTTGAAGACTACCGTTGGCCGTCAACTCTACCTCGTGTTCCGGGAAGAAGCCTGCCTGGGAAGAATGCCTTCCATTGGAGAGGTCTCGGGCGGACACCTCAACGCCACGAACCCGGAATGAAACCCGTGTGCCGTCATCGGACCATTGGATCCGGCCATGCTTCGCGAAAGAAAAGTATCCCAAACCTTGAGTCTGGAAGCCATCGGTCAACTCTGCAATAGGCACAGGCACCTCCCATTTCTCACCAAGAGCACCACTGCGGCCACTCACCGTGAAACGGTAGGTCAGACTGTCTTCCCCGAACATCCGCATGGCCCGCCAAGTCGAGGCCAGAGCACTATACTGCCCATCTGGAGAATCGGCAGCGATCGTCGTATCCAGTCGTTCCGGTCGTTGAATCCAAACGAACAAGCCAAGCCCCATGGCGCACAGCGCGGCTGCGCCAATCAGTGCCCATATCGCAATCTTTCGGTGTTCGCCGGAGCGCTCCTCCTCCGTCCCACCGCTGGTCGCTCTTGGTCCGGCGGCCGCGCTGGCAGAAGTCTTCCCAAAGTCTCTGGCCGCGTTGGCCAAGGATCGGTTTACTGCGCGCCACAGGTGACGGATCACGAGAAAATCAACCCATGCGATAAAAACGAGCGTGAGCAGAGTCCAGGTCTCGACTCCAGGCGCATACCGGAACGCCAAGTCGTGGGAATCCAACCATGGAATGACCATGAAGCTTGCCAACCTCGCCACGCCGAACGAGGTCCAGAGGATCAGCGCGTCCAATGCTAGCAAGGGGAAGAACAAACCATCGAACACGGCCAATCCTAGTCCGCAAAGCCGGCCCGCGGATCGGCGAATTTGTGTGACCCCGACTGCGCCAACTATCGTAGTGGCACAAGCCAACAAGCCGCCCAGAATGACACTGGGCCACAGCAGTGGACGAACCGCCGCCGCGTCCGGGATGGATGGCTGCATTAACAGATACAGGAGACCAGGCAGCAGAAACGAAAGCGCCGCCATGACCAGGCCCGCGACCGCTGTCCGCGACAAACGCGATCCGGAACCGTTAGTTGTCTTTCCCGCGACCCCTCTTTGCCTCGGCAAGCCCTCTTCCAGACGAACAAGTCTTTCGATCGGCCGCTTGCGCAGCCCAACGTAAACGGCCAACGACATGGTGACGAAGATCAACACCACCATCATCGCGAACGCGAAAGGCGGCGGGATGGAATGCCCGGACACAAAGTGGGGGAGAAGCGCCCCGGCCAGGAAGAGGAAGGCCATCAGCGATGACGACAATGCCACTCCCGGCCAGTGTACTACCCGCTTGCCCTTGCGCACGCCCACCACTGCCATGTGAGTTTTCCAGCTCTCCTGGCGCGACCGAGACGCCGGGGACGGGTCGAGACTTGGTGTGATTTCGGGGCGACGGTCTGCCTTCCCGCGCCTGGTGGCTGCAAAAGCCTCTCGCACCTTCGGGTCCATCAGCACGACTAGGCACCAAATGCTGATCGGCAGGCCCAGCACGCCCAGCGGACTGAAGACCGCCAGGATACTTGCGGCAACTGCCAAGCGATACTGCTGAAGCCGCCTCATGTACAATCCGCCTGCCACGACGAGAACACCCAACACCAAAGCAAGCAGCAGCAGAGGCACCGTGACAAAGCCCAGTTTTAGAAACGTGCTTTTGAGATCGCTGAGCTCGAAGGCCGCGGGCCTTTGACTTGCGGCCCACGCGCCCAACGTCAACCACAACAACAACCCGACCGCGAAGAGCGTGTTGGCAGCCCCTATGAAACACAGACCGAAGCCGGGAGCTTGCACCCGCCCGCGCGCCTCGGCGAGGCTCGGTACGTCCGCTGCGGGTGGACGTGTGGCCGCGATCGTTGCCACCGCACTTTTCACCTCGCTGGCGTGCTGGTAGCGCCGCCCCGGTTGCTTCTCCAAAGCCCGGAGAACCACCTCATCCAGCCGCACGTCAATCTGCACCTTCTGCGAGGGCGGCTCGATTCTCTGGCCCGGCAGTTCCCCCGTGAGCATCTGGTAGAACACCACGCCTAGCGAATAAATGTCCGCCCGATGGTCCACCTCGGTGGGATGATCCCGCTGTTCCGGCGCCATGTATTGGGGCGTCCCCATCACCTTTCCCGCCTCGGTCAACGGCGATACGGCAGAGGACGACACGGTCGTCCCCGGCGTGGCTTCACCTTGTGTCTCCATCAGTTTTGCCAGACCGAAATCCGCCACCTTCACCCGTCCCTGCCGGTCGAGCAGAACGTTCTCCGGCTTGATGTCCCGGTGGACGATCCCCTGGTCGTGGGCGTATTGCAGCGCGTCGCAGATCTGTGGCACAATCGCCAGGGCCTCCCGCGCCGAGATCCGCTCCACCTCCAGCAGGTGCCGTAGGCTCATCCCGTCCACGAACTCCATGAGGAAGAAGAACGGACCGTCCGCCTGCCCAAACTCGTAAAGCGTGACCACGCCCGGATGATTCAGCCGTGCCAGCGCCTTGGCCTCGCGCGTGAACCGTTCCGCAAACGCCGGGTCTTTGCCGATGCCTGGCGGCAAGATTTTCAGCGCCACCACCCGATCCAGCGTCTTTTGCCGGGCCTTGTAAACCGCGCCCATGCCGCCTTGGCCAATGAGGCCCAGGATGTCGCACTGCGGAAACAGGCGTGCCATTTCTTCCACCGTCGGGGCCACGAACGAGGCTCGCCGGCCTTCCGTTTGGCTGTCGGGGCCAAGAGCCACGCCAGTCCCCAGCCCAGCCTTCAGCAAGCACTCCGGGCACAGCCCGTGAGGCGCGCTCACCTCCACAGGTTGCTGGCAATTTGAACATATTCTCTTCGTATTCACAAAGTCTATCCGCCCCCTACACTACGGATCAGACAGAAAACGTTACAGGCGAAGGATAAGAATGTTCAGCGCCGGGCCAGCACCCGAAGCAGATGCCGCAGTTCCTCGTCCACCTCCGCTGCTGAGGACACGGTCTGGGCAACTTCCTCCTCGAGCCGCGCCCGATACCGTTCCCGCAAGCGGCACACCGCCACCCTGGCCGCGCCTTCGGAGATTCCCAGTTGCGCCCCCACAGCGGCATAAGGCTGCGATTCTCGGCTTCCGACCAGACACGGTTCCAGCGTGTGGAACACCTCGCCCTTGCCGTCATGCTCATAATCCTCGCGCAGCCGGTTCAGCACGAACTCCAGCAGCGTCAACGCCCATTGTTTTTCGAAGACCTGCTCCGGTGTGCGCGTATCCGCCGGATCCCGGCCATACCGGGTTTCGGCGGTGTTTAATTGAAGAGGAACAAGCCGCACCTGACCGCCGCGTTTGAGGGTCTTGGCCTTGTCCCACTCCTTGGCAAGGAACCGCTTCATCGCCATTAGCAGAAACGACCGGAACCGTCCCTTGTACCGGTCAGCATGAGCTATCCAGTTATGCTCCAGCAACCGCGCGAAGAACTCCTGGGTCAAGTCTTCCGCATCGGCCGGTAAATACCCGCTCCGCCGCACGAAAGCGTAGAGCGGATACCAGTACCACCCGCACAGCCGCTCCAACGCCGCCGCCGATTCCGGCGACGGCGTCCCACCGACCGTTAGGACCACCGTCCATTGTGTCGCCGGGAACACCCGCGGACCGCCCCGCGATGTCGCGCTCTCGCTCATTTCTATTCAATACAGAAATTCCCCCGTACGTTACAGCCTTTCATCCCTGGCCGGCCTTGCCGTCGTCCTGCGAAAGCAAGGTGGCCTTGTGGGCCTTGGCGGGGATGGGCCGATCAGGGCTGCCGCAGCTAGTCGCCTCGGCAGGTGGCGCAGACCCCGCCCTTTACGAGCGTGTTGGCAATGTCCGTGGTGGGTTCAATGCCGTCCGCCATCAATCCTGGTTGGACCGAGCGCATAAATCAGAGCCGCCGAGCTGTAATTATCAGGCTGAAGGGCAAGCGAAGCTTAGCAACGCCGACTGCATCGGGTCAACGATCTCTTTTGACACGACCCCTTTTGGGAGCAACAGGTGTCGCCTTGTCTGGTCTCGGTACACGAACGGCTCTTTCGCTTCGGAAGAGAGCACCGCGCGCATTTGAAGTGATGGCGACCACTGCCGGGTGCGTCAGTTTGCGCTCGGCGGTGACGGCGTAGAATTGCACGGAGCAGCCTTGGGCATCGCCAATGTTCTGGAAGCCATAGCGTGCGAGGGCTTCACCAACGGCCACGGTCGGCAGTGGGAAAGCTCCAAGTTTATCCTCCGCCGCTACTTTCATGAGGGCTGCATCGTCGTATTCCGCCACAATACGTGGCCGGATGCCCTGCTCCTGAAACCATTTTTCGAGCGTGCGTCGCAACGCTGTGCCGGGAGTCGGCAACAACATGGGTTGTTCATGGAGTGAACAAGGGAACTGTCGCCGTAATTTCCTCGCCAAACCACTTTCGGCGCAGAAGGTCACGCCGCTTTCGCCGAGCAAATGGTTGAATGTCTTGATGGGAAGCGCGCTCGGCGCGGGCTCATCGGCCAGCACGATGTCGAGGCGATAAACCGCTAGTTGCGCGATGAGATCGGAGGCTTTGTTCTCCAGGCAAACTGCCTGCACTGGCTGGCCCAGATGGAAGATGGGTTTGATGATTTCGTGGCTGACGAGCTTGGGCAATGAATCCGCGATGCCGATGTTGATGCGCAACGGGCGAGCCGTGGGCTGCTGCTTAACCGCTTGCAGCAAATCCTGGCCGAGAGCGAAGATCTCTTCGGCATAGCTGAACACGCGATGTCCGGTTTCCGTCAGGGTCAGGCCGCGCGGACTGCGGTGGAATAGCTTCTCGCCGAGCACGCCCTCCAGCGCGGCAAGCTGCGCTGAGATGGCTGGCTGCGACACATGCAACTTTTCCGCCGCCTTGCGCAGGTTGCCCTCGTGGGCAACCACCCAAAAATAGCGGAGGTGGTGATAATTCAAGAATTCCACAGCCAGAGGGTATTCGGTTTAACTTAACGGTTCAATCCAAAACCGATAATGGGTTAAGGGCGAGTGCTGGCGGATACTGAATGCGTGAACGCAGTCCAGCAACGGCTCAAAGCAGACGCGGGAAGGATGGAAAACAAGATTCCCATCCGGTGGGTACAGGCCACCATGGCCATGCTTTCAGAACCGGCGCCACAGGCAGAGGGACGGTTTGCTCTGCAGCAGGCCTGGTTGAGGCGGGCCAAGCCATATCGCTGGGAAGTTGCGTCTAAACATTCATGTCAACACCGGGGCATCAATTAGCAGCCGAAGCCGAGAACAGGCAATCATGAATATACAATATCAACTTCGCGGTCTGCATCCGCGAACCCTCGCAGACCATCCCTTGGACCGGCCGATCGAAGCGTTGGGGCGGTTAATTCTCATCTCGTGCGCGCGGGTGGTCTTAGAACATCAGCCCAACACCGCTCCGGCGTTCTGCGTCGCCGTGGACTTGGCGGTTCCCGGACCGGATATTCACGCGGCCGCCAGAGACCACACTTTGCCAGCCGCGATGACCAAAGTAATCCGTCGACTCGAAGAACAAATCGCGGCCCGGAAAGATCGCCAACAGCGCCGTCACAAACGTCATGAGCACTGCCGTGGCGTGGCCAGTCAGTGGAGTCGCTGATTTACCCATGAACCATAACAACTGAAACAAGCAGCTACTCTATGAAATGCCCCGTGTGCTCTGAAACTGAACTGGTAATGACCGAACGCCAAGGCGTCGAGATTGACTACTGCCCGAAGTGTCGTGGCGTGTGGCTCGACCGCGGCGAACTCGACAAGATCATCGAACGCTCAACGGCAATGCCCTCGGCTGTCCCCGTGTCTGCACAAACATCCATCCCACGAGATGGCCACTATCCCCACCACGACCAACATTACAACGACCACCATCACGGCTACAAGCGACGCAAATCGTGGTTGGGAGAATTGTTCGATTGAACCCAGGATGATGTTCAAGTCCATGAAGAGTCTGCTCGCGATCGCGACGGCTGGAACCGCACTCGTCGGGTTGTTTGCTTTGTTTGGGTTGGCCCTGTTGGTGCTCGTGCTCATCCCTGGAGGAGTCGGGATTCTTACCCTCGAATATGAGCGGAGCATGCGATGGCTGCATCAGGCACGCGCGTGCTTACTGGGAAAAACGTCGGTCATCAACCAAAGGAGAACACTTAGCGGTGGGCATCACCAGTTTTGCCAGCCAGGCGATGTTGTGGATCCAGTTGCTGGGGGCGTTCACAGGCTTGCTCACCGGCAAGACCAGCCTGCTCATCCTGACGGTGGCTTGGGGAATTCTGATGGCTTTCAACCTCATCACTCTGCCGGTGGAGTTCGACGCTTCGCGGCAACCCAAAGCCGTGCTGGACCAAATGGGATTCATTCAAGCGGGAACGGAGCGAGCTGCCGTGAGTCAGGTGCTGAACGCGGCGGGATGGACTTACGTGGCGGCTTTCATCTCGTCGCTAATGTATTTCCTTTGGCACTTACTTCCACTGCTGACGGGCAGAAGTCGTTGATGAACGCCACCAGATTCTATGCTTTGCCCAGGAGAGGGATGTCACTGGAGGCTGCGCTGATAAACCGGCCCTTGGGCAGGCTCGGCGCGCGGCGTCCGTTCCTTCTCCCGCCAATGCACTGAAGCGACAACGACTATGAAAAACAGAAACAGAAAGCTGAAGCGCAACGGATCGCTCTCGCGATCTGTTCATCTCGAATTCACACATCCAACCGCAATGGCGGTCTGCATTGCGGGCACGTTCAACGAATGGCGTCCAGAGGCGACGCCGATGGTGCCGCTCGGCAACGGTCGGTGGATCAAGACTCTTGCGTTGCCGCCCGGCCAATATGAATACCGGGTGGTGGTGGACGGCAATTGGATGTGCGATCCGCTGGCCAAGGAGACGACGCCCAATCCATTCGGGGAGTTCAACTCCGTATTGAGAGTGGAGGACAACGCGACTCAATGCGGGGCGTCACGCGCTGATTGGCAGGAAAGGAACTGAAACCATGAAAGCCAACCGACTGGAAGACGAGTACATTTGGGTGCAAGAACTCCAGAACCGAATGGCTCGCCTGGAGAAGGAGCAACAAGCGGAATCGGAAGCCGAGAAACGCCGACTCAAAGACCTGCACTGGATGCACTGCCCAAAGTGCGGCCAAACCCTCTCACCGGAGCAATGCGGTTCTGTGGAAATAGACGTTTGTCCGAGCTGCAAAGGTGTGTGGCTCGACATGGGTGAGTTGGGAACCATTGTGGAGACTGCCGGCAAGGGCAGCTTCTTCCACTCGTGCCTGAAGCTCATTCGCGGGGGGAAAAGTCGGCCAATCTGATTCCAATCGCATTGGCGACCCAAATCATCCCGCATCTACATGAAACCCGACCGCATGCAACAACAGCGCTTCGAGCTAAAATACGTGGTGGAGGAAGCCACGGCGCTGGAGATCCGAGGGTTTGTTGACCATTACCTGGACTTGGATGAATTCGGTATCGGGCAGCCTTTCTCCGCCTATCCGGTGAACAGCCTCTACTTGGATTCGAACGACTTGGCGACGTTTCGACAGTGGGTGAATGCGGACCGCAACCGGTTCAAACTGCGAATGCGGTTCTACGACGCGCAGCCGGACACACCCGTTTTTCTCGAAATCAAGCGCCGCGTCGCGGAATGCATCTGCAAGCAACGCTGTGGCGTGAAGAAAAGCGCGGTCTCCTTTGTCCTCGCCGGGCAGTCACCGCCATTGGCCCTAGTGCAGAGCCATGAACCCAAACACCTGGCCGCCTTGGAGAATTACATCAGCACCACGCAGCAACTGCGCGCTCGCCCTCAAGTCCTGGTCACTTACTTGCGGGAAGCTTACCTCGACCTGAACAATAACGCGGTGCGGGTGACTCTGGACCGCCGCGTCCGGATGTCGCAGCGCTCCGTCGCGGACTTCAGGCTGCAGATGGACGAGTTCGTGCAGCCGTTCGGCGACAAGGTCATCGTCGAGATCAAGTTCACCAACCAATTTCCTGCATGGGCGGGAGAGATGGCCCGCGCCTTGGAGCTGAGGCGGGACGGCGCAGCCAAGTATTGCGAAGGCGTCGCCAACCTTTGGCAACCCCACCACGCACACTGGAATCATGAGCTTCACCTTGCTCCGGCGGCAAGCGCTCGGGCAACAGGGACGTCGGCAGGCGGTCATTTGAGGGATGTACTTGCGGACAGGGAATCGCCAAAAGCGAGCCAACGACTCCAGCACCACGCATGACGATTCCGCCGAAAACATCCTGGCACAGCTTGCCAATCGTAAACGCTCTGGAGGCGCTCGCGAGCGACTTAAGCTCTGGTCTTACCCACACCGAGGCGCGACATCGACAACAGCGCTTCGGTCCAAACGTGCTCAGTGCCAAGCGCGGGAAAACTCCACTGATGCGCTTTCTTCTCCAATTTCACAATGCGCTCATCTATATCCTGCTCGTCGCCGCTGGCGTCACGGCGTATCTGGGTGAATGGGTTGATTCCTCCGTCATCTTCGGCGTTGTCCTCGTCAACGCGGTCGTCGGCTACTTGCAGGAAGCCAAAGCGGAGAAGGCCATTGAGGCCCTTTCAAGAATGGTGATCACCGAAGCCACCGTTCGGCGGCAAGGTCGGAAGCAGCGTATCACTTCGGAGCAATTGGTGCCAGGCGACGTTGTGCTGCTTCAATCCGGGGACAAAGTCCCCGCCGATATCCGCATCCTGGAGAGTCGCAATCTGCACGTGGACGAGTCCGCCCTGACAGGCGAATCCGTTCCAGTATCGAAGCATCAGGACCCGCTGGCGGCGGATACCGTGCTTGCAGACCGGAAGAACCTGGCTTTTGCCGGAACGCTTGTCACTTCCGGGCAGGGTGAGGGTGTCGTGTTTGCCATTGGCAACTGCACCGAAACCGGTCGCATTGCGAATTTGGTATCGGAAACCGTGGATTTGTCCACGCCGCTGACCCGCAAGATTGCACAATTCAGCAACCTGCTGCTCTACATCATTCTCGGTTTGGCAGCATTGACCTTCGGCGTCGGTACGTTGCGCGGCGAAAGCGCGGTGGACATGCTGATGGCAGCCGTCGCACTGGCTGTTGGCGCGATTCCGGAAGGATTGCCCGCTGCGGTTACCATCACGTTAGCCATCGGGGTCGCGCGCATGGCTCGGCGTCGCGCAATCATCCGCAAACTGCCGGCAGTGGAAACCCTTGGGAGCACGACGGTCATTTGCTCCGACAAGACCGGCACGCTCACCGAAAACCAGATGACCGTGCAGGCAGTCTTTGCCGGTGGACGTTGTTACGAAGTGACCGGGAGTGGCTATGAACCTGCCGGTGAATTCCGTCGCGAAGGCCAGCGCGTAAACGTGGCTGCCGAGCCTGCGTTGGCTGAATGTCTTCGCGCCGGTCTTGTATGCGGTGATGCCTCGCTCACCTGGAATCAGGGACGTTGGCACATCCAAGGTGATCCAACCGAAGCGGCCCTCATCGCCGCCGCAGAGAAAGGCGGACTGCGGCAGGCTGAAGGGCACGCTCAACTGCCGCGCCTGGATGTCATCCCTTTCGAGTCGGAACACCAGTTCATGGCCACGCTTCATCGGCAACAGCAGGACCGGCTGATCTACCTGAAGGGTTCTGCGGAGAAATTGCTGGGGCAATGCCACGGCGCGCTGGATTCAGATGGCGAAGAAGTCCCGTTCAATGCGAGCGCCGCTTGGCACGCCGCCGACCGAATGGCCGAACAGGGATTGCGCGTACTGGCCCTCGCCCGTTGCGAAGCACCACGCGACCAGAATCGGCTCGAATCTGACTTCCGGGCGCGTGGACTCACCTTTCTGGGGTTGCAGGGAATGATTGACCCGCCGCGCGCGGAAGCGGTTGCCGCTGTCCGTTGTTGTCAGGCCGCAGGCATCGCCGTGAAGATGATCACGGGCGACCACGTTTTGACCGCCACCGCGATTGCCCGCCAGATCGGGCTGAACGGCGCGGCCCACGGAAAACACGAACTGCTCGCTGTGACGGGCCGGCAGTTGGACACCGTTCCCGAGACCGACCTGCCTGATCTGGTCGAGCGCACTAATGTTTTCGCCAGAGTTGCCCCGGAACAAAAACTCCGGCTGCTCAAAGCGCTGCAAAAGCGCGGTCATGTCGCGGCCATGACGGGTGACGGCGTTAACGATGCGCCAGCTCTTAAGCAGGCGGACATCGGCATCGCGATGGGCATCGCCGGCACAGACGTCGCCAAGGGTGCCGCCGACATGGTGCTGACCGACGATAACTTTGCCGCGATCGAAGCCGCCGTGGAAGAGGGGCGCGGAGTGTTCGACAATCTCACCAAGTTCATCGTGTGGACGTTGCCGGCGGGTTGTGGCGCCGCGTTGGTCTTGCTGGCGGCGATATTCCTGGGCACTCCGCTGCCAGCCCTGCCGGTGCAGTTGCTGTGGGTCAATATGACGACAGCATTGCTGCTTGGCTTGATGCTGGTCTTCGAGCCGCGAGAACGCGATCTCATGCAACGACCACCCCGCGATCCAAAGGCGCCCATCCTCACGTTTCCGCTCATGGTGCGAACGAGCATGGTGTCGTTTCTGATGTTGGGAGGCGCGTTCGCGATGTTTATGTGGGAACGAGGGCAGGAAGGTGCCGGATTGGCGGAAGCGCGAACAGTGGTCGTCAACGTGATTATCGTCGTGCTGGCGTTCTACCTTTTGAATTGCCGCTCGCTGACTCGCTCGATGTGGTCGGTCGGTGTGTTCTCCAATCCCTGGCTTATCGCCGGCATCGGCGGCATGGCGGCGGCGCAACTGGCCTTCACCTACCTGCCGGTCATGAACAGGTTGTTTCACACCGCGCCGATCAGCGCGGAAGCGTGGCTCCGAATCATCGGAGTAGGCGTTGCCGTCTGGCTGGTGGTCGGGCTGGAGAAAGCGGTTCGGCTGAGGATTGAAAGGAATTGAGCGTGATCAGAAACCACATGAAGCGATGCCAACCTTTGCCATTCATCTCGGTTGGGTCACCCGAGAGCACCACCCCGAAGGAGCCGGGCCGGATGGGAACTGGCAGACCCAGTGCCGCGGTTCCGGGCAGCAACCTCATGCCTGCCGTCTTTCTCGATCGTGATGGGACGCTAATTGAAGACCGAGGCTCGCTGCGGTCGCCCGCACAGGTGGTGTTCTACCCCGAGACGATAGCCGCGCTCCGGCGCATTCAGCAGCGATTCCGACTGTTCATCGTAACAAACCAATCCTGCGTCGCGGCGGGCGAGGTGGCAATTCAAGAGGCGAATGAGGTCAACGACTTTGTCGTCCAGTGGCTCCGGTTGAAAGGCGTCACGATAGTCGCTGTCTATTGCTGCCCCCACCAACGCTCGGACGGTTGTGTCTGTATCAAGCCCAACCCGCATTTTCTGCTGCACGCCGCCCAATGGCACGGCGTGGATTTGCACCGGTCGTTTGTCGTCGGCGACCATCCGCAAGACGTTGAACTGGCGCGGAATGCTGGCGCACGCGGCATTTACGTGCTGACGGGGCATGGACAAAAGCATCGCTCCAAATTGGACAGTGGTGAGATCGTCGTCACAGGTATCGCCGCAGCGGCCGATTGGCTTCTTGGCAAGATGGACGCGTCGTCCGCACTGGACGGGCGAAGCCACCCCAAAGCCCCATTGGCTGCGAACGCTCCACAGCTCGCTGAGTGATCCGCAATACGTAAAACCAAAAAGCATAAAGACCTCATAATGAACTTAATCCTCGCTCAAACCAATATCCTTCCCCTCAAACTCGACTACGTCCTTTACGGGATCGGCGCGATCGTACTGCTCGTCTTCGGCATTCTGGTCATCAACTTCGGCATGATCTACATTCGCGCCCTCTTCTCTGGCGCGAAAGCCACGATCACTGAATTGGTCGCGTTGCGGCTGCGGAGCGTGCCGGTGGGCATGGTCGTGGACGCCCGCATCACCGCCGTCAAATCCGGTCTTCCGTTGACGATTGATGATCTGTCCACGCACTTTCTGGCGGGCGGCAATGTCCAGATGGTTGTGCTCGCGCTGATCGCCGCGAAAAAGGCCGCTATCAACCTTCCCTTTGATCGCGCCTGCGCTATTGACCTCGCCACCAAGGGCACTGGCAAAACCGTGCTGGAAGCGGTCAAGACGTCCGTCAACCCAAAGGTCATTGACTGTCCCGCACCCAACTCCGGTAAAACCACCATTGATGCCGTAGCCAAGGACGGCATCGTCATCAAGGCCAAGGCGCGAGTGACCGTTCGGACAAACCTCGACCGGTTTGTCGGCGGCGCGACGGAGGAAACCATCGTTGCCCGTGTCGGAGAGGGCATTGTCACCACCATCGGGTCTTCGACGACCTACAAGGAGGTGTTGGAGAATCCCGATCGCATTTCCAAAACCGTGCTGGGCAAGGCGCTCGATGCCAACACCGCGTTTGAAATCCTCTCCATTGACATCGCTGACGTGGACGTAGGCGGGAATGTCGGCGCGAAACTCCAGGCGGAACAGGCCGAAGCCAACAAGCTCATCGCGCAGGCCCAGGCCGAAGTCCGCCGCGCCGCCGCAGTCGCGACCGAACAAGAGATGGTCGCGCGTGTCTCGGAGATGCGCGCCCGCGTTGTCGAAGCGGAAGCGCAGATTCCGATGGCTATTTCCCGGGCCTTCGACAAGGGCCACCTCGGTGTGATGGATTACTACCGTCTCAAGAATGTGCAGGCGGACACGACCATGCGTGAGAACATTGGAAGCGATGGCGCAGAGACGCCACCTCCCGGTGCATCCGTTGCCAAAGCCTGACCTCCACTCCCGTTCCAATGAACTCATTTGCCGCAGCCAATCCTTTCGAGAACCCGCTAGTGCTCCTGGCCATCGCCGTAGTCTGGGTGGCCGCCAATATATTGATGAAGCGACGCCAGAGAGGCGAGGCGAGTAACCGGTCCGATGACAACGACCAATTACCGTCGACCGGGGCCGAAGGGCGCCCGGAGCGCGCACCAGACTTGCAGGAAGTCCTGGGTCAACTGTTGGGCGGCGAACCGTCGCCCCAGGCCCCAGTGCCGCCCGCCATTCCTCGCTACCAGCGGGATGGTCAACCTGCATCGGATGTGTCTGACGAAGAACAACTCGATTTGGAGGGCGCAGGCATAAGCGAGACCCGGGAGAAGTTCGAGGAGACCCACCCACCGATGCACCAAACCGCCGAGCCTCCGCGGCAACGCGCTGCTCTGGACATGGTGAGTGCCAGGGACATCGAGGCCGGAGAAGGTCAGGAACAGGCCGCCCGCCGTTTTGCGCAGCTTGTTGAACAAGGAGAATACCTGGCCGCCATATTGCGAGCTAATCATGGACGTTGTTCACGCTCGGGTGCGCGAACTCTCTCGCCTTGGCGGGATTCCCGGACGGTGCGCCGGGCTTTCGTCGCTTCGCTAATTCTTGCTCCGCCGAAGGCCTTTGAAAACTGACGCCTTAAATGGATTCTCAATCCGCTCCATTCCTCCACCTGACCGCGATGAAGAAAGTCAAACGCGTGATCGTGGCCTTGGTGGGAGGAACGGTGCTCGCTGTGGGTCTTTCGCTGATGGTGTTGCCTGGCCCTGCGTTCATCGTGATTCCGGCTGGGCTGGCCATTCTGGGGGTTGAATTTGCATGGGCAAGGCGCTGGCTGCGCGCGGTGCGTGAGTTTTGGCGAGGAAGACGCGTCCCGGACGAGGCAAAGCCCGGCGGTCTCCGTGCGCTAACGGCGCGGGAAGGAGTCAAACGCCTGTTCACGAGGCGGAATTAGTGAAACCATGAATGATATTTCCTCAGCTCCCTACCTGCGGAGGCGGGGCCGGAGTTTCGAGTATAGAGTTTCGAGTTTCGGACAGCATCTGGCCGCGGTTATTCTCACGACCACCGTTCTCAATGCGGGGGCAGCCGACCAGCCACAGTGGGGGGCGTGGCATTCACGCAACATGGTGTCCGATGAACGCAGCCTGCCTGCGAATTGCAACCCCAAGTCCGGTCACAATGTCCGGTGGGTGGCCGAACTTGGCACTTCTACGTATTCCACACCGGTCATTGCACGGGGCCGGGTGTTCATCGGCACGAACAACGGCAACCCGCGCGACCGGCGGCACCTTGGGGACCGCTGTATTCTCCTGTGCTTAGACGAGCTCACCGGCCGCCTACACTGGCAACTCGTATTGCCCAAGTTGCCGCGGGATCCTTATCTCGACTGCCCACGCGTTGGCCTCACTTCATCACCGACAGTGGAAGGAGAGCGCGTCTATTTGGTGAACAACCGGGCGGAAGTCATGGCCCTCGATCTCCACGGTTTAGTCAATGGCAACGACGGTCCGTATCAGGACGAAAGTCGCCATGCCGCCCCGCCCGACACCGAACCGGTTGCTTTGGGGCCGCTGGACGCGGACATCCTCTGGATGACCGATCTGCGCCAGGAGTTGGACGTTTACCCACATGATTCAGCCAACATTTCTGTATTGGTGGTCGGCGATCACCTCTACATCAGCACGCCCAACGGGGTGAACCACACGCATCGCCACCGGCCCTCGCCGGATGCTCCGGGGTTGGTGGTGCTAGATAAGCGCACCGGCCGCCTGTTGGCAAGAGACAACACTGGCGTGGGCTCGCGGGTGTTTCACAGCACCTTCTCCTCGGCGTCGTTCGGCGTGGTGAACGAGCGACCCCTGGTGTTCTACGGCGGCGGGGATGGTGTAGTTTATGCCTTTGAAAAACTAATGGCCTCCTCCTCCCGGGCCAGCACCACCGCTACTCCGGCCAAGACCCTAAGCACACTGAGTGTGGCCTGGACGTTCGACTGCGATCCTTCGGCACCAAAGGAGAACATTTCGCAGTATCAGGGCAACCGACGAGAAAGCCCCAGCAGCATTGTAGGCATGCCCGTCCTACACGAGGGTCGGATTTACGTTACGGCAGGCGGTGATCCCTGGCACGGCAAGCGCCAGTGCTGGTTGAAGTGCATTGATGCGTCACAAAGAGGTGACGTGACTCAGGCGGCAGCCCTTTGGTCGTACCCCCTAACCCGCCACAGCATCTCCACACCCTCGGTGAAAAAGGGGCTGGTCTTTATAGCCGACATGGGACGCATGGTCCACTGCGTGGACACCCAAACTGGAAGAGCCGTGTGGACGCATGAACTCGACGGGGAGGTGTGGGGTTCGACGCTCGTAGCGGACGGGAAGCTATATGTCGGCACACACCGCGGCACTTTGTGGGTGCTGGCTGCGAGCCGGGACAAGCAGGTATTAGCTTCGGTGGACTTCGAGGAGGCTATCTACACTTCACCGGTCGCAGCGAATGGCGTTCTCTACGTGGCTACGATGTCGAAACTCTACGCCATAGCAGGATCTGCAAGCGGCGGGCCACCATCACACCATGCCCCATGAAAACAGGCCAACCGAGATCTGAACCACAAGCGTGCAGCAGCAGCCAGCCAAATAGAACCGCTGACCCCCAACGCTTTGCCCCCTGGAGAAGGATTTCACCCGGAAACGCGCCCTTTCGCTGAGGCTTTGACCAACTCAGCGACCAAAGCCCTGTTTCTTGATCGCGACGGAACAATTATCCTGTTTCAATCCTAATCTATTGGGGACCACTTGCACGACACGGAGTTGGCCCATTACGTGGGTGGACTCGATGGAGGACCTCAGTTCGGACTGTTCAGCTACCGACCATCGAGTTACGCTGACACCGATCTCCTCCAAGGGGGCTGAATTGCAGGAGAGCTCGACTACGCGGAACCCGTCACCAGCTCCAGTTTTCAAGCATTGGCGCCGAACAAGTCGGGCGCCAATGTGCTCTACCAAAGGCCGGCTGCAAACCACACACCGAACTACCCTTGAGCATTGAGAGTCCACACAACGACCCGGAGTTCATGCTGAGAGCCGTGCTTGCCTGCCGCTGAACCACGGAATATCAGTCTGCTTTAATGTTGTAGCAAAGCAGCACATCCTGGTCTCGTAAGTAGAGTTTCCCACCCGCGACGACCGGGTGCGCCCAGCTCTTTTTGCCACTTCGGTCCGGAGGCGTAAACCGGCTCTTTTCCAGATAACCAGACCGCGTGGGTTCAACCAGGGCGACTACGCCTTTGGCAACTGCCACGCCAGAGTCGCCGGAACCCAAACCTATGGCTTTCCACTGAAGAGGCGGGCCCGCCTCCGGCCATTCCTTCAGCAAGCCACTTTCTATAGAAACGCCGTCACGATTTGGCCCACGCCACTCTGCCCAGTCGGACGCGAGGCCGACAACAGGTTGAAGCAGCCAGAAGCACAGGCAGGCACGGGCCACGTTACGCAGACGGGTGATTACGTTTTTAATAGATCCGAACAAGTCGTGAGGGCGGGTTGATATTGAAACCGAACCCACAACCCCTCACGTATGGAATCGGCCGTTCAGATCCCCCGTGCATCGATGCACCTGGGGAGCAAGATCGGAGACAATTAAGGTGAGGAAATTCACTATTTCCTGGACACGACAGGGTTCTTCATTGAATCGATGGTTGCTTCGCAGTCTGGAGGAGTGATTTGGCATTCGGACATGCGGTCGTCTTCCCCCAAGACTGCCTGAGCGTCTGCCGACCTGCGGCGATCCAAATATCCCCGGCAAACCTCATACGCGATCGGCAGGACGGAAATGACGATGATCGCCACGATCACCAACGAGAAATACTGCTTTACAATTGGAAGGTTACCGAATAGCCGCCCGGCGGGCACTAACAACCCCACCCAGAGCAGCGCCCCAACGACGTTGTAAATCATGAATTGCAGGTAGTTCATTTGGCCCATGCCTGCCACAAATGGGGCGAAGGTGCGCACAATGGGAACAAAACGAGCCAAAATAATGGTCTTCTTTCCATGCCGTTTAAAGAATCTGTGGGTTCGCTCTATATGTTCCTGTTTTACCAGCCTGCTTTTTCGCTGAATGAGGCTTTCGCCAAACCAGGAGCCCATCAGATAATTCACCGTGTCCCCTAAAATGGCGGCTCCCGTCAGCACGAGCATCATCCACCCGATTTGCAGCGGCGTCGTGGCGGTGAGCGCTCCTGCGGCAAAAAGCAGAGAATCCCCTGGCAGAAATGGAGTGACGACCAGCCCGGTTTCGCAGAAGACAATCAGGAACAAAATCGCATATGACCATAGCCCGAAAGAGGCAGTGATTTGGGCCAGGTATTTGTCAATGTGCAGGAAGTAGTCGACGAGTTGTTTGATGGAGTCCATAGCTAAGAGTGGCCTTTAATAAAAGGTGGAGGCTGCCGTGTGGACATTGTGGCGATGCTGTGGCCAGGCGCCTGACATTAAGGTCCCAAGCGTTCGTTCGTACGAGCTTGCCAACTGCGCCTCTGAAGTGGCAACCAGACCCAGTTCGTGAATCATGCCCTGGTTCGGACGGTAGACCCAGGCGGCTACGCAGAGAGGTTGGCGACGATTCCATGCGTCCCGAACTGTCTTGGATGCGCAAACAGCGACGGCTTGTTCGATCACGTTGAGTTCGCACAGCCTGTCGTTGGAATAGACTTCAGTCGACAGGCGCCCGGCATGTTTTTGGCGGACTTTTTGAATATGGGCAAGCCATGGATCGGAGAGGCGGAGGGAATCCCGGTTCAGAACGGCGCGAATTTCCGAGCACCCGTAATGGCCGCAAATGATTACATGCCGGATTTTGAGCGCTCCCACCGCATACCGGAGCGCTGAGGCGCAACCTGCATCATCAGGCGCAAAGATGTTTCCCAGGTTTTGATGCACGATTAAATCGCCAGCGGCCAGCCCCAGAAGCTGGCTCGGCGGCATGTGCATCTCCGAGCATCCGATCCAAAAATGTTTGGGCTCGTGTCGGCGCGAAAACTGAGCAAAGAATTCGGGAGTTGCCGCCGTCATCATCGCCGCCCAGCCCCGGTTGTTTGCAATAAGTTGAGAGAGTGTGTTCATGATTGTGTTAAAGGCATGCCCGTGACGTGCGAGATGCCGTCGGAGGGCTTTGGGCATGGGGCGTGGCTGTCACTTCTGAAGAGTTGTCGCGCATTGCATCCCGCTCCAGGCTGATATCGTTCCAGGAAGCCGGGTCATCCAGTGACTCCAAATGGGTAAAGACAGTGCTGCCCGCCAACGCCTGACGGATCGCCTCTTCGACCTGTTCCACGAACTCGTGTCCGCGATGCACGGTCCAATTCCCAGGCACCACCACATGCACCGAGACGAAACGGCGGTTGCCTGCCTGCCGTGTCCTGAGCGCATGGAATTGTATTCCCTCCTGCGCAAACTCACTCAAAATCTTTTGGATCTGTGCTCGCTCGCCCTCCGGTACCGCGGAATCCATTAACCCGGCGACAGATCGGCGGACAATCCTTCCCCCGGTCCAGACGATATTGGCCGCGACGATCAGGGCCATAATTGGGTCCAATCGGTGCCACCCGGTTATCCAGGTCAGTCCCACCGCCAACACCACGCCGGCCGAAGTCCAGACATCCGTCAGCAGGTGGTGCGCATTGGCTTCCAGGGTGATCGAATCATGTCGCCGTCCCACTTTGAGCAACACCAAGGCTACACCAAGGTTTATCAGGGACGCAGCCACCGAAATCGCCAAGCCTAATCCCACCTGATCTAATGGCACTGGCGCGAGCAGCCGCCCGACTGCGGTTGCCACGATGCTCCCGGCGGCGATCAGGATCAGCGTCCCTTCCGCGCCGCTGGAAAAATATTCTGCCTTGCCGTGACCATAGGCATGGTCTTCGTCGGGCGGTCGCCCCGCGATGGTCAGCATCGCCAACGCCATCACCGCCCCCACAAGATTGACTATGGATTCGAGGGCATCAGAGAGAAGCCCCACTGAGCCGGTAATCCGCCATGCCGCCATTTTCAGGGAAATTGTGGACACAGCCGCGGCGATTGATAGCCACGCGTAGCGAGTCAGAGGCGTTGAGTTCATCTCCAGGTCATCTGATAGTAAGACTGTGCTGCAAATCACCAACGACGTGGATGCCGCCGAACGCAAGGAGGACAAAATATGCCAGTGAGGCAAGCCCCATACCGCAGCCTGCCAGGAAGAATGCTCCATCTCGTCCAACGGCACTTGCCGATAAGAGCACGATAGTCAGTGCAGGTAATGAGTTGCTGAACGGCACGGGGAGGGGCAACAGCAGCAATACCCCCGACACCAGGATAAACAGACCTGCGAGGTGCCGAAAATCCACAGCCTCATTAAAGAGGGCCAGACGTGGCTGGAGCAGGCGCTCAAGGAACCGCATTATCCAAACGGCTGCCTTTAAGGTTCTGTTTAAAAACCCGGGAGGAATCTGGCGAGACAGCAAGCGCTGTGGTAGCCAGGGCTTTTGACCCAGCGCCAACCCAAAACCGACAATGGCAGCCACCAAACCGAAGGGAGTCGATAAACCCGGCAACGGTACTGGCGTGACGAAAGGGAGGGACACAGCGAGCAGGAGCAGATAGAAGCCGCGCCCATGAGTCGCCGCAATGAGTTCCGAGAATTGTGTGGGCCGGTTCTCATAATGGGCGGCAAGGAGATATAACTCCTGCGAGAAAGTGCATCGATTCAGAACGAGGGCTGTCGATGCGACCATGGAGTCGCTTTTCAGGTCGCTGGATTTCTTGTTTCCGATGGCCATGCTGCTTTGTGAGACGATGCTTAAGTTTCTACGGGTCCTGGTTTGGCCCGCAAGTCAGCGACCTCCGGCAAAG
>DBMR01000053.1 GCA_002298785.1 Verrucomicrobia subdivision 3 bacterium UBA693
GGGCCATTCAGGACTGACCCCACGGGATTATTTGTGTTCCAAAAGGCGGGCGCGTTGGGCTTCGTATTCGGTTGGGCTGAGCGCGCCGGCGTCCTGGGCCCGTTTCAAATCAATCAGTTGCTGCCCAAGGGTTGCGTTGCTTCGCGCTTGCGAGTCGCGGTTACCTATCGCCGCCACGCAACCTCCAGTGAAAATCCCGCAGCAAATCAAGATACAACCAACCGTCCAACACCTCTTAAGTTTCATAGGAATGGGTTCTACGCGGCTATCCGTGAATGTCAAGACTGCTATACTTTCAGCCTGCTAAATTTTCGGCTCCCAATGGCGACGATATTCTCGCGCCCATAGTTTGGTCGCTGCGGAGTTCTTCAGGATCCCGCCGGTGGCCGGTTCGAAATCAACGGTTTGTCCCGTGCGCCACGCGATGTTCCCCAAGTGACACATTAACGAACTTTTTTGGCCTTCGGCGATTTCCGCCGCGAGCGGTTTTCCGTCGCGGATGGCATCCGCGAAGTTGGCGAAATGAATGGCGTCATAGGAGAACAGATCGTTCTGCTTGCCATCGATGACTCGAAGTTCCTTGTCCTTGAGATCGTAAATCCGACATTCGTTGCCAGCGATGGCCAGGCTGCCTTCCTCGCCGAAGAAGGTCACGCCGAAACTGGCCTTCTCAAATCCTCGCGGGGCGCAACTTTGCCCTTCCCACACTATGCCTTTGTTGCCGAAGTCGAAGGTGGCCACGATGGTATCCGGGGTCTCCCAATCGTCCTGGAAGAAATAACGGTTGCCTCCGCACGTGACGCGTCGCGGAAGGCCCACTTCAAGCCCCCAGCGGGCCAGGTCCAGGGCGTGCACACCGTTGTTGCCCAGTTCACCGGTCGCCCAGTTCCAAAACCAATGCCAGTTGTAGTGGAGAATGTTGTCGCGGTAAGGACGTTCGGGCGCCGGTCCCTGCCAAAGTTCATAATCCAGCCAGGTCGGCACAGGGGCTGGCTTTCCATGGCCAATGGATGGGCGGTTATTCGTGTACCATCCACGCGCGAAGAAGGCCTGCCCAATTACTCCCGACTTCAGGAGTTGCATACTTTCGATCACCCAGGGCCAACTACGCCGTTGATTTCCCATTTGCACCTGGCGGCGGTGTTTGCGGGCCGCGGCGACGATCAGTTCACTCTCCCGCGCGTTGTGGCTCCCCGGTTTTTCGACGTATACGTGTTTGCCGGCGGCGCAAGCCATGATAGTGGCTGGTGCATGCCAATGATCGGGTGTGGCGATCGTCACCGCGTCCAGTTCCCGGTCCTCGAGCATGCGCCGGAGATCCGTCACGCCTTTGGGTTTAGTGGATTGGCGCTTCACGACTGCGGCGACTCCTTTATCAACCGCGCGGCTGTCGACATCGCACACATAGGTGATCTCAAGATTGGGAACCGCCAATAGCCCAGTGATGTGCGCCATGCCGCGGCCGTTGCAGCCGATGACCCCAACCCGAAGCCTGGCGTTTGGCGACGATTGTGCCCTTAACGCCGGCGCGGCTGAGAGCAGCCCAAGGCTGGCCGTGATCGCCGAGGTTTTTTGAAGGAATTTTCTGCGATTGATCGTGTTCGTCATAACTAGTGCGTTTTGTTTCAGGCTAGCATTTCAAAGGGGAGGGTCAGGCGTTCGCTGCCGGTACGACGGGGATGCTTCGCACCACTCCCAGCTTGCCGATGAGCAGGAAGACCAGAAGCAACGCCAACGGGTAAAGGCAGGCGCAAACGACAAAGATCGGGGTGAAACCGTAAGCATCGACGGCGCCACCTATGCCGAGTTGAGAAGCTGCTCCGGCAAGCGAGCCCAGGGTGCCCCCAAGACCGGTTACGGTGCCCACAGCGCGTTTGGGAAAGATCTCGGCCGGCAGGGTGATATTACCCCAACTCGCATGGCAAAAGGTCATTCCCGCTACGGTGGCCATGGCGAGAGCGGGGTGCGCCGCCTGGGTGGCCATGACACAAAAAATCAGCATTAAAACTGTGATGGCGGTCATCGTGGTTTTGCGCGCGCGGTCCAGCACCCAACCGCGGCTGATCAGCCAGCGGGGCAGGGCGCCTCCGAAAATGTTGCCGATGGCCGCGACCGCAAAGGGTATCCAGACAAAAAGGCCAAGCTGTTTGAGGTCGAATCCGTGTCGTTTTTGAAAATAAAGCGGGATCCAAAACAGGAGGAAGTAGCTGATAGGATCGGTCAAGGCGCGCACCAGAATGCAGCCCCAGGTTTCACGCATGCGCAGCAGCGCCAGCAACGGGGCGGGTCGATCCGGTTGGGCATCCGTGGCCTGGTCGGCGGAGATCAGTCGCCTTTCTTCCTCCGATATGCGCGGATGGTCCTTGGGCAATTGGTAAAGCAACCACCAGGCGGCTACCCAGACGAATCCGAGCGCGCCAGTGGCTAAGAAAGCAGTGCGCCATCCCCATTGAACCGCTAAAAGCGATACAATCGGGGCTGCGGCCATCGAGCCAATNNGCTGTTCCGGCATTAAAGATACCCACGGCCAAAGCGCGGTCGCGCATGGGGAACCATTCGCTTACCGCCCGCACGCCGCCGGTGAAACTGCCGGGCTCGAAGGCCCCCAGCATAAAGCGGAAAAAGGAAAGTTGGCCGGCGGTGGCCGCAAAGACATGGAGCATATTGGCGATGGACCAACCCGATACGAAAAGCACGAAACCTCGCCTGGTCCCGATATAATCGATGATTCTGCCGCTGACGGCATACATCACCGCGTAGCTGACGAGAAACCAGGCATTAATGGCTCCGTAGGTGGCGTTGGTCAGGCTTAACTCCTCCTTGATTGTGCCGATCAGGACCGATAGCGTTTGCCGATCGAGGTAATTGAGGGCCGAAGCCAGACAGAGCAAACCGGCGATGTACCAACGGAGATGCTTGATGGGTCTTCGAGTGGGCCGCCCGTTTCCGGGTGTGTGTTCCTCAAGGACGGACTTTCCGTCGAACTTCGTCATGAGTTTTGCGGGAGGTACTCTTGCGAGGCGGCGGGACCAAGTTCACCCACGAGCAATTCCCGTAAGTCCACGGAAGTACCCAGGGTGGCGCCGCAGCCGTTGGTTTCGCCGTTTGAAAGGCTGCGCTCCGCGCCTTCCAGCACGACCGTGGTGTAAAAGCCAAGAGCCATGGGAGTCAGATCGCTCGCTTGGTCGGCGGCCGTCAGCTTGCCGTTCTGTCGATCCAGGATGCGCTGATACATGCGACCTGGACTGCTGATCCCGTAGCCGGTAACGGACTTGTCCTTCTCGAAGTTGCGGAAGAGCGGGTTCACTTCAGTGACGCCATCGGCATGAATTTCACGCAAGCCGGGAGTGTCCAATCCCAAATCCAGCAGGCCTTCAGAACAAATAATTCGGCTCGACTGAACGGTGGTGGACCATGCGGAGTTGGGTAGTGCCCAACCGGTGAGGATGTGGGCCACCGCGCCAGTGCTGAACTCGACCTCAGTGTCCACCAGGTCGTAACCCTGTACCCCGATTGGTTTGAGAGCGGGTAGCTTGTGGGCAAAGCCCCGGGCGCGAACTTGCACCGGCACGAGGTTGACGATCTTGATGAGTGCATCTGCCATGTGGACCGTCAAAAATGAGACCGGTGTGTTGCGGGCGGCGAAATCCGGCGACGCAAAGAACCTCGGCTCGTGATTGGGATCAGCGACCATTTGCTTGTCGAGCATGTAGAACACCGCGGCCTGAAAGATCCCGTAGCGTCCGCTCTGGTAGCGGGCTTCCGCCTCCTTGATGCGAGGATCTTCACGCTTGTGAAAATCCACTCCAAGAAACCGGTTGGCCGCGCGCGCTGCCTGGATCATGGCGTGCGCGTCTTTGACCCGCGCGGCTGCGGGCTTGGGTACGACGACGTCCAACCCTGCTTGCAGTGCGTCGACGGCGGGTGTGCAATGAAGGTGATCCGGCGTGTTGACTTGGACCGCGTCCAATTCCAGGCGGCGCAACATTTCCCGATAGTCCGAAAAACGGCGGTCGGCGGGGAGGTGGGCCAAGTCCCCAAACCAGTTCCGGTATTCGTCATTTGGATCGGCCACGGCCGCAATTTCCAGCAGCGGCGAGTAGGCACTTCGGAAATAGAGATACTGGTAGATCTCGCGCACGACCGATCCGGCTCCGATTATTCCCAAACGAAGTTTCTGTTTCATCTTAGTCATGCTGCTTCGCGCTCTTGGCGCAGTCGGTGCTGCCGGTCTGGCGGAGGAGGAAAGCCGCCAGGAACTCGGCAGCTTTGCGAAGGTCTTCAATTTCCACCTGCTCTTGGTCCGAATGCGCGTCGGCCAAACGTCCCGGGCCAAACGTCAGAACTTCCATCCCCGGATACTCCTTGGCGAAGAGCCGGGCGTCGCAGGAAACCGTCCAACCCAGGACCGGTTCCTGTTCGGGCAAGTCGCAGATTCTGGCTGTTTCCAAAGCGTTGCGCATGGAGAAGGAGTCGGGATTGCCATCGAAAGCGACGTTGTGCAGCTTTTCATAAGCCACTCGCACGGCTGCTTGTCCCGGCGCTTTGCTGCCCACTCGGCGAAGGTAGTTTTCAGCTCCGGTTTCGGCCGCGCGACGCAGTCGGTTCATGATCTCCTCCATTTCATGCGTCGGCACGAAGCCCTGGCCGCCTTCGAGGATCAAAGGCCGGGGCGTCGGTGAGCACGCCAGCGTGATTTGCACCTGGCCGCCTGAAACGGATTTCAAGCGTGATTTCGACAGTACCAGGCTGCGCACCAGGTGTGCCATCTTGGTAATGGCTCCGTCGCGCTCTCGGATCGCGCCCATGTGGCCGGTCGCACCGTAAACAGTCACTTGAAGCCGGTTTCCCTTTTTGGATATGCAGTAGTGCTGGTTGACGAGTGGTTTTCCGGTAGCGGGATCTATGACTTGAGTCTTGTCGCCGTAGGCAACGGTGTATTGGGCCAAGCCTGCGCGGAGGCAGTCTTCGACCAGGTGCTGCGTGGCTGAATTCAGCCGGCGCGAAAATGTAATCGCAAAACGTACTTCGCCACAAATTCGGCTGGGATGCTCCCCAAAAGGACCAATGATACCGTGGCAGGTTTGCACGGGGCGCTGTGGGAACAGAGGGTGACGACTCTCGGCGCGAATGGCCTGGCCTTCCTGCTCCAAGGCTTCATTGACAAAGGCGAACATCTCAAAAGCCGAGATCCCATCAGGCGGGCGCAATTCGATTCGATACCAGACGGCGCCTCGGTTGGCCGGATGAATCTTCAGTGCCGTGCATTCTCCGACGAGGACCGAGTCATACTCGGTACGGAGTTTCCGATCGATGGCCAGAGAGAGCGAGCCGTTGCCGCCGGTTTCTTCCTCCACAACAAACATGGCCAGGATGTTCTTGTTGGGTCGCGCGCCGGCGTCCGTCATTGCTTCCCCGAGAACTTTCAAAGCGGCGACGATGCTGACCACCGGTCCCTTGTCATCGCAGGCGCCGCGTCCGAAGACCGTTCCGCCAATAACCCGGGGTGGAAAATAGGGTGCGACAACATCAATGTGAGCGTTGAGCGCAATAGCCTTTCCCTGGGTCTTGCGGTTCTCTCCGGGAATGTGGCAAACAAGGTTGTGCCTGCCAGCATAGGTGGCCTGCGGGGAAAGTCCCCGGGGCCGGTGTGGCGTTTTGGTGAAATGCAGCAGCGAAAAATACGGATGCTGGGAGATCTTGGGATTTACTGGCCTACGCTCCACTTCCAGTCCGGGCAAGTCGATCAGCCGCAACTCTCGTTCAAGGATTTGAAAGCAACGATCTTCGGCCACTCGCATTCGGCTTACCTCGGGATCGGGGGTGGTATCGATTCGGCAGAGCTCGACGAGCAAAGACCGCAGGTAGTTGGTGAAGTCAGGAGTCCGCGTTCGGCGCAAGATTTCAGCCAGCAGACTTGGCTCTGGAGTTTTGGTTCGTCGCTTGGCGCCCGGCTTTTTCATAATTGAACCTTGGTGGTGCTTTGGGCGGCGATGGCTTCATCTGTAGCTTCAACCAGCACCGACAGGCCCTCTTCGAGTGCTTCCCGGGGAATGGTCAGCGGCGGGCTGATTTTGACCGTCTGGCCCCACGCTCCCACCGGCGAAAACATCAACAAGCCTTTGTGAAAGCAACGCTCAATAACGCTGTGAGCAGTGTCGTGGTCTGGTTCTTTCCTGCCGGGCTTTACAAATTGAACACCGCCCACCAATCCCCGGGCAGCCACGTGGCCAATTGCCTCGGGATGGCGGTTTTGCAGAGCCTGCAGACCCTCCAGCAGGACCGGTTCAAGCCTGGCCGCGTTGCCGGTTAGGTTTTGGTTCAGGATCTTCCGCAAACTTGCCAACGCGGCGGCGCAACAAACTGGGTTGCCGGTATGAGTGCTAGTCATGGAGCCTGGCCCAAATTGGTCCATGATTTCTGTGCGGCCAATCACCGCCGAAAGCGGCAGGGAACTGCTGATCCCCTTGCCGCAGCAAATCAGATCCGGAACGACTCCGTAATGCTCGAACCCCCAGAATTTGCCAGTGCGACCGAAACCGGCCTGGACCTCGTCGAAAATGAGCAGGACTTGGTTCTCCCGGCACCAGTTGGCCAAGGTACGGATGTAATCCACCGGGGCAAAATCAGGACCCACGCCCTGGTAGGTTTCAATGATTATGCCCGCGATGTTCCCGGGTTTGAGACCTGCCTGGTTGATGGCCGCAAGAAACGTGTCAAATCCGATGTCGGTCTGCCAGTAGCCGTCCGGGAATGGCGCATTGATAATCGCTCGATCAAGATTGACGATCCATTCCTTCTGGCCTGCCATTCCTCCCGCTTGCTGTGAGCCCAGGGTGCGACCATGGAACCCACGTTCAAACCCGACGATGCCAATCTTCTCCCGTCCTGCTTTGCGCAAACCCCAGGCGCGCGCCAGTTTGATCGCACATTCTGTGGCTTCCGACCCTGTGGTCAGCAGGAAGATTTTGTTCAGTTCGGGCGGGGCGACTTCCAGCAGCGCACTGGTGAGTTCGGCCCGCTCTTCGCTCGGGAAACAGTAGTTGTGCAGCAGACCGCTTTGCACCTGGTCGATGATCGCTTGGCGCAGTTCTATTGGTCCGTGCCCGGCGTTGGCCACCAGCACCCCACTAGACCAGTCCAACCAACGATTTCCGTATTTGTCGTAAACAAAAATATCTTCGGCGCGATCCCACACAAGAGGCGGTTGGCCGCGCATCGATTGTGGCTCGTTAGCGCGCAACTTCTCGAGGGTCGGCAGCGACTCGGGATGCGGCAAAGGCGTCACAATCCGGCGGTACGTTGTCTCCACCCGAGGGACCGGTCGTGAAACGATGTCAAATTCCTTTCCCATGTCGGCTCCTACTTACCATTTCACCCTGTGGTAACGCACCTAATTTTGTTGACGGGTTTGAGAATGGCTCCGGGATTTTGGCGTTCGACAATCGCGGTGAGAGCGGGTGGGCAGGCCGTCGCGCTCACTGCCTCAAGAAAAAAACTGGCTGAATTCTCGATTGATCCCAGCGCGCGGTTTTACTTCCAATAGAAATTCAACACTTGAATGTCCCGCGGGGGCGTCCGGCCGAGAATGGCTACGAACTGACGCTTATACCCGTTAATCTGAGCGTCGATGGTGACTTCGAAGGTACGGCTACGGACATCGCAAAAGGTGGCGAGTTGGCGTGCTATTTCCATGGGCAACCCGGGGACCCGGCGCACCTGATCCACACTGCGATAGGGACCCACCAACCCGCTACCGTCATCTTCGCCTTCTCGCCCGGCGACAATCGCCGCGGCGATCTGCTGATCAATGCCGGGGAGAGCTTGCAGCACGGCCGCGGAGGCGGTGTTAATGTTGATGCGGCCGCTGGAAAGCGGGGTGAAGATATCGACCAGACCCACCGGGTAGGCGGGCATATCCTGGACCGGCCCGGGTCTCATACTGGCCTGGATAACCCCAGGCTGGTAATTGGTAGAAGCCGAGCCCCAGAAAAGCTCGGGCGTGATCCCGGCCACGAACAGCAATTCGGTGATGTCGTCGATGGGACCGTTTTTGGCGTAGTAGGGAGGGTCCAGCGTTTTGTAGAAATCGCTCTCGGCGCCTTCCATCCGCGTGTTGTCATCGATATCGATCCAATCCAGGATGCAATTGATAATGGGAGTAAGTTGACCGGCATCCACCCCCATTGAGACAAAGGCCTGTTGCAGGAGCGGTTCGGTGGCGAGGTTGATGTTCAACTTGCGTTCCAGATCGACGATCTTCCAGGTGAAACTGCCGTTGCCCAGTTGCACTTCGGTTTGGACGTTGGCGAGGGGGCTGTTTGAAGTGCCCATTCCGCCCTGGCCTCCGGCCCAAACCTGGTTGAGAGCGTCGTAGGGTTCGGTGGGAATGCTCAGTTGCTGTACCAGAATCCAGCGGGCGTACTCGACACCCGAGCGCCCCAGCCATTCCAGTTCCGCCTCATTGTTAGCATTCCGGGCCAGCTTGGTTTCGACCTTCATGGAATAGGCGAAACCACCCGCCAGTAATGACAACACGAAGATCGAGATCATCACGATGATCAAAGCGATGCCGCGTGGGTCGGATTTGCGCTGGAAAGTCATCGAATGGTTCCGGGCGTCTGACCGGGAATTGTCGTGCCCGGTGTCTGGCCAGGAATTTGACCGGGAACTTGGCCGGGCACCTGTCCAGGGGCTTGCCCCGGGGTCTGCCCTGGGAGTGGGCGTCCACCGGCTCCCGGCGGGAGCATGGGTTTCTGCCACGCCGGTTGAACGATTACCGAAGGCAGGCTCACGATTCGGGTAATGGGTTCGCGCTGGCTCAGGCTGTGGGGATTATCCGATAGGCGCAGGATGATGCGCACCAATTTGGGCAATTGGTTGGTTTGTGTCCATTCCTCCACCCAATCGTTTTGGCGGGTATCCCAGAACTCGGTCTTGAACTCTTTAACATTCTCTGCGAGCACCAGCGGATTGGCCTTTTCCTCATCATCGGTCTCGAGCAACAACGGGGTTTGGCGCAACACCAGTTGCTTATTGCCTTGAGTGCCGGGCTCCAGAGAGAAGGTCAATCGGCGCACGTCGAAATCGCCGAATTTGCCGCTGCGGGGAAATGATTTGGCAAGGTGCGCGACGAAGCTGAGTGAAGACTCGCTTCCGTTCTCGGCCAGAAATCGGTAGTAGGCCATGTTTTGGGCAAAGGCATGCGCTGAGCCCAGGGAATCCTCGAGCACGCGAATGACGATGCGAGCGCGCTGGACGGAGGCCGTGGCATCCTGCGCCACTTTGGTGGCACGAAGGATGGCAGTCCAACTGGAATAAATCGCAGTGACGATGAGGGCGAGGATGCTGATCGCGATCAGGATTTCCAGCAGCGTGAACGCTTTGATTTGGCGGCGGCGAAGGTTCATCGGCCGATCCTCGCTCCTCCGACCTGTGCGGATTCCGGCCGGTAAAACAGCACGCTCATGGTGGACTCGCGATGCGTGGGGCGATGTTCAACCACGAAATCCACCTGAAAAAGCCCGTTGGTGCCGACCTCGGTGATCGCACGTCGCCAGACGTAGTCCCGATATTCCCGGCCAAAATCACCACTATCGGTGCTTTCGCTGAGTTTGTTAGTTGCGGAAAGTTCGGCTGCCAGCATGCTTGCGTCTACCTCGACCGATTGGAGTAGCCGCGCGCCGCGCAGCGAATTGGACACCAGGGCCAGAATGGTGAAAATGGCCATGAAAAAGATGGCCGAGGCGATCAGCACCTCTAGGAGGCTGAAGGCCCGCATCAGAGCGAATGAACCTGGTTTTATGCGACAAATCTTCATCGCAAGCGAAACTCCTGGGGATTGTATTTAACCAGCGTTAGCCCGGTAGTGAGTTCCAGGGTAATCTCTGCCAATTCATTCTTGTCGGAACGCAATTGGAGGATCAAGTCGTCGCAGGTGCCGTTGGGGAAGAAACGGACTCGAACCTGGTTGCGGTCCATGCCGTTGAGCCCGTTGACGAGGAGTTTGGAAATGGCCACGGTCTCCGGCAGGTGCATGCTGAGGTTTTTGCCGGGTGCGGGCGGGGTGGCGGGGATGACGCCCGGATCACCTGACGCGCTCGTAGGCGCCGGCGATTGGCCCGCGGTGCCGGCGGAATTCACGCTGATGGAGCCTTCACCGCCATTGAAAATGACCTCCATGACCCCTCCCTGGAGGATGGACCGAGCGCGGGCGGCACTGCAAATTTCCACGACGTCGCTAATGGTCTGTCGCATAGGTTCTTTGCGCCAGACGTGGTAGATGGAAGGAATGCCCATCGTCAGGACGATACCCATGATCCCAACGACCACCATGAGCTCAATCATGGTGAATCCCCCGGCTCCTGGGTAATGCCGCCGGAACTGCTGGAAGGACCGGATCATGAGCTTACCTGGCGATATTGGAGGTAATGGCGAACATTGCCGAGAGCACGCTCAGCAGCAGGAACCCAACACCCAGGGCCATGACCACGATGAGCGTGGGCTCGATCAGATTCGTCAGCACCCGCAAAGCGATGCTCAACTCATTTTCGTAGGTGTCGGCCACGTTCTTGAGCGCTCCCGGGACGTCCCCGGTTTCTTCACCAATTTTCACCAAATCGACCATTAGTTGGGGGAAGATTTTACTGCGGGCCAGGGGTTGGGCAATTGTCTTGCCGTCGGTGACCTCCTCACGGGTTTTGGCGATAGCTTCCTTAACAATGACATTGGAGATGATCTGCTCGGTGATTTTGAGTGCCGTGAGGACTGGCACACCGTTCTCGAGCAACGTCGACAGGGTGCGGGCGAACTGGCCAAAGAGGTTCAGTTTGACGACTTTGCCGAAGATAGGGACGTTCATTTTCCACTGGTCCAGCCGGCGGCGGCCATTGGGGGTGGCTTGGAATCGCTTAAACAGCACCAGGGCAGCCACGATTACCAACAGCATCAGCCACCAGTATCCGGCAAAGACATCGCTGACGCCCACCAGCAACTGAGTCACAAAGGGCAACTGCACGTTCATGCCCTGAAAGATGGACATGAATTTTGGCAGCATGTAAGTCATGAAAAAGAACATGATCGCGATCCCGACCATCGCTACGAACGCGGGGTAAACCAGCGCCGAGGTGAACTTGGATTGTACCTGGGCAAAACGCTCGAAGTGATCGGCCATGCGTCGCAGCACTTCGACCAGGGCACCGCTGGATTCCCCGGCGCGAACCATGTTGACGTAGAGGTCGGAGAAGATGCGCGGCTGTTTGGACATGGCATCCGAAAGGCTGCGGCCTTCCATGACGTCCTGGCGCAGGTCTTTGCTCACTTCGGCGGAGATACCTTTGGTCTCCAGGTGAGTCATGCTGTTAAGCGCTACCGTGAGGGGCATGCCCGAGTTCAAAAGGTTCCCCAACTGTTGCGTGAAAGTCGCGAGTTCCTGGAGTTTCGGCTTACGCTTCCTCCCCATCGCCTCGCGCAGGGTCGGGGGCAACATGGCTTTCCAGTCCCCCTGCTTGCGGGGAGTGCGGTCCACTGCCACCGCACCGCCACGCGCGGCGTCCACCGCGACAGGGAAGAGTCCCAGGCGCTCAATCTGGACGAGGGCGGCGGAACGATCGGCGACGTCGAGGATGCCCTCGACCACTTCACCCGAGCGGCGTCGCGCTTTGTAAGAGAATTGCGGCATACAGGCCAATACGGCTTCTAAATCAAACCCAAAACTACCAAAAAGTTGCGCTTTTCCAAGCCGCAATTTGCGCCCAACCAGGTTTCATCACGGCAATTCCGGCCTCGAGGCTTGTCTGGGCATGGCGCGGACGCAAAAAAAGCACCGGATCCGAAGACCCGGTGCTTGAATTACCACGATGGATGCCAGCGTGTTTACTGGCTAATCAGGCGGAAGTAGCGCTCACCACCGGAGGCGGGCGCATTCGTGTACGGACTGGTCGCTCCGGTCACGGCTTCCCACGTGGGGTTGATCAGGTTCGTGGTGGATTGCAGGCCATAGGAACCCGCCCACGTCAGGACGATCGGACCGCCGCCAGGCAATAGGGCGGTGGCGAGTGAGGGTTGATAAATCACCGCGCTCGGGTACAACTGAGATTGCGGGATGATCTGTTTGGGCTGGCTCGGGCTGCTCCAGAATAACTGGGCGAGGGCGTTGCCCGTGTTTTCGAAATACTCCATTAGGATGTTGTACTTCTGATTCGCGACTAGCGGCCCAATGTTGCCCGAGCGCTCGGTCGCCGCCTGGTTAACCCAGCTATCCACGACCAGTTGGCCGTTAACCCAAACCCGGACGCCGTCGTCGGTGCGTGCGGTGAAGGTGTAAGTCTGGGAATAGAACGGCTGGACCTGGCCGCTCCAGCGGGCTGTGAACGTATCGGCGGAGATGCCAGGATCCGGCGAATTGGCTACCCAATCGAAATCCACGGTGGGCTCAACGCGGATCAGCGTGGGGGGCTCGATGAAGGTCATGAGTTGTGAAGAATAGTAGGCGCCCAGGAGCCCGGTGCCCGTGCCCGGCGTGCCAACCGTCAGGATAGCGGCCCGGCTGGTTACGACCTGGCCGAGGGAATCCTTAACCGTAACGGTGTAAGAACCGGCATCCGAGACTTGCGCACTTGCGATCGTGTACGAGCTGGAGTTAGCGCCGACATTGTTGCCGTTGAATTGCCATTGATAGGTGTATGGCGCCAGGCCGTTCACCACCGTCGCGGTCATCGCCACGCTGCCGCCGACAGGCGCCAGTTTATCCGGATTGGTGATGGCCATGCGAGTATCCAGGACCGCCGGGGCACTGGTCACGCTTAAACCCAACGCCGGATTGGTAATCACTACGCTGTAAAATCCCAACTGAGCATCCTGCACGTTGGGAATATCCAGAGTTCGTCCCGTCGCATTCGCGATGGGCGTGCCGTTGAGACGCCACTGGAATTTTTGAGGTGCGCCAATGACCGTCACGTCCATGAAACCGAGCGCGCCGGGGCCGCTCACAATGTTGGTTTGAGGTTGGGCGCAGATGACCGGGGCCGCGACTCTAGGCGCAAGGTCAAAGGCGATGATTCCGTTGCCCGTATCCAGGCAAAACACCTTGGAACCGTCCGGGGTGAAGTCAACCGAACCCGTGCCAAAGCTGGTATTTTGGCTGGCGTAGTTTCGTTGGTCGATCGGGAAGTTCTTGGTCGGAGTCGTGGCCAAGGTGCCCAAATCGTAGAGGTTGATGTTGTGCGGTGCGACCGTTTGGTTGCCGATCAGGCGCTGGTTCACGATATCGATCGCAATGGGGCCGATGGCTTGATTAGTGTTTTTGTCATAGATACCGTATGAGGCAAGCAAAGTGGCAGTCGTTGAGGGTGCGCCATTAAAGCCAACATAACTCATCGGCTGTCCGGTGGTTTCGCCGTACAATGTATTTCCACAGCCGAAATCGAGTCCCAACCTGGTCATATTAGCGCCGATGCCGGCAATGCTTAACGTTGTTGGCGTAAACGTCACGCCGTCGGTGGTCGTGAAGAGAGGAATGGTTGTAACGGCGCTATTCCCAGAGGCAATGATCTGCGTGCCGGAACCCGACCCACGCACGCGGAAGTCGTCGCCAACCCGGGAGGGGGCACCAGTGACAAACGGCGGATTCTGTTGGAACGCGATCGTCGGTGTTGCGGTTTCGTTTTGCCAACGATAGATGATGAACGGCTGAGAGGAACTGGTTGAAAGGTTGCAGACATAGATCACGCCGTCATCCGCAACATCGATCATGCTAAGCTTGAACGTGCCACCGCCAGTCGTGGCGATGTCCCCGATGTTCATGGTGCCGAGCAACGCGCCGTTCGTGCTGCTAAGAATCGCTATACCTAGGCCATTGGCTGTGGCCGAGTTTGTCGCACGGCTGACTAGGAGCAGATGTCCGGTCTTGGGATTATATGCCAGTCCGCGCTCAGTGGAACCGGCAGTCACCCAAGTGTTGTTCACCGCCGGAATCGACCAACTAGGGGTCATGATATTGGCCACTGTGAACGACCAGGTGTTGGTCCGGCGATTCGAACCGCTGTCGGTGAACGCAAGAGAAACATAATTCGAAGAGTTCGGCAGAAAAACCGTGGCCGGCTTGTAACTGACAGTGGTGATGCCGCCAGCACTGTTGAGGGATGGAGTGACGATGGTGCCATTGACCTGGAGCTCGATGCTGTTGTTCACCACGGTCAGGCTTTGGTCAACCAGGGTGGCAGTGATCGTGGTATCACCTGCGACGCCGGTATCATTTACGGCAGGCACTACGGACCGGACATAGGGCTTGGTCTTCGCTGCGGCAAAGGCGGGAACATAACCACTCGTAGCGACGTCGTTGATCAGCACCTTGTCGCCGTTCTTGGTGATGTTAAAAAATTCGACGCTTGGGGTCGTGGTCCCCGGCGCAGGAGCGTAAGCCGGATCGCCAGTGAAGTAAACGAGCCGGAAGGGGTAATATCCATCGGTATCGACGGAAAACGCGACCGTCGTGTCGGCAGCGGCTCGTACGCCGCTGTAAATCGATTCCTGCGGAGCAAAAATGTCCGCGCTGTCAGCGGCCATCAATTTGAAGCCGTCCGAGCTATTGACCCCAAGGTTGTAGAGGCCGGGAGCGAGGTGCAAATAACTAACCGCATCCATGGCGTAACTATTGCCGTTCCCGGTGGTCGGTCCGGGCAGACCCGGGACATCGGTGTCGTTCGGGAAGTTTCCGGTAGCACCGGCCGGATAGCCGAAATTAATCACTGCCGGCTCCAGCCGAGTAAACGTGCTGTTCTGGGGATTTGGAGCGGCCAGATTGGCGTAGGGCAGGCCGGAAGAACCATCGATGAGCAGATTTGCGAGCTGCAATTCCGCCCTCGTAATTTCGCGCGAGCCCTCGTCGGCGATCTGGCTGTAACGAATGAAAAAGCCGGGCGCAGTGAGATTCACGAAAGAGGGATCCGCAGCCAGTCTCGAGGGCAGGCTGCTATAACTCGCGACCGTAAACTCGTACTGGAAGGTGGTGGTGTTCGGAGTGGGAGTGGCGTTGTCAGCGAACGTGACGCTTACGATGTGGGTGGAACCGGAGAGCAAAATTGCCGGTGGTTGGAAGGCAATGGTTGTGCTGACTCCCGATGGGGTGATGGATGGCGTCACTGGCGTGCCGTCCAGCTTGAGCACGATAGAACTGGTGTTCAGTGCGGTACCGTTGTCGGTCACCACCAGGTTGAGCGGGGCGTCGGCACGGACATTGCGGCCGACGGGATAGAAATAATCAAGAAAAGCCCCTGCGGTGGTTCGAGTGGTGATATTCAGATTATCGAGCCAGTGGTTGTCATAGGAACCGCCGGTGCGCGCGCCGAAGCCGAAAAGAGAGCCAGGGGAGGCAGCATAACCGGTGTTGAGGTTTTTAAAAGCATATGTGCCATCATAGACCACATCCAGCGTGCCATCCGGATGGAGTTGCACCACGACGTCGACAAACGTATTCGCACGAAGTCCCGTGAACGGGAATTGGGCGATCTCGGTCCCACCCACCTTAACGCCGATGCCGATGTAATCCGGGGCGCCGTTGTCGAAAGTGTCAAAAGTGACGCTCAGTCCGGTGCCGCCGCCGTCTTCCGCGAAACCACCAGCGGGCAAATCGGAGGCGAAATTGAAGCTAAATCCATCGGCACCGTTGCCGCCGCCGATCAGCACCTGGAAGGAAGCCATGAAACTCGCCACCGGCGTGCCGGAATCGAGATCGGTATTGATGATAAAGGCGCCGTTCGTGCTCGCGACAGCAGAGGTGAGCTGAATAAAACCACTGTTCGTCACTCCACCTGTTGGCAGAACGCCGGCATTTCCATAAACGGTAGTCCCTGGTGGCAGACCGGAATTGAAGTCTGTGGAGAAGCTACCGGCATGTGCAACCGGCGCGGTGGCAGAGAGAAGTAGGGCCGCCATGCCGGCGAGGCTTGCGATCCTTCTGGCCAAGTTTGTGCGATTAGAGTTCTGGGGTTTCATTGGTTTAGTCCTTTGTTCATGAATTCACCTGGCGGCCCGGAAAGAATGCTGGAGACCCAGCGCGAGCCATCGCGCAAAAGACGTCCAGCGAGCGGGTCTTGGCAAAGGCCCGCCCAGACTCAGACAGGGCGAAATCACTCCGAAGTTTAGAACTCGGTGCTTTAGGGGGTCAAGATAAATCTGTCCGATTTCGGCATTAACTCACTAATAACGTTCGCTTTTGGGCACCGGATCCGCAGCCGCAGTCACCGGGCGCCATTTGACTTCTCTCAGCGCCGACGAAGTTTGCCAGGAAGCTATGCCGATCGGAGCTGACATCTCGATGTCCCCGGGTCGAAGCGACAGTTTACGATCCCTCAACACCAGGTCCACGATCTTGTCCTGGTCCATCCAGGCTTCCACACGTCCCGCTGTTACGCGCACGCGCACGCGATACCATACGCCGGTTTCGAACTTGTGGTATTTCGTGGTTTCATTTTCGGAGGCATCCATGCCGTTGATGCTGCTGATCCCGATCAGGGCGCCCCCCCAACCGCCCAGGATGAGGCTGAAATTGCTGTCCGACATAGGCAAGGTGAGGCCGCAGAAGAAATCATTGCCAATCATCCGCATCGCATCGAAAGCGATTTCATAATTCAATTTCGGGAATGGATTGGTCCAGTTCACCCCGGTAAACGGATCGCCCATAGTCAGCGCCAGATTGCCTGAAACGATCACCACCTGTCCGTGCCCGGCAAAGGGGGTAATTTTCCATCCCGAAAGGTCTTTCCCATCGAACATATACTGCCAGCCGTCGCCCTCGAACGGGGCAGGGGCTTTAGCGGCTCCTGGCGGCAACACGGGCTTGTCCGGCTCCATCTCATCCGTCTTCGAGGGTGCACTCGTCGACACAACCTCGGCTGAACTGCGCTTTGCCGTGTCGGTGGCTGGTTTAGGCGACGAGGCGCAGCCAGCGCCGATCGCTATCGCAACCACCAGCAAAGCCAGGAGGGGAAAGACTGTCTGTCGAGAGGAGTTCATTGACGCATTGCTCATAGTTCGATGACCTCCTATCGTAAGAGCCGCAACGCCTCAGGGCGAGCACTGTTTCGATGATGAACATGCCAGGATTTTTACGAGAGAAACCGGGCGGAGTCGCCTTGGCGATCAAGCTGACGCCGCGGGCCTCTGCCAACCAGGTGGGGGCACCGCTCGGGGACGAACTCCGTATTAAAGTGACGGCGCCGCCAGTGGACGCCGCTGCTAACGAAGCTTTGATACGGCTGCTGGCGGAGAAGTTGAATTGCCCCCGAAGTAAAGTGGAACTGTCACGCGGCCAAACCTCTCGCCACAAATCCATTACCATCTGGGGAATGACCGCTGAGTCCGTGCTCCGGCAATTGTCGGATTAAGAGCCTCTGGACGCAGCTAAAGCGATAACCACCCCTTGCACTCGTTAATCGCATCCATGGAGCACACCGGAGCCTTTGCGCCCTGGTTGTTCTTGGCACTGTTTTCCGCAGCTTCCTATCTAATGATCTGGCGATTGGAGGCGATGACCGCAGACGGCGTGGAAGGCACAGTGCTGGGCACCCTGGTCATGCCCTACTGTTCCGGAATAGGGAACATTATCTTCACGTTTCTCATAGCGCAGCGAGGCACCCAGGGCTCGGAAGTGATTACCAATGCACTGGTCAATAACGTCACCAACCTTACGTTGCTGTTGGGGTTGCCGACGATCATTTGGGGCATGGACGTCGGATCCCGGGCCAAGGGACGCAAAAAGCAAAAAGGCAAAAACGATGCCTCCGCTCCGGAGATGCATCGGTTATCCATGCTCTTGACCTTGACCGCAGTGCTGTTTTTTACAGGGACACTCTGGGCTTTGTCACGGGACAATCGCCTGGATTTCAGTGATGGCCTGGTCTTGACCGGGTTGTTTCTATTCTGGCAGTGCTTCCATGTGTTCGAGGTCTTGAAGGAAAACGCGCGACAGAAGCGGGGCTGGAATTGGCGGTTGCCGCTAAATCTGGCGCTGCTTGGGATCGGGACCTACGGCATTTATGTGAGCACTAATTGGCTGGTGGATTGGGTTTCGGGCCTCAAGACCGGTCTGATTAGCGTAAAATACTTAGGGTGGCTCAGCGGTTGGCTCATGGTGCTGCCCAACGCCATCCTCGCCTTTTATTACGCGCGCCAAGGCAAGCCGGAGGTGGTTTATACCTCACAGGTTGGGGACGGCCACATTTGTATCCCACTTTGCGTTGGCATTATCGCCATGCTTCGAGGCGCGGTTTTGCCGGCATCCTTTTCCACCGGTGTAACCATACTGATGGTTTCGGCGGCCTTTCATTTATTCTGGGTGGCGCTGCTGGGGCGCCTGCCGCGGTGGACTGGGTGGGTGCTGGTGGCTGCCTACCTCCTTTTCCTGTATCAAGGACTTCTGGCTTAAGTCGTCAGGAGAGCACCACGGGGTCGGAGCGGACCCGGTCACTCAATTCCACGAACGGTACCTGTGCCCCGAGCCAACGTGGATTCTGTGAAATAGTGTCCATGGATTGGACAGTGTTATTGCAGATCAGATACACCCCATCACCCAGGACCATGAAAGATTCGAATGCGCTCCCGACTCCATTCCGCGAGAATTCGAAATCCCCGATAGTGTGCTTCGAGTGTAAGAGGCTGGCGCGCAACGTGCCCGCGTCTTCCAGGAAGTTCTCACGAAAGTCAGCTTTCCGCGGCCCGGTGTAATCCAAAATCGTTCCGCCGGATCCACCAATGGCGACGATGGCCCATTCATCGAACACGGCCTTTTGATATCGGGAACGCATTTGTTCGGCGCAGAGGTTAACGATTTTTCGTGCCTGGTTAAGTGTCATAAAAATACTCGAGAAATCTCCAGCAATTCCGGGACCAACGTAAAAAGCTTTTGAAGCCGAGCCAGATTCAGGCTATCAAAGCGGTACCATGAACCGTCTGCCCCTGAATGATCTGCGCTTGGAACCCGCCCGGTTTTCCGGGTGGCCAAGGAAGACTTCACGCGGACTATTCGGCTTGTTCCTGGCCCAGTCTGCCTTGGTGGCCGTGCGGGCCTGGCAACCCACTCCCTGGATTCCTGAGGCAAGGTGGCCGGAAGGTGTTCTGTTGTTACTCGGCCTTGCGACTGTGCTTACGTCACTGGGGCGATCCTTGCCCGGCCAGAATCTCCTTGGGATTTGCGCGATCGTGGGGATTACCTCCGGTGGAATGCACCTGCTGGGTGCTATAACTGCAATTCCTTTTGGCCCGTACTCGTATACGGCAGCAGCCGGCCAAAGCCTGATCTACCCATTGCCCGGCTCCATACCGCTCTTATGGATCCTGATCGTTCTGACATCCCGAGGTGCGGCCAAGTGCGCGCTGCGTCGTTGGCGCCTGGAGCGCAATTACGGTTTTGGGCTTTTCGGTCTCACACTCGCGTTGATTGTCTGGTTCGATTTAAGCCTCGAGCCCTACGCCACCCAGTTGAAGCATTTCTGGATCTGGGAACCGACCAAATTACCGTTCACCTGGTACGGAGCGCCGTTGGTAAATTTCCTGGGGTGGCTGCTGACGGCCTTGTTGATCGTGGCGATTAGCACACCATTTTTTCTCTCAAAAAAGCCAGTGCCCACTCCGCCGGAGTATCTTTCGGTGTCTGTTTGGTGCGTGCTGCAAATCCTCCTGGCTAACGCCTGTGCCACCCACAAACTCTGGCCTCCCTGCCTCCTGGCCGCGGGTGGGGTTCTCGCGGTCGCTGGATTCTCAGTATGGTCGTGGTGTACGACAGGGAGAAAGACGCGCGCTCGAGAATCGGCGACCAGGGCGGCTTAATCGGGTTACTTTCGAGTGATGATCAATTGCGCGACCCGCGTGGCTTCGGTCCGATCCACTTTCAACTCGTAGCCGCCGACCGGCACCACGTCACCCGGTTGCGGGAAGCCTCCCAACCGATGAGTGATCCAACCGCTGACGGTCGTGATGCCATCTTCCGCCAACGATTGGCCAACCAGTTCTTCGAGTTCGTGCAAAGGTAGTGCTCCTGCCGCTTCCCAGGATTGATCATCCCGGCGCACCAGCAGGGGTTTCTCCTGGTCGAATTCATCCTGAATTTGACCTACCAATTCCTCGAGAATGTTCTCGAGGGTCACCATGCCGACGGTGCCGCCGTACTCGTCCACGACCAGAGCCAGGTGGAGTTTGCGATCCAGGAGCAAGCGGAGCAATTTTTCGAGGCGGGCGGTTTCCGGCACATAGATGATCTTGCGCGCTACCGGCATTAGCTCTGCCGCGCTCCGCGCTTTCAAGCGCATGGCATACAAATCCTTAATGTGGATTACGCCGAGGGACTGATCCAGGTTGCCCTCGCGGCAGAGCGGGAATCGCGAGTAACGCGTCTTTTCGGCAATATCCAAGCATTCCGCAATTCCGGCGGTGGTGTCCAACGGGACAATTTCCTGGCGAGGTCGCATCACCTCCCGAGCGAGACGACGTTTGAGATCGAGTGCATTCAGCAGAATTTCCCGGCTTAGGGATGGTGCCCCGGCGGCTTTTGGAGTGGCGGCAAGCAGAAGGCGCAGTTCCTCTTCGGAATGGCCCCCGGCAGCTTCACTCACTGGTTCAATGCCGACCTGCCGCAGCAGCCATTGCGAGAACCAATTCAGGACCCAGACGAAAGGATAGGAGGCGCGATAAAACCAAAGCATCGGATAGGCGACACCCAATGCGGTGGGCAACGGCTTCTGGATGGCGAGCCATTTTGGCGCTTGTTCTCCCGCGCTAATGTGAAGAAACGTCAGTGCGGAGAATCCAATCACGAACCCGAGCACGTGTCGAACTTGCGCCGAATCGACTCCCACCCAAGTAAATACCGGGGCCAACACCATGGTGAACACCGGTTCTCCAATCCAACCCAGGCCCAGGCTGGCCAGGGTAATACCCAACTGCGCCGCGCTCAAAAACGCATCCAATCGATGCAGGATTGATTGTGCCAGTTTCGCCTTCCTACTTCCACCCGCGATCATCGGCTGCAACTGCGTGTCGCGTACTTTAACCAGGGCGAATTCCGCGGCGACGAAAAAGCCGTTCAATAGTACCAGGACCAGCACCGCCGTGATGCGCAGCGAAATGTCAATGACGCTGTCCCAGTGCATGTTAAAGGGTCACCTCCCCGAAGATCGGCCCCAGCACATCCTGCAAGCCGAGGACGCCGATTTCCCTTTGGTCCCGGGACAAGACGATGGCGAGTCGATGTCCGCCGCGTTGCATGCGGCGCAGCGCCGATTCCAGTCGCAGATCTTCTTCCAGGAACAGCGCCGGTCGCAAGAACTCGGAAGCGGGTCGAGCCGGGTCCAGATCTTCGCTGTAGAGCAGGGCATCCAGCGAAAGCAACCCCACGATGCGCGGTTCTCCGCCGCGGATGTCCGAGACCGGAATACGGCTGAATTTTCGTTCGCGCGCCAATTTGAGCACACCTTCCAACGGCATTTGGGCGGGGACCGTCACGGTTTTTGCCAGAGGTGTCATGGCTTTGCTAACGGTGAGATTCTGCAAGTCCAGGACACGGTTGATCAAGGTGCGCTCTTCAGAGCTAAGCCCCTGCGCAGTCTCCTGCATGACCAGGCGCAGTTCCTCACGGTTCCCGAAGAGATAGCCTTTGAAAGTTTTGCCGCCTTTCAATTTTAACAACAAGTTGGAACACGATTCCACCAGGCTCACCGGGGGACGCAGGAACCAATGGATCACCTTGAACGGGCGTGCCCAAAACACGCACAGCCGGTTGGGGAAAGTGCGAAAGACCATTTTCGGCAGCAGGTCAAAAAAGGCATATACCAGGACGACGGCGACCGAAAAGGCCAGGGCCAGTGCGATCCGCGATCCGCCCACAGCCTGATGCAACGCCAGCAAAATGACGCCAAGAATGAAGAAATTTGCGAGCGTATTGCCCACCAGGATAGTCCACAAAAAGTTTTCGGGATTCTGGAGAAATTGGTGCAAGACCTTGGCGGAGGGGAGTCCGGCCCGCATTCGTTGGCGGATTCGCAGCCGGCTAAGGGCAAAAACGCCGGACTCCATACCCGAGAGCAGGAACGAAACGAAGAGCGCACCGGCGAAGCCACTCCAAAGGATGGTTTCCATTGAGGTCAAGCGCCACTCCTTCCCTCGGCCGGGCTTGGCTCGGGCTTGGCATCGCGCGTCTCCACCATCAATTCACGCACTCGCCGATCGTCAGACGCCAGAGCTGTCAGCCTTAAGCCACGGTAGGATGCCGACTCTCCGGCACTGGGGACGACATCCATCAGCATCGTCAATAGTCCGCCCATGGTCTCGACTTCCGGCACGTCGCCAATTCCCGGGTATTCGCGCCGAAAATCATCGATGCGCATCGCTCCAGAGACCTTCCACCGTCCCGATCCCAGCTTTTCCATGAGCATTCCGGGCGCTCCAGTGTCCGCCCGCATTTTTCCGATAATTTCCACCAGGATATCTTCGAGGGTCACTATCCCCGCCGTTCCGCCAAACTCATCCATGACGATGGCCAGTCCGCGTCGCTGGCGCTGCAAGCTGATGAACAACTGCAGCAGATTCATCGATTCCGGTACGAAAGAGGGAAATTCGATCGCATCGGCCAGATCGATTTGGGGATCCAGAAGCAGGGCGCGCGTGTTCAGAATTCCTACGATCGTATCCGGGGTTTCGTCATAGATGGGTAGGCGCCGGTGCTTATGTCGCCTGGCTGCATCCATCATCTCCTCGATCGACAGGTCATCGGAAATTGCCGCCATTCGAGAGCGCGGTTTCATGACCTCCTTCACAGTCCGGCGGTCTAAACCAATGATTTGCAGGATGATTTCTTTCTCGGACAGCGCGAGGGCGCCGCTTTGGAAGGCCATTTCCAGCAATTCCTGATAGTCAGCGTCCGTGAGCGCCTGTTGTGGCTTTAAGCCGCGCGGAGTGAAGGCGCGAATGATGGAGGAGTTCGTGAGCTGGGCGATGCGGCAAACCGGCTTGGCAAGCATCAGCAAAAACGCCAGCGGCCTAGCCAGGCGCGAGGCCCAGACATCAGGCCGTCGGACCGCCATGGTTTTCGGCAACACCTCTCCTCCGACCAAATTCAACGCAAATAGCCCTACCAGGGCAACAGACCACGGCCAGTGGCCTTTCAATGCCATCCAGAGAAAGACCGCCAGCATCGCTGCTCCGGCGAACGTGTTCCCTAACGCGATGGTCGCCAGCAAATCCTGCGGTTGAGCCAGCAGGCCCGCGACCAATGCTCCTTTTTGCGGATGGCGTTCCTGGAGTTGCTTGACTTGCCAGCGGCCCAGGGAAAAAAGCGAGGTCTCCGCCAGCGAAAAGAAAAAGCTCGCCCCGGTGAAGACCAGGACGCTCACCGCCGCTAGCATAGGCACCGACCCCATACGGTCAGGATGAACGCAAATGTGCTGTAAGGCAAGGAATGGGAGGAGGTAAAGTCATTCTGATCCTGGCAAATTTACCTCCGAAAAATCCCCATAATTCGGATTGCCATTGCCCCATTCCTTGATAATCTTCTCAGCTCGCGTCGAGCTCGAGCATCAGGCCCAGGTTCGAAAGCGAAAGAACGGCCTTAAATTCCCGCAAAAGTTTTGCGGGCGGCCACAACAGAACTAAACGAAATCCCGACTTTCCGCGGGATGGTTCGCGAAGGCGAATCGACAACCAAAGGAAACCTTGTGATCAGTATTGGAGTTAAAGAGTTGTTGGATGCTGGTGTTCATTTTGGGCACCAAACCAAACGTTGGAACCCGAAGATGAAACCGTTCATCTTCGACGCCCGCAACGGCATCCATATCATCGACCTCAGCAAAACCCTCACCCAGTTGGACGCCGCCTGTGCCTTTTTGGCGGAGACCGTTCGCAAGGGTGGAAAAGTGCTGTTTGTCGGAACAAAGAAGCAGGCCCAACTGGCGGTCAAGGAAACGGCCAAGGAATGCGGCCAGTATTACGTGACGGAACGATGGCTGGGCGGCACAATGACCAATTTCGCCACCATCAAGCGGTCTATCCAACGCCTCAAACAAATTGAGAAGATGGAGGCCGACGGCAGCATTAATGTTTACGTAAAGCAGGAACAGTCTGTTATTCGCCGTGAAGCCGCCCGGTTGGTGAAGTTTTTTGACGGCATCCGCTCGATGGACAAGCACCCCGGTGCGATGTTCATTGTGGACGTCAAGCGCGAGCATAACGCCGTTGCCGAAGCTCGCCGCCTCAAAATTCCTGTGGTTGCGATCGTGGATACCAACTGTGATCCCGACCAGGTGGACTACCCGATTGCCGGTAACGACGACGCGATCCGTTCGGTGCGTATGATTCTCGCGACGGTTGGCCAGGTGGTCACCCAGGCGCAGGCGGAGTACGAGGCCAAATACGCGCGACGCAAATCGCAGGACGAAGCTGCTGTCACCCCGGCACCTGAGGCAGACGCTGCGGCGCCCGCCGCCGTGCCTGCTCCTGCGGCCGCCCCGGCGCCTGCCGTTTAAGGCTCTGACGGAATTCCGGTCTGGAAGCGGTGTCAAAGCCGCTTCCGGTCCTTTACTAACCTTGATTATTATCGATTATTTTTATGGCTGAAATTACTGCTGCCGCCGTGGGTAAGTTGCGTGAGATGACCAACGCCGGCATGATGGACTGCAAAAAGGCGCTCACTGAAGCCAACGGCGATCTGAGTGTGGCTGTGGATATTTTGCGCAAAAAGGGCGCGGCTACCGCGACCACCAAAGGTGGACGCGAAGCCCGTGAAGGGGTCATCGCCCAATACATCGCTCCGGGCGGACGCCTTGGAGTGTTGGTGGAAGTCAATTCCCAGACCGACTTTGTGGCTCGCAATGAGATGTTCCGCACCTTCGCGGATAACGTGGCTAAACGCCTCGCCACCGAGGAAAAGCCGGATTTCGAAGTCGACCGCATTCAGATGGTCGCCGCGATCCGCGAGAATATCCAAATCCCGCGCCATGCCAAAATGGAGGTCAGTGGTAATGGTTTGGTAGCTGCTTACGTGCACACCGGCGCCAAAGTCGGAGTCCTGGTGGAAGTGGGCGCCGGCAAGGAAGCTACGATCGCCAATGACGAGTTCCGACAACTCGTTCGCGACATAACGTTGCAGATCGCCGCTGGCAGTCCGACGGCCGTGACTCGCGAAGAGGTGCCGGCTGCGGTGATTGCCAAGGAAAAGGAAATTGCCGCGGAACAAGTGAAGAACAAGCCGCCGCAGGCAATTGCGAAAATCGTCGAAGGCAAACTGGAAAAGTTCTATCAGACTTGCTGCCTGATCGACCAGGGTTTCGTGAAGAAGAATTCCGAGATCTCGGTGAAAGACCATGTGGCATCTATCGCCAAGCAAATTGGCGATGAGATCGTCATTCGCCGATTTGTCCGCTTCCAAGTGGGCGAAACGGCCTCCGTCTGAGCCATCTTTCGTACAAGGCGCCAGGGCGTCCCAGATCAGGGACGCCCTGGTCGCTTTCCTCCCCAGCGTTTGTGCCGAATGTCGGCCGCGACACCGGCACTAAAAGTCCGATTCTCACCTGCTATAGCAGCCGCTAAGGAATACTCGCCAGTAAGCGGTTGGCAGCGCTCAGCACATCCTGGCCCACGTGGTCCATTTCCTCGGTCAACGGTCCAAGCAACGAGGGCGAGAGATCAGCGGCCGGGACAAAATTGACGGATTCCATGACGATCTCGGCACTCAGAGGCGTGCGAGAAGGCAGGTTCTGCCTTTGATTTCCCACTTCAGCGATCCAGAGCAAACCTGCCATGAGGCCAATGGCGGTAGCCAAGCCCAGGACCCGAGGCCAGTGGTGACGGGTGGTGATTGCTGTCAGGTCCCGATCCGCGGCCCGGAGCCGGGTCATGATGTGTTCATGGAGCCCTTGGGGCGATTGGAACGGGGAAGGCGCTGCCTTGAGAGCACCATCAAGTTTGGTGGCCTGGTGAAGGTACTCAGCAGCTTTGGTTCCCGGAGGGGGCAGGGGAGTAACCGTTTCTCCGCGGTCCAACGCCGACCAGACTTTGAATTCTGAAAGCCAGGAGATCTTCACGGATGTGCCTCCTTTCGATTAATTGCTGAATTGAAGATTTTGGGGACTGGCGAAGAGCGTGGTCCGCGAATGTCGCGATCGAGTCTTGCCGCATCGCCGTGTGCCAGTTTGCGCGCCAGGGATCGGCGGGCGCGAAAGGCCAGCACTTTGGTGGAGGTGCGACTCTTGCCTAATACCTGCGCGATTTCGTCAAAGCTCAGTCCTTCCATATACTTGAGCCAGAGGACCTGGAATTCGTCACCGGAAAGGGATCGCCGGGCGAATTTCCATAAATTATCCCCATCCTCCCGTTCGGTCAGAACTTCTGCGGGATTACCGGTTCCGGGCGTCTCAGGATCCAGGCTTTCACCGTTTGGAGGTTGCACGCGAAAATGATCGATGCACTTGCGTCGTGCGATCGTGAAGATCCACGCGGCAAAAGACTTTTCCCCTTGGAATTGGCCGATGGACTGAAAGGCTTTGAGGAAAGTGTCCTGAGTGAGTTCACGTGCGTCTGCTTCGTTCCGCGTAAAACCGGCCGTGAGTCGGAAGACACGATCCTCATAGCGTCGCACCAACTCTTCAAACGCCGAAATGGAACCCGCCCGGGTTCTTCGGGCGAGTTCGTGATCAGCAATTGGCGCGAGGTCGTGTTCCACAGGCTGGCTTGTCCTAGTTTGGTTTGGCCGCCTTTTTGGCGGCGCCTGCCTTGATCAAATCGATTAACTCGGTAGCCGACATGCCGGCGGTCACCACCAGTTGTTCCGCCTCTTGCTTTAAGGTCAGGGCTTCAGCCAACCGACTCGTTTCCGGCTTGGTCTTCTGGTATTTCATCAGCGCAACCAGGCCATTGGCGATGGAGGTTAGGTGTGAGGCCACTTCTTCATTATCGGCGGAGAAAGTCATGACCGCTTTTGCCTGTCCCTGCGCCTCTCCCATCTGGAACCGCAACATTTTGGTGAGTCGGAAAATGGCCGCATTAGGGTCAGTATCCGGCAGATTCATTTTTCGAGCAAATGCCTGGACGTAGTCCGCGCCTTCGGCAGTGAACGGCCACAGGCTCGCGCTGTCCAGGTTGAGGGTTTGCTTGCTTAAGACGTCGAGGGCCAGCGCCACCTGGGATTCCTTTTGTCCGAAGGCGACTACTTTATTGCCGTAAATGGCGGCGTAGGTGCGGTGAGGTTGGCCAGATTTGAGGCGAGGCTTATCATCTATCCAATTATGGATAACGAACTGTTTGTAAGTTGTGCTTTGATAATCCTTGGCACCCTTGGCCAGAGTTTCCAACCGGGCTGGATCCACATCCGCGTAGACCAGGCACACGCCGTCCTCAGGTCGATTACCAGTGCCGTAGAGGGTTACCGCATGCAATTGCTGGCGGGGATCAAAATTGAAGATCGCGGTGAACGACGCAATTTTAGTTTGAGCCTCCGGCTTATCCATCTCGGCCAATAGAAATTGACCGAGCGCCGTGGGTCTTAATTTGTCGCAATCGAGGTGGAGTACCCAGTAAGGCTCTGCCGGGACATCGCCTTTTTGCAGCGGAGTGGCCCAACCTTGGAGGTTGGCGAGCACCAACATCGTGGCAGCGGTAATTTTGATAGCATTCATAACATTCTGGTTCCCTCGGCAGCAGGATCGCTGCCTCGCTCTAAGGAACGCAGGAATCGAAAGAAAGGTTACATGATTTTGACATGGAACCAAAGCATACGAAGCGTGAAGCCGCGACAGCTTCAAAGAGCGATCAGGAGCCAAAGGTTGGCTTCTCCCCGGCTCGGGTGAGCACGAGTAATCTCGCCGTGATTGCTACGAGCGCGTAAGAGCCGGTGGTTAAGGCAGATAGGTGCGACCCATCAGGTAACGATCACACTCGCGCGCCGCCCCGCGTCCTTCGTTGAAAGCCCAAACCACCAGGCTTTGGCCCCGGCGGCAGTCGCCGGCGGCAAAAACGCCCTTGATGTTCGTGGCGTACTTTTCGAACTCGGCCTTCACATTGGACCGCGCGTCGCGTTCGACTTTCAATGCGTCCAACAGCGGTTGCTCGGGTCCCAGGAAGCCCATCGCTAACAGCACCAGTTGCGCCGGTCGCACCGCTTCGGTACCGGGCACTTCCTTCGGAACAAACTGGCCCTTGTCATTGCGTGTCCATTCAATTTGAACGGTATGCACTTCCTTGACTCTGCCTTCCGCATCCCCCACAAACTTCTTTGCGGTGGTCAGGTAAACTCGCGGGTCCGCGCCGAACTTGGCAGCGGCCTCTTCCTGTCCGTAATCCATGCGGTAAACCTTCGGCCATTCGGGCCAGGGATTATCCCCCTGACGATCCTGGGGCGGGCGCGGCAGTATTTCCACCTGGACGATGCTTTTGCATCCATGTCGCAGAGAGGTTCCCACGCAATCGGTGCCGGTATCGCCACCGCCGATGACGATCACATCTTTGCCTTCCGCCGAAACGAAGCTTCCGTTGCGATTGCGCTCCAGCAGGGATCGGGTATTGCCCGTGAGGAATTCCATGGCGAAATGAATTCCTTTGAGCTGCCGGCCTTCGATCGGCAGGTCGCGAGGTTTGGTGGCGCCGGTGCACAAGACAACGGCGTCGAATTCATTCAGCAGTTTTTCCGCCGGATAATTCACGCCAATTTCGGTGCCGGTGACAAATTTAATGGACTCCTGCTCGAGTTGGCGGATGCGGCGCAGCACGACCCCCTCCTTATCGAGTTTCATGTTCGGGATGCCGTACATGAGGAGTCCGCCAACACGGTCCGCGCGCTCAAACACGGTGACCCAATGTCCCGCCTTGTTGAGTTGCGCGGCGGCACAGAGACCCGCGGGCCCGGAACCTACCACGGCGACTTTCTTGCCGGTGCGGACCTTTGGTGGTTCGGGCACGACCCAGCCTTGTTCCCAGCCCCGGTCAATAATCGTGTATTCCAGATTCTTGATGGTGACCGGAGGCGCGTTGATCCCTAAGACGCAGGAACCTTCGCACGGTGCGGGACAGACTCTGCCGGTAAATTCGGGGAAATTATTGGTCTTGTGCAGGCGGTCCAGGGCTTCGCGCCACAGGCCGCGGTAAACGAGGTCGTTCCATTCCGGGATCAGGTTGTGGATCGGGCAACCGGACGCCATGCCGTTGAGCAGGGTGCCGGTGTGGCAGAAGGGAATGCCGCAATCCATGCAACGAGCTGCTTGCTCGCGCAATTTTCCTTCCTCCATGTGGAGGTGGAACTCGTTCCAGTCGCGAATTCGATCCACCGCTGAACGATCCAGCGGCAGTTCGCGCAAATACTCAATGAATCCTGTGGGTTTTCCCATCGTGTGTCTTGCTTGGTTGTCCGGGTCTAACCGCCGCCGACCCGCGCGGCGTCGCGCGAGTTTTCCTGGAAGGCGGCCATGATGGCGGCTTCCCCGCTCAATCCCGCGTCCTGCATCCGTTTCATGGATTGCAGCACGCGTTTATAATCTTTGGGCATCACTTTGACGAACTTGGGCACGAGACCCTTCCAGTCCGCCAGGATGCGGGCGGCCAGGGCGCTCTGGGTGTAACTCTGGTGGCGTTGAATCATCTTCCACAGTTGCTCGATCTCGTCGGCTTCCTCGAGTTTTTCGAGCGCCACCATTTGCGCGTTGCATTTCTTCGGAAAGTCCCCGGTCTCGTTCAGCACGTACGCGACTCCGCCGGACATGCCGGCCGCAAAATTGCGGCCCGTTTGCCCGAGCACGACCACCCGCCCGCCGGTCATGTATTCGCAGCCGTGATCGCCCACGGATTCCACTACTGCGCTTACGCCGCTATTCCGGACGCAGAAACGTTCACCCGCCATCCCGCGAATGTAGGCTTCCCCGCCGGTGGCGCCGTAAAAGGCCACGTTGCCGATGATGATGTTTTGCTCCGGCACAAACGTGGACTTGCGCGGTGGAAACACAATTATCTTCCCGCCCGACAAACCTTTGCCGACGTAATCGTTGGCGTCACCCTCCAGGGTGAAGGTCATCCCGCGGGGCATGAAAGCACCGAAACTTTGGCCGGCACTGCCGGAGAACTGCAGGTCGATAGTGTCCTCAGGGAGCCCTTCCATCCCCCATTTCCGGGTGATCTCGCTGCCCACGATGGTGCCGACGACGCGGTTTACGTTGCGAATCGGCAACACCGCCATGACCTTTTCTTTTCGGAGAATGGCCGGCTCGCAGAGTTTCAACAGCACGGTGTTGTCCATGGCTTTGTCCAGCCCGTGATCCTGGGGCACCTGACAAAACCGTCCCACGTCCGTGGGTACCTCGGGTTGGAACAGGATTCGGCTGAAGTCCAATCCCTTGGCTTTCCAGTGCTCGATGGCTTTGCGAACTTCCAGACGATCGGAGCGTCCGATCATCTTGTTCATCTGTTTGAAGCCGAGCTGCGCCATCAACTCGCGCACTTCCTGTGCGATCATGCGCATGAAATTGACCACGTGTTCCGGTTGGCCGGCGAAACGCTTGCGCAATTCCGGATCTTGAGTGGCCACTCCCACCGGGCAGGTGTTGAGGTGACAGACCCGCATCATGATGCAGCCCATCGCCACTAGTGGTGCGGTCGCAAATCCAAACTCCTCCGCGCCCAGGAGCGCGGCAATGACCACGTCCCGACCGGTCTTAAGTTGGCCGTCCGCTTCCACGATGATGCGCGAGCGCAGATCATTCAGCAGCAGTGTCTGGTGAGTTTCGGCGAGGCCCAACTCCCAGGGAATACCTGCGTGCTTGATCCCGGTCTGCGGTGAGGCTCCCGTGCCACCATCGTAACCACTGATCAGGACCACATCCGCATGTGCTTTGGCAACGCCCGCGGCGATGGTGCCCACTCCGACCTCCGACACCAGTTTCACGCTGATCCGCGCGTAATGGTTCGCGTTCTTCAGGTCGTGAATCAGCTCTGCCAGGTCTTCAATGGAATAAATATCGTGGTGCGGCGGAGGAGAAATCAGCCCCACGCCGGGAGTCGAATGGCGGGTTTTGGCGACCCAGGGATAGACTTTTTGCCCGGGCAACTGGCCGCCTTCGCCGGGCTTGGCGCCCTGGGCCATCTTGATTTGGAGTTCCTTGGCGTTGACCAGGTAGAGGCTAGTCACGCCAAAACGGCCGGAAGCGACTTGTTTGATGGCGCTGTTTTTGGAGTCGCCATTGGGCAGGGGCACGAACCGTTCAGGATCTTCACCGCCCTCACCCGTATTACTGCGGCCGCCGATCCGATTCATCGCGATCGCGAGAGTTTCGTGCGCTTCTTTACTGATGGAGCCGTAGCTCATCGCACCCGACTTAAACCGCTTCATGATCGACTCCACCGACTCAACTGCTTCGATGGGAATCGGCTTGAATTTCTTGAAATCCAGCAGCCCGCGCAGAGTACAGAGATTCTTGTTCTGTTCGTTGACCAGGCCGGAATACTCCTGGAAGAGCTTGTAGCTTCCGGTGCGTACCGCAGCCTGCAGACGATGCACAGTCTGAGGATTGAAAAGATGATACTCTCCGTCGTCGCGCCATTGATATTGGCCGCCGGTGTCCAGCACGGGTGCACCCGCGGAGCGTTCTGGGTAAGCCCGATTGTGCCGCTCCAGGACTTCCTGCCCGACGACTTCGATATCCACACCCTCGACCCGAGTGGGTGTGCCGGTGAAGTAATCCTCTACCATGGCCTGTTTCAGCCCCACCGCCTCGAAAATCTGCGCGCCCCAGTAACTTTGGATGGTCGAGATGCCCATTTTCGAGATGACTTTGACCACCCCTTTGACGGCCGCTTTCAGATAGTTCTTACACGCCGTCTTGTGATCGATGTCGATCAGTAACCCCTGGCGCAGCATGTCGTCCAGGGTTTCAAAGGCCAGGTAAGGATTGATCGCTCCGCACCCGTATCCGATCAGCAGGGCGTAGTGATGAACTTCGCGCGGTTCGCCAGACTCCAGCACCAAGCCCACCTGGGTGCGAGTACCTTCCCGAATGAGATGATGGTGCACTCCGGAAACCGCCAGCAACGCCGGGATCGGCGCCCAATCGTGGTTAACGCCGCGGTCGGACAGCACGACTACGTTCACACCCTCTTTAATGGCTTCGCTGACTTTTGCCCGCAATTCCCCCATCGCTTTGGCCAGGCCCTTCGGGCCGTCCGCAGCGGGGAATAGGATGGGAATACTGATCGACTTAAAGCCGGGCATCTGTACGTGTTTGAGTTTCGCGAATTCCTCGTTCGTCAGAATCGGGGACTTGAGCTCAATCAGCCGTGCGTGCTCGGGTCCGGGTTTGAGCAGGTTCCGCTCCGAGCCGATAGCCGTCTCGGTGGACATAATCAGCTCTTCCCGGATGCAGTCGATCGGAGGATTCGTGACCTGCGCGAAAAGTTGCTTGAAATAATTATAGAGCAAGTGGGACTTGCGGGAGAGCACCGCCAGCGGTGTATCCGTTCCCATTGAGCCGATTGCCTCATTGCCGTCGCGGGCCATCGGGGCCATCAGAATGCGCAAGTCTTCGAACGAGTAACCGAAAGCAAGCTGCCGCTGCAGCACCGAGTCGTGGTCCGGTTCCGGCAGGATGCCTGGATCGGGCACATCGGCCAGGCGCACCAGATTGTTGTCCAGCCAGATTTGGTACGGAAGCTCGGTGGCGATCCGGGTCTTGATCTCCTCATCCGCAACGATCCGGCCCTCTTCCGTATCCACGAGGAACATGCGTCCCGGTTGCAGTCGGCCCTTTTGTTGAATGCGCTCGGCTGGTACATCCAACACGCCCACTTCGCTGGCCATGATGACGGTATCGTCCTTGGTCACGTAATAGCGTGACGGACGCAGGCCGTTGCGGTCGAGAACGGCGCCGATCTTGCGCCCGTCGGTAAACGCGATGGATGCCGGGCCGTCCCACGGTTCCATGATGCAGGAATGGTAGGCGTAGAACGCACGCTTTTCCGGGGTCATGGTTTCGTGTTTGGTCCATGGCTCCGGGATCATCATCATGATCGCGTGCGGCAGTGATCTACCTGCCAAGACCAGCAACTCGAGGGAGTTATCCAGCATGGCGGAATCGCTGCCATCCGTGCAAACCACCGGCAGCAACTTCTTGATGTCGTCGCCGAACAGATCTGATTCAAACAACGCCTGGCGGGCATGCATCCAGTTGATGTTGCCCCGGAGCGTGTTGATCTCGCCGTTATGCGCGATATACCGATAAGGATGAGCGCGGTTCCAGCTCGGGAAAGTGTTGGTGCTGAATCGCGAGTGGACCAGGGCCAGCGCCGATTCCATCGCGGGGTGCGACAGGTCGGGATAATACTCTTTCAACTGCGTGGTCAAGAGCATGCCCTTATACACCACCGTCTTGTAAGATAGGCTGGAAATATAGAAGAACTGTCCGCCCGCAACTTTGCCGGAATAGCGGATCGCATTCTCGGCGCGCTTGCGAATGACATAGAGTTTGCGCTCGAAATGGGCGTTATCCACGACTTTCGGGCCATGTGCGATGAAGACCTGGCGCATCAGCGGTTCGGCGACGCGGGCGGTGGTACCCAGCGACGCGTTGCTGGTCGGGATCGTGCGCCAACCCAGCACGCGCTGGCCTTCCTCGGCGACAATTTGGTTAAAAATGGCTTCGCACTCGCCGCGCTGGGCCGGATCCGGAGGCAGAAACACCATGCCGACGCCGTACTCACCGGGGGACGGCAGGCTGACCTTTGCCTCGCGTGCGACCAGGCTGAAAAAGTCATGTGGGGGCTGGATCAGAATGCCGGCGCCGTCGCCGGTATTGTGTTCGCAGCCACAGGCACCGCGATGATCCAGGTTTAGCAAAACTTGCAGGGCTTGCTGGATAATTCCATGGCTTTTGCGTCCTTTGATGTTGACGACAAATCCTACGCCGCAGGCTTCGTGTTCGAACTGCGGATCGTATAAACCCTGCTTTTCGGGCGGTCCCATTTGGACGCCCCGATTTTCTTTTATGTGTTTTGCGTTACTACGGCTCATTTTTTTGGGAGATCCTGATCTCCTCGAACAATTTAAACCAAATTTTGCTATTTTTTACCCCAATCATGCGCAGATGCAATAAATCATTTTAGAGATTTTGCTTGTCGCGGGACGCTTTTGGCGTTTTTTCCAATGAAATGGGCACTTTCGTCAAACCGCTGGCGTAAAGATTTCTAGTTGTGATATGATTGGCTGATGAAAGCGATGGGCATTTTGGCGGTGGCAGTCGCGCTGTCGGCCCCGTTCGGAGCATTGGCCCAGGGTGACCGTCCGGGCTATTCGACGGTGTCCGTGCAGATCAAAGGGAACGGCAAACTGTCCCCGAATGTCGATGGGCGGCAATTCAAGAATGGTAAGTTGCTCATAATCACCCCTCGGCCGGGTGCCGGCTATGTTTTTGCCGGCTGGGCGGATTATTTTTGCTTAATGTGCAATACATTCGTGGTCGAGCCGGGCCTCCAGATCGTCGCCAACTTTGTCCCCAATCCGTTCCCAGCGGTGGCTGGAGATTACCACGGCCTGTTTTTCGAAAGCACCAATTCCACTTCGCTGGAGGGTGCGGGCAGCGTGAGCCTGAGGCTGAGTTCCGCCGGGAAGGTTAGCGGTTCGATTTATTGGCAAGGCCGGCGGATTGACTTCAGCGACGTGGGTTATAACACGCCTGAGGTCATCGGCGGACGGGCAGTGGGCTGGGGGTATAACATCGATATCTATCGTGGGAGCCCCATGGATGGGAGTTTTCGCCGGGTCTTGAGCGGGTGGTTTCATTTGGATTTTACGAATCCAAATACATTGGAAGGGTCGATTTGGAATGCCTACTTCGACTCTTCCCAAACGCTGCCACCTACGTGGGAAGCCGGCCTGAGTGGCTTTCGCAATACTTTCAATTCCCGCACCAATCCCGCCCCTTACGGTAAGGCCTATACTTTCATATTCCCGCAGGAATTGCCCAACAGTGACGGAGCGGGAGTGGGGTGGGTGAAGATCGGGGCGGATGGGCGACTCACGTTAAACGGTCGCACGGTGCAAGGTGACACCCTGGCCCAACAGACCGCACTTGGACCGGACGGCCAGTGGCCGCTTTTTGCTCCGATCCAACAAGGGCGGGGCGCGCTGTTTGGATGGCTTCGCTTTGGGCCCACGGCGTACAATGGTCCCAGCGGAAAACCGGTGCTGAACCGGATGGAGGCCGGATACCCGGTGGCGAATACCATGAAAGTCACGGGCTCCCCTTATAGTCCTCCGCCAAGCGGCAAATTGCCGCTGAGTCTGACCAACGGCGTGATGGTGCTCACCGGACCGCACTTTTCACAACCGCTGACTAATGCCTTTTCCGTCTCGACGAGCGGCAAGCTGTCGTTTGCAGGACCGCACCGGGTAACTCTGACCTTTAACCGGACAACCGGTGGGTTCAGCGGCAATGTCATGCAGGCGGGCTCGGGCGCCAAATTCGCATTCCAGGGAGTCGTGCTGCAAAACCAGAATAATGGCGCCGGTTATTATTTGGGACCAGATGGCCAAACCGGATGGGTCACTATCTCCGCGCCTTGAGTCGTGATGATTGGCTGGGCCATGCCTAGTTGTGTTTGGGGCAGGGTGTGCGATAATGAACAAGGTCATGAGCGATTGAACCATGCCGCATCGATCCATCATTCTCCTGGCGGAAGACGACAAGAATGACATTTTCCTGCTGCGACGCGCCTTTAAGAGCGCCGGCGTAACAGAAAATCTCCATATCGTGCAGAATGGGCAGGAAGCGATAGATTACCTGTCCGGTTCGGGTGGGTTCACTGATCGCCAACGGTTCCCGCAGCCGCAGTTGTTTATACTGGATCTGAAACTTCCGCTGCTGGATGGATTTGATGTGCTGCGGTGGCTGCGAGGTCGATCAGAGTTCAATGGCCTGCCCATCGTGGTGCTCACCTCTTCGAAGCTGCAATTGGATGTGGACCAATCCCGCGAGCTGGGAGTGTTTGATTACCGGGTCAAACCGCACACCTACGAAGACCTCGTGCGGTTGCTCGACGATGTGCTCCGCTGCTGGCTGGTGGACTTCCGTCAGCCCGCAAAGAGCCCGGCGAAAACAGATGCCGGGCTAGATCCCGGGATCTGATCAGATCTCCATCAGCATCCGTGCGGGGCTTTCCAGCACTTCTTTAACCCGGCGCAGAAACGTGACGGCTTCGCGACCATCGACGATACGGTGGTCGTAAGTCAGGGCGAGGTACATCATAGGCCGGATCACCACCTGTCCGTCACGGGCTACTGGCCGATCCTGGATCGCGTGCATGCCCAACACCCCGCTTTGCGGTGGGTTGACGATTGGCGTCGACAGCAGGGAACCGTATACGCCTCCGTTGCTGATAGTAAAGGTGCCGCCTTGTAGTTCCGCCAGACTGATTTTATTTTCCTTGGCCCTTTGACCAAAGCCGGCAATGGTCGTCTCAATTTCGGCAAAACTCAGGCGTTCGGCGTGCCGCAAAATGGGAACCACCAGACCCTTGCCGCTCCCGACCGCCACGCCGATATCGTAATAATTTCGAAAAACGATGCTATTCTCGCGGACCTCGGCGTTCAGCGCCGGGCATTGCTTCAAGCCATCGATGCAAGCTTTGACGAAGAAGGACATGAATCCCAGCTTAACCTGGTATTTCTTTTGGAAGGCCTCTCCGTATTCCTTCCGCAGAGCCAGGATGGCGGTCATGTCGATTTCATTGAAAGTGGTGAGCAGAGCGGCGGTCTGTTGGGCCTGGACCAGGCGCTGGGCAATCGTACGCCGCATTCGGCTCATGGGCACCACTTCCTCCTGACGCCAATCGGCGGTGGGAACTTGTCCAGGCGTCGGTTGGGAAGCAGGTGTTACAGCACCTGACAAGCTAGGCGGAAGTTCGGGGACGGTATCGGACTCCGAGGGTTTGGCTTGTTTTTGCTGGGCCGCGCGGAGGGCATCCTCCTTCAGGATTCGACCGCCCGGGCCGGTCGCCGCGATGGCGGCGGGATCCAGCTTGTTCTCCTCGATGATTCTTTGAGCGGCGGGCATGATCCTTGACTCAACCGACTTCTCTTTCGATTCCGGCGCAGGCTTGGTTTTGGGTTCGGCCGTGACTGGCGCCGTCGATACGGATCCTTCCGCCGGACGCAAGTAGCCCACCACATCGCCGATTTTGGCGACGTCTCCTTTCTGCTTAAGAATCTGTACCAGGATGCCGGCGGCGGGTGAGGGGAGTTCCAGGGTGGCCTTCTCGCTTTCAAGGCTCACCAGCGATTCGTCCTTCTTGACCGCATCTCCTTTGCCTTTTAACCAGGCGCCAATTTCAACTTCGTTGATGGATTCTCCGATGGCGGGAATCTTGAGCTCAATATCCATAGGGATGTATTTGTCGGTGATTAAAGGCTATTTCTCAGTGAAGGCACGGGAGATGATCTCGGCTTGCTCCTGTTTGTGTCGCCGGTGAGAGCCGGTTGCCGGGGAGGCTGACGCGGCGCGGCTGATGCCGGCGAAGGGAAAGCCTCCGGGCAAATTGGTTCCAAAGCGCACCAGCAGATACGTCCAGGGTCCCATGTTCGCGGGCTCTTCCTGGACCCAGAACACCGGGGTTCCCGGCGCATAGGGTGCGAGTGCTGCCTGCAAGGTCTCAGATTTCAGCGGATAAAGCTGTTCGAGCCGAATGATGGCGATGTCTTCGCGCTTTTCCAGTTCCCGATGCTCTTCCAATTCGTAGTAGATTTTGCCGGTACAAAGCAGGATGCGCTTTACGGCCTCGGGCGGGCGCGCCAGCGTATCGGGCAAAATGCGATGGAACCTATCCTGCGCAAGCGATTCCAGGCTGGACACGACTTTGGGATGGCGCAGCAGGCTCTTGGGCGTAATGACGATGAGCGGTTTGCGCCAGGACCGCAGCACTTGCCGGCGTAAACAGTGATAAAACTGGGCGGGGGTTGACGGGTACACCACCTGGATGTTGTCGTCGGCCGCCAGCATGAGAAAGCGTTCGACGCGCGCGCTGGAGTGCTCCGGGCCCTGGCCTTCAAAGCCATGTGGCAAAAGCAGAACCAATCCGCTTAACCATTGCCACTTGTCTTCCGCACTGGCGATGAACTGATCGACGATCGGCTGGGCCACGTTCCAAAAATCTCCAAACTGGGCCTCCCAAACGATAAGCCCATCAGGCGTTTCGAGGCTGTAACCGTATTCAAAGCCCAATACGCCAGATTCTGATAGGGGGCTGTTGATTATTTCGATGGGCGCCTGTCCGGCAGCCAGGTGGCGCAACGGCATATAACGCCGGCCATTCTGCGAATCGTGGAGGACAGAGTGGCGATGGCTGAAGGTGCCGCGTTCACTATCCTGGCCGCTGATCCGCAGCCGGAAGCCGGAACAACTCAGACTGGCGAAGGCCAGCGACTCGGCCGCAGACCAGTCGAGCGGTTCATTGCCGGCGGCCATTTGCTGCCGGCTTTGCAGTATCTTCTTGATCTTCGGATGCGGATGAAAATCCTCCGGCAATCGCGTCTGGGCTTCGAGCCAGGCCGCGAGTTGCTCCTTGGGAACTGCTGGAACCGGGTCTTTATCCTCTGGTTCAGGCCCACCCCGGTAATTCAACCATACTCCGCGAAACTGGTCCGGAGCCACGGGGCCCTTGCTGGATTGCGATTCGGATAGCTCCTTTTCGAGTACTTCCCGGCGCATGGCGGCGATCGAGTCAGCTTCCTCCCGGGTGACTTCCTGCAATTTCAGCAGGTGCTCGAGGTAGCCTTCGCGAACGGGTTTGCGCCGGGCGATGGCGTGGTAAAGAACCGGCTGGGTAAAGGCGGGTTCATCGCCTTCATTATGGCCCAGGCGGCGGTACCCATACATGTTGATGACGACATCGCGCTTGAATTCCTGGCGAAAGTCCAACGCCAGGCGCACGACCTGGGCCACCGCTTCTGGATCTTCCCCGTTAACGTGGAAAATCGGGATTTGCAGCATGCGCGCGACATCTGTGGCATAAGGAGTGGACCGGGCTTCCGCAGGGCTGGTGGTGAATCCGATTTGGTTGTTAAGCACCACGTGTAAGGAGCCATTTACGCTGTAGCCCGATAGCTGGCTGAGATTCAGAGTCTCCTGAACCACGCCTTCCCCTGCAAATGCCGCGTCACCATGGATCATGATGGCCAGGCCTTTCGTGCGATCCACATCCCCGTCATGGTCTTGCTTGGCGCGGATGCGACCCAGGGCCACCGGGTTCACAAATTCCAGATGGCTGGGATTGAAGCACAACGACAGATGCACTTTCCCACCTTTTGCCGTGGTCCAATCCGAGCTGTGCCCCAGGTGATATTTCACATCGCCGCGGCCCGAGCTGGATTTCCAATCCAGGTCCGCGTACTCGCGGAATATCCGGCGAGGACTTTTGCCCATGATATTGGCGAGCACGTTGAGTCGACCGCGGTGCGCCATGCCAAACACAATTTCGCGAATGCCCTGGTCTCCCGCTTTTTCAATGGCCAGATCCAGCAGCGGAATGATGCTCTCGGAGCCTTCCAGCGAAAACGTTTTTGCTCCGGGAAATTTCTTGCGGATAAATTCCTCAAAAGTCACGGCATCCGTGAGCCGGGTAAGAATGCGCAGCTGCTCGGCCCGGGTGAGTCGCAAATGGTTCTGAGTGGATTCCATGCGGCGCTGGAGCCAGCGGCGCACAATCAGGTCATCGATATGCATGTACTGCACGCCGATGGACCGGCAGTACGTGTTGCGCAACCGTTCCAGCAACTGGCCGAGCGTGAGCGTGCCTGCATATTGGAAGGTCTCACTGTAGACCGGTTGGCTCATATCCGCCTCGGTCAGGCCAAAGAACTCGGGCTGCAATTCCGGCGGAACCGGCTGGGGAAGCCCGAGGGGATCAACCTGGGCAATGCGATGCCCGCGCACACGATACAACCGCGTCAGCAAGTAAACCCGGTCGGCGAGCGCCGCGGTCTCGCGTTCCGAATGCCCAATGCCGGAGGTGGTGGCGGGTGGTGGCGGGTTGAAGATGCTGGTAGGTTTGAAGGACGGTCCGAACGATGGACTCGGGAAGCGCAACTCGTTGTCCGCCCATGCGCCAAAATACTGCCGCCAATCTTCCGGTACGGAGTTTGGGTCCCGCAAATACTGCTCATAGATCCCCTCCGCGAAAGGCAGGTTGATTGTGCCTGGCAGAATTTCGGATTTTGATTGGGCTTGATTCGGCATGAGAAAATCAGGTGATCATTCGGTGGACATTCCCAGAGCTAAAACGCCGCGAGGGGAAACCTGGGGCAGGGGGCCAGCATCTCGTTGCTTTGGCACCGTGCTCCTCCGGCGGTTGTTCCCGGCTGGATTTCATCGATAGAGCGCAATCGGCACTTTACTTGCGTTTTGCGGCGGGCAGCACCTGAAGCGTGGAAATCACTTCGCGCGCGCCATCCACTTCGAGTGCCAGGGCCATGAGCTTGCTGATTTCCTCCTCGCGCTCCACTGCGCCGGACAAGGTCACTACTCCTGCGGTGGTATTCACTGAAATCCCGATCGCGGGAACATCCTTTGCGGCCAGGAACTTGGTCTTGATCGCGGCGGTGGTTCGGGCGTCTGCCGTTGCATCAGCGATGGCGGCTCCAGCCTCCTGCGCTTTGCGGCGTACAACCTTGCCGGTTCGCTCCAGTTCCTCCTTAAAGTCGTTCGTGCGCAGGTTCAGAGACTTGAGTTTCTCCTGCACCGCGTCGCGGGCGGAAACCGCCGCGCTCTCCAAAGACTGTCCCATTTCCTGGGCATGACGCTTTCCCTGCGCATCGGTAAGGAACCAAAGTGCCGCTGCGCCGATAACCACCCCAATAACCAAAATCAGGAAAGTTTTCACCTAAAATCACCCGTACCACACCCGGGCGACTGGTCAAGTCAAATCCCCGGACAGTGCTGCGAATTGTGGACTGTGACGCACGCTTCCATCCTGCGGGTGTAAGGACATCCCTGGTCTGGGCAAAGCAGCCTGCACCAGCCGCGCTTGGGGTGAGCTACTCGTGACGACTGGGCCCGGACACCGCCGTGGTCATTAGAACGGCCGTGATTTCGGTTGATGGCAAAATAAGGTGTGATTTTAGCAAGATATGTGCTGACCGTTTATTAACTATTGCTTATCAATTGAGCATGATGCGGGAAGGACCAAGGCTCTGCCGCGCGGGGAATGCGGATCTTCCAGCTTCCAAACCAATTATGAAGATCATTTGGGTTACGGCGCTGTTACTGGCAGCAATTCCGTGCTTTGCTCAGACCACGAACGCGAACAACGATTTCTTTGCCCAGCGTTCGCTCCTGGTTGGTGAATCGATTTCGACGTCTGGTTCCACCTTCGGCGCAAGTGCCGAAACCGGAGAACCTGCTCATGCCGGCTTGCCGGCCGAAAATTCGAGGTGGTGGACGTGGGAGGCACCGCTCAATGGGATGGCCCGCCTGGCCGTGTCCAACGCCGGGACGTTCAATTACCAGCGCGCGGCGGTGTATACCGGGAATCAACTGGCGGTCCTGGTGCCAATAGCAGCCGGCGGTGGCCGGTCAAATTGCGTTGTTGCCTTCCCTGCAACGGCGGGCCAGACGTACCAGATCGCCGTCGATTCGCTCGATTCCTTCGTTGATTTCTTCCAATTATCACTCGGTTTGGAAAGCATCCAATTGGCCGAACCATTGGCTGGCACCATCGTCCCCGTCGGCCAACCCATTCGCCTCGCGCTGACAAATCATACGCCGTCATTGATGCTCTCGAACGTGGAATTCTTCGTCGGCACCCAATTCGTCGCCGCGGCATCGGCACCACCTTTCGCGTGTTCGTGGCTGCCGACCTTGCCAGGAGTTTACACCCTCTCCGCGCGTGCCACGGACAATTTGGGAGTCGTGCGCCGAACCGCGGAAATTTCCGTGAAGGTGCTCGCGGCATTCACCAACGACAATTTTGAAGCGGCTGCCCCACTCATCGCCTTGGCGGATGGAACGTACACCGGCTCCAGTGACACGACCTTGGCCACCCATCAATTGGGAGAACCTGTTCACCGCGATGCGACCGACCATGGTTCCGTATGGTTTAAATGGGTCGCTGCCTGGACCGGCCCGAGTGGATTTTGCGTGCTCGGGAGCGAGGCGAACATGTTTTGTCGAGTCTACACCGGAAGCGCTCTGGGAAACCTGGCACTCGTAAGTTCTCCCAGTGGCGCGCCGGTTCGAGTCGTGGGAGGTCAGGATTACTTTATTGCCGTGGATGGACCGACTGGCGGCGCGGTTAAGGTCATGGTTTATCCACCTGCCGCCAACGATGACTTTGCCAATGCGACTCTGACTGGTGGTGCGTCGGGAACGCTGGCAGGCTCAAATCTGTCGGCCACCGTGGAACCAGGAGAACCTGGACTGATCTCCGGAGCGGATGCCAGTCTCTGGTGGAAGTGGACGGCGCCCGCGGACGGCACCTTGACCTTGGATACGATCGCCAGTGGGAACATGGTGGTCGAAACCACGGTTTACGAGGGAACGCTCCTGGCGGAGTTGAACCCCGTGTTCGGTCCCTTGGTGACCTCCGCCTCCTCGACGACTTATGGTATATTGAGCAACCAGACGGCGAGCGTCACCGTCAGCGCCGGCACAACGTACAGCCTTCGGCTTAACGGTGCGGATTTGAAAACCTATCCCAGCCGCGGAACCAACGGGCTCCTCCAGGCTCAATACACCTTTACTCCGACGGTAGTAGCGGCAGCCAACGACGCATTTGACCAGTCAATTCCCTTGACCGGTTATGCGAACGAGGTCGCTGGATCCACGATTTTGTCCACGATGGAAACCGGCGAACCCCAGCCGTGGCCGCTCGCGCCCTCAGGCAGTGTGTGGTGGAGTTATGCTGCGCCACAGAAGGGCGTGCTGCGGGTTTCAACCGGGCTCCCGGTGGCCGTTTACCGTGGTGCCACGCTCGGCAGCCTGGAATTGGCGGGACGCTCGTCTGATGCGGCGGTGGTCGTTAATGTGGAAAAGGGCGAAAGGGTGCTAATCGCTGCGTATAGATATCCCTCCGACGCCGAGACGTTCACCTTGCATACGCTCCTGCAATTTCCCCTGGTCAACGATGCTTTTGCTGATCGTATTAAGCTCAGCGGCACCAACTGTTCGTTCGCGGCGGATAACACGCTCGCCACCCTGGAAGCTGGTGAGCAGAAACCATCCACGAACACGGTCGGTCATACAATTTGGTATTCGTGGACGGCACCGTTTGTGGGCCGTCTCACCTTCGCCGCCACCTGGCCACCCTCCGGTCGTGGCCAGGTGGGAGTTTACATCGGTGAGAGTCTCGCTGAATTACGCCTCGTCCGTAAGGTCGAACATGGTTCCATCCTTTTGACTGAGGCCGGCACGACCTATCATTTCCAAGTCGATACCGAGGTTCCCGGGGTGATCGAAGCTGGTTTTTCGCTCGCGCCACTACTTCCCCCGACCAACGATCTGTTCGGAAATGCGATAAACCTGCTGCACCCCTTTCCCGTGAGTCTAGAGGGTGCTTCTTTGGAGGCTGGCGAGCCGTACTACGCTCCGGGCCTCGACCGGAGTCTATGGTGGCTTTTGCCCGCCGGTATCAGCGGCGCCATTACCGCCACCACCGACGGCAGCTTGGCCACGAATGTGGTCCTTTATCTCTATCGCGGAGACCGGCTGGAGGATCTCGTGCTGGTGGGCATGGGCACTAATCGCATCAAATACCCGGTGGTCGGCGGCGTGAACTATTATATTGCCGCCACCGCACCGGCGGGGGCCATTGGTGATGTGGTGGTTTCCTACGGTGTCTCCGAGAACACCGCGGCCGTGATCGTCGAAAACATCATGTGCGATTCCAGCCTGGAAACCGCCATCACCAACACCGGCTGCTGGAAGGCACAAGGCGGAGGGTGGTATGTGCATGAGACCCTGCGCGAGGCAGCGGATGGAAAGTGTCATGTTGAACTGGCGCCGGACACGCTGGCCTGGCAGGATGTGGCGACGGTCCCCGGGCGGCTTTACCAACTGCGATTCGCCTATGGTGGTGATTGGGCCCCGCTCCGCGTCCTGGCGGACAACCAGGTGGTAGGGGAGCTTCAGACTCCGCCTCCGGGTACGTGGTACTGGACGAACTTCACCTTCATTGCCCTCAGCAGCCTCACGGAGCTGAAATTTCAGACCCTCGGTAAGACCGTGTTTTTGGATGGAATGTCGTTAGTGTGGGCCCAGGAACCGCCCAGTTTCATTCAGCAACCGGTTTCCCGTGCCGCCTACGCCGGGTACGACGCGATTCTCGAAGCGACCATTCGAGGCACCTTCCCACTGCGCGGCCAATGGTATTTTCAGAACACGCCCTTGCCTGGCAAAACCGCACCGGTATTGCTCCTGCCACGAACGACAATCAACCAGGCCGGGCCATATTATCTAGTGGTGACCAATGCATTCGGCGCCATCACTTCGGCGGTCGTAAACCTCTCAGTGGAGGCATTCGAGCAACCCACGATCGTCTTGCAGCCGTATGGCGACACGGTGGAATGCGGAACCTATTTCGCTCTGAGCGTCGTGGCCCAAGGCCTCCAGCCCACGTCTTATCAATGGTATTTGAACAACCAGCCGTTGCTGGCTGCGACGAATCGTCATGTCATCTTTGATTCTTTCACGGCGAGCAACGCGGGAGACTACAAAGTGGCTGTGTCCAATGCGGCCGGCTTGGCCTGGAGCCTGTCGGCGCGCCTGGTCAGTGCTCCGCCAGCGACTGGAGGTTGCATGTTCTTTGTCAACAATCATATGCTCAATGAGGTCGAGGCCCCTATTTTCGATGTGGATGGCTCGCGCCTGAGCGGATCAAATTTTGTGGCGCAACTCTACGGCGGCCCTTCGCTCGAAAGAATGCGACCCACGGGGACACCGATCCCATTCCGCTCGGGTTCTGCTGCCGGATACTTTTACGCTACCATTTTGACATTGGCGAACGTGGTCCCAGATGGGTTTGCCTTTGTGCAAGTGCGCGTTTGGGATCGTCAGCGCGCCGCGAGCTACGAGGAGGCTCGGGCTGTTGGCGCCAAGTTTGGGCGCTCCGGCATTCTTTATTTGGAGGGAGGAGGTCTATTCAATACCCCTCAATATCTGAAGGGCATGAAGAGTTTCACCCTCTCGGCGGGTTTGCCGGAGTTCGTGGCAGGCCGGTTGGCTTTGACCGGGCAAACCAATGGCGTTTTGACTTGGTCCCTGGCAGGGCATGGAGGTTACCGGTACCTGATCGAGCGTGCCCTCACCGGTTTCGCCTGGGAACCCTTCCTGGTCCTCACCAATGAAACGGGGAGCGTTTCTTTCCAGGCGCCCATTACCCGAAACCAAAACTTTTTCCGCGCGCGGATTTTGGAATGAACCCCTTCCGCATCTAACGAGGCTAACGCCGGTCGCGGCACGAGACGGCTTTTCCGAGCGTCCCCTTCCGCCAGCTTTCCCCCGTGTTCCCGACTCGGGTCACCGCTGGTATTTGGCCATAGAGGGTTGACGAAACACGCCCTCGCCGCTAGCAGGTCATTGAAGCTTTTTCTGTGCGCCTTCGGGGATTTGAACTTTCGTGCTGCCCACGTCTTTGAACTCGACGCTCATGGTTCGGCCGGCATCACGATCCTCGCCGTTGACAGTGATTTTGCCTTCCAGTTTCAGCTCATATTTGGCGAGCATTCCGGCCTTGGTCCAGAACTTTACCGACCCCTTTGCGTCCTTCGTTTCGGGGCTGTTTCCGCCCCGTCGTCCTCCAAAAGGTAGGAGTTCTTTGGCACCTGCCTCGGTTAATTCGCCACTATACGCTTCGCCGTCCTTCTTCAGGTCTTTGATTTTCGCCAGGACATTGGTCGCCTCGGCTGCCGGCGCACGGTAGTTCTGAATCATTCTGCCCAGCCAGCGTCCGGGGCCTTGATTGGCGTCGCTGGTTAATTCAGCCAGTGATTTCCAATCCTGATCCTGGGCTTTGATCGAGGCTTTCTCTGCGCTCTTGATGTAGGCCTCGATGGTGTTTTCACCGAAGGTGACCGATAGCCAGACCACGCCATCCTTGACGGTCTTACCCTCGCCCTTGCTCTGGCCCATCGCGGATTCCACCAATGCAGTCCAGGAATAGTTGCTCTGCAACTTTCCGATGGCGGCGCCGACCTCATTTTTGGCCTCCGCGGCGAGCAGCGGCGAGGTGGTGAGGAGTAGAGCCACAGTGGCGATTAAGGAGCGCTTTGCTTTCATGTTCAGTTATTATTGGTTAATTTTCCGGGAAGCCGGCAAATGCCGGTAATTATCCGACAGCAGTACACCCCGGCATTCAACGGCAGCACAGAGACCAGGGCAAGTCTCAATTGGAATGCCTATAGCCGGCTAACCAGCGTTATTTCCCACCCAGACTTTCCAGAGGGGTGGGCGGCAAACCGGTTCGTGGGATGTTGAGTTGCGTGCCCGGCGGAATGCGGTTCAGGTCGAGGTTCGGATTGGCAGCCCGCAAGGCGCTCATGGGAATGCCGTAGATCATTGAAACCACAGCGGCGCTGTCGCCCGGTTGAGTCACGTAGGTGCGTCGGGGCGGGGCGGCAGGCGTGGCTGGAGGTTCGGGCGGAAGTTCCTGGCCTGTGACCTGTGCATTGGCGCGGCTTTGAGAAAGATCGACGCTTTTGAGTTCGATATCCTTTTGTGTGGCGGTCAGGTTTTTGTCCGCGCGGATGCGTTCCTGTTCGGCCAGAGTGGCCAGGTTGATCTCATAGATGGTGCGGGCCGCTTCCGGAGTACCCGCCGCGACCGCCTGTGCATAAGCATCGCGAAAAACCGGGTCCTCAAAGGCCTTATACTGCTCGTAACGTCTCTGCCCGAGGGCTACGCGAATGGCGTTCTCCCGTTGGTCGGCCAAGGCCCGTCGTGCGTCCACGCTGTTTGGATCGCTTCCCGCCAATGCGAGAATCTGTTGATCAATCGCGTCCGTGGCGCGGAACAGTGACCGGAATTCCTCTTGCGTGGGCTCGAAGAATTTGAGCCCCGCCAAATGCGCCCGGAGTTGATCCGCCTGCTGGGAATAGCGGAGCAAAAACTCCTCCAATTGTGCCGGCGACAACAAGCGGGCCACTTCGTCACGAGTCTGCTGGCGCAGCCGGGCGATTTCCGCCAGGTCAGGTTCCTTGCCCTGGCTTCGGCGGGAATCAAGATAAGCCTGCAACCGATCCTGTGATTGAGCGTTAAGCGTTTGGATGGTTTGCCTGACCTCGGTGGACAAGGTGCCGAGCAGGGGGCCGTCTAGTATCAAAGTAGGACGAGAAGGGCGGGGGAGATTGATCAGGTCACCAGCCTCCCAATTAGTGCCCAGCAGACTGGTGAGCAAATTGCGCCGTTCGGACTCGAGTTCCCGGATTTTGGCCAGGGCTACCTGTACCAGGTTGGTATCGGGCACGACCCGCCACCATTGTTGCTCCGGCGACGCGATCTCCATGCTGCGCCTTTTGGCGAACAGGGTGTTGACATCGGCGATGATAATGTCCCGGATGGTTTGCTCGGGGCAACCAATGTCCCGCAGGTTGGCGATATAAGTAGGGTAATCCGGGGATTCAACCTCGCTCCAAGTGAACAACTGTTTCCGTAGCAGGATGTTCGTTCGCTCGTTGGAGGTCAAACCGGCCGCGGAATCGCTGGGGGTGTGCCGATATTTTGAGCCCGACCCGGTGCCGGTAAGCAGGGCCAGCGCCAACAGTAGATTGACGGCGAGGGAAACTGCGGCAATCACGCGCCAATGCATACCGCTATTTATCCTGAAATTGCGTCCACAGCAAATTCAAAACGGCTGAGGCCAAAAAGTTTCGAATTTTTCTGCTTGGCGCGCCGGATGGCTTAGCCGTTAATGGCGCCTGTAATGAAACAAAAAGCCTATGCCCAAGCGGGCGTCGATATCGATTTGGGAAACCGGGTTAAAGCCACGCTGCCACAATTACTGGCCGCCACCCACCGCCCTGAAGTGCTGGGAAAAGTGGGCGGGTTCGGTGGCTTGTTTGCACTGAATCTAAAAAAGTACCAGCGCCCGGTGCTGGTTTCCAGCGTAGATGGCGTCGGCACCAAGCTGAAGATCGCCTTCGCCATGGATCGACATGATACCATTGGCCAGGATCTCGTAAATCATTGCGTCAATGATATTGCGGTCCTCGGCGCTGAACCTCTGTTCTTCCTGGATTACCTCGGCACAGGGAAATTGGAACCCAAGGTTTTCACGGACATCATCCGCGGCTTTGCCTTTGCCTGTGCGGAGAATCGCTGTGCACTTATAGGCGGAGAGACCGCACAGATGCCTGGCTTCTATCAACCCGGCGAATACGATGTCAGCGGCACGATCGTTGGAGTGGTTGACCAAGGCCGGATGCTGGATGGGAAGAACATGCGCCGCGGTGATGTGGTGATCGGTCTTGAATCGAGCGGCTTGCACACCAACGGCTATTCCCTGGCTCGAAAAATCTTCTTCGAAGATTTGCGGTTGAAGCCCACCAGTCGCGTACCTGAACTGGGCGGGACCATCGGTGCGGAACTGCTCAAAGTCCACGTCAGCTACGGCCTCTTGACTCGGGCGATAATCGACAAATTTAACCGTGGCACGCGTGCAAGTTGGGCGCTCAAAGGCATGGCGCACATTACCGGCGGAGGATTTGTCGACAACATTCCCCGCGTCCTGCCTCGGAACCTCGATGTGGTAATTCGCAAAGGTTCCTGGGAAATGCTTCCGATTTTCCAGTTGATCGCAGCGCGAGGTGGCGTCCCGGAAGCTGAACTCTACCAGGTGTTCAACATGGGCATCGGCATGACCTTGATGGTGGCGGCCGATAAAGCAGACCAGGTGCTCCGGTTTATTCGGAAGCGCGGCACTCGAGGCTGGATTATCGGTGAAGTGGTGAAAGGCCAAGGGCTGGCGCGCGTGGAATAAGTTCGAAAGACTGTGGCTTGACGCTGACCACTTCTCCTTTAGATTGGTTGGCTAAAGCACACAATACATTTTGATTATGGCCCAAATCCCCGCCACCTCGAGCATTGAGTCTGTTTCCACGGAAAAGCGTGTCTTTGCCCCGCCGAAGGCCTTCTCGAAAACGGCACAGGTGAAGTCGCTGGCGGAATACCGCAAGCTCTACAAGGAATCGATCACTGCGCCGGAAAAATTTTGGGCTAAACAAGCCAAGCAGGAATTGGTCTGGAGCCGGCCCTGGAAAAAAGTCCTGGAATGGAAAGAGCCGGTCGCGAAGTGGTTTGTCGGCGGGCAGCTAAACGTCAGCGAGAATTGCTTGGACCGGCATCTGGGCACCGCGCGCGCCAATAAGGCGGCGTTGATCTGGGAAGGGGAACCCGCGGCGGAAGACCGCCCTGGCGAACGGCGCGTGCTTACCTACAAACAGTTGCACCACGAAGTTTGCCGCTTTGGCAACGTGCTCAAACAAGCGGGGGCGACCAAGGGCGATCGGGTGCTCATTTACCTGCCGATGGTACCAGAGGCTGCCATTGCCATGCTGGCTTGCGCACGGATCGGCGCGGTTCACTCCGTGGTTTTCGGCGGCTTCAGCGCGCAGTCCGTGGCGGACCGCATTTTTGATTCCCAGGCCAAATTGGTGATCACGGCCGACGGAGGTTTCCGGCGTGGAGCAGTGGTCCCGCTCAAGCAAAACGTCGATGCCGCTTTGGAACTGAAGAACGCGCAGGGTGAGCTGCTCACGAAATCCATCGAAAAGGTCGTGGTTTTACGGCGCGCAGGCAACGAGATCAATTTCCAAGCCGGCCGAGACTTGTGGTGGCACGAGGAAATCGCCAAAGCGAGTGCCAATTGTCCTGCCGTGCCGATGGACAGTGAGGCCCCGCTGTTCATCCTGTACACCAGCGGTTCCACCGGCAAACCCAAAGGCATTTTGCATACGACGGGCGGGTATCTGCTTTACGCCAAATTGACCGCCCGTTACGTCTTCGATTTACGTGAGGAAGATGTGTATTGGTGCACTGCCGATATTGGGTGGGTCACTGGCCACAGTTACGTGGTCTATGGCCCATTAGCCAATGGGGCCACGAGCCTGATGTATGAGGGTGCTCCAAATTTCCCGGAAGCGGATCGTTTTTGGAGCATCGTTGAACGGTATGGCGTCACCACCCTGTATACCGCACCTACGGCGATTCGAGCGTTTATGAAATGGGGCGTAGAATGGCCGAAAAAGCATGACTTGAGCTCGCTCAGGCTTTTGGGAAGTGTAGGGGAACCGATCAACCCCGAAGCGTGGATTTGGTACTACGAGACCATTGGCGGCAAACGTTGTCCGATCGTGGACACCTGGTGGCAAACAGAGACTGGGGGCATCATGATCTCCCCATTGCCGGGCGCGATACCCACTAAGCCCGGTTCGGCTAGCCTGCCATTTTTTGGCATTGTCCCGGAAGTGGTGGACGACGCCGGACGTCCAGTGCCCAGGAACTCCGGGGGCAAGCTGGTGGTGCGGAAGCCGTGGCCGGGAATGCTCCGTGGGCTTTGGGGCGACCCCAAGCGCTACCAACAGGTGTACTGGACTGAAGTAGCTGGGAGTTACTTTACTGGGGACGGCTGCCGGCAAGATAAAGACGGCTATTTTTGGATCGTCGGTCGCATTGACGACGTGCTGAACGTTGCGGGCCATCGTATCGGAACCGCCGAGGTCGAGAGCGCGCTGGTGAGCCACCAAAAGGTGGCGGAAGCGGCGGTCGTCGGGCGCCCGGACGATCTGAAAGGGCAAGCCCTCGTTGCGTTTGTCACGCTCAAGAGCGGGGTCAAAGTCGATCCGGGATTACAGGACGAGTTGCGTCAGCATGTGGCCAAGGAAATCGGTCCGGTGGCCAAACCGGATGATATTCGCTTTGCCGAAGCTCTGCCCAAGACGCGCTCTGGGAAGATTATGCGGCGACTGTTGAAACAGATTGCCTCGGGTGCGGAGATTAAGGGGGACACCACCACGCTTGAGGACCTTAACGTTCTGGCCAAATTGGCCGCCCCGGACGAGTAGGCGATGCACTGGAAACCGCTCCAGAACCTGGCGTTCGGTGCCGTGTGCCTTTTAATGACTGAATCCTTGCATTCCGAAGAGCTTGCCGGCGAATCTGGCGCCGTCGCGCGGTTAACTGCGGTGCGCCAGATTCTGCGGCAAACGCCGCTCATCGACGGACACAACGATCTCCCGTGGCAGTATCGTCGTCTCACGAATAACCTGGAAGCCATCGATTTACGAGGCGGCACGCGCGGACATCCTTCGCAATTAGTTACCGATTTGCCCCGGTTGCGACAGGGCGGGGTAGGTGGGCAGTTTTGGGCCGTTTACGTCCCGGCATCGCTGTCCGGCCCAGAGGCCGTTCAGGCTACTCTCGAACAGTTTGACCTGGTTCACCGCTTGGTTCGGCGCTACCCGGAGTCTTTGGCATTCGCGTCGACGGCGTCGGACATCCGGAACCTTCACCAACAGGGCCGTATCGCCTGTTTGATCGGGGTAGAAGGCGGGCACGCCATAAACAACTCGCTGGCGGTCCTGCGCAGCTACTACGCTCTTGGCGCTCGTTATCTCACGCTTACCCACGTGAAGAATATCGACTGGGCGGATGCCGCCGGCGATAAACCGCGGCACCATGGCCTGACACCCTTCGGCGAAGAGGTAGTTCGTGAGTTGAATCGGCTGGGTATGATGGTGGATCTTTCCCACGTAACAGACGATGTAATGCGGCAGGCGCTGCGAATTTCCCGAGCTCCGGTAGTCTTCACGCATTCCTCGGCCCGCGCGGTGTGCGACCATCCTCGGAATGTCCCGGACGATATCCTGCGGCAAGTCGCCGCGAATGATGGACTGGTGATGGTCTGCTTTCTCCCGGGTTATCTGAATAATCCGTGTGCGGCACATTTTAACGCAGCCATTGCGGAGAGGGCACGCCGGGCGCAGGAGTTCTCCGACTCGGCGCGGGTAGAGATGGAGTTGGAAAAATGGCGTGCCGCGCATCAAGCTCCAAAGGCAACATTGCAGGATGTGGCCAACCATTTAGACCATTTGTGCAAGGTCGCCGGCGTTGATCATGTGGGCATTGGATCCGATTTCGAAGGGTTCCATGGGACGGTGGAGGGATTGGAGGATGTCTCAAAATACCCCGATTTGCTGGCAGAAATGCTGCGACGTGGTTATTCCGCCAGCGACGTAGAAAAAATCGCGGGGGCAAATCTGTTGCGGGTATTAGGGAAAGTCGAAACCGTGGGGAAAGAACTCCGAGGCAGCGCCGGAGGGTAGACCAGACCAAACGCTGCAACAGCGAAACGGTAGCAGATTCGCTTTCTCGTTCTCACTCAGCGGACTGATATCGGCGAGTTTACCGCTGAAACCAAATCCCATCGACTTTTTCAACTCCGCCTCATAGCCTGCTCTCCATGCGAATCGCTCCATCTCTGCTCGCGGCCAACTTTGCCAAACTCGGCAAAGAAGTGGCGCGCGTTGATTCGTCCGGAGCCGATTGGTTGCACCTGGACATCATGGACGGCAACTTCGTGCCGAACATTTCCTTCGGACCAGCCGTGGTAAAGACTTTGCGCCCTCTGACTAGCAAGTTTTTTGACGTCCACCTGATGTGCGCCAAGCCGGACGTGCTGCTGGAACCTTTCGTCAAAGCCGGTGCCGACCAGATTGCCGTGCATGTGGAACTGGGTTCCGCGGTCACGGCCTTACTGTGGCGGATAAAGTCGCTGGGCGTTAAAGTTGGGCTGGTGGTGAATCCTCCGACCCCGATCGAACAGGTTCGCCCATATCTTGATAAGATTGATCATCTTTTGGTGATGACGGTCAATCCAGGGTTCGGCGGCCAGAGTTTTATTTACGAGACACTGCCCAAAGTACAGCGGGCATTCACCTGGCGGCAGTCGCGGGGACTGTCCTACACCATTGGGGTGGATGGCGGAGTGGATTTTAAGACGGCAGTGGATTGTGCCGGCGCGGGAGCCGATACCTTCATCAGCGGCACCTCGTTGTTTGGTCAGCACAGTCTTCGCGGCGGCGTGCGCAAAATGCGCAAACTGGTGAAAGCGGCGTCCTGCTTGCCGGCGAACCAGTCAGTCCTGCCGGCCTGACCAGAGATTTTTCAACAAAACCTTCAGTAACTTAATGGCACAAATCAAATTCGGAACGGATGGATGGCGGGCAGTTATCGGGGAGGATTTCAGTTTCGCCAATGTCGAAAGGGTCGCCCAGGCAACGGCAGATTATTGGCGAGCAAACCCTGTAAAGGGCACCAATTCCGAAATGGTGATCGGTTACGATCGGCGATTCCTGTCAGATCAGTTCGCGACGCGCTCCGCGGAAGTGCTGGCGGGAAACGGTTTCCAAGTAGTGCTCACTCCAACGCCGTCGCCGACACCCTCCGTCTCATTTGCGGTGAAGGCGCGCCAGGCCGTCGGTGGGATCATGATCACCGCCAGCCATAACCCTCCAATCTTTAACGGCTTCAAGCTGAAGTCGCACCACGGCGCCTCAGCGGAGTCTACCATTTGTCAGGCCATCGAAGGATACCTCGACCGAAATCCTGTCCAGGCCATCTCGCTTAGCCAAGCGCGGAAAGCCGGACGCGTTCTGGTCAAGGACGTTCGTCCCTCCCATTATGCGGCCCTGAAACGGCTCGTGGATTTCAAACTCATCGCGAAATCGAAACTGCGCTTCGCGCATGAGGCACTTTTCGGCGTTGGTGCCGGGTGTTTCGATGAAATCCTGGCAGGAACCACCTGCAGAGTCACCACGCTCAACGGAGCGCATGATCCGTTCTTTGGCGGAATCAATCCAGAACCCATAGCCAGGAATTACACCCGCTCAGCGGCTTACCTGAAGCATCATCCTCACGATATTTGCCTGGTGACTGATGGCGATGCCGATCGGGTCGGGGGAATGGACGGGCGCGGTAAATACCTATCGACGCACCAATTGATTTGCCTGCTGCTGCGGCACATGCTGAAAAATCGTGGCGAGCAGGGGCGAGTTGTCAAAGCGCTTACCACCACGTCGATGGTCGACAAGATGTGTGCGGCAGAAGGGCTGGCCCTGGTGGAAACTGGTGTCGGTTTCAAATACATTGCCGCCGAAATGATCAAGGGCGGGGTGCTCTTAGGAGCGGAGGAGAGCGGTGGAATCGGTTTTCCTGGTCACATCCCTGAACGCGATGGCATCGCCGCAGGGTTAATGCTGCTCGAAATGTTGGCGATGGAGCGCGTATCGGTAAATCAGATGATCGCGCGCCTGGTGAAGGAGTTCGGCCCGCACGTGTATGGACGGAACGATGTGCACTATCCATTGGAAAAGCGATCCGCGCTCATGGATCATCTGAGAAATCACCCGCCGAGCCGACTCCAGAAGAGTCCGCTGGCCGACGTAAGGTCCTACGATGGCGTCAAATTCATCGCCGAGGATTCTTCCTGGCTGATGTTGCGCGGTTCCGGAACCGAACCGATCCTGCGCATTTACGCTGAAGCTCAGACTGAAGCTGGGGTTTCCAAGCTCTTGGCGCTAGGTCGTAAGCTCACTAAATCGGTGTGATTTCAGTGGTTTGCGACGCGCCTCCGCCCTGAGCTAACCAGCGACCAAATGGGCCGGCGATGGTGAGAATTCTACAATTTCCCGAGCGGGAAAGAACGCGGCGCAATCGGCTTTTGCAGGATATCCTCCAAAACGTTCGAGATGTGAGTCGCCCTTTCGGACACGGAGTCCGGGTCTTCCGGCAACGCGCCTGCCAAAGCCGTAGGCACTCCAGTTAAGAAATCCAATCCTCCACGGCGGGCCACGTTTCGCAGGTAAGTTTCGCGTCCGGAACAGAAATCGGCCTGGCTTTCCAGGAGCCCAATTAAGGAACCTTCGCGATCGGTGCGTCTTGAAATCCATTGCTCCACCCAAAGTTGGAGTTCAGTAGGAACATGATCCTCGGGAGCGCACGCCACCACCAGGACATCCGTCTCGCCCGCCTCTCGGGCGGAAGCGGCAGATTTCTTCAAATCGACCAAATCGTCGAAGCTGAACCAGGAGACATCAAATTCGCAGCGGGTCCAAAAGCGGTCCATTAAGGCATTGCAAAGCTTTTTGGCATTTTCCCGATGCGGATCACTTTCGCAGAGGACCACGACTTTGCAGGCTTTCATTATTCCTTTCCGTGAATTTGGTTTGACTTACCAATCTACCGCCTTCACATCGGTTACCCTAATCTCCGCCTTTTGCAACTCAAATGCAAGCCTGCAGCTCGGCTTTTTCTATCTCAGGGCGAAAGGCGATCTATGCGCCACGCCTTCTCACCCTGCCGGGTGTAGCAGAAACGATCGTGCAACCGATTCGGGCGTCCCTGCCAGAATTCGATACGCTCGGGACGGAGCACATAGCCGCCCCAACCGTCAGGCATGGGGATTTCTCCGGGGAACTTCTTTTCACATTCCTGCCACTGCGCTTCCAGTTGACTGCGGTCACGTACGACCGAACTCTGAGCGGAAGCCCAGGCACCGATGCGGCTGCCTCGTGGGCGGCTGGAAAAATAAGCCTCCGACTCCTCGCGCGAGACTTTGGTCACGGTTCCTGCGATACACACCTGGCGCTCCTGGTCCGCCCAATAAAACACCAGGCTGGCGTTGGAGTTGCCAGCCAACTCGCGACCTTTGCGGCTGTCGTAATTGGTATAAAAGACAAAACCGCGCGCATCCAATCCCTTGAGCAGCACAATCCGGGAAGAAGGCCGGCCTTGCTGGTCAACCGTGGAGAGCGTCATGGCGTTCACATCAAAGGGTTCGGCACCGGTCACCAGCAGGACTTTCTTGTAGATTCGGATCAGGGCGCGTCGCAAGCGACCGCTGAATCGCGCTCCAGTCTGTTGATCGAACCACTTGCGGAACTGAACAAGCGGGTCCGGATCAAGGTCAGCGCGACGGAGACCGGCCAGGTTGTATTCGCGTCTTAAATCGGCAATTGCCATAACGGATAAAGGAACCGGATTATTCTGCGGCGTAAGTTTTGACCGGTGCCACACGGGCGGCTTCCGGAGGGAAATGCAGCACGCCTTTGCGGTAGTCACTCTGGCGCCACTTCAGGAAAGAAGCGGATCGTTTGGTGGTTCCCTGGTTGCGGTGAGGCCAGTAGGTCGTGAAATCGTGGTCCAAATCCGCCAGGGCTTTAATGCCACGCTTTGCCAGTCTGTGTGCCTCGTGTGTGCGGCCGGCCGCCAGTGCCTGTTGCCAAAGCATGATCTGGCAGGATTCCACCGCCATCCGGGCGGCCATGTCCAGTTCCGCGGCAAGGAGTTCTCCGCGATGGTTCAGAGTTCGGGAGGCATACAGTACTCGGCGCTGCCGTTCCACTTCATCCAGGGCCATGCGAATGTTCTTCCCCGGGATGCGTGCGTAATATTTCAATCCGTCACGACAAAAGAGCTCCCGTGCTTTCGGGACCGGAGCGGCAATGACCGCTCCGAAAGGGGTTACATTAGGCGATAAATAATCAAAGCGCTGGTGCGCGATGCCCAAGCCCAAAGCGGCGCGAGCGACTTTCTGGGTGGGATCATAATAAACATCGCGGCTCAGAACCGGGATTAGCGCACTCTCCTGCCAGGACTCGCCATTCCAGCTCTGGGCGGCGCCGAACGCGAATAACGGCAAGCTGACCGCCAACGGTTGGGGATGTCCTCCGTCGCCCCAATCTGTATTCAGATAGCCAATGGCGCCATTCCGTCTTCCGGATTCGGCGGCCGCACGCAGGTTGGCGAAGGCGTTGTCATTACGGCCAATGAGGGTCATCCACGTCGAGGTTCCAGGGCACACGTAAAACGGGATGCCCGACTCGGCGAACGTCGCGGTTTCCTGGGCAAACGGGTGGTTCGCTTCATAGCCCCAATTAAGGGCAATCACGCCCTGCGGCAGTTCCTTGATCAACTCAGGATGATGCAGAATAATGTCTCCCCAAAACATCATCCGTCGGCCTCGGGCCGCGACTTCCTTTTGGATCGCTAATAGAAAATCGAGGTAAACTCGCCCCTTACCCAGCCGCTCGCAGGCCGGCTGGCTCTGACCCCGTCCCAGGTCCCAGGTCTCGTCGCAGCCGACATTGAAATACTGGCTCGAGAAATGTGGCAGCAACTCGTCGTAAAGTTCGCGCAGGAAGGGCAGGGTGGCCGGGTTGGTGGGCGCCAGCGTGGTGGGATAACGCAAAAAAGTCCCGCCCGTGCCCTCATATGGCGCGCTGACTTCGGCGAGTGATTTTAAAGGCGGATATTCCAGCCAATATCGCAGGTGTCCGAACGAATTCTGGTTGGGCACAAGATCGATGCCCAATTGCCGGCAGCGCGTGTCGAGCCGCAGGATTTGCTCACCGGTCAACGCCCCCCAATCGGACCAAATCGGCTCGTAGTGCCGATACGCAAAGGTATGTTCCGTGTAGAGCTGCAGCTCGTTGATCTTGAAACCCGCCAGAATCTCCACCAACTCCAGCAAGGTCTCGAGTCGCGGTACACGTCCGCGGGAAATGTCGAGCATCACCCCACGGCGCTTGAAGTCGGCCCAGTCATTTATGTTTAGCAACGGCAGTCGGCGGCCGTGCTCGCGCATTATCTGCACCAGGGTGGCGATGGCGGCACGCAATCCGCCAATCTCGAAAAACTCGATCTGCACGCCCGACATCCCAATCGCCAGCGAGTAGGCGTCTGGCCCAGGGGCCTTCTCCAAACGGCGCTGGGCGACGATGGCTAAACGGGGATGCGCCCTCGGTCCAGTCACCAACTCTAATTCAATCCCATTGTCGTCGGCGGCTTCTTGCACCAGTTCTGCCAGGGGCAATAATTCAGTGTCCCGGTGCAGGTCGGGCGGCAGGAATAAGGCCGCTCGGTTCGGCACGGTGTAAGTGCCGCTCCGGCGGCTCGACTGGCGCGGATGAGGCAGCAAGTTCATGAAGACTGGAAGCGGCTAAGCCGCGCTGGTTCACTTGCTGATCATTCCAGTTTGACGGGCGAAATTGAACAAGCCCCCGGCATCTACCACTGGCCGCACATCGCCCAATGGTTTGAAGGAATATTTTTTGCCAGTGTTGGCCACGGTTACGGTGGATGCATTGAGATCGACCGTAACGACAGCTCCAGTTTTGAGGACGTCACAGAGGCGATCCAAGGATTCGCACGGATACAACTCGCCGGTGGCCACACAATTGCGGAAGAATATGCGCGCAAAACTTTCGGCCAGAACAATTCTGGCGCCTGCGGAACCCATGGCGATCGGCGCGTGCTCCCGGGAACTGCCGCAGCCAAAATTGCGACCGGCGACTACGATCGGGTAGTCGCTGTCAAGTTTGCCGGCAGCCACAAACCGCTGCGGGTACAAGCCGTCCGGAAGTCCGCACAGTGCATATGACCCAAGCTTCTCATATTCTTCGGCAATGGTCGGCACCAGGTTCAGGTACTCTGCGGGTATGATCTGGTCCGTATCGATATTGTCCCGCACTACATAAACTGGTCCGGTAAAAACAGATTGCATAACCCTAGCTTGCGGCGTGAGGGGTTGGATTTCAATGGATTTTTGCGCCACGCGAGGACGATTGGGAACCGAGCCAAGGCGAAACCAAAGCCATTCTCATTCAGATGTCATCCACAGGGCGGATTTTGTTTAAGCATTGCGTTTGGACGAGGTTGTGCCTAAAGAATGACGGCATGAATCGCCGAAATTTTCTCAAGCTGACTGCTGCGAGTTTGGCCTATTCCAGTCTTGGTTCTTACGCCGTCGATTTCGCCGACCAGAAGAAGCGGGTCGGGTTAATCGGCACTGGGTGGTATGGGAAGGCGGATCTGCTCCGGCTGATCCAGGTTGCGCCGGTCGAGGTGGTTTCCATTTGTGACGTGGATAAGCGAATGGTCGCGGAGGCGGCGGACCTGATTTCAACACGCCAATTGAGCAAGAAGAAACCGCGGACGTATTCCGATTACCGCGAAATGCTCAAGGAAAGAGATTTGGACGTGGTGCTGATTGCGACTCCGGACCACTGGCATTGCCTGCCGATGCTCGCCGCGGTCGAGGCCGGGGCGGATCTCTATCTGCAGAAACCCATCAGCGTGGATATTGCGGAGGGTCAGGCGATGCTCAACGCCGCTCGCAAACATAACCGGGTGGTCCAAGTGGGGACCCAGCGACGCAGCACCCCTCATCTCATCGAGGCACGGGATCAAATTATCAATGAGGGCAAATTGGGCAAGATCGGGTTGGTCGAGATTTACTGTTATTACCACATGCGCACTCAGGACAACCCGCCGGACGAGGCGCCGCCGGGAAACCTGGACTACGAGATGTGGACCGGCCCCGCGCCGATGCGGCCTTATAATCGGATATGTCATCCGCGCGGTTGGCGCGCTTTCATGGAATACGGAAATGGTATCCTCGGCGACATGTGTATCCACATGCTGGACACGGTGCGTTGGATGCTGAATCTCGGTTGGCCGGTGGAAGTGAGTTCGACTGGCGGCATCCTGGTCCAAACCAAGAGCAAGGCCAACATTTCCGATACCCAGACCGCCACCTTTGACTTCGGTCAGCTCAGAGTGGTCTGGCAGCATCGGACCTGGGGGGAATCACCGGATCCGAAATATCCGTGGGGGATGACGTTCTATGGTGAGAAAGGCACGCTAAAAGCCAGCGTGATGAGCTATGATTTTACTCCGCTCGGTGGGGGACAATCGATTCACAAAGACGTCACCTACGAGTTAGAGGAGTTTCCTGAAGATAAGACCGAAAAGGATCTGGAAAAGCACGTGGCACCGGCGATTCGGCGTCATATGAAGGATCTGCTCAACGCGATCGCCACGCGCGGCAAACCGGTAGCCGACATCGAGCAGGGCCATATTTCCACCGCATCCTGTATCCTGGCGAATATGTCGATGAAATTGGGCCGGTCCTTGACATGGGATCAAGCTGCCGGAAAGGTGGTGGGCGACGAGGAAGCCAACCGCCTGCTTGCGCGGCCTTACCGATCTCCCTGGGTGCATCCTGATCCGGCGAAAATTTGAGCCACCAGGCTCTCCGGTTGGCTGTTGCATAAATGTAGTCGCCGGGCCGAGGTAGTGGACGGCTGTAAGCTGTCACACTTCCGTATGGCTTGGGTAATTGGCTTGCCTTTCCCTGGAAACTCTGCCACACGGTCTATTGTAACCCTTAACAATCAATCCACCATTATGCCACAAAACCTAATGTCGATTAGTCCCTCAGGAGAACAATTCGCGCTGCCCAGCAAGGAGGATTACCAGGCGGAATTTGCCCGGTTGCAGGCTCTGGCGGCCGCGCAACGCCAATCGGGCAAGGAAATTGTCGTGGTCGTCGGGCTCGGATTCGTCGGGGCGGTAATGGCGGCCGTCGTTGCGGATTCGACGGACAAAAAGGGGAAGCCGGGCAAATTTGTGATCGGGGTACAAAGACCGAGCACACGGAGCTTCTGGAAGATACAGTTGCTGAATCGGGGTGAATCGCCGGTCAAAGCCGAGGATCCAGAGGTAGACGTGTTGATCGCGCGCTGCGTCAAGGACAAGAAGACCATGGTGGCGACGTACACAGAAGAGGCCCTGAAGCTGGCTGACGTCGTCGTGGTCGATGTGCAGTGCGATTACTTGAAAGAATCGCTGGGGGATGTGCGGACGGGCGCCGCGGAAATGGCGGCGCTCGAGGCTTCGATGGCGACCATTGCCGAGAACATTCCAGCGGCTGCGTTGGTGTTGATCGAGACGACCGTGGCTCCGGGGACCACCGAACAGGTGGCCTACCCGATCATGAAAAAGGTGTTCAAAAAGCGTGGCATCCGTTCCGAACCCATCCTGGCCCACAGCTACGAACGGGTCATGCCGGGCAAGAACTACGTCGCCTCGATCCGCGATTTTTGGCGGGTGTGCAGCGGCGTGAATGAAACGGCCCGTGAACGAGTCACGAAGTTCCTGAACGAGGTGCTTCACACGGAGAAGTTCCCACTCACCGTGCTCGACCGGCCGATCGAGTCAGAGACCGCAAAGATAGTCGAGAACAGCTATCGGGCGACGATCCTGGCCTTTCTGGATGAATGGTCCTTGTTTGCCGAGCGCAACGGCGTCGATTTGAAAAAGGTCATTGAAGCGATCAAAGTTCGTCCGACCCATTCAAATATCATTTTTCCCGGTCCTGGGATTGGCGGGTATTGCCTTCCGAAAGACGGTGGTTTAGGCGTTTGGGCTTACCGCCACATCTTCGGCTTTGAGGACGATATTTTCAAAATCACGCCGATGGCGATTGATATCAATGACTCGCGTTCGTTACATGCGCCGCAGTTGGTGCGGGATGCGCTTCGCAATATGGGCAAACCGATCGCGGCGGCTGAAGTGCTGCTCCTCGGGGCGGCTTATCGCGAAGACGTGGGCGACACCCGTTATAGCGGTTCGGAAATGATTGTGCGCAAACTGACCGAAATGGGAGCCGACGTGAAAGTGCATGATCCCTACGTGGAGCATTGGTGGGAGTTTGAAGCGCAGGATAGTTATCCTCGGCCGGATTACAGTTGGTCGCGTTTCTTCCATCGGCAGGAACCTTTGAAGAATCTTCGGATCGAAAAGGATTTGTGGAAATCGATGAAGGGCGTGGACGCGATCGTCCTCGCGGTTCGACATGATCCTTACCTCAAGCTGGACCCGGACAAAGTGGTGCGCAGTGCGGGTCAGCCCTTCGCCATTGTGGACTGTTTCTGTGTGCTCAACGACGATCAGATTCGACGTTACCTGGAATTAGGTTGCGAGGTCAAAGGCATGGGCCGCGGGCATATCAAACGGATTAAGGACGGGCTGGACGGAAAGCGGAAACGGAAGCCGGGAAAATAGCCATAGCCGCGTCGTGCGGACTATTTCCCGAGCTTTGCTCCGCACTGGGCCGACAGAAAAACCTGCGGCGGGATAAACTCCTCATCGCGGTCCCCAATTTGGGGCTGGCGGCGGATACATCAAACCACTACCGGCAGGAACGGCACGAAGGCCGT
>DBMR01000102.1 GCA_002298785.1 Verrucomicrobia subdivision 3 bacterium UBA693
ATAAAGACAATATGCGCCCCTTAACGCCATGCCCCGAAACCCCGGGACTCACGGGCTGGTGCCACTGCCCTCCGATTGGATCCCGTAGGTGAAATGCGGTTCTAATCGCCGTTGGACCGGGCAACACGTCCAAAGACCAGCCAATACCAAACTATTTTGCCGCCACCCATTCGATCAGGGATATCACCGCGTTCGACTTTCCGGCCCGGTTTGCAGCCTGTACCAGTAACTGACCGGAAGCGGTCATTTCCCGGGTGACTTTGGTTTCCACCCACCGGCCGTCCTCGAACTTCTCAAAGGTGCCGACGTTTCGCCCTCCAACGTACAGCTCCTGCTTTCGTCCTCCTTCAAAATTGTCCGGGTCGAGAATGTATAGCCGCAGCGTTCCTTCGGCGCCCTTCGGCACGGTCAACTCGATCTTCACTGCTTCATTGTCCGCCCGGCAGTGATAAACCGGCGGCGTCCAACCGGCATAGTCATACCCTTGCCGCACCGTGGCTCCAAACCCTGCCTCGGCAAAGGGAACCTCCTTCTCGATCAGCCCGCAAGCCACGTAGAGTTTAACGCCCCTGGCACGCAATTCGTCAGCCGCCGGGCCTGCTGGAAATTTGTCCGGCCAGAATAACTGTTCCGGCGCGGGAACCCTTTCGGCAGCAGGGATCATGGTCGGAAACGCCAGGTGCGGCTCGCGTTGATACCAATAGCAAGTGCTGGAAATCTGGAGTTTCGTGCCCGGCTTGCTGAATTCCCGCCGAAACATGGGATCTTCGTTTTGGCCGTAACCGATGTCCACCCGAAGTGAGCGGTCGAAGTGAATCGAGTCCTTAATGAAGAAGCGATAAGACGCAGCCCCCTTCATAAATGGCCACCAGCCGGTCAGCGGAAAGAGATTCTCTTTCTCCGGAAAACCCCAACTAAATCCAAAGGAGTCCTCCAACCCCTGAAATTCCACCGACGGCGTCTGCTCGTCGTCCACTTGAAAAATCTCGTTCAAATCCACCGGGTAGCCGGCGGAACCGGGCCGCCGGATCGTCACGTTCCATCCGATGAATTCGCCCGATCCCTTGGCCCGCAGTGCCGGGTAATTCTCCTTGCCGGAGAGCACCGCTTGCTGGTTCCACCAGGCATGAAAGTAAGGCGCCTTGGTCGAGACCGGACCAGGCCGCCACATAACGTAACTGTAGCAGGGCATCAACGCCCAGAGTTTATCCCCCGGTGCTTCCGGCCCCTCATAAACCAGCATCACCTTCGCCGATTTGCGAAACGGCATCTGGAAATAACAATTCCAGCCGCGCTTCTTGTTGGTGAGCGCCGTGCTGACCACCTCACGGGTGCCCGCCGGGTCGCAGAAAAAGTCCACGAGCGGACAATCCACGCTCGGCTCCTGCTCGCCGTCCCACCAAATTCTCAGCAACAGATCTCGCCCAAGCTGGTAATCCTTGGGGCTGGCGATGGCTTTCTGAGGGTAGGCGAAATGGATCATCGTTATGACGCCCGGTCCTTTGAGATCCGCCACGACTACCTCGCGGTTCTGATGAAAACGCCGCTCCGGTGGCGTCTCGATCCACAGCGCATTTTCCGCTCGAGTGCGGCCGGAGGGAATGGGCGGATCGGAGGCGCAACCTGCCTGCCATAACAACACCACAAGGACGATGAACCGCACCGCAACTTGGATTGTGTTCATATACGTGTCTCGGGATGAGAGGCCACCTTCGCTCGACACCCAACAAATCGGTTTGACGACGCACCTAGCCAGCGAGGGGTAGTGGCCACAGGACGATGGTAGCGGTAGCTGCATCGGCCTGTCGAGTGCGGCGATTTGACAGCGCCCGTCCTCGCACCTAGCCTTTTCGCATGCCAAATCCACCGTTTAAGGTGATCCACGCCCTCCTGCTCGGACTGACGGTCCTGGCGTTTGAGTCGTCGGCCCAAACCACCAATCACACTACCGCGGAACAGCTCGTCCCTTCGCTTCAAGCGCAGATCGATGCCCTCAAGGCCGGTCAGGATCGCATTCTGCTCGAACTCGAGGAGATCAAGAAGCTACTGGCGGAGAAGCCGGCCCGGAACGAAGTCGCAGCACGGCCAACCATGCCGTCAGTAATGACGCTCAACGTCATGGGGGAACCGTTCCGGGGAGAGGCCAAAGCCAAGGTTGCAATCCTGGAATATTCCGACTTCGAATGCTCTTATTGCGGCAAGTATGTCCGCGAACATTATCCGCGTATTGAAGCGGAATACATCAAGACCGGAAAAATCCGGTACCTTTTTCGAGACCTGCCGGCGCGCGAGCATCCCAACGCCCTGGCCGCCGCTCAGGCTGCCCGATGCGCGGGTGAACAAGGCAAGTTCTGGGAAATGCACGATCTCCTGTTCGCGGCACAAACGGCCCTGGCGCCCGCCGACCTTCAATCATACGCCCAGGTCCTGGGGCTTGATCCAAAAAGCTTCAATGAATGCCTGGCGAGCAAAAAATACGCGGAAGCCATTCGTCGCAGCGCTTTGGCGGCGGATCGCCTCGGGATTTATGGCACGCCTGCGTTCCTGATTGGCAAGCTTAGCGACGACGGTAATGTTCTCCGGGCCACCAAGGCTTTGGTGGGCGGTGATTCGCTTGAACAAGTGCGATCCACGTTGGAGGAAGTTCTAAAATCTACCGCCAAATAGGGACTAGTATCATCCGGTCAATCTGATCCGCGCGATCACCGTTGGGACTGGATCCATGTCGCCGCGAAAAACCCGCTCAGGACTTAGGCCTGAAGCGGGTTCCCGTGAAAAGCTGTAGCTTGAGCTTACTGCGAGATAGCGCCGTTCGAGTAAGTCCGGGCGCAATAGTCGCCCACGCCCGAACCGCCCGAGACCCCATGAGCGAGATTACGCTGAATGAGGTAGTTCCTGGACCCAAGAGTCAGGTTATAATACGCGCCGCTCGGCAATAATTGGGTGTTGCCGAAGGTCCAGGCGCATTTGTCAGCATTTTCCGCCCCGCCACTGTCGGTCCAGCCTGAGCGCGGATCTGCATCCGTAGCCGCTTCTTCCAACTCGTGAGCGATCACCGAGATCATGCCGTCAACTCCGGCATTGCCATTCGGACCGGTCGTTTGCGCGGCGCAACCACTCAAGCAGCGATTGGCGTTGCCAACAAAAGAGTACCGCACATGCCCCGCGCTCGCGTTTCCAGAGGTGTGCCAGCCACAATAGGTTCTGCAGAAGCCAGAAGTCTCATTGACGTCCGAGGAGCTAAGCACAAAGTAAACCCCGTTGGCGTCATATGGCAGACCCCCTTTGTTGATTGCGTTGTTGATGATCGTAAGAATATCCGCATCCCTCAACCGGGACCCACGCGAATAAGCGTCGCTGGCTTCGCCACCAAAGGTTACGCCGCCATTAATCGTGTAACCGCCCGTGGAATAGGTCTTGTTGATGGCGTAATACGGCGAACCGCCGATGGCATTCGCGAAGTCCCGAACGATCTGCTGCCCGGACGGTGTATCCGAGCCATTCGACTGGTTCCAGTTCCCATACCAAATCAGGTAAATGACCGGGTTGGGAATCAACGGCCCGCCCGCGTAATTGATGGGCGACGTCGGCGAAGTGGAACCGGCGGTGGGCGCGCTGGCCTCGCCCCGGTTGGTTCGATGCTTGATAGTCGTCGGAGGGCCGGCGCCTTGAGTCTGGGCGTTGGCGGTATAGAGCAAGCCGCAGGCCGCCAGCAAAGTGGCCCCGCTGTAAAGGCTGAATCGTTGTTTCATAAGCATTCGATAGTTTTACATGGACCCACCACGGCAGAACGCGGACCGTCCGACATCGGCACGAGCCTTCGCGTATATAAGTCGCGTTAACATGCGTGGTTAATGTTTCGAATGTTCCACCGCGCCTTCGCGTTGTCAAGGCGGGCCAAACCGGGAATCAACCCTCCTCCTACGGAGCGCGTAACCGATAGAACTGCGGCGTGTCGACGAGGTCGGGAAGTTGAATTTGCCACTCGCTGTTGGTGAGGCTGGGGAGGTTCGTTTCCAGCATCCATGACCCGTCATTCACCAGGTTCGTGGTGCGGTAGAGGCGCCAACCGACTCCCGCGGCCGCCCACGCCAATGCCCAACCTCCCGCGGACAATCGAGCGGGCTGCAGCGAGCACGCCTGGCTGGTCACACTGGACAGGGTCTGGAAAACCGAGTTGGAAGCGACGTTCATCCAGGACGCCCAAATCCAGTTGGCGGAGCGGATTTCGGTCTCGATCCGGGCCTCGTCGATGGTGCCCTTGAACCAGTAAGGACTGGTCCCGTTGAAGCGGCCCAGATTCAGCGCCGCCTGAGTCGGAAAATCATTCCGCACGCTGGTCAGGACGGCCCGACTGATGCCATCGACATAGAGAGCGGTTGCTCCAGCCAACCGATCCACCGTCGCCGCCACGTGGCACCATTTGCCCGTGCTCACCACCATGGTATCGGTGGCGGCGATGGCCCCAAAGCTGCCGTTACCCGTTTCAAGCAGCAGCTTGCGGTCCCGCGAGTTGTAAGAGTGGATGAATAACGCCACGCCCGCCGTCGTGCTACCCCCGGTTTTGTTCGCCCAAACGGTCTGAATGGAATTTGCCGCTGGGTCCACCTTGACCCAGGCGGAAAGGGTAAAACGATCCCCTGGATTTAAGGTCCCTGTGGTCAGGGAATCGCTAACTCCGTTGAAAACTCCCGCGCGTCCAATCATGCCCGCGGTCGACGAAACCGGCGGATCGCCGGCGATCGCGGGATGTTTCCCGGCGCTGTCGGCAAACGGCAAGCCTGGTTCTTTAAGGTGCCAAACCAGTTCACCGTTCGGGGACCAAACCGCTCCATTGGTGCTATCGGCAGACAGGTTGGTGGCGAAGGGATTGCCCCAATACGCCCACACGCAATCATTGCTGCCGGCCAGGTAGGGCACCTTCACCCAAACACAGGACGTGCCGTTCACATTCCACTCATCGATCTCATGCGGTATTAACTGCGTACCGGTGGCGTCGGTAAAACGCAAATCGCCACCGGCCCGCGAGGCAAATTGAGCGTAGCTGAAGCCAGGAATCTCCGGCCCCAGCCGGACCAGGGCGGGAAAATGCTCCAGTGGCTCGGATCGGTCGTAACCGCTGAATGCGATCCGCAGGCGGTAGCCGTAATCAGCCTCGCGCAAGACCTCTGTGCTGAACGTGGCGGAACTTGGCGCCCAGACCTCGCCGCTCGAGTTGGTGGCGTAAAAACGGAAAAAGTAATTGGTGCGCGACACCAGGTTTGTCAGGGAAACGCTCACCACGGACGGATTGAAATTTGTGTTCACCCTCTGAAATGAAAACCCTTCCCAGGCGGCACGATTGGTTCCCCCATCCCACCGTCCCCAAAACACTGAGACCCGGGCGCCGTCGTCCCCGTAGCGGCCTTGCACCATGGAGCCTGCCACCGTTGCGGCGTGGTCGGAGAGCACGGTCACCTGCCGATTCGAAATTACCAAACGGGGAGGATCGACCAGCGGCTGGTCCAGCAGCGGCCGCAGAAGCGCCCCGAACTCAGCGTCCCCGGGCAGGCGTCCGTTGGCTTCGAGAAAGCGCGCCGACTCCATCTTCGCCTGCGAAATCAGGCGCTGATGCAGGAAATAGCACGCTGTCTTCACGTTGTTACTGTCGATCAGCCAGTAAGCGGCGTTGGGCTCGTTATTGTAAATCTCCCAGAACAGGATGAACCTCGGCCCCCAGGAAAGCAGGCGCTGCATATACGCCCGTGTTACCGGTTCCTGTGCGGCGCTCGAAAGTGTGCCGCCCCAGCCGTACTCGCCAATGATGACCCGGCGGCCTGAAATGGCGGCGGCCTTATTCGTGGAGAGATTCGCTTCCAGGTAATTCAGCGTTGCGGTCAGGTCCGCGGCTGGCAGGTTCATCCCGTCATAGGATGACCAGGATACAAAATCCAAGTTGGTGACGTAGGGCAGTACAGCATTGGCTACCCGCAGATTATTGGTGGGGCCGTTCAGCATGGCGTCCCGCACCCGGTTTGCCTCGGTGTACAGGAAGACTGACACGTTCGTGTGCGGCACAGTGCGCATCGCATCATCCACGGCACGCTGACGGTTATTGAGCCAGTCGATCATGCCCTGAATCGCGGTCGGTGAAGGATTCCCGCTCGTGTCGTAGTTGTTCAGGAGATACCAATCCCCTTCCCAATGACCGAGGTAGAAGCTCTTGCCGGACTGGTTGTAGTTCGTCAGGCAATAGCGCGTGAACGCGTAAATCTCATCGTACTCCTTCTGCCCGTTCGCACTCGTGAAGCCATTTTTCCACCAGGCATCCCCGGGAACGCTAAAGGCGTAGGTCCACACCACATAATTCCGGAAAGGCAGGTCAAAAACCTTGCGGAAAGAAGCCTCGTTACGTACCAGCGCGGTCAGATCGGTAATGCCGGCAGGCAGGGTGATGCCGTATTGGCCCGAGATGCCCCGGCCCAGGTAGAACTTAATCACATCACTACCTGTCGAAAGTATGGCTTCGGCGGTTTCAACCAACGTGCTGTTGGTAGTGAATTGATAGCGCGGAGCAAAAGTTTGGGTGCCGACCCTGACGTTGAACTTGTCCACCGCGGGCGAGGAGAGATACTGCGCCCACCCAACCCCGGCAGACAAAATCAAGAGCAGCGGCCCGCCAAGGAGCTTTCGCCACCGCCCGGTCAGAACGCAAAGGAGCCGCCGCACAAGGGCATATTCAACAATAATTTGGAATATTCGGCGAGTGTAATTCCACGCCTTCCGCCTTCCTGGTATGGGTTTGGGAGGGAGATTCTGATTGCACTTTGAACGAAAAGTCCTAGGTTAAAATCCTTAGGGTAAGGAGGTTTTCGACCTCCTTGCATGTTGTTTGCTCTAACAAGATTGTCTGTCAAAACCTGGCCTATGCGATCCACCCCCATCGCCAAAAAGTCCATCGCAGCCCTCGCCCCCCTGCTCAGGCGCGCCTTCACGTTGATCGAACTGCTCGTGGTCATCGCAATCATTGCGATTTTGGCCGCCATGCTTTTGCCCGCGCTTTCCCGTGCCAAAGAAACCGCCAAACGCGCCAACTGCAAAAGTAACGAACGCCAAATTGGCCTGGCTTTGCTGATGTATGCGGATGATAACCGCGCTTTCCTGCCCACCATGACCGCGCCTGGTGGCTTTGTTAACGGCTATTGGCCGTGGGATGTTTTCCGGCCAACCGTCACGAACATCATGAACGCCGGCGCCAAGAAGGACGTGCTCTACTGCCCCAGCTATCGCGAACTGAACCAGAATGACTCCGGCTGGAGCACCGCCCTGTTCCCCAGTTACATCGTGAGCGGCTACGTCTGGCTCCTCAAGGACACTCCGCAAGTGCCGGTCAACCTGACGGTCACCAAAGTGACGGAAGGCCGGCAACCGGTCGGCACCGCACCCCGCGTCTCCATCCCGGACACGGAACTCGTCGTCGACGCCGTGCTTTCCCGCAATAACGATTACGTCAAGATTCAAGGAGCCTACATCAACCGCACCGCACACCTGGAAAAGAGCAAGCCCGCCGGTGGCAACATCCTCTTCCTCGACGGCCACGTCGCCTGGCGGCAGTGGCGCCAGATGACCAATAAATTCGGCGACCCACGCTTCGAATTCTAGGCGCAGGGGTCAACTCATGGCTCGGGTTGACCCTTTGCGGCCACGGACGCATTGATCCATGAAAGTCAAACTGATCAACGGACGCACCGCGTCGCAGAATGAGATAGCCGAACTTCAGCGGGCGCTCGGAGAGAAATTGCCGGCAGAGTTCATCGAGTTCGCAGCCCTGAATGACGGCGCGGAACCCGAAACGAACATCTTCAGAATTGAGGCAACGAACAACTCTGGGGTCAACGGATTTATCCCGGTCAGAGAAATTGCTGATGAGATATCGAGAATCGAAAATCTCCCTGCCAAGTCGTTTCCCATCGCGTGGGCCGAAGGGGGCAACTACGTCTTTGTCAATCTAGCGGCCAGTAGGGCGGTGTTCTTCTGGGATCACGAACGGCCTGAAACCACTTTCAGGCTTGCGGGCAACTTCCGCTCATTCCTGGAGTTGCTTGAGCCGTTCAATGTCAATTCGATCAAATTGAAACCGGGCCAAGTGAAGAAGGCCTGGATTGATCCCGACTTTCTCAAGGGGCTACAGGGCTGAAGGTGTCCCGCCAAGTGGAATGAAACCGGGTCCGCGACGGCTGTAACCGCCACGGCTTTGCCTGAATGGTTGCATAAGTCGGGCTTGGAGGTTATGTTTTTGAGGTCCTTTTGGGGAGCCAACCAGCGCGTCGCCGTTTTGCGAGCGCGCCAAGGCTGAGAGTGCCACGCGGGAGCGAGGCAGACCCGTTGAACCTGATCCAGGTAATGCTGGCGAAGGGAGTTATTTCCCCCCCGCTTGGCCTGGCCATTTGAAAAAGAAAACACAGGCCCGATTATGATCGCAACGAAAGCCGCGCTCGAACCGCACAGCAGTGAAAACCTCCCCCGCTCGCGCCGGGTATTTGTCGAGGGCACACGCCCGGGAGTGCGCGTGCCGCTGCGGGAAATCGAGCTTACCGACACCCGTTCCTACACCGGCAAAATCGAGCCGAATGCGCCGGTCCGCGTGTATGACTGCTCCGGCCCCTGGGGCGACCCGGATTTCAAAGGCACGGTGGAACAAGGACTGCCGGCACTGCGCCGCGACTGGATTCTGGGACGGGGTGATGTGGAGGAGGTGCCGGTCTCCTACCGCCCGATAGCGGGTCGTAGCGATGCCGCGCTGCCGGAGGGGCTCCGCCGCCAACCGCTGCGTGCCCGCCCCGGCAAAGCGGTCACCCAGCTTTACTACGCGCGCCAGGGCCTGGTGACGCCCGAAATGGAGTTTATCGCCATCAGAGAAAATCTCGGACGCGAGCGCGCCCGGGCGCTGAATCCGGGTCTGCGGGATTTGGGGGGAGAATCCTTCGGAGCCCGCATTCCGGATTTCATCACGCCGGAATTCGTGCGGGATGAGATTGCGGCTGGCCGCGCGATCATCCCGGCAAACATCAATCACCCGGAGAGTGAGCCGATGATCATCGGGCGCAAGTTCCTGGTGAAGATCAACGCCAACATCGGCAACTCGGCCGTCGCCTCCAGCATCGAGGAGGAGGTCGAGAAGATGCGCTGGGCCAGCAAATGGGGCGCGGACACCGTGATGGACCTTTCCACGGGCAAAAACATCCACGAAACCCGTGAATGGATCCTGCGCAATTCCCCGGTGCCCATCGGCACCGTCCCGATCTATCAGGCCCTGGAAAAAGTCGGCGGCAAAGCCGAAGAGCTAACCTGGGAAATCTACCGCGACACGCTCATTGAACAATGCGAGCAAGGCGTGGATTACTTCACGGTCCACGCGGGTGTGCTGCTGCGCTATGTGCCCCTGACGGCGCGGCGCGTCACGGGCATCGTCTCCCGCGGCGGGTCCATCATGGCCAAGTGGTGCCTCGCGCACCATCGCGAGAGCTTTCTCTACACCCATTTCCGGGAGATTTGCGAAATCATGCGCGCCTACGATGTCAGCTTCAGCCTCGGCGACGGCTTGCGCCCGGGGTCAATCGCCGATGCGAATGACGAAGCGCAGTTCGCCGAACTCCAAACGCAGGGCGAACTGACCCGGATCGCCTGGGACCTGGATTGCCAGGTGATGAACGAGGGCCCCGGCCACATCCCCATGCATCTGATCAAAGAAAACATGGAGAAGCAGCTCGAATGGTGCGCCGAGGCGCCGTTCTACACGCTGGGACCCCTGACCACCGACATCGCCCCGGGCTACGACCACCTCACCAGCGCCATCGGCGCCGCCATGATCGGCTGGTACGGCTGCGCCATGCTCTGCTATGTGACGCCGAAAGAGCACCTGGGCTTGCCCAACAAAAAAGATGTCAAAGACGGCGTCATCGCCTACAAGATTGCCGCCCACGCCGCCGACCTGGCCAAAGGCCATCCCTCGGCCCGCTCGCGCGACGATGCGCTCAGCAAAGCACGCTTCGAGTTCCGTTGGGAAGACCAGTTCAATCTCGGCCTCGATCCGGTTACCGCGCGAGAATTTCACGACGAAACTTTGCCCCAGGAGAACGCGAAGGCCGCGCATTTCTGCAGCATGTGCGGTCCCCATTTCTGCTCGATGAAAATCACCGAGGACGTGCGGAAATTCGCCGCGGAACAAGGGCTCAAGGAAAACGAAGCCATCGCCGCGGGCCTGGAGCAGAAGTCCAGGGAGTTTGTCGAAGCCGGCGCGGAGCTATACCAAAAGAAATAGCCGCCCAGAATCGCCGCGAGAATTCCGGGGAACCTGAGATTCACCGCCCAAATCGCCGGATGTTCGCGTAGACAACCGTGGTCTTCGTGAGGCATGGTTCGGGGTAGCTGACCGCTCCCCGAGTCGCATGCCAAAAATCCTCGTGTCGGTGTCGAGAACGCAAATTGCGCCAAGCAGCCGGTTTCTGCCGAAACCATTCAAGCGTTGGGCTTGCAGCAGTTTACAGGTTAATGTCACGCAATCTGGTTTGACCCCGTATCATCTATTTTGATGACATGACAATTTACACTGTTTGCGTTTGGATGTAGCAAGCTGGATCGCATTTTGACTGGGGTTCAGCCTGTTTGGGTGAGTTAAGATAGGGTTGTGATAGTTGGTTCGATGAGCAAGCCGGGTTTTGGGTCCCCGGCTTGCTCTTTTTTCTAGCGGCCGTGAACCCGGTGCCGGTCAAAAAGTTCTTGCCCGCCTTCTGCCGCTGGTTATCGTGCGGGCCATGAAATCAAACTGGATCCGACACCTAACCGCGATAACCCTTCTCGCCTCGAGCCTGGCCCTGCGCGCGCAGACCGAAGAAGGCTTTGTCTCACTCATGGATGGCAAATCTTTCGAGGGCTGGAAGACCGCCGAGGAAAACACTGAGACCTGGAAAATTGAAGACGGCGCCTTCGTGGCGCACGGAGAAAAATGTCACTTGTTCTATGTCGGCGACCCCAAGCCGTTCAAGAATTTCCACCTCAAAGTGGAAGTGATGACGGAACCCAATTCCAATGGCGGCATTTACTTCCACACCAAGTATCAGGCACGCGATTGGCCCCGCGGCGGTTTCGAATGCCAGGTAAACAACACCCACGCCGACTGGAAGAAGACCGGCAGCTTGTATGACGTGGTCAACGTTGCCCAGAGCGCCGCGCAGGATCGCAAGTGGTGGACGCAGGAAATCATCGTCAAAGGCAAGAGCGTCACCGTGATCATCGACGGCAAGCGCATTTTCGAATATGTCGAACCACCAGGCGTGCAGGCGGGCACTTTCGAGCGTAAACTCAGCGAAGGCACCTTCGCGCTCCAAGGCCACGACCCCAAGAGCACCATCCGTTACCGCAACATCCGCGTAAAACGGCTCGACTGAGTCGGCACCCCAGAGATTTCTGCAGCTTCAGCCGCGCGAATCCGAAAGGATTGCGCGGCTTTTCTGTTGCCTACCCCTTCCCTGCCCTGAAAAGCAAACGCCTACTTGAGCAGGGCCTGAACTTGCTTGAATTCCGGCGTGCCGGCGCGCTCCAACCATTCGAACAAGACCATTTCCGTCGAAACCACGACGGCTCCCGCCGCCCGCAGTCGTTCGAGACCGAGGTGGCAATTCTCTGCCGTGCGCGACCCGGTGGCATCGGCACAAACCAACACTCGATAACCGAGCCGTAGCAGATCGAGGCCCGTCTGCAGCACGCACACATGACACTCGATCCCGGCCAGGACCACATCCGTACGCCCGAGCGCCTTTAACGCCTCGATAAAGCCAGGGTCACCGCAGGCGCTGAAAGTCAGTTTCTCCCGGACTGGGCTGCCGGAGACAACTTCACGGAGCGCGGCAACGGTCGGGCCCAGCCCCTTCGGGTATTGCTCGGTAACTATTGTCGGTACCTGCAACAGGTCAGCGCTTTTGGCGAGACGCAGGGCGTTGGCCACGACGGTGTCCGCGCCGCAGACGGCCGGGAGCAGGCGCTCCTGCAGATCCACCAACACCAGCACGGTGCCGGTCCGCTTTAGCGGCTTATCCTCGATCATAATTTACCCGCGCGACGGCGCTTTTGCGTGAGGGCTTGCTTCAGCTTTTCCAGGGGCCAGGTGTTAACCACGTCGTCGCGCGTCAACCCGGCCTTACGGGCCATCCCGGCGCCCAGGCGCAAATAACCGGCATGCTCGAAACGGTGCGCGTCGCAATTGATCACACATTTCACGCCCTTGGACTTCGCGTAAGGCCACAAACGCCAATCCATATCGAGGCGGGACGGGCTGGCGTTTAGTTCGATCCAGGTGCCGTTTTCAGCGCAGGCATCGATGATGGCGCGCTGGTCCACGAGATAAGCCTCGCGCTCGAGCAACAGCCGCCCGGTCAGGTGGCCGAGAATATGCACATACGGATTGCGCACCACTCCCAGGATACGCTCCATCATCTCCGCTTCAGTCGCCTTAAAGGCCTGGTGAACACTGGCGATCACCACGTCCAACTCGGCGAGTATCTCATCGGGAAAATCGAGCGACCCGTCCTTGAGCACATCCACCTCGGTGCCGGTCAGCAGCCGGAATTCGTGGCCGTCCCGGGCCAGCGCGTCGTTGATCTCGCGCACTTCGCGAATTTGTTCGTGCAACCGGGCGACCGTGAGACCGTTGGCCTGGAACGAAGCCTTCGAATGATCCGTCACGCCCCAGTAGGCCAAGCCCAGTTCACTCATGCTTCGGGCGATATCCGCCGGCGTTTGCCGACCATCGCTCCAGGTCGAGTGATTGTGCAGCGAGCCTTTGAGATCGGTCCACTCGATCAATCGCGGCACCGGGCCGGCCGCCGCCACCTCGAATTCCCCTAGATCTTCCCGCATCTCCGGCGGCACATAATGCAGGCCCAGGGCCTGGAAAATCTCCTCCTCCGTCGCACACGGGACCCGCAAGCTGGGATCGCGCGTCTCCTCCTTTGACCGAAACAAGCCGTATTCATTGAGGCGCAGGCCGCGTTCGATGGCCCGCTGGCGCATCACGATATTGTGTTCCTTGCTTCCGGTAAAATACATCAGGGCCGAGGCGAACTCGGCGTCGCTGACCACGCGCAAGTCACACTGCACGCCGCCCTCCAGCAGCACACTCGCTTTGGTGTCGCCCCGGGCGATCACACTGAGCAACCCGGGCAACGCGGTGAAATCGTCAATCACCTCCCGCGGATGCCGGGAGGAGGCCAGCAAATCGATATCGCCGACAATCTCGCGGCTGCGGCGCAGGCTGCCGGCGCTGCCACACCGCACCACCTCCGGATGCTGCCGCAATTGGTCCAACAAACCTTCCGCCAATGGGAGGACATCGTACAGCAAATGCCGCGATGCGTAGGTGCGCCGCCGCGCGATGCCGGCAAGAATGTTCGCCTGGGTCTTCTCGCCGAAGCCTTTCAAATCCGCCACCGTGCCCTCCTGACAGGCCCGCTCCAGTTGCTCCACCGAACTGATGCTCAATTCGTCGTGGAGCATCTTGACTTTTTTGGGGCCCAGGCCGGGAATGTCGAGCATCGCCACCAGGCCCGGCGGAGTGCTGGCCTTGAGCTCCTCATAGTAAGCCAGCTTGCCCGTAGCCATCAGCTCCGTGATTTTTTGCTGCAAGGCCTCGCCAATCCCCTTCAGGGTAGGCAGACGATTTTCGGCGATGACTTTCTCGAGAGGTTCATTGAGGGTCTCGAGCAAGCGCGCGGCGTTGACGTAGGCGCGGGTCTTGAACGGATTCTCGCCTTTCAATTCCAGCAGTACGGCAATCTTGCCGAGCACTTCGGCGACCTGGTCCTTGTTCATACAGATTACACCTCGAGGCTCTCGCCTGGATCGGGCTGGAGCACCTTGATACGCGGGTGCCGTGCCCGGATCTGTTGCTCGAACCAGTTTCGGGATTCAGGCTCGCCATGTCCCAAAATCACCACTCGCGGCTCCACTTCACCCACAAACTCAAGCAAGTCGTCCCGGTTCGCGTGGGCGGTGAGATCGAAATCGTCCACTTCGCAGATCTTGGCGACCTGCCCCGCGACCGCGCTAAAATGAAAGGCCTCCCCGGGTTTGGCGGCGCGCAAACGCCCACCCGGCGTCTCGGGATCGGTATAACCGACGAAGAAAATCGCGTGCCGCTCCTCACCCATCATCCGCAAAGCGAGGTTATACGCGGCGGTATTCTCACTCATCATACCCGCAGTGATGACGAAAATCTTTCCGCCCGTAAGCTTCATCTTTTCCGACTGCTGCTGGTCGAGCACCTGCAGTTCGAGGGCTTCGTGGAGCTGCAAGTTGGGATACTGCCGGTGCGTACGGTGGCTCTGCAGGTCGTAAATCTCGGTAAACACTCGGCCCAGACCGCCGATGTAAACCGGCTGCCGCGGGATCTTCTCCTCCGCCATGAGCAGGGCCAGCAGCGCGAGGATTTCCTGGGTGCGCCCCAGTGCGAAGCTCGGCAGCAGGACTGAACCCCGGCGTTTGAGCACGCGTTGAATGGAAACCGCAAGCCGTTCCACCTCGGATTCCCGGCTGAAGTCCGGCGCCAACTGGCGGTTCCCACGCGTCGATTCCATAATCAACACGTCCGCCTGTACATCCTCAAAGCGCGCCCGCTTGAGCAGCGTTTGATCGTGGAAACAAACGTCGCCAGTGAAAAACACGGATTCCTTCTGGCCCCGGACCATCAGGCCCGCCGAACCCAGGGCATGCCCAGCATCGAAAAACTCGAGCGATGGTGAAAGAAACCCCGCCCGCGCCTTGTGAAACGCCGCCCAGTCGATCTCACGATTATACTTGAACCCCTGAAACAACGGCGCGATGTCATCCACTTCGTCGTGGCTGAACAGCGGGTATTCTTTGATTCCCAACTCCTCCCGCTGCCGCTTCATCACGTTGACGGAATTGTGCAACACGCGTTCGACCAGGAAATAGCTCAACTCGGTCATCAACACGTGGGCTTGGGGAAAATAGCGCATCGCTACTGGCAGAGCCCCGACATGGTCGTGGTGACAATGGGAGATGGCGATCGCATCCACCTCCTCGCGCTTCACCAGATCAAACAGCGGCAGGCTATCCCGCCCTTCGCGCCGCGGGTGAATGCCGGCGTCCATCAGGAGGCGATGCCCCTCCAACTCGAGAAACCACGCGGTGGCGCCAATGGCGTTATCCGGATTCAGATTTACGATTCTCATTCCACGGGGCTACCGCCCCTGCGCGCCACCCATCATCTTCATCATCATCTCCTGCATCATGTCCTGGGTGTTTTTGTATTCTTTGTAACCGGGCGGAGCGTCGAACAGAGTCGCCGCCGGTTTGTCGAATTTAACCTCCCGGAACTTGATCACCACTGTGTTGCCCTTGTCCACCGTCTGAATTTGAATTGGAAAATCTTTAAGATCGGCGGCATTCCACGTCGTGGCTTCGGTCTTGGACCCAGTCGCATCGGTCAGGATCAATTTCGTCTTCTGGCACGCATGCCCGTCAATCGTCTCCTTCCCCAAGGCCGTCTTTTCCACTTTCACATCGGCTTTGGCCGTCTGAACGTCCTTGTCCGGCATCGGCATGCGCAACAGGGATTTGGCATCCGGATAGATAAGCAGCACCTGCTTAAGATCAGGGCGCGCGATCGTGACCACTCGCGCCATGCCGGCGGCTTTCAGAGGCACCACCGCTTCCGGCGGCATATTGGCGCTCTTCATCTGCGTGAGATCAATGTCGAACCGGGCCCGCTCGTCCAGCAACGTCACGTCCGCAGGCGTGGTTACGGTTTCTTTTTGTCCCTGGTCCACCACCTTCAGATCGGCTTTGGCCGTAAACGCCTTGATCTCCCCAAAAATCTTGAGCAGCGCCCCGTTGAACTCTCCTGAACCCGGGAAACTTTGGGCTTGTACCAGGGTGGTGCTGCCCACCAGCACGAGCGCCAGGAGCATTGTCGATTTGATCAATAGTAGCGTTTTCATTTCCGAATATGAGGGAAAAGATACTCCGGGAAATCTGATCCAACCAGCGAAATATGAGCCTCGGAACGGCCTCCAACCGGTCGCCACTGTGCGCACCTGCAAAAGCGGACCAGGAATTCCGCGCTCCAAAAAAAGTGCACCGTCCCGGAGCACGGTCATCTCGCCGCGAACCTTGCCACGCAGCACCGAGACGGTGCTTTCACTCGCAACCGGAACAGCGCTACGTTCGGGGTAGCGCGGGCGCCCTCGCCGGCGGGTAATGGCGGCGTCTCGCCGCCATTTCTATCACGACGAACCAACACGGTCTGGATAACGGAGGTCCTAAGTATCTTGCCGAGGCGCGACCGGCGGAAGGGACTGAAGGCGTTGGCGGTGTCGCTCGGCGCGTTGCTGGAGGAGGAGTTTGGCCAGGTAAACGATCAATACCAGGTTGAAGACGATAATCGCCACACTGACCCACGTGGGACGACGGAATAAGTGATGAAACTCCAGCGGGAGGTAAATAGCGGTGGAAATCACCGCAAACCATTCGGCCCAGTGTTTGCCAAACCAAAGCCCGTAACCTTCCACCAGTCGCACAAGCCCATAAAGTGCGCCAAACGCGGCAATCTGGCCGGCGTGATGATTGGTGGCTTTGGCAACCCCCTCGATGAACAGCCGCATGTAGTGGACTTCCGGATTAATTCCGTGCCGCAGCAAAAAAGCGTCCGTCGCGGCATGCAGGTCGGTATGCCGCAAAGATAACAGCCCGGCTGCAGCCGCCAAAGCGAGCAGGCCTTTGATCGTTTCCAATAGCGCGATCGAGCGCAGCGCCAATGGGGCTCGCTCCGCCGAGTCATTCATGCGCTCAACTGTAAGGCCATCAAGCGCAAAGTCCATCCTGCCGAGAATCGCCGGATCGCCCGTTCCGCCTCCGACACCGTATCAAAATACTGAATACATTTACCTCTGGAATCACCGCCGCCAGACTCGTGCTGGCGCTTTTTGTTCTCACCTTGGACAAATTAGAACAGCGCCGCAACGGAGGCCTCCGCGTTTTAATTCTTTAACCCGCTGTTTTTAGGACACTTATAAAATTCAACCTGGACACCAATGCGCTGGCATGAGGTCTGCATACCCTTCACGAACTGATGAGTGGGGAATGCCAAGTGAAAACCTCGCCAGACACGCGCACGAAGGTCTGGCTGGTAGATGATAGCGAAAGCGTGCGCGAGTTGCTGCCTAAATTGCTCGGGGAGGACCAGCGCCTTTCCTTTCCAGGGATCTTTTCCACGCCCGCCCAGGCGCTCGGCGCAATCCGGGCCGGAGCACTGCCGGACGTGGTGCTGTTGGACGTGAATATCGGAACAGTCCAGGGGTTGGACTATGTTCGCCCGCTGCGGTTACAGGCTCCCGGTGCAAAGGTGCTGATGATCTCCACCTTTTGGAACCCGGGCGTGCAGAAGCGAGCGCTGGCAGAGGGCGCCGCGGGTTACATTCTGAAAGGCAGTCCGGTCTCAGAGATGCTCCGTGTCATTCACGAATCGGAGCAACCGGAGGTCAGTCCGGCAATAAGTTTTGCCGAGAATAATTTGTGTCGAAGGGAATGGGGTAAAAATGCCCGGTCGGAGTCTGCGGTTCGGGGGTTCCGCTTTCCGGCCGGGCATCCTCTTCGCAAAGTTTGGAAGTTACTCACCAACTCCTGGAACGGAGCCACCGCTTATGCGGCACGGCTCGGTGTTAACTTTTAGGGGGTTAGACGCAGAGCGACAGCCGGGGACTCGGTTCGGGGGGACCGTTCCCCGGCTTTCTCTGTTTAACTCCGGCGGCGCAACTGCCATCAACAGACCACCTCCTGCCCCACCCGTCCCGCCTTCCCGTGGGCCACATCCGAGCGGTGCGTTTCTGAAACGCCGATCCCAAAAACCAAAAAGGCGGAGAGTTGCCTCTCCGCCGCGAAAACATTTTTAGTTTCTGATTACTTGGTGCCGAGGATCGCGTCTTTGGCAGCTTTGGCCACGCGGAACTTCACCACGCGCTTGGCGGCGATCTTGATGGTCTCGCCAGTGGCGGGATTGCGGCCCATGCGGGCTTTGCGATTCACGAGCACGAGCTTGCCGAGACCCGGCAGCGTGAACGTGTTCTTCGCGTTCTTGTAAGCCAGCTCGACCAGGCTCTGCAGAGCCTCGGTGGACTGCTTCTTCGTGATGCCAACTTTTTCCGCAATCGCTGCGGCGATTTGTGATTTGGTAAGTGCTTTAGCCATAGGTTGAGTCCATCAGTAGCGCCAACCGACGCACCTGACAAGCGAAATCCTTAAGAAAATTGCATTTTTTTGCGCCAGGCCACGCGCCACCCGCTACGCGGCACCACGAAAATTCTTCCCCGAACAGAGTTGACGTGAGTGAAAAAATATGTATCATCTTATCCTGATACGTCAATATGACGAGTTAGCGAGCCCGATATTATGAGCAAATCCTACATCTTCTCTTCCGAGTCCGTCGGCGAAGGCCACCCGGACAAAGTCTGCGATACCATTTCCGATTACGTCCTCGACGCTTGTATCCAAGCGGACAAGACCAGCCGCGTGGCGTGCGAATGTTATGCCAAGTCCAACGTGGTGGTCGTCGGTGGGGAGATTACGATTCCCGCGATCGGATACCAGAACCCGAGTGAGGCCATCGATTTCATCGGCCTAGCCCGCCAGGCCATCCGTGACATCGGCTACACGAATGACGATGACGTGTTCCATGCGGACAAGGTCTTTGTGAACTGCCTCATCACCGGTCAATCTCCGGACATCGCCCAGGGCGTCGATGCCAAAAAGGCGGTCGGCAAGAAGACCGCCAAGCAGGGCGCGGGCGACCAGGGCCTGATGTTTGGTTATGCCTGCAACGAGACTCCAGAGTTGATGCCGGCCCCGATCATGTTCGCGCACCGCCTGGGGCGAAAGCTGACCGAAATTCGCAAGACTGGCAAAGTGCCCTGGCTGCGGCCGGACGCCAAATCCCAGGTCTCCGTGCAATATGTGGACGGCCAACCGGTGGGCATCAGCAATGTCGTCATCTCGACGCAACACGCCGCGGATGTATCGCACGCGGAAATTGAGAAATTCTGCATCGAAAAAGTCATCAAGGCGGTTTTGCCGAAGAATTTGCTGAACGCCAAGACCGAGTTCCTGATCAATCCGACCGGGCGTTTCGTGGTCGGCGGGCCGCAGGGCGACACGGGATTGACGGGCCGCAAGATTATCGTGGACAGCTACGGCGGCATGGGCCGACACGGCGGCGGCGCCTTCTCCGGAAAAGATCCGACGAAGGTAGATCGCAGCGCGGCGTACCTCGGACGCTGGATTGCCAAGAACGTGGTGGCCGCCGGCTTCGCCGCCAAGTGTGAAGTGCAATTCGCGTATGCCATTGGCCACCCTGACCCCGTCAGCGTGCATGTGGATACCTTTGGCACGGCCACGGTGGACGAGGATCGCATTTCCACCGCCATCCGGAAGGTGTTCAGCTTCCAACCGGCGGATATCATCAGCCAGCTCAACCTGCGCCGACCGATTTATAAACAGACCACCAACTACGGACATTTCGGCAAAAACGATCCGGATATCACATGGGAAAAGACCGACAAGGTGGCCGCGCTCAAGAAGGCCATCGGCAAAGTCGCCACCGTGTAAACCCGCAGAATCAACCATCAGTCAAACGAACAGAACCAAGCCAATTATGCCTACCTTAACCAAGACGAACGGCAAAAAGAGCGCTGCCGGCAAAGGCCGTGCGGCCACGGATTACATCGTACAGGACATTAACCTCGCCGATTGGGGCCGAAAGGAAATCTCCGTCGCTGAACAGGAAATGCCGGGTTTGATGTCGGTGCGGGAGAAATACGGCCTCAAGAAGCCGTTGGACGGCGTGCGCGTGTCCGGGTCGTTGCACATGACGATCGAGACCGCGGTGCTGATTGAGACGCTGGTGGACCTGGGCGCCTCGGTGCGCTGGGCGAGCTGCAACATCTTCAGCACCCAGGACCAGGCCGCCGCGGCCATCGCCAAAGCCGGCGTGCCGGTGTTTGCCTTCAAAGGCGAGAGCCTGGAGGAATACTGGGATTTCACGCTGAAAGCGCTGACGCACCCCGGCAACAAGGGTCCGGAATTGATCGTCGACGATGGTGGCGACGCCACCCTGCTCCTCCACAAAGGCTATGAGATGGAGCATGGCAGCGATTGGGTGAACACCTCAAGCGCCAGCCACGAGGAAGATGTCATCAAGAAGCTGCTCAAGCGCTGCGCCAAAGAGCGCCCCGGCTGGTTTACCGCCGTCGTGAAGGATTGGAAGGGCGTCAGCGAGGAGACCACCACCGGCGTGCATCGGCTCTACCAGATGCTCGAAGCGGGCAAGCTGCTCATCCCGGCCATCAACGTCAATGACTCGGTGACCAAATCCAAATTCGACAACCTCTACGGATGCCGCGAGTCGCTGGCGGACGGCCTGAAGCGGGCGTTGGGGGTGATGATCGCCGGCAAGACCGCGGTCGTCTGCGGTTACGGCGATGTCGGCAAAGGCTGTGCCCAGAGCCTCCGCGGGTTCGGTGCGCGCGTCATCGTGACCGAGATCGATCCCATCAACGCGTTGCAGGCGGCAATGGAAGGCTTCCAGGTCACTACCGTCGAAGACACGCTTGGCAAAGCCGATATTTATGTCACCACCACCGGCAACTGCGACGTCCTCACCCTCGAGCATCTGCTGAAGATGAAGAACCAGGCGATTGTCTGTAACATCGGCCACTTCGATAACGAAATCCAAGTGGACCGGCTGAACGGAGCCAAAGGCGTTTCCCGCGTCAACATCAAGCCGCAAGTGGACCGCTACGACCTGCCGGGTGATCGCAGCCTTTATCTGCTGGCCGAAGGCCGACTCGTCAACCTCGGTTGCGCGGAAGGCCACCCGAGCTTCGTGATGTCCAACTCCTTCACCAACCAGGTGCTCGCACAACTCGACCTGTGGTCCAATCGCGAAACCTACAAACCGGCCGTCTACCGCTTGTCCAAGAAACTGGACGAAGAAGTGGCCCGCCTGCATCTCGAAAAGATCGGCGTCAAGCTCACCAAGCTCAGCAAGAAGCAGGCTGATTACATCGGCGTGCCGCTCGAAGGACCTTACAAGCCCGAGCACTATCGCTACTAAGATCGCTTCAAGCTAACTCAACGCGCAGCGGCGAACGGCCAATCGTTCGCCGCTTCGCTTTTCGGGCCCAAGCTTCCCTCGCGCCTGTGGTCCACCCCTCCCTCACGTTTGCGTTATGCAAAAATTCGTGCAAGGTTCCCCTTCAAACACTCATCAAATTCCTCAAAGCTCATGGGCGCGCAAATAAAACCAATCCCGGAAGGTTACCACACCGTTACCCCGCATCTGACCCTAAAAGGAGCCGATCAGGCGATTGAATTTTACCGACAGGCTTTTGGGGCGGAGTTACGCTGTCGTCTGCCCGGACCGGACGGTAAAACGGTAGGCCACGCGGAAATCACCATTGGCGATTCCTACCTGATGCTCGCGGATGAATCGCCGGCGTTCGGCAATAAATCGCCGCAGTCCCTGGGTGGGTCGCCAGTCAGCTTCGCTATTTATGTCCCGGATGCAGATGCGGCCTTTGCACGGGCGGTTGCCGCCGGAGCGAAAGTCGTGCGGCCCATGGCAGACCAGTTTTACGGTGATCGCACCGGCACGGTTGCCGATCCGTTCGGGTACATTTGGTCACTCATGACCCACATCGAGGATGTGGATCCGGAGGAAATCAAACGCCGAATGGAAATTGAATACTCAAAAATGACGCACTGAGCCTGCGGTTCCCTGCCAGCACGCTATGCCGGAGTTGCCGGACATCACCGTCTACGTCGAGACCCTGGAACGGCGCATTCAGGGTCAGGTCCTGGAGAGCTTCCTTATCCGGAGTCCGTTCCTGCTGCGCACCGCTCTCCCTCCGCTGCTTTCCCTAAAAAACCGAAAAGTCACCGAGTTACGCCGGATCGGAAAACGGATCGGCTTCCATTTCGAGCCGGACTTCTGGCTGATCCTTCACCTGATGATCGCGGGGCGGCTTCAATGGTTCGAGCCGGGAAGGAAAGTATCCGCCCGTAACCTCGAGGCCAGTTTTCAATTCGCCTCCGGCACCCTGGAGCTAACCGAGGCCGGCACCAGAAAGCGGGCGTCGCTGCACTTGCTGCAGGGGGACGAAGCCTGGCGGCAGCTGGATCCCGGTGGAATTGAAATCGGCACGATGACCGTCGAGGAATTCACAAGTACGCTCACGCGGGAAAATCACACGTTAAAGCGCGCGCTCACCGACCCGCGCCTATTCAGTGGCATTGGCAATGCCTATTCCGACGAGATCCTGCACGCCGCCCGACTGTCACCAGTGCTGCTGACGAGCCGACTTGACCCCGGCCAAATCGAGGCGCTGCACCGAGCCATACGCGAGACGATGTCGCTTTGGACGTCCCGACTGCGCCACGAGGCCGGCGAGGGTTTTCCCACCCACGTGACCGCGTTCCGCCCGGAGATGGCGGTCCATGGAAAATTTGGCCAACCCTGCCCCGCCTGTGGTGGAAAAGTCCAACGCATCCGCTATGCGGATAACGAAACCAATTACTGTCCCAACTGTCAGACCGGGGGGAAACTGCTCGCGGACCGCGGCCTTTCCCTGCTCTTGAAAAAGGACTGGCCGAGAACCGTCGAGGAACTCGAAGATATGCGCCAAGCCCACTCCAGCCAATCACGGTCTCCAGCCAAAGCGAGCTGAGCCGCGATCGAGCCCGTGCCGATTCAAATCAACCGGATCTGAGCCTTTTCGGAAGACAACGAGTCCCCCAGAGTCGGAGCGCGCTCGCGGCGGCGTTCCATGACCAGTTTGTCGACGCGCGGGTCAAAATGCACAGGGTAGTTCCCGTCATAACAGGCCATGCAAAAGGCTTCGGCAGGCAGGCCGGTCGCCCGCACCAATCCCTCCTGCGAGAGATAATGCAGCGAATCCGCGCTGAGATACTTCCGGATTTCCTCCAGCGAATGGTTGGCCGCCATGAGCTTGCTGCGGTCCGGGAAATCGATGCCGTAAACGCACGGATGCATGTGGGGCGGACAGCTCACAAGCACGTGCACTTCTTTGGCGCCGGCTTCTTTGAGATTATTCACCCGCGCCTTGCTGGTGGTTCCCCGCACGATCGAGTCGTCCACCACGATCACACGCTTATCTTTGACCAACCCCTCGATGAGGTTGAGCTTCACCCGCACGTCAAAATCACGAATGAGCTGCGAAGGCTGCAGAAAGCTGCGCCCGACATAGTGGTTGCGGACAAACGCCATCTCGAATGGGATGCCGGATTCCAGGGCGTAGCCAAGCGCGGCGCAATTCCCGCTGTCGGGCACGGGGATCACCATATCCGCCGCAATCGGATTCTCCCGGGCCAGTTCCCGCCCCATGTTCACCCGGACCCGGTACACATTGCGATTCCCGATGGTGCTGTCGGGTCGGGCGAAATAGACGTACTCGAAAATGCAAAAGGCCCGCCGCTGCTGCTCGGGAAAGGCCTGGACGCTGGTAAGCCCTTTCTCATTGATCAGCACGATCTCGCCGGGTTCCACATCGCGGGCGTATTCGGCATGGATGAGGTCGAGGGCACAGGTTTCGCTGGCCAGCACCCAGGCGTCGTTGACCTTTCCCAGGCACAGCGGGCGAAAACCATGTGGATCACGGACCCCGATCAACTCGTTCTCGGTCATGATGACCAGCGAATAGGCCCCCTCGATGCGGCGGATGGCCTGCAAAAGGGTGTTGCCTCCGTTGGGCGTGGGCTGCGCCATGAGGTGCAGGATGATCTCGCTATCCACGGTGGTTTGAAAAATCGAGCCTTTGGCCTCCAACTCCTCGCGCAACTGCGCGGCATTGGTGAGATTGCCGTTGTGCGCGATGGCAATCTGACCGCGGGCGCAATCCACCGTCAGCGGTTGGGCGTTGAGCAGGTGCGAGGAACCCGTGGTGGAATAGCGGGTGTGGCCAATCGCCAATCGTCCCACCATGCTATGGAGAACATCCCCCTTGAACACGTGCGGCACCAATCCCATGCCGCGGTGCGACCGGAACTTGCGTCCGTCGCTCGTGACGATGCCGGCGCTCTCCTGCCCGCGGTGCTGTAGCGCGTAAAGCCCGTAGTACGTCAATTCCGCCGCATTGGGATGCCCGTAAATGCCAAAAACGCCGCAATAATGTTTCGGATATGCCTGCATCAGTAAACGCGCCTCGCGCGCGGCGGCAATCCAACATGGATCGCCCGAATTGAGCAAGACCGAACTTGCCTCGCTCATCCTTCCGTCCCTACGCGCGGACTGGTAAGTTTAACCCAATCCGGCCCCGGACCAAGTGCTATTTGTGACTTGGAATGCCTAATAATTATGATCCCTAGAATTGGAAGTTACTCCCCGTTTGAGCATTCAAGATCGGCGTCAGGAATCGGGGGAAGGTGGGCGGACGGGGGCACACCCTGAAATAGCCGCCCCGCCGTCCCAAGGCCGTAAACACTGGATGATATTGATGTTTTAGCCGTCCCAAATGGGGTCCCAAGCCGTCCCGGACCCCCTCCCGCCACCATGGAGAGCCGAGTCTAAACAACCGCAGGCTATGGTGTGGGCCGTTTACGGATGGGTCGAGTGATGCGGGCGACTTTGCCGACGCGTCGGGGGGAATGGGGAATGGTTGGCGGGGTGGTCTCTGACATGGGGCGGGTGGATTGGATTGGCCGATTGAGTTCATCATCGGAGCTGCCGGTTAAATGTTAGTGAGAAACGGTGAGAATAGGTGAGAATTGGCCTGAAAAGACCGCGGAAAGTGAGGTGAGAACCGTGGAGCCCGGGCGCCAGGGTTGCACCTTCCCCATGGCGAGTTGTCGCCGCGCCGGGTCCGGACTCGTCGATCTTCATTCCGCATTTTTCTGTCATCTCACCCAATATGGCGTGACCAAGGCTGTCCCGAACGCGACAAAACGTGTACCAAAGGCAAGGTGCTTTAGCGTATTTGCTTTGGCTTAGGCGCAATTAAGCCGCCAATACTCGCCCTTTGGGGACGGGTTCGAGGAGAATGCACTCGCGGCTGGCGCGGCAGGGTCCACTGCTGCCACCGGTCCGCAATCTGAGGCAATCCCATAATGCACAAGGCTGGGGGTGGCGCCCTTATATCGCGGGAAAAGGGTCGCCACCTTCGGTAATGTGTGTCCAAACGAGAGTCTGACCCCTATTCCCCGATTCGGCGGCGACCAAGACGACGAGTAAGACCTTGGCTTTCATTCCTTCCGCCGCCTGACCTCTACGGCGCTATTGCTTCTTGCGGAGTCGGAAGACAACAGGGTGATTTGGGTCAGGCTTGAAGCCGCCACCTGGCAACGGTGAGTAGTACGTGAATTTGTTTTGGTTTGTGCCGGCGACCTCCTCATACCCGTCCAAGGCTACATGGACGTAGAGCAGCGTGCCTGTGGCGCCTGTCAGCGCGAAGCTCCCGCCGCTAGCCGTTAGGAGGTTAGTTGTCCAATAATCCTCCGGATACCCCTGACAACTGAACTCCGCATGAGCTCCCGCAAGTGGGATCCCGGTTTCGTCCACCGCCTTGCCGTAGAATTCGATTCGCTGGTTCACCGTTTGGCGCATTTCCTGCCAAATGTTGGAGAGCTGTACGAGGGCCTGCTGTGTTAAGACGTTCAAGGGAACGCCCCTGCGTCGCGCCAGTTCTTCCAATTGTTCTTGCAGGGTGCTGCCGGGCGGCAGCGGCTCGCCTGCCCAGCTGCCGTGCGCATCGAGGGCACTCGGTTCCTGGGTCGGTCGGTTTCTTGCCGTGGCCGTGGTTTGAGGCCTTACCTCAGAACCGAGCATTGGGCTCGGCGGCTCCGATACCGCGTTACTAGGCCGGTCGTCGTGCGCCGCGTTTGGAGTCGGCCGGATCAGCCGTGCGACCAGAAGCGTTAGGGCTGCAGTGATCAACAAAATGAGCAGGATGCGTGTTTTCATTACTGCGGGAAGAGGTTAGTCCTGAGTTGGCTGTAAAATGGCCAAACAGGCGCCTCCTGAACGTTTCGGTTGAACTCGCCGCTGTGGTCGCCGGGACTGCTGCCAAAACCGAGAGTACTGAGGTTGAACTCGCCCGAAACTTGGCCGTGGACACTTGGCACGGCGCCAACGGCAAGGCTTCTGGGGCGGGACACGAACGGCATTAGCTCTAGGGCGTTCGTGACGGCCCGCGTGGGTCCATGGAGATAATAGCCGCCGTAGATTGTTGACCAGAAACTCAAGTTCCAGGAGTTTGTGCTCAAATGGCTGTTTGCGCCGTCGGTGGAGTAACCCAGGAATGAGTTCGGCTTGATTGTAGTCAAACCGTATCCACGGAGGTTCGCGTTGTTGAAGGACTGGTTAATTTCCCAGGTGGAGAGCGCGAAATCGTTGGTGTTGAAGAAGTTGCTGATCCTTCCCCCGGGCCGGAGCGCGTTTGTGATTCCCGTCGCGTAGCTTCTATAGGTGTCCGGGGTGGGAAGCACTGCCTCGACGTTCAGGAAAAATTGGTGACTGGGCACGTTTGGATCGAAGCACTGCGCCGGGACCGCCGCCTGCATGAGTACCCAATTATCCACCGGCTGCTGGCCAGCCGCCGCAAGCTCCTTCAACGTCTCCATCGTCACGATTCCACCCATGCTGTGGGCACAGCCGCTAATCGTGTAATCTGGAAGGCGGCTCCGCAAATCGTTCAAATAGGCGGCTGCACCCGTGCCAGACTTGAACGCAATACGCTCGCTCCGGTTGTATGTGATATACCCCATCTGCGGAAACAATTCCGTGTTTGCGTTGCGTGTCGGCCAGCGCAATGCGGCAAACCGCCCCTGGTAGCCCTGCCACCAAAGGCGCTTGAACATCGTTGACGAGAAGTTGAACCAATCCCACGCCCCCATCCGCCAACCGTGAATGAAGACAGCGAGTTGCTTTGCGTCCCCTGAATTCACCTTCGCAGACGAAAGCACCCGGAAGCCGCTCGTCAGGTTCGTTTGCACCATGTCCGGCCATTCTTCGAGAACGTTGGTCACTAGCCCCCATTCGCAGAAGTCCGTGATGTCGTGGAAGTCGAACCACGCTGAGGTTTGGGCAATGGTGTTGGTTCCTCCCTGGCTAATCGTCAGGGTCAACCGGCCGCTCCCCACACCGCCCGCCTCATACAGAAAATACTTGGTCAACCCGTTGCTGAAAACATTCGCCGGCAAAGTGAGCGTGCTGGTTGGCGATATTTCTCCGATGGGCGTATTGTGCTCGGCAATCTGCTGGGCGGCGATGGCCGTGTTGGTCAGATAACCTATGCCGCCGTTGGTTTCACTAGCCCAATAAAGCCGCATCCTCGGCGCGCCAGAGCTAATCTGACTCCATGCGAGTTGCACCGAATACGCCTGATTAGTGGGCAATGTCGGCATCCCGCAAATCCAGAGCCGGGCAAAGTCCTCCAAGTTCCGTTGACAGCGAATTTGCCCATCGCTGTAATCGAGCAGGACTGGCGGCGGGTTGCCCCAATCGTCCAAGTCTCGGTCGGGTTGATCGCCACTGGCCGGCTCGTCATGGTCGTTGTTAACAAACATGAGGGCGGGGCGAGCTTGGGAAGTGTTGTCCGGCCCGCCAAAAGTCAAATCCATCTGCCCTTCATGGTTCACATCCAACTGCAATTTTATAACCTGCACGACACCCGTTCCCCGCGCCTGCGTGACCAGGTCCGGCATCGTCACGAGCGCCACCGGCCCAGGCTCCGACGGGAAGTAATAGCCGTATGGCGACACCTGGCCGTTACGGTTGGTGGTGATTTGCCCACTGGCATTCACTTTCAATGCAAAATCAAAATACTGCCCCAAATACGTAAATACTCCCGGAGCGCCGTTGGCAAGCTCACCTTTGGCGTAGCAGGCAAAAAGGTCAGTCTCACCAAAGCCAGCTATGAGGATCTCCGGTATTGGATTGGTAACATTAAACTGGACACTGCCGGGAAAAGGGCTGACCCCTGCCTTTCCAAAATAATAATTCAACGGACGATAGGTGGGTGGTTCAACCTCCGCAAACACACTCCCATTCACCTTTGGACCCGACTGGCTGGAGACCAACGTATAATTGGTCACCTGCGCTCCATCGAGATAGGCAACTTTGACCGACTGGTAGGCCAACCCGTAAAAATTTCGGTTATTCGCGGCCAGCATCCACCCCTGCCCGCCCGATTGGATCGGGCCCCAATCAGAATCGCCCTGATGGACGGCGACACGCTGCCCAGTAATCCACCGAGCGGCGTCATTGGTTAGAAGCGCCGGAGGCGCAGCCATCAAAATGCTGCTGTCCGAAGGCGGCGTGTAATAAGGGAAATCCCACGTATCGATGAGATTCTCCAGGATTCCAGTCGCGGGGAGCCCGTCAGGTCCGATCAGGTTTGCATCGAATGACAGGTTCCTCAGCAGGAAGTTCAGGCTAATGGGACCCTTGCCATCAGGAAAACAAGCCAGCGGGTCGAACCAGTAATCCGTCTCCAGAAAGCTCGAATACACATAGTTGACCGAGGGGAAGACCGGGATATGCAGCGGATATTCGTCGGGAGAGCAAAACAAACTGAACGGAGCGTCCATGGCCGATCGCAGGGAGAAATCAAGGTTTTGTTTCAGCTGCAGGCGGCAATCCACAAAGGGGAAGGGTTCTGGAAACTGCACCTCGACCGCAGCGCTCTTGGTTCCATCCGCACCCACCCAGCGCGCCGTGAACAGGCGCGTGCCGAACGACGCCAGTAGCTCTCGCCGCCAGGTCCGGCAGGCTTCGGATAGTACCGCTGTTTTATTCGTGAAAGTCGATGCCGGTACCAAAAAGGTGGCATTCGGTGACTCGGGGTCACCAAAATAGAAGCTCAATAACACACTGGCAGCGGAGGAAGGCAACTCGTCCACGATGAGGGCCTCACGGCCCAGGGGCCCTTCCAGCCACCTGGCAGCTCCTAGCCCGTTGGATCGATACTCACGGCTCGAAGATCCTGAGGTCAGTTGGTTATTATAAATTGCCGTGACGTAGATCTTAGCATCATAAAGGGGATTGGCCGGGACCGACACGGTATACTGCAAAGTGGTCGAGGAAAGACTTACAACCTCTGAAGGGGTTACCAACTCGTAGCTCGTGACATTTCCTGGTGCTCTATCCCAGGAAATCGTCAAGGCGCCCGTTTGCTGGTCTAGCGAAGTGAAAATTGCCGGTCCACGAGGCTTATCAAAGTTCTTTGGATTCTGGCCCGCGCTGTATTCTTCAATATTGAGCCACCCATCCTGGTCATCATCGCTGTAAGGGTCCACCCCGGTGTGTCCGAACCATTGCAGTTGCCACCAATCCGGCAAACCGCTCCCATCGCTATCGAGCCACGACCGGGCCGAGAGAAAAAGGCTGTTGGTTCTCGTGCCGACGGGAATTTGGACCATGGTCCAGTTCTGTCCGGGAGATCCCAGAAATGGAGGAGTCTCTAACGCCCAGTTGGTGTCGGTCAGAATTGGCTTGGAAAGCACTTCGTAAACCATCTCCGGCACCGTACCATGCAAACTCACATTCGCAATCCCGTTGGTCACGCTGAGCATTTCCAGCCACAAGGAGCCCGCGGGGTGCTGGTAAGCTGGCAAAGCGGGGCCGGAGCCGGGATCCAGTCCGCCCCCGCCACCCGGGGGTGGCGGGGGCGAGTCGATACCGTATTGTGCCTCCAGCGCTCGCAGACTGGCGTCGATTGACTGCTGTTCACGGAGGGCCTGGTAGTCCACACCGCGATCATCCACCGCATACCACCCGTTGCCCAGGTTGTACACATCCAAATCCGGATAGGTGAGCATCGGGAGGGGTGGTTGGTCCGGGATCTGCCAGGACCAGAAGGTGCCAAAAGCAGGAATTTCGTCAGCCGGCAGCGCCTGCATCACCGCGGATTGCACCGGGGCCATTTGCGCGCCGGTCTCTTGACAAAGCAGACACCATCCCACGGTTAGGAGCGCCAGCGAAATTGAGTAAACGGAGAATCTCTTACACCTCATCGTGCAAGTATATTCACATTAGAGCATCAGCGGTGCTCACCATTTCCTGCCATATTGTCACCCAATATTGCTGGCGGGCGGACTGCTATTCGCGCGCCGACGTTGAACGTCTGTCGGCCGTTCGCCCATTGAATTGCCAATCGGGACTTATTTGGAACTTCCCGGCTTGGCAGTCTCCACCAAGCGCACGGTCACGCCGCTGACCAAGGAGTCGGCGGGGTTCAGAATCACGCGTTCCGCGGGCTGCACGCCGCTCAGGACCTCGACGGCCGTGCCAAAATCCCGGCCGAGCTTAACGCTGCGCAATTCGACTTTGCCGTCGGCCAGCACGATGCCCACCTGTGGACCTTCTGCCCGAAAAAGCAGCGTGTTGGATGGCAGCGTGAGCGCCACGTCCACTCGAGACAGGGGGAAACGAACCTGAGCGTAGCTGCCCGCGAGAATCTCTCCGCGGGCATTGTCCACCGCGAGTTCGACCAGCAGGGTGCGTGACTGGGCGTCCATCGCCCCCGAGGTGCGCACCACCGTGGCGGGGAAGACGCGCCCCGGCAGTTCCGGCACGGTGAGTTCCGCGATTTGACCGGGCGCCACCGCGCGGGCGACGGTTTGGGGCACGCGCGCGAAAATGCGCAACGTGCCGGTCTGCGCCAGGCGGAAAAGCTCGCGGCCGCTGCCGGCATTGATCAACTGGCCGATGTCGGTCTGACGCGCCGTGATCGTGCCGTCGAACGGGGCGATGACACGTGCGAAAGACTGCAAATCCTCCAACCGATGAACTTCAGCCTTGGCGGCGTCGACAGTGGCCGCTTTGAGCGCGTAGTCCGACTGCTTTTCAGCCGCTTCCTGCTCGCTGACGCTCGAGGTCTTCACCAACTCGGCCCAACGCTCGGCGGTGATCCGCGCCAACCCAAGTGCCGCCTCGGCTTGGCCAAGCTGCGCCCGGGCGCGGGCGAGCTCCTGGTTCAATTCCGGCGTGTCGATTTCCGCCAGTAACTGGCCCGCCACGACGTTGGTGCCAAGGTCCACGAACCAGCGCTTAAGGTAGCCGCTGGCACGGGCATAGATTGGGGCTTCCACAAACGCTTTCACCTCGGCCGGCAGGGTCATTCCGGGCGGCGCCTGGCCGGCGGACGGCGCCACGACCAGCACGGACGGCACCGCCAGTTCGCGGGTCTCCGCCTGCAAGTTGCGGCTTTGACGCCAGCGCGGGACTAATCCGGCAAAGGCCAATAAGACGACCAGCACCGCGAGCACCGCCACGATGCGGCCCAGTGCCAGGGGTCGGGCATTGGCCACCTGGGGCGGAGCTGAGGGTGTTGCATTTCCTGGTTCGGCAGCGTTCATGTTACAATAAAATCAAGAATGGGACGCGACCGGATCGATGCCGTCCGGCAATGGCGCCGGGGATTCGTCCGGTTTGCTGCCCGCGGGAAGTCGCCGGTGCAGCAGGCTGAAGACCGCAGGCACAAAGAACAGCGTGGCCACCGTGGCCACCACCAAACCTCCGATGACCGCGCGGCCCAGAGGGGCGTTCTGCTCGCCGCCTTCGCCCAAGCCGAGCGACATCGGCAGCATGCCAATGACCATCGCCAACGCGGTCATGAGCACGGGCCGTAACCGGCTCGCGCCGGCCTCGAGCGCCGCTTGCACCGGCTCCACGCCATGGCGTAGATAGTCCCGGGCAAAACTCACCACCAACACGGAATTCGCCGTCGCCACGCCCAGGCTCATGATGGCGCCCATCAACGCCGGGACGCTGGCCGTGGTCAAGGTCAGATGCAGCATCCACACCACTCCAGCCAGCGCGCCCGGAAGCGCCGTAATGATAATAAACGGATCCAGCCAGCTCTGAAAATTCACCACCAGCAGAAAGTAGATCAGCACCATGGCCATGATCAGGCCGATGCTTAAACCCGTAAAGCTGGATTCCATCGTTTCCGCCTGGCCGCGCAATAGGATGAAACTGCCGCGGGGCAATTCCTTCTCCGCCTGCGCAACCAACGGTTTGAGGTCGCGCAGCACGCCGCCGAGATCACGACCGCTGACGCCGCCGAACACATCAATCACCGGCGTAACGTTGTAGTGTGAAATCACCGGCGGACCCGAACCACGGGTGAAGCTGGAAACGTTGGCGAGCACCTGCCCGTCGCCCTCTCCTGGCCGGCTCGCGCTGACCGGGATGCTCTGCAAGGCCGAGAGCGAATCCATCTCACGTTCCGGGGCGCGGACATTGATCAGGTATTGGATACCGTATTGCGGGTTGAGCCAGTAACCCGGCTGCACCTGGCCGCTCCCGCTCAAGCTGAGCAGCACCGAATTCGCCACATCCCGCTCCGAAAGCCCAATCTCGCCGGCCTTGGTGCGGTCGATGGCGAAACGAAGTTTCGGCTGATCGGCGGGTTGCTGCACGCGCACATCCACCGCGCCCGGCACCTGGCGAATGCGCTCCGCCAACCGTGCCGCCACCTCGCGATTCCGCACCTGGTCTCGCCCCGCGATCTGAACGTTAAAAGGCGCCGGCAACCCGAAGTTCAGCGTCTGGCTTACAATATCCGCCGGCAGAAAGTAAAAGGTGGTACCGGGAAATTCGCGATTCAACCGCGCCCGCAATCGTCGCACATAGAGATCGGTCGCGTGATGTTCGGGTTTGAGCGATACCAGAATGTCGGCATCGCCGGTGCCGATCAGTCCGCTGTTGCTGTAGCTGAGGGCGATGCCGGAGCTTGGCACGCCAATGTTGTCGAGCATCCCGGCAAACTCGTCGGCGGGCACCTCGGCGCGAATGGCGGCTTCGACTTCATCCACCAGCTTGGCCGTCTCCTCGATGCGCGTGCCGCTCCGGGCCCGCAGATGCAGCCGAAACTGGCCGGCGTCCACTGACGGGAAGAAATCCTGACCCAACTGCGGTACGAGCAGAAACGAACCAACACAGAACCCGGCGAAGATCACGGCGAACCGGCCGCGCCGGGCCAGCACAGCGGACAGCAAACTTCGGTAGTTCTCGCGCAGCCGGGCGAAGCCCCGCTCAAATCCCCGGTGAATCGCCGAGAAAGGAGCGCGCCAACCGCGAGCCGGAACGCTATCCTTATGGTCATAGTGCCGCGTGTTTCGATAGAACCACATGACCAAAGTCGGCACCAGGGTTCGCGACAGCACATAGCTAGCCAGCATCGCGAACACCACCGCCTCCGCCAGCGGCACGAAAAGGTAACGCGCCACACCCGTGAGGAAAAACATTGGCACAAAAACGATGCAGATACAGAGAGTGGAAACAAAAGCCGGCAAAGCGATTTCCTGCGCGCCGTCCAGAATGGCCTGCTCCAGGGGTTTGCCCGCGGCCATGTGGCGGTGAATATTTTCAATCGCCACCGTGGCGTCGTCGACGAGAATCCCGACCGCCAGGGCCAGTCCGCCCAGCGTCATCAGGTTGATGGTTTCCCCCAGCGCGCTGAGGATGGCGAGTGAAGTAAGCACCGACAGCGGGATCGATAGCGAGATAATGACCGTGCTCCGCCAGGACCCAATGAACAGCAGAATCATCAATGCCGTGAGTGCCGCGGCGATCACGCCTTCCTTAACCACGTCGTTGACCGCCGCCCGCACAAACAGCGATTGATCGGAAAACTCGCGCAGGTCCAGTTCCGGGGGCAGACCACCCAAAATTCTTGGCATGGCGGCTTTGACACGGGACACCACGTCGAGCGTCGAGGCAGCGCCGCTCTTCAACACCGTGAGCAGCACCCCTCGCGTCCCATCCTGCCGGACGATATTCTGCTGCGGTTGGTAACCGTCACGCACCTGGGCCACATCGGCGATCCGGATCGTCGCCCCATTCACGGTCTTGATCGGCAACTGGTTCAGTTCTTCGAGGATTCGCGGACTGGTGTTCAGCTCGACATCGAACTCGGTCGCGCCGATCTTCGCACTGCCGCTGGGGAAGATCAGGTTTTGCGCGTTGACCGCATTGACCACGTCCTGCGCGCCCAGGTTTTTGGCTTTGAGCGCCGGCAAATCCAAATCCACTGAAACCACGCGCGTCTTGCCGCCGTACGGCCACGGCACCGCCGCCCCACGGACGGTGGCGAGTCCGACGCGCACCTGGTTTTGGCCAAGATCGTAAATCTCCTGTTCGCCCAGCTTCTTGCTGGTGAGGCTGTACTGCAGAATCGGAACCGTGGAGGCGTTGTAACGAATCACCAGCGGCGGAGTGGTGCCGGGCGGCATCTGGCGCAAAATGGTCTGGGCAATCGCCGTGGTCTGGGCCACCCCGGCGTCCACCGAGGCGCCCGGCTGCAGAAAGACCTTGATGACCCCGACTCCGTTGTAAGAACTGGACTCGATGTGCTCGATGTCGTTGACGGTCGCGCTCAGGGAGCGTTCGTGGTTATAAACAATGCGCTGCTCGATCTCGGTCGCGTTCAACCCGGCGTATTGCCAAATCACACTGATGACCGGGATGTTGATCGATGGGAAGATGTCCGTGGGGGTGCGCAGCAGCACGAACGGCGTAAGTAATAACAGCACCAGCGCCGCCACGACAAACGTGTACGGCCGGCGCAGAGCTAGGCGGACGATCCACATAAACTGGTCAATTATTGGGTCGCGTCGTGGCAGCCTTCTCCGGCGCCGCTTCCCCGACCTCCGTGCTCCAGCCCGCGCCCAGGGCTTTGATCAGCGATACCGCGGCGGTCAAACGCCGCGCGCTTAGCTGCACTACGGTTTGTTCGTGGCCCAGCGAGACACCCTGGGCGATGGCCACCTCCAGATAGGTGATCACCCCGCCTTTATACCGTGACTCGGAAATCTCGAGCGTGCGGCGCGCGGACTTGAGCGCGGCGCTCTCGGCTTCGAATTCACGACCCAACAGGCGCTGCGCCGCGAGCTGATCTTCCACTTCCTGAAAGGCGTGCAACACGGTCTGCCGGTAATTGGCCACCGTGCCATCGTAAGTCGCGCGAGCGGCGGCCAGTTGCGCGCGGTTCCGTCCTCCGGTAAAGAGCGGCAATTGTATCGCGGGTCCTATCGACCACACCCGGCTCGACCAATTGAACAGCGTTCCCGCGTCGATCGACTGAAAACCAGCCAACCCGTTGAGGGTGACCCGCGGATAAAACGCGGCTACCGCCACCCCAACGTCGGCGTTCGCGGCCGCCATTAGTCGCTCGGCCGCGGCAATATCCGGCCGGCGCTCCAGCAATTCGCTGGGCACGGACAACGGGACCGCCGGAGCGTTGGTCAGCGGAGATGCGGCCGCACCGACGTCGAAGTTTGAGGCCGGCTGGCCGCACAGCGTGGCGAGCGCATGCCGCAGGTTCGCACGCTGCAATTCCACCGCCGGCAATTGCGCCTCCGTAGACCGGAGCTGCGTCTCGGCCAGGGACACGTCATACTCGGTCGAAATCCCCCCTTTATATCGATTCCGGGTAAGTTGGAGAGATCGTTCATAGGTCCGAATTGTCTGTTCGAGCAAAGCTTGCTGCGCTTCCAGCGCGCGCAGCGTAAAAAAGTCGATGGCCACCTCGGCCTGAATGGCCAACCGGCTCGATTCCACGTCGTCAGCCGCGGCCGCCAGGCGGGCTCGCGCGCCTTCCACCCCCCTTCGAACCCGGCCCCAGAGGTCCAGCTCCCAACTCGCGTCCAAAGGAACGGTAAACGTGTTGAAGGTCGCGCTCTTGCCCAGCAATTGGTTCTCGCTCGTACGCTGGCGCGTGGCAATCGGCGTAGTTGAAATCTGGGGATAGAAATCGGCGCGCGCCACGTTCACGAGTGCGCGGGCCTGCTCGAAGTGCGCGAGGGCTGCAGCCAACTCCTGGTTGCTTTGAGTCGCCAGGGTTTCCAGGCGGTTCAATTCCGCATCACCAAATAGTTCCCACCAGGCGCCCCGCGGCAGGTGTGCCGACGGTTCGGCAGTCTTCCATTCCCCCGCGTTGGTCGATACGGCTTCGGCAAAAGCCGCCGGCATTGCGTTCGTCCCCAACGCGGCCGGCCGATCATACCTCGGCCCCACGGCACAGCCAGCCGCCAGGAACACGACAAAAAAGCTGCCCAGCAAGTAATTAATAGCGTTTTGGCGCGTCACAAAAATCCTCTTGGCATTCATTCGGCGAAAAGGGCGCAGCTTCCGCAGGCTCACGGCCGGCTGACTTCGACACCCGCCGTCTCCTGGTGTTGCGGTACCGATACCAGCGTGGTCAGGTGCGCCTCCATCCGTGTGAGCAAACTCAGCATGGTTTCCTGTTCCTCGATTCGCAAACTGGCGAACAATAATTGGATTCGGTCCGCATGACCTTTCAACACCGTACTCATGAGCGCCCGGCCTTGAGGCGTCAGACTGAGATGGCGCACCCGCAAGTCCGTCTTCGACGAAATACGCTTCACGAATCCCTGACGCTCCATTCGATCCACCACCCCGGTCACGCTGGGTGGCTGGATGAGTAATCGTTTACTGACTTCTTTGAGCGGCAAATCCATCTCGCCGGCGAGTTCAGCCCGTTGCAATACTCGCAAGATACCCCACTGCGAAGGGCTAATGCCAAAACGCGCAAAATACGGCTCCTGCGCTTGCCGCAGCAATCCGAGCGAGCGCAGAAAGGCGTGGAACACGGCCTCGGTCAACGCTGGGACAGCTTTGCCGGGCTCAGTTTGCATGATGAGATGAAGCGAACGCGCTCATTTAATTAGCTAACTAACCATTTACAGTCCTCCATGTCAAACCTGATCCAGTCGACTCCGGATCGTTCCGCCGGAAAGTCTTAAATTCCAGTGTATTGCAGCGGCATCCCTCGCGGCGATTGAAAGCCCACCAATGGAATGATCATTGAAAAGTCAGGTGAAAGTGCTCAACCTCCGTCAGGAATTTAGCCATGAATATCCCTACTGCCTGGCTGGTGCTCGCCTTAAGCACGGTCGCCGTTTCCGGCGCCGATACCGAACCGTTCCGCGATCCCTCGCTGCCGACGGATCGGCGGGTAGCGGACCTGCTCGCGAGGCTGACGTTGGAAGAGAAAGCGATTCTCCTCAATCATCGCGGACCAACAATCGAACGATTTCAAATTCGCTCCGACCAATGGAATCAGTGTCTAAACGGCGTGAAATGGGACCGCCCGACGACGCTGTTCCCCACTTGTATCGGCCTGGCCGCAACCTGGGATACCAAGCTGGTGCGGGCAGTCGCCACCGCGCTGTCCGACGAAGCGCGAGCCATTTACAACGGGTGGCACCTGGACCCGAATGCCGCCGGCGAACACAAAGGACTCATTTACCGCGCGCCGGTCATCAACATCGGTCGCAACCCGTATTGGGGCCGCAACCATGAGGCGTTTGGGGAGGATCCGTTTCTTACCGGGCGGATGGCGGTGAACTACGTGCAGGGATTGCAGGGCGACGATCCGAAACATTTGAAACTCGCCGCCACGCTCAAACATTACGCGGTCAACAATGTGGAAACGGACCGCCAGAAATTGAATGCCCGAGTTTCGGAACGCTGGCTGCGCGAATATTGGCTGCCGCATTTCCGCGATGCCGTGGTGGAAGGCCACGCCCAGTCGCTGATGGCCTCGTATAACGCCATCAACGGCACGCCCAACAACATCAACCATTGGCTGCTGACCGACGTGCTCAAGAACGAATGGCACCACGAGGGGTTTGTGGTTTCAGATCTCGGCGGCGTGCGCACGATGGTGGACGGACATTCCGGCGGCAAGATGGGCTTTGTCGATGCGGTCGCCCAATCCGTGATGGCGGGCTGTGACTTCTCCGACAAGGAGTATGAGACCTATATCCCGGCCGCGGTGCGCGAAGGCAAGCTGACCCTGGCCCGGCTGGACGACGCCGTCACGCGCGTCCTGACCGTCCGCTTTCGACTGGGCGAATTCGACCCGCCGTCGAGCGTCTCTTACAGCCGGATTTCCCCGGAGATTATTTGCAGCCCGGCGCACCGGGCGGTATCGCTCCAGGCGGCGAGGGAGTCGATCGTCCTGCTGCAGAATCGCGGCCACTTGCTGCCGCTGAACCCGGCCCGGCTTAAACGCATCGCGGTGCTGGGCCCGCTGGCCGACCAGGTCATCCTGAATAACTACAGCGGACGCCCGGGCCGAACGGTCACCGCTTTGCAGGGCATTAAAGACCGCGCGCTGCCCGGCACGGAAATCCTTCATGCCCGGGGCTGCGACGTGGTTATCAACTCGAAGGCGGGAACGGCGCCGAGCGAGGCGGATGCACGAGCGGCCATCGCAGAGGCTGCGGCGGCCGCGCGCGGCGCCGACGTGGCGTTGGTCTTCGTCGGCACCACGGCGGCGGTCGAGCACGAAGGGCGGGACCGCAAATCCCTCGGGCTTTCCGGTCGCCAGGAAGAATTGGTCGAGGCGATCTTCGCCGCCAATCCGCGCACCGTAGTGGTGGAAATGAGCGCCGGCCCCCTCACGGTGCCCTGGATGAAGCAACACCTGCCCGCCATCCTCCAGGCTTGGTGGCCGGGTGAAGAAGGAGGACACGCCATCGCCGAAGTGCTCTTTGGCCAGGTCAATCCGGCCGGCCGCCTGCCGCACACCGTGTATGCCTCAGAATCCCAGGTACCACCCCTCGATGAATACGACATTTCAGGTGGGTTCACTTACATGTACCTCAAAGGCGAGCCGCTCTTCGCTTTTGGTCACGGGTTGAGCTACACGCGCTTCAAATACTCGAATCTCCGCGTCGAACTGCCGCGGGTAAGTGTGATCGTGAAGAACTCCGGAGATGTGGCCGGTGATGAAGTGGTGCAACTGTATGTCCACGCCGCGAAATCCAGCGTGCCTCGGCCCGCACGGGAACTCCGCGGCTTCGCCCGGATCCGACTCCAGCCGGGCGAGCGGCAAACCGTGACGTTCGATCTACCGCCGGAGAAACTCGCGTTCTACGATGAGACCCGGCATGCCTTCACCGTCGAGACCGGCGCCTACGACGTTTGCATTGGCGCTTCCTCCGCCGACGTCAGGCTGTCTCACCAGGTCAGACTCAAATAACAACTGGCCGCGGCGCTATGAATTCTTCGCGTCCGCTGGACCCGCCATGATCGGATATACCACGCCGGCCAGGATCGCCCCGAGGATCGGCGCCACCCAAAAAAGCCAGAGCTGTTGAATCGCCCAGCCGCCCACAAAAAGCGCGGGGCCGGTGCTGCGCGCGGGGTTCACCGAAAGATTGGTGACTGGGATGCCGATCAGGTGAATCAAGGTCAGCCCCAGGCCGATCGCGATCGGCGCGAAACCTTGCGGCGCGCGTTTGTCGGTCGAGCCGAGAATGATCAACAGGAAGAAGAACGTCAGCACCACTTCCGACAGAAAGCACGAGAGCGTGGCGTAATGCCCGGGTGAATGTTCCCCGTATCCATTGGAAGCAAAGCCGCTGGCGGTGGTGAATCCCGCCTGCCCCCCGGCGATGATGGACAGGATAAACGCGCCCGCAATCGCACCCACAACTTGAGCAATGATATACGGCAGCAGTTCGTTGGCGGAAAAGCGCCGCCCCACGCACAGCCCCACCGATACTGCCGGATTGAGGTGGCAACCGGAGATGTGGCCAATCGTGAACGCCATCGTCATTACCGTCAGGCCGAAGGCGAGCGAAACACCCACCAGTCCGATCCCGAGGTTGATTGGAGTCGCCCCTTCGGTGGCGATGAATTTGGCCGCCAAAACAGCGCTGCCGCAGCCGCCGAATACGAGCCAAAAAGTCCCGAAGAATTCCGCCATTAATTTGTTTTTCATGGGTTTGATTTTTATAAGATACCTTAGATGTTTCTCGTGGCAAGTTGGTCAAATTCGATTTGTGTCCGCCACTCGACCATGGGCCCTCACCGGCGTCCGGCATTGCTGCATTGGATATCTTGCCACGGCGCCAAGGGGCGACCGCCAATCTGCCGTCGAAGTGAAAAATATCGCTAACGCTCGCGCTCGCGTTTGTATAGTCTCCGTTCAGCAATGAAAACGCTGCCATCAAGCGCCCTGCTCACGATTCTGATTACCGGTTTGACCACAACCGCACCGGCACACGAGCCTGTCACTCGCGCCCGCACGCCGATCCTGATTCCGGACGTACCCGGTTACGTCACGCTCAAGTGCGACTTTCACATTCACACCGTGTTCTCGGATGGTCTCGTGTGGCCCAGCGTGCGCGCGGAGGAAGCCTGGCGCGAGGGACTGGACGCCATTGCGATCACCGATCACCTCGAATATCAGCCGCACAAAACCGACGTATCGACCAACCATGACCGGTCTTTTCCCATCGCCCGGGCTGCCGGATCGGAGCTGGACTTGCTGGTGGTCAAAGGCTCGGAAATCACCCGCAAGATGCCTCCCGGCCATCTCAACGCGATCTTTCTCACGAACTCGACCGCACTGGCGGTGGAACGCTGGCAGGATGCCATCGCCACCGCGCGCGACCAGGGTGCGTTTATTTTTTGGAACCATCCGGGCTGGGAACCGCAAATCACCAATGGCCTGGTGGTATGGTACCCTGAGCATACCGAATTGCTGACCCAGGGCCGGTTGCACGGTATCGAGGTGGTCAACGATCGCAGCTATTACCCGGAGGCCCACAAATGGGCGATTGAAAAGAACCTGGCCCTGCTCAGCAATTCCGACATTCATAACCCGCTCAACCTCGATTATCACGTCCACGAAGATGACCATCGCCCCATCACTCTCGTGTTCAGCAAATCCCGCACCCTCGAAGAGCTGAAGGCCGCCCTGTTTGCCCGCCGCACTGCGGTCTACTCCGGCGAACGCCTGATCGGTGACGAGCAATTCCTGCGTCCGATTTTCCTGGGTTCACTGGAAATCACCCCGCCGCACGCCTCCCTGCGACCCGGTCAGCGGCAGTCGGCACAGATCTATAATAGATCCGCGATCACCTACCAACTCGAACGGGAATCCGCTGCTCCCGAAGTCACTTATCCGGAACGATTAACCTTGCCGGCGGGCAAGACCGTTCTTTTGCCGCTCACGGGAAAGACCGGAACGACCGCCGGCCCCAGGAAACTCAAGCTGCCGTTTAGAGTTACGAACCTCCTCAAAGCCCCAAACACGCCTTTGTCCACCAGCCTCGAGGTGGAAGTCAACTTTGCTGACGGCAAATCCGGTAAGTAGGTTTGCGAAGAGTGCCGCCGGATGGCGGGTATGCAGAATGCTTAGCCCTCAGTGGCAACAACCGTTGGCTAATCGGAACTGGGTTTAAGGGTTTGGCACAGGGCGGCTGATTTCGACTGCGCGAAAATCAAAGGTTCGGGGACGAGGCCTCACTCGCGGAACAAAGGAAGCAGCCCTTCCCAAAAGCGTCCGCTCGGGCCTTGCAATTCCGGGCGGAAAGGTCTATCTCGTCGCCATGAAAGCCACCCGTTGGTATTGGTTCGGTTCGATCTTGACGTTGATGATCGGTTCGGTTGCGAATCTCCTCGCCGCCGATACCCTGCCGGATGGATTTTATCGCTACCCGACCATTGGCGGAGGATCGATTGTCTTCGCCGCGGAAGGCGACCTCTGGAAAGTTCCGGCCAGCGGCGGGGTGGCCCTGCGTCTCACCGCTTACGAGGGCGAGGAAGCGTTCCCCAAATTATCGCCCGACGGCCGCCGTCTCGCCTTCACCGCGCAGTATGAAGGCAACGACGATGTCTATGTCATGAATGCCTCGGGAGGCGAACCGGTTCGCCTGACCTACCACCCGGCACCCGACCAGACGCTGGGCTGGACCGCCGACGGCAAGATCCTGTTTCGCAGCCGGCGCGACACCCCCAACAACGATTTCCGAATCTACAAGATTTCACCGGATGGCGGCGTGCCGGAATTGATCCCGCTGGAACCGGCAGCGTGGATCAGCTTTGAACCGCAAGGCCCGCGAGTAGCGATGCAGAAAATCGGTCTCGAATTCCACAATTGGAAGCGTTACAAGGGCGGCGAGGCCGAAAAGATCTACATCGGCACCGTCGAACCGTGCGCGTTCACCCAGGTGACTGCTTACGATGGGAAGAATGCGTTTCCGATGTGGGCGCCCGATGGCCGTATCTACTTTGTGACCGACCGCTGGGGCCGGCCCAACCTGGCTTCCATGAAACCCGACGGCAGCGAGGTCAAGCGGCTGACCCAATTCGAGGATTACGACGTGCGCTGGCCCGCGATGGGTGATGGCAAGATAGTTTACCAACACAAGATGGATATCTGGCTTTATGACCTTGCCAGCGGCGCGAACCAGATGGTTCCCATCCAACTCCCCAGCGATCGCTTGCAGGTCCGCGAGAAATTCGTCGATCCCAAAGCCTACCTCAAAGCCTGGGCCCTTTCCAAAGATGGCGAGCGCCTGGCACTCGAGACGCGCGGCGACCTCTTCGTCGCCCGTACCAAAAAGAAGGGGCTCATCCGGCGGCTGACCGAAGGCAGCACGGTCCGTTCGAAATCCCCGTCGTTCGCGCCGGACGGGAAGACTGTCGCGGCCTGGACCGAAGTGGACGGCGAGGAACAACTGGTGCTGCATTCATCCGATAATTCCGAGCCGACCCGGCAAGTGGGAACCGTCGCTCCCGGATGGCATTTTCGCCCAGCCTGGTCGCCCGACGGTAAGCGCCTGGCCTGGGGTGACGAACGATATCAGCTTCGCATTTCAGACGCGACCAACGGACAGATTGTAGTCGCGGACCGCGGCGAATGGGAGATCACCCATTACGCCTGGTCGCCAGACAGCCGTTACCTGGCTTACGAACTGTTGCAGTCAAATCTGTTCAGCCAAATCCGCATCTGGGATGACCAGGAGAAAAGGACCTACCCGGCGACTGAACCCGAGTTTAACTCGACCTTCCCCGCCTGGGATCCAAAGGGCAAATACCTCTATTTTCTGTCCGACCGCTACATCAACCCGTTCCTGGACCGATTCGAAGCCCGGTTCATTGTGAATGACGCGACCCTGCCCTGCGTGCTGGCTTTGCAGGCCGACGGCACCTTGCCCTTCGCCCCGCGCGGGGACGTCGATCCCGAGAAACCGAAAGATAAGAAGGACAAAGAAAAGGACGAGAAAGGCAAGGACAAGGATGCGAAGGAGAAAGAGGAGAAGATCGAGCCCATCCGGATTGATTTCGAAGGGCTGATCGGACGCTTCGTCCAACTCCCGATCGCTCCGGGAAATTATTCCGATCTCGCTGCGATTGAAGGCAAGCTCCATTGGCTCAAATCGCCGAATCGCGGCATGGTGCCCTACGCCGCTGAAGATGCGGATGATGAACCGGGGTCTGATCTGCAAACTTACGAGATAGAAAAGGAAAAACTCTCGACCGTTACCTCCGGAGTAAAGGCCTACGCCGTCTCGATGGACCTCAAGGTGTTGGTGTACCAAACCAAAGACGGCTTCACGCGCCTCGAAGCTGGCGCCAGCGCAGCGCCTAAAGAGGAAGAAGCCAAAGACGCGCGGGTGGACCTTTCCGGCTGGTCGCTAAGCGTCAACCCCCGCGAGGAATGGAAGCAGATGCTCCACGAAGCCTGGCGACTGCAACGCGATTTCTTTTACGATCCCAAAATGCATGGCGTGGATTGGAACGGGGTCTGGAAACAATACGGTGGACTGGGCGAACGCATCAGTTGCCGGGGTGACCTGGCCGATTGCCTCGGCGAAATGTTCGGCGAACTCAATGTCGGCCATGCATACCACGGCGGCGGCGACATCCGCTCCGGTAAGAAAGTAGGCACGGGGCTGTTGGCCGCCGATTTGCGTTACGACGCCGCTTCGGGTTACTGGCAAATCCAGAAAATTTACCGTGGCGACTTTCCCATGCCGAATTGGACCTCGCCGCTGTCCCGCCCGGATCTGCGGGTGAAGCCCGGCCAATGGCTGGTGGCCATCGACGGGAAGCCGCTCCTCAAAGGGGAGGACTACCTGAAACGGCTGGCGAACCGAGCCGGCCAGGAAGTCGAACTCTCGATCAATGATTCACCCGATCTCAAAGGCGCGCGGCGGATCGTGGTGAAGACGGTCGGTGAAGACACCCGCATCCGCTACGCGGACTGGGTCCGGGAAAACCGGGAATACGTCGCCAAGAAGAGCAACGGCCAGATCGGGTACATCCATCTGTACGACATGGACGCGCGCGGCTTGCGGCAGTTTGCGCGGGATTATCCTTCGCAATGGGGTAAGCGCGGCCTGATCATGGACGATCGCTGGAACCATGGCGGCTTTGTGGCCCCTATGATCCTGGCCCACCTCGACCGGAAAATCCTGGCGATTGCCGGCACTCGCTACGGCAACAATGACACCGTCCCCTCCCACGCCTTCCACGGTTACCTGGCCTGCCTCATCAACCGCCAGGGCGGCAGTGACTGCGAAACATTTGCCCTCGGATTCAAGCAATTCAAACTCGGCCCGGTCATCGGCACCCGCACTTGGGGTGGCTGGGTGGGCATCCGCGGCGACAAACCCCTCCGGGACGGCGGCATGATTACACAACCCGAATTCGGCGGCTGGGATCCGAAGGGCTCTGCCTGGATTATCGAGGGCCACGGCGTAGATCCCGACATCGAGCTGGATTTGAATGCCGATGGATTGATCCACGGCAAGGATATTCAACTCGACTACGCGATCGACCATATCCTGCAGCAAGTGGCCAAGGACCCGCGCGACCTCGCACCGGCACCCGCCATTCCGCCACGTCCACTGCAACCGGTGCGGTAGTCCGCGTAGTGCGGTGACCTCCAATTACTAGCTGGTGGTCGGCACCGCAATGCTCCTGCGGTCTCACGCAAGAGCTGGCGCGTACGGCGCCGGCGCTGAGCCTTGGAAGGTCAATTGAGATGTTGGCTAATCCCCACGCTTCATGCTACTAATAGAATACTTTAGCACCCTTTTCATTCAGCATGAACAAACTGAGATGCCTGCTCACGCGTGGCGGCGGGTTCCTGGCACTAGTCCTGGCCGTAATGTCCGGAGCGGCGGAACCGATCAGTTACAACCGCGATATCCGTCCGATCCTCTCGGATAATTGCCTGCTCTGCCACGGACCGGACCAGAAGACTCGTAAGGGAAAGTACCGGCTGGACGTCCGGGAGGAGGCGCTCGCCGTCGGCGCGTTGGTCCCCGGCAAACCGCAGGAGAGCAAGCTCATCGCCCGGATCAATGCGGAAAAGCCCACGGAAAGAATGCCACCACCAGAAGCGCACAAAACCCTCAGTGCAGCACAGAAACAGCTGCTGCGGGATTGGATCGCGGCGGGAGCACAGTATGAGAAGCACTGGGCCTACTTGCCGCCAGTCAAACCAGCGACCGCTCCCGGTCGGAACCCCATCGACACTCTGATTGGCGAACGCCTGGCCAAAGTTCGATTACAGCCGGCGCCACCGGCGGACCGCCGGACGCTGGCTCGCCGGCTTTATTTCGACCTGGTGGGATTACCCCCGTCTCCGGAGGAAGTCGAGGTCTTCGAAAAGGACCAATCATTGGAAGCGGTCTCCCGGCTCATCGACCGATTGATCGCCTCGCCGCATTTTGGGGAGCGCATGGCTATTGGCTGGCTCGACGTCGTGCGGTTCGCCGATACCATCGGGTATCATTCTGACAACCCGAGGAACATCTGGCCCTACAGGGATTACGTGATCCGGGCGTTCAATGAAAACAAGCGCTTCGACCAGTTTACGCGTGAGCAATTAGCCGGTGATTTGCTTCCCGGCAGCACGCGCGAGCAGAAAGTCGGCTCCGCCTTTAACCGCTTACTCTTAACTACCGAGGAAGGCGGGGCGCAGCCCAAAGATTATGAAGCCCGTATGTTGACCGACCGGGTACGCGCGGTCAGCACAGTCTGGCTGGGACAAACCATCGGTTGCGCACAATGTCACGATCACAAATTCGACCCGATTCGCCAGCAGGATTTCTACGCACTCGGCGCCTTCTTCGCCGACCTGGAGGAACCGATCATCGGACGCCGGGAGCCGGGAATGCTGGTGGCAACGGATGCGCAGGAGGCGGAGTTAAAGCGACTTGATGAAGCTTTGAGGCGCGCCCAGGAGGAATTCGACGCACCGCGGCCGGAGTGGCAGGCGGCGTTCGGCGCCTGGCAAGTGGCGCAGGCCGAAGCCGTCACCCGGCAGCGTCAAGCCGCGGCCACCAATGCGGCCAATGCAAAGAACTCCACCAGCGGGCTGCCACTGCGAGAAATTGCGGACCTGCTGCTGATCCCAGCGGCCCAGCGAGACCAGAAACAGCAGGAGAAGCTTTACGCGCATTTCAAAAGCGTCGCACCGGAGACGGCGGAAGCCGGTAAACAGTTGGCCAGCGCCCGGAAGGCTCGGGATTCCTACGAGGAATCCATCCCGCACTGCCTCGTTTCCCAAACCAACTCACACCCGCGCGTGGTGCGGGTACTGCCTCGGGGCAATTTCCTCAATGAGTCCGGGGAAATTGTGCAACCGGCCTTGCCTGCTTTCCTAGTGCCGCCGGGGTCGGCGACCAATGGGCTGCGCCTGAGCCGGCTCGATCTGGCAAACTGGCTGCTGGGGCCGGACAACCCGCTCACCGCTCGGTTGGTGATGAACCGGCTCTGGAAACAGTTCTTTGGTCTCGGTCTTTCCCGGGTCGTGGATGACCTTGGCGCGCAGGGAGAACTCCCGCCCAACCAGCCGCTGCTGGATTGGCTGGCGTGCGAATTCAGAGACAGCGGCTGGGATCTCAAGCGCATGGTGCGCCTGATCGTGAGCAGTGAGGCTTACCAGCGCTCTTCAGTTGCCACCAAAGAACTGCGCACCCGCGACCCGCTTAATCGGGAATTGGCGGTTCAAAGCCGATGGCGACTGGAAGCCGAACTGGTGCGCGACAATGCACTCGCCGTTTCCGGCTTGCTCCTGGACCGGATCGGCGGACCTAGTGTGAAACCATACCAGCCGGATGGCTACTGGGAGAACCTGAATTTCCCAGTGCGCAGTTATGATCCCAGCGCCGGCCCGGAACAGTATCGGCGAGGCGTCTACGTCTGGTGGCAACGATCCTACCTGCATCCCAGCTTGTTGGCCTTCGACGCGCCGACCCGCGAGGAATGCGCTGCGGAGCGAAACCGGTCCAATATCCCGCAACAAGCCCTGGTGCTGTTGAATGACCCCACTTACGTCGAAGCCTCGCGCGCCCTCGCCGCCCGCATGTTAAAGGAAGGCGGCTCGGAACCGAAATCGCGCCTGACCTGGGGCTGGCGCCAGGTGCTTGACCGCGCCCCGCGACCTGAAGAATTCCAAACCATCCAGGCACTGCTCGAGAAGCAACTGACCGAGTATCGTGCCGATCCCGCCGCCGCCCAGGCGCTGCTCAAAATTGGCCAGGCACCCGCACCTGCCGAGATTGATCCCGCAGAACTGGCGGCCTGGACCAACATTGCTCGTGTCCTGCTGAACTTGCACGAAACCATTACTCGCTCTTGAGCCGCGCCCACGCCTATCCAGACCTCTACCCGGCATGAATCCCCATCCTGATTTTCGCCAGTACCTCGCTCAGCGCCAGACCCGGCGCACTTTCCTGGGTCGCACCGCGCAGGGCATTGGCTCGCTGGCGCTGGCAGCGCTGCTCAACCCGGCCCTGCTCTCCGCCGTCGCGGCCGAGCGCAAAGAGAAATGGCCTGGCGTGGTGGGTTCCCTGCATTACCCGCAAAAGGTTAAGCGTATCATTTGGCTGAGCATGGCCGGCGGACCGTCCCACCTCGAGACGTTTGACTACAAGCCAAAGCTCGCCCGAATGCACGGTGAACCCATGCCATCGTCTTTCACGCAGGGGAAACAAATCGCCCAATTACAGGGGCAAAAGCTCCTTTGCTTCGGCCCGCAGCACGGCTTCAAACCCTTCGGCAAGAATGGCACGACGATCTGCGAGCTCTTTCCCCATATCGGTTCAGTGATTGATGAAATCTGCCTGATCCGCTCCATGACCACCGAGGCTATTAATCACGATCCGGCCCACATGTTCATGAATACCGGTTCGCAAATTGCCGGACGCCCGAGCATGGGCGCCTGGGTGACTTACGGCCTGGGCTCTGAATCTGAAGATCTGCCGGGTTTCGTCGTGCTCACTTCCCTGGGCCAGGGTGGACAGAACCAGCCCATCGCCGCACGGCAATGGGCACCGGGCTTTTTGCCCAGCCGTTTTCAGGGCGTGCATCTGCGCGGAAAGGGTGATCCCGTGCTTTATTTGGGAACGCCCGCGGGCGTGACTCATGCGCAACAAAAGGACGTGGTGCAAACCATCAACACGCTCAATGCGCAATACGATACCATCGTCGATGATCCGGAAATCGGAACGCGCATCGTGCAATACGAAATGGCGTTTAAGATGCAGACGAGCGTGCCGGAATTAATGGATATCCGGCCGGAGAGCCCGGCCACCCTGGCGCTCTATGGCTGCCAGCCCGGCGATGGTTCCTTCGCTTCGAATTGCCTGCTGGCCCGCAGGCTGGCGGAACGAGGAGTGCGCTTTGTCCAGCTCTACCACAAAGACTGGGATCACCACGGCGGTGTCAAAGAAGGTATCGCTTTCAAAGCCCGGGAGATCGATCGCGCTTGCATGGCACTGATCGTGGACCTGAAACAGCGCGGCATGCTGGACGAGACGTTGATCGTTTGGGCGGGTGAATTCGGACGCACCCCCATGAGCCAGGGCGGCGACGGGCGCGACCATCACAACGCCGGTTTCAGCATCTGGTTGTGCGGAGGCGGGATCAAACCGGGATTCGTCTACGGAGCCACGGATGAACTGGGCTATTCCGCGGTCGAGAATCCCATCGATGTCCACGACCTGCACGCCACAATGCTCAGGCTGCTTGGCATCGAGCACACCAAACTTTCGGTTAAATTTCAGGGGCTGGACGTGCGCCTGACGGGAATCTCCGGGGACGCCGTCACCAGTATCCTGTCCTGACTCCGCCACGGATTTCGGCGGGCGGAAACCACAGGCTGGACAGACCAGCCTCCTCCCTGCTACACGTTTGCCCCATTATGAACGCTACGCTCTCTCGTCGGGACTTCGTTAAGTCCTCTATTATTGCCACCGCCGCCCTCGGGCTCCGGCCTTCGCTGTGGGCGCAAGGCTCCGCCAATCCGCGCATCTCGGTGCAGCTTTACTCCGTGCGGGATGACTGCGCCAAGGACTTCGACAAAGCCCTGGCGGAAGTGGCCAAAATGGGCTTCGCGGGCGTGGAATTCGCCGGTTACCACAAGTATGGTGGCAAAGCCAAAGAACTGCGCCAGAAACTGGACGAACTAAACCTGGCCGCGGCCGGCACGCACATCGGGACCGGAAGTTTTCGCGGGGACGAATTGAAGCGCACGATCGAGTTTCACCAGGTTATCGGCTGCAAAATGCTGATGGTGCCGGGCGACAAGGACTTCACCGATCCGGAAAAGAGCAAGGCCCTGGCGGAAACCTTCAATCAGACCGCCGCCGTTTTGAAGCCGCTGGGCATGTACTGCGGATACCATAATCACACCCACGAATTCACCAAAGTCGGCGACACCACCTACTGGCACCTGTTCGCTGAACGCACCAGCAAGGACGTAGTGCTGCAGCAGGACTGCGGTTGGTCGGCGGCCGCCGGCTACAATCCAGCCGAGTTAATCCGGCGTTATCCCGGCCGCACCAAGATCACCCACTTTAAACCCACGGTCGTGAACAAAGAAGCCGGCAAGAAACCCATCCTCGGCCAGGATTCAGTCGATTGGAAGGCCGTATTGACCGCTTGCCGGGAAGCGGGTGGAACCGAATGGATCACCGTCGAGCAGGAGCTTTACCCGGACGGCATGTCGCCGATGGAATGCACGGCGCTCTCGCTGGCCGGCCTCAAGAAGATCTGGTAACGATCACACCGCGTCGAGAATTCTACTCGACGCGCGGCTGAAGAATCTCATCGTGCCGGTTACCTGCTGACCGGCACGTCTCTCACCTCCCCTCACGGTCGCTCCAGACGCAGGCGGTAATATCCCGCCTTGTTAGTAATCGAGGTGTCGAGGAAGAGGACGTTCGTCCCGGTAGGTGGCTCGTTCGTCCAGATATCCGTCCAGGGACCGGTCGGTGAAGAACTTCGTTGCAGGAATTGTCGCGACTCGGTTCCCAGCGACCAACTGACCTGCGTCCCGCCCACCCCGACCTTGACACCCGCCACGCGCACCTTCGAATTGGCATCCAGCGGGTTGGTGTCGGCCAAGTACTCCTGCAAGTTGTTCTGACCGTCCGTATCCGGGTCGGCGGCTGGATTGACATTGGCCTGCGCTCCAAAATATTTCTGCTCCCACCAGTCCGGTAATCCGTTTCCATTGGCATCCACCGTGCGAAGCAGGTTTAGCCGCCCGCCGGTGATGACCTTTCCGGCCAGGCCGGGCACCGAATCCACATTTGTGAGGATGCGCTGGATGCGTTGCGCCACGGTATCTGAGGGGAAGTTCATCGCGGCAAAGGCGACGGCCCCCACGACATGCGGAGTGGCCATGGAAGTGCCGTCCAGGTACTGGTAGATCGCGTTCGAACTAACGGCGCTGAACATCGTGCCGGTCGCCGGCAGTGAGGCTTTCAGCAGCAGACCATCCGCCTGAGAAATCAGCACCGCCGGAATCCAGTTGCCCGCGGAGCCGAGCGTGCCGGTGAACGGCACGTTTGTGTTGTTATAGATAATGACGCCAGTCGCCCCGGCTGCCATCGCATTAGAAACCTTCTGGGAAAAGTACAGCGTGCCACGGCTGATGAGCGCGAGGTTGCTGCGGACGCCCGAGGGAAAATTGGTGGGATATCCCAGGCCACAATAGTAGATCGCTCCCGTCAGTCCAGTCGTGGTCCCGGCATATTCGAGGGCATCGGCGGTATACCCACTGGTCGCTACTTGCACAAAGGAGGTCATGCCGGGAGGTGTCGTCGATAGCACACTGACCCCCGGAGCCGCCAGGTCCACCGTTCCCGCCCCGTAATTGGAAAAGCTCGCCAGCGCATCCTTCTGATCGGACGCCGCTACCACCATCATATTCGGCAGACGATAGCTCGCCGGGTAGGTGGTGATGGAATCATTGTTGGCCGAGTCATTTCCGGCTGCCGCGCAAAAAACGATTCCCGCGTTGCCTGCGGCCTGGATCGACGACTGCTCGGAACTGCTGAAGCCGCCCCCTCCGTAAGACGCGTTTATCGCCACGACATTCACCCCTTTGCCTTTCATCATGGCGGCGTATTGCACCGCCTCGATAATGGCCGAACTCACCATCGTCACCCCATCGCTGGAAACACGCAGCGCCATGATCTTCGCCCGGTAATTGACCCCGATCACCCCCAGTTTATTATTGCCGATCGCCGCAATCGTACCGGCAACATGGGTGCCGTGCTCGGATACCGCCATCGGGTCCGATTTGTGATCGGCGAAATTGTAACCGAAATAGTCGTCCACATACCCGTTGTGATCGTCATCCACCCCGTTGTTCGCAATTTCTCCGGGATTAATCCACATGTTCCCCGCCAGGTCCGGATGCGTGTAATCCACCCCGCTATCCACCACGGCCACCACGATGGAATTGGTGGACGGACGCGCCAGTTTCCAGGCGCCGATAAATTTGATGTCCGCCCCGCTGGTGCCGGCCACGCCCTGGACGGTTTGCCCGGTATTTTGCAGCCCCCACAATTGCCCGAACATCGTGTCGTTGGGCGGTGCGCCACCCAGGGGATAGCGAAGGTAATTCGGATCGACCGTCTCGACCTGGGGATCCTGCCGCAGTTCATCCAACAACGCCGCTGTCGTCCGATCCTGCGCGCGCACCAGGGCGGTATGCTGCCCCCGAACCTCGGACAAATACTCGTAATGCGTGGCGAGAGTCAGAGAATGTCCCGATACAAATCCCGTAAGCGCGGCCCGATCAACCGCCGGCCTAAAGGTTACGATCACCTCTCCTTCTACGTAGTTCGCCGCTGCACTTGACGCTCCCGATGCGCGATCACTTTCAAGCAGCACGGCGGCGCACAGGAACGTCAGAAAAATCCTGAAAAAGCTCATACCCTATAGTAAACTCGAAGCCACCGCGCCCGTCAATTCAACCGCGCCCGGTCTCCGCCGGGCATTACTCGCCGGGAATTGTCGAATCTCGCCACCTCAACTTGACACTCTCAAGGCCGTGTGGAAGCGTTCGCACAACATGAGCGCGAGCGAGAACCAGTTCCGCCTCAACCACGCCGTGGCTATAAGGGTGCCACGCGTCAGAGGGAAATATCTTGCCCGTTAACTCCCAACTTCCGCTCTTTCAATTCGGGTAGCCGTTTACCCTCCTATCCCCCCATTCATGAGACAAATCAGATTCGCGGTGCACTTTCTGGGATTAATGGCAGCGGTCACCCTGCGAAACGCCAGCGGACAAGTCCCTGCGAATGGGGACCTTGTGCCCGTTGTGAAATCAAAGCTCGGCCACTCCGCACATGGTGAAGCTTTCGATTCCGGCCCAAGGCAGAAGCCTTGGGTGATGCCAGGTATCGGCAGCGCTCCGTTCCCGATCACCACGAAAAATCCAGAGGTGCAACAGTGGTTCGACCAGGGCAACGCGTTGTTGCACTCCTTCGATTATTTCGACGCCGAGCGCGCTTTTCGCTGGTGCTTAAAGCTTGAACCGACAAACGCCATGGCCTACTGGGGACTCGCGCTCGCCACCGAGGCTCGCGACGCCAGCGGGAAGACACGCGCGGCCGACTTCCTGCGAGAAGCCGTGAAGCGCAAGGCATCGGTGCCGGAGCGGGAGCGACTATACATCGAAGCGTGGGAACCGCTGCTGCTGCCGGATCTCGTGCGACCTGTCGCCGCCGAAACCGGCAACGACCGTTACACCCGGCGCGACGAGAACCACATCAAGCGGCTGGAGACGCTGTGTGTGAAGTATCCTGAAGACATGGAGGCACGGGCTTACCTGGCACGCGCAACCATGGGCGACCAGCGCTACGGCGCTGAGCTGGTCATCCGGGAAATCCTCGCGCGGCAGCCAATTCACCCGGGCGCTCATCATTACCGCATTCACAACTGGGACTACCATGAGCCCGAGCAAGCGCTGCCGAGCTGCAGCGCTTACACCGCAGCGGTACCGGCCATCGGCCATGCCCAACACATGCCTGGGCATATCTATAGCATCGTCGGCATGTGGGACGAGGCGGCCATCTCCATGGATTCCGCGACCCGGGTCGAGAAACGCTACATGCAGGAGACCATGACCTTCACTTTCGACAACTGGAACTACGGTCATAACCGCGCTTATCTCTCCTATATTCAGGAGCAGCTTGGCATGCCCGGCGCCGCGCTGGCCGGCGCTAAACAGTTGATTGATGCGCCACTTGACCCGCAGCGGAATTCCGACGCCACTTATAGCACGCACTCCCAAGGCATCCGGGCTGTCGCCCGCGTGCTTTTGAAATACGAACGATGGGATCAACTCCTGCAGCCAGACACAATTCCCTGGCGGGAAATCACGGAGGACCGCGTGAACAAGGCCTATTTTGAGGCGCGCGCACGCCTCGGCAAAGGTGACGTCACCCAGGCGCAAAAGTGCATGGAGACACACGCCAAGCTGCAAAAGGAGGCGGAAGGGGATGCCGGGATGAAACGCGTATACGAGATCCAGGCCCTCGAGCTCAGGGCCCGACTCGCACTCGCCCGGGGTGACACCCTGATCGGCCTCGGGCTGTTGGCTGAGGCGGCGGAGAAGGAATTTGTTTTGCAGAGCGAGTACGCGGACCCGCCGGTATTTCCGGAGGTGCTTTATAACGCGCTGGGAGAAGCGTATCTCCAGGCCAAAAGCCCACTGCTCGCCGCGCAAGCGTACGACAAGGCGCTCAAGCTGACGAAGAACGATCTGTTTGCGCTGTCCGGCCTGGTGCGCACCTACGCGGCGATGGGTGACCGCACAAAAGCTTCAGAGGCGATGGGACGGCTGCTGTTCGTGACGCGAAACGCAGAGGCCGGCATCCGGCCCTTGGAATCCGCCCGCGCCACCGGTATCACCGCGGAGCCCCAGGAGACGGCGCCGGTAGCGCAACGGACTTATGCGAAAGTGGCGCTCGCGGACTATGGCCCTGACAAATGGGAGCCGTATCCAGCGCCCGCGCTCGCAGTGACCGATGGTGCTGGTAATCCCGTGACGCTCGAGGCCTACCGCGGCCAAAATGTTATCCTGGTGTTCTATCTGGGGACAGAATGCCCGCACTGCATGGAACAGTTACAGACACTGGCGGGGGAGAAGAAGCAGTGGGATAAGCTCGACGCGGTCGTGCTCGCGGTAAGCAGCACGAAGGTTGATCCCGACAATTCCGCCGTAAAGGGCCTCGATGGCAACGCGATAAAACTTCTGCACGACGACAACCACGCCAATGCACGCCGCTTTTGTTCCTACGACGATTTCGAAGAGATCGAGCTGCACTCGACGACCCTGATCGACAAGCAGGGCCGCGCCTACTGGGCAAGGTTCGGTGGCGATCCCTTCACCGACATGGCCTTTCTCCAAAAGCAGTTGAAACGTATGAACGGAAGAGTTGCGGCGGCGACGACGCTAGCCGATGCTTCTGGGGCAGGATCGGGGAAGCCGATCGCCTCGGATCTGACTTCCGAGCCGGCACCGATTGGCAAATCGCTCTCGATAACCAATGGGCCAACGGTCCATACAAAGTGATGATGAACCAGAAACTATCCCGTCGGGCTTTCGTTGATTTGACCGCAAAAGCCAGCGCCGCTGCGGCTTTGGGGTCCGTGCTCAGCCTTAACAACGCCGCTGGAGTCAATCCCCCGGCGATGAAGTCCTGGCAAATTGGATGTTATACCCGCGTTTTTGATCAATTTGATTACAGTTTGGCCCTGGATGCCATCGCCGAAGCCGGGTTCAAATACGTCGGCCTGATGACCACCAACACCAAACAATGGGTGATGGTCAATCCCGCCACGAAACCCGAAGAAGTTCAGGCCATGAATTCCGCAGCGGAAAAACGGGGGCTCAAGATTCTATCCATTTACGGCGATTTTTCCGCGGCGGATACCAGCGAGGTGGCGGTGACCAAACTGCGCCAGTTGATCGATCATTGCGCCGCCTGCAGATGTCCCAACTTGATGCTCGGCGGCACCAACGACGAGAAACTCTACCAGGCCTATTACTCGACGGTTGCGAAGTGCTGCCCTTATGCCGCGGACAAAGGTGTCGGACTAAGCATCAAACCGCACGGCGGCCAAAACGCCACCGGTCCGCAATGCCGCAAAGCCATCGAATTGGTGGGGCAAAAGAACTTTGGGCTGTGGTATGACCCTGGCAACATCTTTTACTATTCGGATGGCAAACTCGACCCCGTCCAGGATGCCGCGACGGTGGATGGTCTGGTGGTGGGAATGAGCGTGAAGGACTTCCGCCCTCCGAAAGAGGTGTTGGTGAACCCTGGGAGTGGCAAGGTGGACTTTCCGGCCGTGATGTCTCGCCTGCGCCAGGGTGGTTTCAACGGCGGCCCAATCATACTCGAATGCCTCGAACGCGGCCCACTGGAAGACGTGAAGGCCGCGGCGAAAAAAGCCCGCTTGTTCATCGAGCAATTCACCGCCCGGAAGGTCTGAGAAAACCACTGCGGGCGCTGCTGTTTCGCCATCCCGGCGTTAATCCGGCTGGCGCGAGAGGACCTGTGCCGGTTATTTCGCCTCGAATTTCAGCCCCTCGAGCTCACTGCCATCGGGCTGCCGAATCCGGCAGGAGAAAGCCCAGCCGCCGCCTGCGTTCGTAACTTTTAGTAGCAATTCGTTCCAACCCTCCCGGAGCGCAATCTTGGCGATATCCTGCCGCGCCGTGAGCCCGCGATCCGTATTGTTGGCATGGACCACCTTACCATTGAGCCAGGCCTTGATCCCATCGTCGCTGCCCAGCTCCAGACGCGCTTCCCGTGCCGCCGCTGACCAGACGCCCGTCCGGACATAGCCAACCACGTTATCCCCGCCCCCGAGGGCGTCGCCCAGGTTGACATCCCACGTTCCCAGGCCTTTGGTGAGTTTCACCCACTTTACTTCCGCATTCGGTTGTTCGGGAGGAAAAACCACGTCAAACAGCGCTCGCCATTCCTTGTCCTTTTCCGAATAGGGTCCGGCTCCGACCCAGTCGAGAATGTGGCCATCCAGCGCTTCCGCTTCATTGAGCACCTCCTGCGCCCGCTGGCGAATTGGCGGCTCAGGGGCGATTGCCAGGACTTGTTTCAATACTGCTTTGGCGCGACCTGTGTCAGTTTGCCGGAGGCGATCGGCAATTTGCACCAGCGCGAGGGCCGCTTCGGATTTTAGCCCTTCGTCCTTCAAGTATGGCTCCACGAGTTGGAAGGCCTGGCCGGGATCAGCCGTACCCAGGCTGCTCAAAACCAACTTCTTGTCCTCGGGGCGCTCGGCCAATTTCAAAGCCCGCGCATACATGGCTCCGGGATTTTTTCCCAATGCTGCCATCCGGACGTAGCCACGCAGAGCAATCACTTTAGTCGCCGGCACAGTCGTAGACTGAACCAATTCCAGCAAATCGTCCGCTGGCGCGGCATCGGGCCACTCGGCGAGGGCTCGCACCGCGGCTTCCGCTACCGTCGCGTTGCTGTCCTTGATCGCCGTGCGCAGCGCAGTGAGCGCGCCCGGCGCGCCGGTCACACCCAGCAGACGCAATAAAACCGGCCTGGCGGCAACTGGAGCACGTTCCAACGCCACCAGCAGCGGCGCCGCCTGCTCCACTGGCTGACCCAGTCGTGGCAACGCCACCGCCACGGCATCCTCGACCGATGAAAGATCCTCGGTTTCCTGAAGTTGCGGGATCACGGCGATCAAATCAGGAAGAGATCGAGCCTCCGCCAGGATGCCGAGTGCGCGGATCGCTTCGCGCCGGACCGTAGCTTCCCGGCCTGTAGCCAACTTCAGCAATTCCTTGAATGCGACGGTTGCCCGACGGCTTGCCAGGGCGCGCACCGCTTCCACCGCCACCTTGGGTTCATCCCCAGCGCAGGCCCGGATGAGCGTTCCCTCGATGTCGCCACGTTTCAACTGGACCAAGCTAGCACGAGCGGCCACTTGTTCCCCACCGGTGGTGTTGGCGGCGACACGCAGCAGCACGGTCACCGCCGAGGTATCGCCCAAAGTCCCTAAGGCTGTGCAGGCGGCCGTCCGAACCGCAGGGTCCCCGCTTTGGACGCAAGCCAACACCGCGGGCATCGCCGTGCTGTCACCGCGTGTGCCCAAAGCGCCCAGCAGCAATTGCTGGCCATCCGGCGCCAGTGCCGGCAGCAAACCCGCAAGCGCCCGCGTGGCCTCGGTCCCGGTCGCCCCGGCGGAAAAGCTGATCGCCGCCGCTCGCAACTTCGGATCGGCGCCGCGAATCGCCTCGAGAATTTGCGGCAACGCTTTTTCCGGTCGCGCCGCCGCCAGCCCGCGCAGCGCGGCGATGCGGAAATTCAGGGTCTGAGTCGGCACATACATGGCCTCGTATATCTTCGCGGCGTCCGCCGGATTGCCCGTGGCGAGAAAGCGGTCCGCACTCGTCAAGAGTCCGTTGTCGATGTGCCGCTGCACTGCTTCCGGCGCCTTAGCTCGCACCGCCTGTAATGCTTTCACCGCGTCGGCACTCCCGATCGCCCCCAGGGCGGCCGCAGCCGCCTGCGCTACCTCCGCATCCCTGGAGCCCAGCAGTGGCTTCAAGTCAGGGATCGCCGGCTCGAACCGCCGCAAACCCAGCGTATTGATGATGCCCACCTGGATTGGCCCGGAGGTCTTTCCCAGCGCGCGCTGCAGCGCTTGCCCAGCCGCCGGGGATTCGTTTCGCCCTAAAGCAAAGCGGGCGATATGCGAGAGCTCCGGATCGGTCAGCAGCGCCTCCAGCGCGGGAACGGATCGCTCCGTGCCAATCGTGAACAGTTGCCGGCAAAGGAACTCCTTGCCGTCACGAGTCGCGGCCGCTCCCAGGCTCCGGATCAGGCGCTCCTCCACCACCGCTCGTTGCGCGGGGGATTTTGCCGCCTCGACCACCAATTGTTCAGCCAGGGTTAACGGGGCCGAGTCCTTCCCATACTCATAAGTGGACACCGCTTTGAGTGCCTGGTCCAAACGTGTCAGGGATTCCGCTTCGTCAGCCTGCAGCGGGGCGCTGAAGCTCATCGCCAATCCCAGGATTAACAAAACCATCGTGATGCGCTTATTCATGGTAATCTCGATGCTCCAGGTTCAGGCTAGGCGCCAGGGTTCACGCATGGGCCGATCGAGCCAACGGCTCGCCTCCGGATCGCCGATAATCTCCTCTTTCACCGGATCCCACTTCAACCGACGATTCAGCCAATAAGCGATGTTTCCAAGGTGACTGTGCGTGGCCGTGCGATGTGCGATTTCTATATCCCGGAACGGACGTTCCCGCGTGCGCACACAATACAAAAAGTCGCCAAAAATTCCGCCTTTCCCGCGATAATTCGGAATCTGGATATCGGGCAACGGCTGTTCTTTGACCTCCTTGCCGCGCGCGGGCAACTCGCCTCGAGTCCCCTTGAATGAGAGCAACCCACCCCACCCGCCGCCGTGATAAATCCGCACCCCGTTGGCAAAGACGTAAGTCAATTGGGGATGATCTTTGCCGTCAGGCGGGATGATCTCGATGGGCCCGGTCTGATGCAGGTTGCAGGTGAAGAGCGCCCCGCCGAAGCCGTGACATCCCCAGTCGGTCATGCCGCCGCCCGAATAATCGCGATAGGGCCGAAACCCGCCGGTGATCAACGACGGATGAAATGGACGCCAGGGTGCCGGTCCGAGCCACATATCCCAGTTCACGTCCGGCGGCGTGGGTACCGGGGGCAAATAGCAGGCCTCGGACGGACCGCCAACATTCACCCAGGCTTCCCGCACCTCGCCAATCGCACCGCCGCGCACCATTTTGTGGAACCAATTGTAATCCTCCCAGACTCGTTGACTACCACCCGAAAAAACCCGGCCATAACGGCGGGCCACCTGGGTCATCGTCCGGCCCTGGCGCACCGTCAGTGATTCCGGTTTTTCACAATAAACATCCTTCCCCAGCATCAGGGCTTCGGTAGCGATGATGGCGTGCCAATGGTCCGGAGTGGCGATCAGCACCGCGTCGATGTCCGGCCGGGCCAATACTTCGCGAAAATGCTCGTAGGCACGGCAATCCGTGTTGCCGTAGGTGCGGTCAACCATGTCTTTGGCCATGGCGCGGTGCCGACCCACCACGTCGCAGACCGCCACCACCTGCACCTCCTTAAACCCGAGAAAAGCGCCCAGATCGCCCCGCCCCTGCCCTCCCATGCCGATCCCGGCCATTACGATCCGGTCATTGGCGCCAGCGGCGCGCGCGGGCAGCAGCCAGGGAGCCGCGCAGGCCCCGACCGCGGCACGCGCCAGAAAAGTTCGACGGGATATTCTCGATTGCTTTGACATAGATCGCTTTTCGGTTAAATCCAGTTTCGCCCGCCACATCACTCGACGCGCGCTTTACATCCGCGATTGGCCACGACAGGTTTTGGCATTGGACGCTGGATATGTTTCGTCCATCAAATACTTTGGCGAATTAACTTTGACGAGCCTTTTCCGGGGGGCGCATCCCGCTGATGGCCAGCCCGTTTTTGCATGACGTCTCCGGGCCAACGGTGTATGAAATCAGGCAGGATTGAAAAACGACTATGCGTTACCGACCTATTCCATCGCAGCTCTTTGTCCATAACCGGAAAAATCTGGCGCGGCAGATGATGCCCAACTCGCTCGCCATCCTGAACGCGAACGACATCCCGCCCACCAACTCGGATGGCACCCTGCGGTTGCGCCAGAACTCCGACCTGTTCTACCTGACCGGCGTGGACCAGGAGGAGAGCATCCTGCTGATCTATCCCGATGCCCACGAGGAGAACATGCGCGAAATTCTCTTCTTGCGGGAGACGAGCGATTTGATCGCGGTGTGGGAAGGCCACAAACTGACCAAGGAGGAGGCGCGCAAAGCGACCGGTATCAAGCGCGTGGAATGGCTGTCCGAATTCCGTCCGTTGTTCCATCGGCTGATGTGCGAATGCGCTCATGTTTATCTCAACAGCAACGAGCACAAACGCGCCGTCATCGAGGTGCCGAGCCGGGACGCCCGTTTTGTGGCGGACACCCGCGCCCGCTATCCGCTGCACGATTATCAGCGCCTGGCTCCGCTCATGCACACATTGCGAGCGGTCAAGTCCCCCTGGGAACTCGACCTGATCAAGGAAGCCTGCAACATCACCCGCGACGCCTTTCTCCGGGTCTGCAAGATGGTGAAACCCGGCGTCAATGAGGCCGAGGTGGAAGCGGAGTTTGCCCACGAGTTCATTCGACGCCGCGGTGATTTCGCCTATGGCCCCATCATCGCGTCGGGTGGCAACTCCTGCGTGCTGCATTACGTGGACAACTCGAAAGATTGCCGCGCCGGCGAGGTCTTGCTCCTCGATGTCGCCGCCAGCTATGCCAATTACAATTCCGACCTCACCCGCACCCTGCCCGTGAGCGGCAAATTCTCGCGGCGCCAGCGCCAGGTGTATCACGCCGTGCTGCGCACCATGCGCGGCATGATCAAGCTGGCGATTCCCGGCAAGCTCCCGCGCGTTTGGCAAAAGGAAGCCGAAGCCTTGATGCAGGAAGAGTTGCTCAAACTGGGCCTGCTCAAGCCCGCCGCAATTCGCAAGCAAGATCCCGATCGCCCGGCGCTCAAGAAGTATTTCATGCATGGCGTGGGTCATCCGCTGGGCCTCGACGTTCATGACGTCGGCCACACCACCGGCCCCATCCAGGAAGGCTGGGTGCTGACCGTGGAACCGGGCATTTATATCCCCGAGGAAAAACTGGGGGTTCGTCTCGAGAACAACATCCTGGTGCAGTCCGGTGGAAATATCGATCTCATGGCCGACATCCCCGTCGAGGCGGATGAGATCGAAGCCCTGATGGCGAAGCGGTCCCAAAAAGGGAAATAGCGAGAGTGCACGACCCGTATCTCGGCGTCCGCACCAATTGCGGCGCCGGGACGGCACGCGCCCGCTCCACCGGCGATCGCCTGCGCTTGTTTAGTTCTCTCGCCACGACATAATTGGCGGATGCTGCAACGTAGTTCAGTTTGCCTCACGGCGATCCGTCGCACCGTGGTATGCTCGGTCATCCTGGCTCTCGCCTTGCTCTTGAACCTGGCGGTGGGCGCGGAAACCGCCGCCCTCAAATTCGCCTGGTTAAGCGACACCCACATCGGTTCCGCCACTGCGGAGGACGATTTGCGCGCCTCGGTGCGCGATATCAACAGCCAGACCGGCCTGAGCTTCGTGGTCGTCTCCGGAGACGTCACTGAATATGGATCCCAGGCGCAACTGAAGCGCGCCCGGGAAATCCTCGGTGAACTCCAGATTCCATTCCATGCGGTGCCCGGCAATCACGACACCAAATGGTCGGAGTCCGGCGGGACGGATTTCCCCCGGATCTTTGGCGACGACCGGTTTGTCTTCGACCAGGCGGGCTATCGTTTTATTGGCTTGCACCAGGGGCCCCTGATGAAGATGGGCGATGGCCATTGGTCCCCGCAGGATGTGCGCTGGCTTCAAGGCCAGCTTGAAAACACGCCCCAGGAGCAGCCCCTCATTTTCATCACACATTACCCGATTGATAATGGGATTGCGAACTGGTTTGTGGTGCTTGAACTGCTCAAGCGGCGCAACACGCAGGTGGTGCTCTGCGGGCACGGGCATGCGAACCAAAAGCTGCTCTTTGAAGGGGTCCCCGGCGTCATGGGCCGCTCGAACCTCCGCGCCCGCCAACCGGCGGGAGCCTACAACCTGGTCGAAATCTCCAACGGACGCATGACCTTCTCCGAACGCACGCCCTCCGGCGAGACCAAACCAGCATGGCACTCGCTCGAGCTGCGCCGGCACGATTATGGGGCCGACACGAATCAATATCCGCGGCCGGATTACCGTCTCAATCAAACCTACCCGCAGATTCAACCGGCCTGGACTTTTGACACCAGGTTTACCATCAGCAGCTCCCCCGCTGTCGAGGGAAACACAACCTTCGTTGGGGATGGGTCCGGCACCTTGCGGGCGCTCGACCTCAATTCCGGGAAGGAAAAATGGCATTTCAAAACCGGCGGTCCGGTCTATTGCACCCCGGCGGCGGCCAATGGTTTGGTCGTGTTTGGCTCGACCGACGGCTCCATCTACGCCCTTAACACCTCTTCTGGCCGACAGAAGTGGAAGGTGCCCACTCCGCAACCCGTCGTCGCCTGCCCGGTGGTGTCGGACGGCACGGTGTTCATCGGATCGAGTGAGGGCGTTTTCCGGGCCCTGGAACTGAAGACCGGGAAAACGCGCTGGGAATTTTCCGGCGTGCGCGGCTTCGTTGAAACCCGACCTTTGATTTATCAGGAGCGGGTGATTTTTGGAGCGTGGGGACAACAGCTCTATGCCCTCCAAACCAGGACCGGAGCGCTTGACTGGACCTGGAAAGGCGACAAACCCGGCGATCTGCTTTCCCCAGCGGCTTGCTGGCCGGTGGGCGCACACGGCCGGGTATTCATCGTCGCCCCGGATCGCATGATGACCGCGATCGACGCCGCCACTGGCACCCAAATCTGGCGCAGCGGCGAGCACGTCGTGCGCGAAACCATCGGGCTTTCCACGGACGCCTCCCGCATTTACGTCCGGGATATGAACAACTATTTCCGCGCCTTTTCCACTACCGCACCTGCCCCGGTCAAGATCTGGGAAACCAATGCCGGATTCGGTTACGATATCAACTCCGGCATGATGGTGGAGAAGGACGGCGTGGTGTTTTACGGCACCAAGAACGATGTGCTATATGCCCTTGAAGGATCGAGCGGCAAAGTGCTGTGGGCGCATAAGAACGGCACCGGCGTCATGAACACGGTTCTGCCCTTGAGCAGCACCCGGGTCCTGACGACCGACTTTGATGGTCGTGTCACCCTCATCACCGCCAAACGGCCTTGATCACCGATGGTGTCGAGGTCAAGTTTCTTGAAACTTCCAGCCGCCTGCCGGGTAATAAAGTATGTGCCGGACTTTTAGCAAGTCCGAGCGATTCCTCTTAACACTTTGATTATGAACGACAAATGTGAACGTTACCAGCCGTCGAAATGGCTGACCGGTGGTGCTTTGTTGCTGATTTCCACCTGGTGCGGCACCGCCGCCGTGATTGAATCCAACCTCAGCAAGACTTTCCCGGCCGATCCCGGCGGGAAGCTAGTCATGGATGTCGACAGCGGAGCGATCAAGATTTCGACGCAGGACACCAGCGAGGTGCGAGTGCAGGTCCTTCGCAAAACGGAAGGCCTGTCAGCAGCCAAGGCGGCAGCCTTGTTCGCCGAGCACGACGTGCAATTCAAGGCCGGAGACGGCACGGTCGAGGTGAAAGGACGTTTCACGAGTGGCAACAAAGTGTGGAACCGTGGCCGTGAGAAGCTGGAAATCAGTTACGACGTCGCCGTTCCCAAATCCTTCAACCTCGACCTGCGCACAGCCGCTGGCAGCATCGATTGCGCCGCCATCCAGGGGAAGGTCAAGGCCGTTAGCGGGGGTGGAGGCATGAAGTTTCACGGCGTGGACGGCAGCATCGAAGCAAAAACTTCCGCGGGTGGCCTCCAGTTGGACAAGGTCAAAGGCAGCACCGACCTGAAATCGGGCGGTGGCGGCATCAAAGTTGGTGACTCGGAGGGATTGGTGAAGATCGAAACCTCCGCTGGCAGCATTGAGATTCAGAGCGCCGCAGGCAAAGTCAGCGCCACCTCGCATGGCGGTGGCATCAATGCCGGCGTGCTCCTTGATGCGGCGGAACTCAAGACGCATGCGGGCGCCATCCAGGTGCGTGAGGCCAAAGGACCGTTGCAGGTGGAGAGCGGCGGCGGCTCGATTAAGATCAGCAGCGCCAGCACGACCGTCCAGGCGCGGACCAGCGCCGGGTCCATTCAGGCGGCGTTCATTGGGCAACCAGCGGCGGACTCGCGACTGCAAAGCGGCGGCGGCAGCATTGACGTCACGCTCGCCCCGGGGCTGGGATTCGAACTATCGGCCCAGACCGGTGGCGGTGGTGTCGCCACCGAGATTCCGGTAGTGGCGGTCATCCAGGGCGACCATCATCGCGATCAAATCAAGGGCAAGATCGGGGCCGGCGGCCCCGCGCTCGAAATCAAAACCGGCGCCGGGTCCATCCACGTGCGGAAAGGTCCCGAAAGATAAACCGCCGGGCTACTCGAGCAGCACGTCGAACTCCGCCCCGGACGCATAATCGGCACCGCGCTGCTCGCTGAGCGCCGTCCAGCGCACATAACGACATTCCAGCGGCGAGGCGAACCGGATCTTCTGCAGATCGAACGTGTCGGGCAGACGGCCTTTGGCCGCTTCGGTCCAGGTCTTGCCGTCCGAACTTACGGATACACTGTAGTCCTTGGTTCGGCCATTCGGCCCATCCTGCCGCGGCAGAATCGAGATTCCCACAATGCGCCGGGCAGCGCCAAGGTCGATATCCACCGTGTGAGGATGTTTGGTGACCGTGACGTCATAACGTGTGTGCCAGTAAGTGGAGCTGTCGCCATCAATCAAGTGCGCCGCCTCTCCCTCGCCCGGTTGTTCGGAATCCACATACGCAATGCGCATGGAGGCACGGGGGATTTGTGCGGAGAACCGGGTTTCCGCCTCCGGAGCCGGCAGGAACCCTTCCCGCGTCGCGCGCGCCACGATCACGAACGCACCTTCCGGCGCGGCAAACGGTCCCACGTAATCTGTCCAGCCGGCCTGGTTCAACCGATATTGAAGCCGGCTTTCCACTGTCGCGGTCGACATCGTGACTTGGCCTTTGGTGTCCCGGAGGACGCTCACCGGACTGACGCATGGGATCGTTACCCGCGCCAGCGTGCCGGCATCGGCTCCTTTCGCTACCGGGCGGATGAGCGCCCCGAAAGACCATGGACGGTTGCTCCGTGGAATATCGCGCTCCATCGGTCCAGGGCCACAACTTGCACCGCCCAATCCGAGCACCGCCGCGTCCAAGGTCACGAACGTGTCGCCGGGAGGCGGCAGCTCGGTTGGATGCGGTGCGGTCAGGAGTTCCAGCGGGGTCCACGGCAACGCCGAGACGCTCATGCACTCGCCCGGGATGAACACCATCCCCGCGCCCTCCGGGTCGGTCAAAGCGCACCAGCGCGCGTCTTCAAAAGTGCCCATATCCTGGGGCTTGGCGTAGGGAACGAAATTCGCCACTACCGGCCGGTTATAGCGCCCCACGAACATGCCACTCTTTCGGTCGGGATAACTCTCCCACGGCCCCCGGCCGAGATACGAGTATTCGGAAAATCGCGCGGGTACACCGAAGCCCAGCCCGATCCTGCCCAGCGGAATATTCGGCCCTTCTGGAACTACCTGTGCCTGCACCGCAATAGAGCCATCGGCGAACACCGTCCAGATGAAAGTCGAATGGAAGACCAATTCGGGCGTACCGGTTTTTGGACTCAATTTCCAGCCACTGCCCGCGGACATATTGCCCATGGCGGCACGGCTTCTGCCGCGACTGACCACCGTGGCAACCACCTGCACCACGTGGTCACCAACAGACGAGGCGGTGATCCCTTCAACCGCATGGCCGAGGTCGTGCAAGCCCTGGTCGAACCATCGTCCGGCGGTCCAGACATCGTTGTTCACCGGACATCGGAACGCGTTCAAGGCCGGTGTTTGTCCTGCCAAAAAGACCGATTTCCCGTCAATCTCGAGTGAAACCAGGCCGGCCCGTTCCCGTCCAAATACGGCCTTTACTTTCCCGGCCTTCACGATCTTTGTCTCCCCAGAAGTCTCCAAGGTTGGCGCGGTCCCAGCCGGCGCCAGCAGCGGTTTAGGCAATGTCTTAAGCGGGATTTGCTCCGCGGCCATTTCGTAGCCAGCCGGCGCCCAACCGGTCGCTTGCCGCAACTTGAAACCGACGCGCAACAGGTACTCAGCGCCCGGGGTTGACGGTAAAGCTCGGAGCGGAAGGTTCACCGCCTGCTTTTTTCGGGGCCCAATCGCTGGGCAAACCAGTGTTCCGGAATCGATTTCCCGCCCGTCTTCAGTGACCGACCAGGCCAGGTCGAACTCGGAGAGGTCCTTAAAGAAGTGTTTGTTGAAAACCTCGACACCCCCGGGAGTCGCGCCGGATTTCACGCTGATTTCCTGGTAAACCTTTTTTACTTCGTAATAGCAGGGTTTGGGAGTGCGATCAGCGAACACCACGCCTTTGACAATGAACAGACCGTCGTTCGGTTGGTCGCCGAAATCCCCGCCATAGGCCACAAACCGCTTTCCCTCCGAGTTCGTTTTATACAGCCCCTGGTCGCACCATTCCCAGATCGCCGCCCCCAAAATCCGATCCGAGGATTCAATGGCCTCCCAGTAATCGGCCAGGTTGCCCAGGGCATTGTTCATGATGTGCGCGTATTCGCTGACATAAAACGGGTACTTGATGCCTCGCCCCCCGCGCGCGCAGTGCCAAACCCACCCGACATCCGGATACTGGTTCGAGCCCAGATCCACGATCTCGTTATTGCGCTCATACTGGGTCGGACGCGAGGTATCCCGGGCCTTGAGCGCCCGTTCCGCCGCCACAAAGTTTTTGCCGGGACCGGCCTCATTGCCCAGCGACCACACCACCACGCAGGGATGATTCTTATCGCGTTCCACCATCGCCATCACCCGCGCCACATGCGCCGCCTCCCATTCTTTCGGGTGCGACAGCGATTCCTTCCCATAGTAATACCCGTGGCTTTCAATGTTGGCTTCATCAAGAAGGTAAATGCCATACCGGTTGCAGAGGTAATACCAATACGGATCGTTTGGGTAATGGGACGTGCGCACGTGGTTCACGTTCGCCTGCTTCAGCCGCAAAATATCGAGCTCCATCTGCTCCCGCGTAACCGCGTGACCGGTGTCCGGAAAATTCTCGTGCCGATTCACTCCTTTGAACTTCACCGGTTGGCCGTTCAGCAGGTAAACCTCGTTCACGATTTCACAAGTGCGAAAGCCCACCTGCGCGGAAACTGCCTCCACCGGACGGCCATCCTGCTCGAGCAAAGCCACCAGCGTGTAAAGATTCGGCTCTTCCGCTGACCACGGTTTGGCTTCGGCCAGCCGCAGGGAAACGGCCGGGGCCGCCGTCCGTGGTGCGGGTGCGCTGGCGACTTGGCGGCTCTCGGAATCAAAGAGTTGGAAGGAAAGTTTCTGCTCCGGACCCAGCTTGCCCTGCAGTTCTGCCGTGATGTCGAGGCTCCACGCCCCTTGCTGGTCGCGGCGCGGCAGCGCGAATAGATCCCGCACATGCACCGGCGCCCGGGCGCTGAGCCAGACTCCGCGAAAGATGCCGCTCAACCGCCACATATCCTGGCACTCCAAATACGAGCCATCGCTGAACCGGTAAACTTCCACCGCCAGCACGTTGGTGCCCGGGGCCAGATAGACGGTAATGTCGAACTCCGCCGGCGTACGGCTGTCCTTGGAAAAGCCAACGTAACGTCCATTGATCCACAGGTAAAAAAACGAGTCGACCCCGTCGAAGGTCAAATGCACCTCCCGCCCGGCCCAGGCTGCGGGAACGGTGAATCCCCGCCGATATGAGCCCACCGGGTTCCGATTAATGTAAGTGGTGAATCTCATCGGCGGTTCACCCATGACGCGCGGCCAATCCCGCTTAAACAAATAGGACTGGTTGGCATACACCGGCACGTCGTAACCCTGCATCTGCCAACTCGAGGGCACTCGAATCGTTCGCCACCCGCTGACGTCGAAGTCCGGCCGATAAAAATCGCGCGGACGTTCGTCCGGATGCTTCACCCAATGGAATTTCCAGTCGCCGTTCAGGCTGACCATGAACGGCGAGAACTCCGGCAAAATCTTCTGCGCCGTCCCGGCATCCGGGAAAGGGATGATCGTGGCGTGGGGTGGCAGTTTATGCAGCGAGAGGTTCTGTTCCTGTTCCCATTCCTTGCCGGTCGGTTGGGTGAGTTCCTGGGCCGAGGAACTCCAAGCCACCGCCGCTGCAACAGCGGCCATAAACAGCGCACGCATATTAATCATTCCACCGCCAGCGTACAGGCGTCAAGCGACGCTGCAAAGCTGTTTCCCCACTACCACCCCTCCAAACGTGTCATAACTGGGCGGAGCCGCTAAGGTTCGTCTTCCGCTCGGTTCCAGAGCCAACCGACGGGCTCACCAGCAATTTGCCGCCTCGATTGCTCAGGAGGTTAATTTCGCTGAAAACCCATAGAGTCGAACCACTTGCTGGATTTGATAAAACTGGATGGTGTGGCGCGCACTCAGAGTGTCCCCGAATAACATCCGGAGGTCGGCAATAATCCTGGATGGCCTCCGATTTAAACACCGAGCCAGTTCTCGAACCGCCATGACCGGAGGGAGCGAAAGTTCACCAATAATCGGCGGAAGGTCTAACGTTCGAATCGATGGCCCTTCCGACTGCCCGCCCTTTTGCTTTAAGACATCAACCAGGTCTTTGCAGCCTTTGGGTAACAGATAGCCGCGTTTGCTAAAATCGCGTTTCATTTGTTGACGTGTTTGAATGCTTTGGGGCGTTGCCTGATGGATGTTCTGCTGCACGCCTTTGCTCGCGCGCCCATTCTGTCCACCGCTCCATATTTGTGCCGTAAGTCAAACCGGTGTAGCGCTCTAACGCGGCCACAAACTGCCGAATTGTCTGCTGGCGCTGGGTTTCTAACGCAGCCTCAACTTGGGCCGGCCCACGGTAACCCTCGCCAGGCACATAGTGCCTGCTCACATCATCTGCATTTCAGTAGATTGAGGTCTCTGAGCCGCACCTTCCCGCAGGCCACGTTCCAAAGTGACGGCAATTCATCAAGCGCGTATTCGCGGAAGAGCCGCCCGGCCGCTCGGAACCAAGGAAGTCCAGGGCCGGTGGTGCGGAATCGATGCGCCCGCACTGGAGTGCCGCTCCTGGCAATCCACTCATCGACGACCAGGATCGGTCTGCCAGCGGTGATATGAATGAAGATGGCCATCGTCGCCAGGGCGCCCCAAACGAGAACAAGCATGATTGCCGAGACAAATCTTTCACCCAGGATCGAGACAGACTGATGCAATGGTCGCATAGGCCGTGATTGGGTGATCACCATCAGAGGTGCGAGTCTGCCGCCGATGAGGTTCGATAGGTCCCCTGCGCCGAACGGCTGGCTCCCATTTGCTGGGTCGTCTTATTCGTCTTCAGCTTCTCGTCGTACTCTCCGATTTGGGAGTGCCGACCACCATCCGTGGAAACGCCCATGTGCGAAACCAGTCTGCAGCGATCGCACTTGAAGTCAAACTGCCAAAATCGTCTCGTCGATTCCCACAGACATTCAACCCTCCATGCACCTCCGCATCCCGGGCATAGCCTGTTATCTTCCCCTTTGGTCCTGCCCCAATACCTTGTCAGATAATAGTAGGTCGGCACACCGGTTGCGGCCTCGAGCTCCCGGCAAAGATTTCGCCCGTGTTCGGAAAGCTCGCTGTTCGGATCAGCCAACTGGCGGTAGGCCTCAAGTTCCAGCGCCCCAGAACCAAGCCAGATGTTGTCGTGGTGGCAATAGCTCCGCTGCCACGAATACAACTGCTCCTTGAGTTCGAAAGCCACCGGGAGCAAGAACACCGGAATCGGCGGCTTCCCATCTCCGCGGCAAACCGGCGATGCCCAGTCAAAGGCATGAGTGAATAGGTAAAGAGATGGGGAGCTTCTCCATGACGACGTGCGTTGCTTGGCACCGTCATCGAGAATCCGCCACCGCGGATTCCTGCCGAAGGCCTCAGCAACCTTCTTAAGTTCCCTCTTGCCGTGTGGTGAGTGGTGGCGCGGTTCCGCCGCTGCTCGGCTAGCGAGCAGCACGTGCGCGTTCAGGCGACCTTTCGTCCAAGTCAAAAAGTACTCACCGCAGAGCTGACCAGCATGAAACATCGCTCCCAGGTAGCTGTGCGCAACGTCTTCGAGTTGGTCCGGCTCGTTTCGACGGCGGCTGCCAAAGATGACATTGGCAAGAATCATGGCGAAGCCAAAGTGCAGCCGTGCCGGGCCAAAAGCGATGAAAAACAAACGAGCCGCTCTCCCGGCGTTGACTGGCACGACTAGTTGTCGGCCGCACTCACTTCTTGAATCTCAGGTACGGCGCGTAGTGCTTGTGTACGGTCTTCATCTGCTCCATCTGCCACTTCAAAAGTGCGCTCTCTTGCTCACAGACTGCCGCGCGCTCCGCACCGGCTGGCAAAGATCCAGAACCGTAAAGTCGCGAGCGCAATCCTCTCATATCAACCGCCTTGCTCCACAACTCGTCGAAGTAGCCCTCGATCTCCGCGCCGAACAAAAAGCGTGACTTATACCTTGCCTCGGCAAGCACCACGAGTGCCTCGTCGTTTACATAGCCCTCGCGCAACACGCCGGTAAAGAACTGCTGCAGCTTCTCGAAGGCCTCCAACCTCTTAGCGAACAAATCAAGGCGGAGCTTATCACTGTTCGTTTTATGCTGAAGATACGCGACAAGCGATGCAATGAGTCCGACAACCAGTGTGATAAAGGCTGGCGTGAGCTTAACAACGATGTCAACCCAAGGTGGCATAATGGTTACGGCGAACAGTAATATTGAACGAACTTTTTGTTCGTTGTTACTGCTGAGCTATCTTTCACTCTGATGGCGATATTGGATAGATAATCCCGCGCTTTCAAGGGCAAAAACCTTGAGCCGGAGAGCATTATTCAGAGGCTCGATTTATCGGCTTGCCGGCGAAATTGTCTTTATGCAGTCTCGCGGCAAGTTGACAATGACAAGGGAAAGAGAGCCCGGACGCGGGATTGAGGCCGCAGCCGCTTTCCAGGATTTCGTATGAAACTGATCGGTCTACAATATGATATCGCGTGGGAGGATCGGCGCGCCAACTTCGCCCGCGTGCGCGAACTCCTGGCGCGACCCGGCATCACCCCGGGCGCACTGGTGGTGTTGCCGGAGATGTTCGCCACCGGGTTCACCATGAACACCCAGTGGGCGGATGTTTACGGAGGGGAGACGGAACGGTTCTTGTCCGACCTGACCCGGGAATACCAGGTGGGTCTCGTGGCCGGCGCGGCCATGCGGGGCGCCGATGGCAAACCGCGCAACAAAGCCCTGATCTTTTCCGCCACCGGCGAGTTGGTGAATTTCTACGCGAAGATGCGGCCGTTTACCCCCGGCGGAGAATCGAGCGCCTACACGGCTGGACAGCGCGTGACGGTTTTTCCCTGGGGCAATTGGAAAGTCTCCCCGTTCGTTTGTTACGACTTGCGTTTTCCAGAGCTGTTCCGCATGGCAGCCGCCCGCCACCGCCCCGAGTTGTTCATCGTGATCGCAAATTTTCCCGCCCGGCGCATCGATCACTGGCGGCTGTTGCTGCAGGCCCGGGCCATTGAAAATCAGGCGTACTTGATCGGCGTCAACCGCATCGGGAACGATCCGCAAACGAGTTACTCGGGCCATTCCTTGATCGTGAATCCCCAGGGGCAAATCATCGCGGATGCCGGGGAAAACGCGGGGTTTGTGCAAGCGGACCTGCAATTGGCGCCGCTACAGGAATACCGGCGCAAATTGCCCTTCCTCGAAGATCTCAAATTGTAAGCGGCACGCCGCTGAGCGGAGCCCGGGACGGGACCAGATCGGTTTTGGAAATGGTGTCGCGCACCGAGACGGTGCTTTCACTCGCAGCCGGGACGGACTGCGCTACAAAAAATATTTGCGATCCCTCTTGACAACTTGCTGCAAGTGTCATAGTGTCCTATGACAGAAATGAGTGACGCCCTATGTTGATTCAACTCAATTTCAAGTCCGGCAAGCCGGTTTACCTCCAGGTCGTGGACCAGATCAAAGCCGCCGCCGCTTCCGGCGCGTTGCGACCCGGCGAACCTCTCCCTTCCATCCGACCGCTGGCGGAACAACTGCGCATCAATCGCAACACGGTCGCCAAGGCCTACACCGAGCTCGAAACCCAGGGCGTCATCGAGACCCTGGTGGGTCGCGGCTGTTTTCTTAAGGAGAGCAACTCGCCGTTCCGCAAGGAGGTGCGCCTAAAGATGCTGGCGGAACCGGTGGACGAGGCCATCGTGCAGGCGCATCACCTGCAATTGACAGGCGAGGATCTGCAAGGCGTGGTGCGCGACCGGCTGAAAGTTTTCGAACAAAAGCAACAACGTGAGGACACCAAATCCCAGGAAGAGCCATGAACTCCGAGTCTCCCGTAATTGAAATCAACCGCCTGGTCCGCAAATTCGGCGCCGCCGAGGCGGTCAACGACTTGAACCTGCGCATCCGCCGCGGCCAGTGCTACGGCTTTTTTGGCCGCAACGGCGCGGGCAAGACCACCACCATCAAATGCCTCCTCAACCTGTTGCGCCCGACCTCGGGCGAGGTGCGGGTATTTGGCCTGGACCCGCGCCTGAGTGAAGTGGCGATCAAGTCGCGGCTAGCGTACGTGCCGGATTTCGTGGCGTTCTACCCCTGGATGACGGTACGGCAGACGCTGGATTACCTGGCCTCCTTCCGCGAGCGCTGGAATCGGAAGACCGAGCTCGAGCTTTTGGGACGCTTCCGGCTGGACGAAGACCGCAAGGCGAACGCGCTTTCCAAAGGTCAGAAGACGCAATTGGCGTTGATTGGTGCGATTTGCGCCGAACCGGATTTACTCGTCCTGGATGAGCCGACCTCCGGACTGGACCCGATCGTGCGACGCGAATTCATCCGCACGGTCATCGGCGCCTACCAGGAGGCGGATCCGGGAAACCGCACGGTATTTGTATCGACGCATTTGATCAGTGAATTCGAGGGGTTGATCGATGAATTTACCATCATCGAAAACGGCCGTACGCTGATGGCGCTGGAGGCCGACGAGGCCCGGGCGCGCTACAAGAAGATTCGCGCCCGATTTGCCGGTCCACCGCCAGAGGTCGATTTTCCCGGCGCCCGGGATATTCACCGCGACGGCCGCGATCTCGAACTCACAGTGAACGGACACTCGGAGGAAGTCCTGGCCCGGCTGCAAGCCCTGAAGCCGGAAGCGATTTCCACCGAATCACTGACCCTCGAGGAAATCTTCGTGACGGCCCTGAAATGAGGAGGTGAGCATGCTATCCAAGCGTTGGAGCAAAGAACTACGGGAATTATGGCCGGCCTTCGCCGCGACCCTGCTGCTCATCCACGTGCCTTACCTTTGCTGGGGCCGGGACGCGCTAGATTTCGGGTATATCGCCCTGGGGCTGGGGAGTGTGATCATGGCCGGGAGCGCTTTCGGCATCGAGTTCCAGCGTCGGACCATGCCCCTCTTGCTGTCGCAGCCGGTCTCCCGGGCGACGCTGTGGACGGAAAAGTTGGGCGTCCTGGGACTTTGCCTGGCGGTGAGTTCGCTGACCCTCGGGCTGCGGTTTTATTTGCTGGACCGTTGGAACCAAGGTGCCGCGGGCTTATATCTGGTACCGCTTTGCGCGTTTTGCGGGGCCCCGTATCTAACGCTGCTGGTGAGGCACGGGATCGCGGGCAGTGTGTTTGCGATCGCGGTTCCCGGGTTGCTGATTGCCGGCGCCAGCTACGTCACGGACCACACAAATCTCACCGAATACCAGGTGGAGGATCTGATCACCTATATGCTATGGAGCTATTGCGCGCTCTTCTATCTACTGGGCTACCAAAAATTCAAGGCCCTCGAGGTCACCGATGGTCCGGCAACGGAACTTCACCTGCCGGTGAGGATAGCACGCCTGTGGCCACGGAGGGAACGCAGTGACACCTTCTCCGCCAGAGGGCAGTTTTTGAACTTGTTGGCCAAGGAGCTGCGCCTGCAACAAACCAGCCTGCTCATCGCCGCCTTGTTCGTGTTGGTCGCGATCGCCGGAGGGCTCCTGCATTGGAGCCGTCCGGAGTCCACTCAGGTGGCGGATTGGGTAGTGGCGGCCGATTTCATGATCTTTGTCTTCCTATTGCCGCTGCTGGTGGGAGGCCTGGCTCTGGCTGAAGAGCGTGGCTGGGGTATCAGCGATTGGCACCTGACCCTCCCGCCTTCCTCCCGCAGGCAATGGGCGGCCAAATCTTCGGTCGCTCTAACGATGAGCTTTTTGCTCGGGGTGGTGCTGCCCGCGGCTATGATGCTGGTGGGTCACGAAATCTTGTCCAGCGGCGGTCCAAAAGAGGATTTTCCGCCACCATACGCCGCGTTTTTGATCGTGGTGGTGCAACTGCTCGTCACCAGCCTGGCGGTGTATGCCGGATCATTCAGCACCAGCACGCTAAAGGCGATGCTCCTGGCGCTGGCCATGGCCTTGGGTGGCTTGCTGGTAATCAAAGTCGCGTTCTATTACGCACAGGCCTTCAACCTGGTGGGCGGTTCCACCTATGGCTTGGTTCCGGTCGCCGACTGGAAAGCGTGGTGCCTGGTTGGTGTGGAATTGCTCGTCGTGCTGGGTTTGACACAATGGTTTGCTTACCGCAACTTCCGACAGAGCACCATCCGCACTCCCGAAGTGGCCATCGAGATGCTCACGATCTTCCTGGTCGTAGGTTTATTCGCCGTCCGTTTCGCGGTGAGTTACCGGGTGTGAACCGGGCACCGGCCGCGCGCGCTGGGCGAGAGAAAGCCCGGTGCACACTCGTCGGCCTGTGAACGAAGGTTAGCCCGGCTGGAACCTGTCGCGAACGGCCGCCGGGATCGACACCTTCCTCCCGAAAGGATTTTACAAACCCGTGACAACTGCTTTCCTTGGTTTGTCTATCGTCGCCACCAACTGGTCGGCATCATGGGCAACCCAAGACCGCAATTATTCCGAGGCTTTCTGGGGCGGGCAGTCCTGACCACCCTCCCGGTGGTCGTGCTCGCGGCGGCTGGATTCCTGTCGCTGCGGCAGGACCGCCGACTGGTCGAGCATGAAGCCTCCGAACGCGCGCAGGAACTTGCCGACAGCCTGGTCCCGAGCCTGTGGAACGTCCTGGTCGCGCCCCATCAACCCGAGCTCCCCGAGTTCACCCTTGGGACCGCGAGCGACCTGGTCTTTCCCCCGCCCCCGGCGGCGATCCCCGCACCTCGCCTGCTGGAGGGTGAGGGACTGACCCCCGAGCAGCGCCGCGATTGGCAGACCGCCCGGGCTGTGCCCGCCGGCATGGGCACGAACGCGAACTCCACCGATCCCTGGCAACTCTTCATCCACTCGAATCCCCCTTCGAATTATCTCGCGGTGGCCCATTACTCGCTCGGTCTAAAACTGCTCGAGGCCAGGCAAAGAGAATCGGCTGCGGAGCAGTTTCTCCTGGTCTCGCGCCAGTTTCCCCTGGCCACCGGCGAGACCGGCTTGCCCTTGCAACCTTTGGCTCAACTCAAACTGCTGCGCCTGGCGACGTCGGACGCGCGCGGGACGAATGGCCTGCCGGGCTTTTGCTCGAATATTGTTAACCATCCGACTTTACTTACCCCGCACCTCCTAAACCTGGCCGCCCAAGTGGCGGATACCCTCGCCGACCGGCAGACGTGCGAGTTTTGGCAAAGTGTCTGGGTAAAACACGAAACCGCCCGCGTCCTGGCATCCTGTGCCAGGCAAGCCTCCCGCCTCACCCCAGCCCTGCCGCCGGTGCTGTGGATCTCGCCGCCCCCAGGAGCAACGGCCGTGCCAACAACCGCAGCACGCTGGCTGATCCTGCAAACCGAAGGCGAAACCGACAAACGCCACTTCGTTTGCTGGCCGGAACCTAAACTTACCCAGGCGATCGCCACCGCCATCCCAGCAACGATACGCATCCCCGACTACTTTGCGGTGAAGGTTGCGGCTGCCGGTGAATCTTTGCCCGGCGCCGGTGGAGCAGTGGGAGTTTCCAACTCCACGAACCACCAGGTTTTGGCCTCTGCCATTCGCTCGCTCGGTTCCCAGGAAGCGCTGCGCGTGACCATCCTGCTGACTGATCGCACGGCTTTGTTTGCCCGTCAGCGCGTGCGGTCGTTCTGGTTTGGCTCCCTGATCGCCGCCGCCGCAGTTACCGCCCTACTGGGCTTCTTCGGCACCTGGCGCGCTTACGCCAAGGAACACCGCTTGAATGAACTCAAAAGCAACTTCGTCTCCAGCGTCTCCCACGAATTGCGCGCCCCAATCGCTTCGGTCCGACTGATGGCTGAGAGTCTCGACCGAGGCAAGATCACCGACCACGGCAAACAGCGGGACTATTTCCGCTTCATCAGCCAGGAGTGCCGGCGCTTGTCGGCCTTGATCGAGAATGTTTTGGACTTTGCGCGGATTGAGCAGGGCAGAAAGCAGTATGAATTTGAAGCCGCCGATCTGACGGCCCTGTTGCGCAATACCCTCACCCTGATGGAACCCTGCGCGGCCGAACGCGAGGTGGAATTGGCGCTCGACCTGCCGGCGGCGGCGGCGGACGGACTACCCACAACCGTGGATGCGAAAGCCTTGCAGCAGGCTCTGGTGAACCTGGTGGATAATGCGATCAAACATTCTCCCGCCCAATCCGTGGTCGTGCTGGGATTGACGCCGGGCAATCCGCTCCGGCTCTGGGTGGCGGATCACGGGCCCGGCATCCCTCCGGCGGAACACGCAAAGATTTTCGAGCGATTTTATCGGCGCGGCTCCGAACTCCGGCGCGAGACGCAGGGCGTGGGAATCGGCTTGAGCATCGTCAAACATATCGTCGAGGCGCATCACGGACGCGTCCTTGTCCAGAGCGACGTCGGCCAGGGATGCCGTTTCACCATCGAATTGCCCACCCAACCCGAAATCACCTCGACCGTGCGCACGCTCTAACCATGGAACGACTACTCATTATCGAGGACGAACTGCCCATGCGAACGGCTTTGAGCGATGTCTTGAGCGCGGAGGGTTACCGCGTGCTGAGCGCGGCCGACGGCGAAACCGGACTGCGCCGCGCCCTCGAGGAGAAGCCCGACCTGATCCTGCTGGACGTCATGATGCCGCGGCTGGACGGGTTCGCGGTCTGCGCCGAGCTGCGGCGCCTGGCCAGTCCAATCCCGATCCTCATGCTCACCGCGAAAGGGCTGATCGAAGACCGGGTCCGCGGCCTGGACGCCGGCGCTGATGATTACCTGGTCAAACCGTTCAGCACCGAAGAATTGCTGGCGCGGGTGCGCGCGCTGTTGCGCCGTTCCCGGAAGCAAACGCAGGCTGTATCCCAGCTTGTACTGGGAACCGTCGAGATCGATCTGACCCGTCAAACCGCACGGCGCGGACGCCGCGAATTGCACCTGACCGCCAGGGAATTTGCCATGCTGCGGGTGATGGCTGAGACGCCCGGGGAACCTGTCTCCCGTGAACGATTTCTGGACCTCGTTTGGGGCTACACCGCTTTCCCCACCACGCGCACCGTCGATAACCACATCGCCGCCCTGCGCACCAAGATCGAAAGCGATCCGGAAAACCCCCGCTGGATCCGAACGGTGCACGGCGTCGGCTACAAATTGGAGCAATCCACAGACCGGGTAGAGCGTCTGGATGCGTCGAACACGCCATGAAAGCTCCACAGGGCATTTTACAAAATGGTGACAATTTCACCGCGCTTAATTCGTCATTAATGGTGATATGAAATCGATTCTATACCGGTGGCTCGGGGCCGCCACGGCCGGCCTCGCGCTCTCCCTCCAGGCCACCACCAACGATCTTACCTCCACGCTACAGCAGGCGCTCTTCGAGGAAGAGGCCAACCATAACCTGCCTGACGCCATCAAGGCTTACGAAACCGTGGTGGCCCGGTTCGACCAGGATCGCCGGTTGGCGGCCACCGCGGTATTCCGGCTGGGCGAGTGCTACCGGAAACAGGGCAAGACCAATGATGCCGTGATCCAGTACGAGCGGGTATTGCGGGAGTTTTCTGAAATGCCCGAGCTCAGCGCTTTAAGCAGCCAAAACCTGGCCGCCCTGGGCCGGCCCGGCCAAGCGTCCCCGGCACGCGCGAAGACGGGAGACGCCTCGAAAGAGGCCAATACCCGGGTCCCGGAGGGCTTTGACACCGAGACCACCGAGGTCAACCGAATCCGGTCGATGATCAAGGATAGTCCCGACCTCATTAATGCCCGGGATTCGAATACGGAAAATGACACCCGGCTGCATACCGCCGCCCGGCTGGGCCAATCCACCGTCGTTCAGTTCCTGCTGGCCAATGGGGCGGAAGTGGACGCGCGCAACAAGTCCGGCCGCACTCCGCTGCACGAGGCATCGGTCATGGGACGATTGGCGGTAGTGCAATTACTGCTGGACCGAAAGGCGGAACTCAACGCCACGGATCGCAACGGGAGCACCCCGGCGCACCTTGCCGCTGGCGAGGGATACAAATCGGTGCTGGAGGCTTTGTTGGCGGCGGGAGCCGATCCGAACGCCAAAGATAGCAGCGGCGCGACGCCGTTGCATCGGGCGGCAAGCAAGGATCGCAAAGCCGTCGCCGAACTGCTGCTGGCTAAAGGCGCGCGCAAAAACGAACCCGATTCCAACGGGCAAACGGCATTGCACCTGGCGGCGGCGACGGGGAACATCAGCGCCATGTCCGCCTTGCTGGACGCCGGGTCGGACGTCGAAGCGAAGGATTTCAATGGCGCGACCCCGTTGATCTACAGTGTGAATGCCGGTCGGTTGCCGACATTAAGATTACTGCTGGCGCGCAAGGCCGATGCCAACGTGAGTTTTGAGATTAGCGGCAACAACGCCAAGCAGCGCACTTGGCCCATTTTACAGGCGGTCTTAAATCTACCGTTGATGGAACTGCTGCTCACGAACGGGGCCAATCCCAATGTCCGGATCCAATGGAGTGTAGAAAACGAGGAGAATGGAACCACTCCACTGATCGTTGCCACCAGGAGCCCCGAAAGCCGCCCAGCCGTTCAAATGCTCCTCAGGTTCAAGGCTGATCCAAATCTGGCCACCGAAGCCGGAAAGACCCCGCTCCACTTGTCGCTGGGACAGACTGGGAGTTTGCAGGATTTGCTCGACGCCGGGGCTAATGTGAACGCCGCCACCACGAGCGGTGAAACTCCGCTGCACTGGGCGGTGGGTGCCGGTCTGAAACCCGTGGTTTCCACGCTGCTCGCCCACCAGGCCGCCGTGGACGCCCGCGATAACCGCGGCATGACTCCGCTGCATTGGGCCTCTGTGCTGGGGAACCGGGAAATCGCGGAGCTGCTGCTGCTCGGCAAGGCCGATCCCAACGCACGAGACGGCAAAGACCGCACCCCGCTGGAACTAGCGCGGTTGCAGAATAATTTTAGCCGGACCCACCACGTCGAATCAGCTGGATTGACGGTCGCCCGGTTTTCGGAGGGGCCTAGTTTCGGCATGCCGGGTATCGTCCCCATGCGCCCACCTGGGCAGATAAATCTCCCCGGCCAGGCGGTAACAGCCTCCGGTTCGTATCTCTCGGATTCCCAAAAGGCTTTCGCCGAGACCCTGACCAGCCATGGAGCCATCGAGGATTTTCCGCGACTCGACCGTATCGAGGTCCGCAGGCCTTCCGTCAATTACCGGGCCCAGTTGTTCAAACGCGGCACCAATGACTGGAATCGATTCACTCTCCTCGAGTTACTCGGCACCCATTATTATTTGCTGGCCTCCGAGCCCCGGGGTGAACCCGGCGGCAGATACTCCGGCTCATTCCAGGATTGGCGCACCCCGGCGCTGGAATTCCCGGACCTGTCACGCGTGCGCATCCGCCGTGCCGGGGCCAATCCCGGGAGCTGGCAGGAACAAACCATCGATCTCTCGCCCGCGCTCGAATCCGGCGATTGCACCAAAGATGTCACCCTGCAATGGGGTGATGTCATCGACATACCGGTGGCGGACCATGTCTTGAACGAAGCCTGGAAAGGGTTTTCATCACCCACGCTGCTCGCGGTCAAAAAGTGTCTCACACGCGAAATCGATATCGTGGTAAAAGGCAAATCCAACCGCCTGACCCTCAGTCCGGAGATCATTATTAACTCACTCACTGGAATGACAGAACTAGCCACTCGCATCCCGTTTTGGATTAAACCGGTGCTGCTCAATTCCAAGCTGTTATTGGCCTCCTCAGACCTCTCGCGCATCAAGGTCACGCGCCTCGACCCCGGCTCGGGCCAGAAACGGGAATTCCTGGTGGATTGCTCCGAGCCCAAGCCGGCGCCGGATTTCTGGTTGCGCAACGGTGATGTCATCGAGGTTCCAGACCGAAGCGGCAATCCCTGACCGGAATGGCGATTGGCGAGGTCGGGTTTGGCTGGCTTCAGTCTTGATCTGTGCGAAGATTGAACCACCAAAATGCCCGACCCCACCAACGACAATCCGCCAATTCCCGATCAACCTCATCGTCCGCTGTGGAAACGTGCGGCGGGGTTCATCCTGCGCCTGATCCTGGTCGCTGCGTTGATCGTCAGCGCCTTTATCGGCGCGCTCTATTTCAAATACGAGAGCGTGGTCCGGGCCAAACCCGGCCGCCTGAAAACCGCGGTGCAACCGGCGGAGCTCGGACGCCTGGTCAATCCGTTCATCGGCACTGGTGGCTTTCCCTGGGTCTGCGGCAACAACTTCCCGGGCGCGATGGTTCCGTTTGGAATTGTGCGTCTCGGCCCGGAAACCACGTCGCTCTGGTTGCATCAACGGGCCCTCAACACTTCAGGTTACTTCTACGGCGACGAGCAAGTGCGCGGTTTCAGCCACACGCGACTGAATGGCACCGGGGCCACCGACGGCGGACACTTCCTCGTGTCACCGGCTATCGAGCCGCTTAATCCCCGCGCCTGGTCCAAAGGCCAATCCACGAGATTCTCGCACCGCGATGAACTCGCCTTCCCCGGCTACTATGCGGTCCGCCTCCCCGAACCCGGAGTACTGGTAGAATTGACCGCTACGCCGCGAGTGGGCCTGCACCGTTATACTTTTGCCAAACCCAACCCGCCGCACTTGATTCTGGACGTGAGCAACGCGCTGGGTGGACGCCGCAGCACCGAAAGTAAACTGCGCGTCTTGCCCGAGGCCAACGAACTCGAGGGATCGGTGCGCACCTTCGGCACCTTCGCCGGACGCTACGGCGGCATCAAAGCGTATTTTGTCGCCCACTTTAACCGCCCCCTACAGAGCTGCGCCACCTGGCAGAACGGGTCGTCCACCACCAACCAGGCAATTACCGAAGGTAACCACGTGCTGGCCGATCTCTGCTTCGCCCCCGGCAATAATCCCCAGGTGATCACCCTCACCCTGGCCATCTCTTACGTGAGCATCGAGAATGCGCGTGCCAACCTGCAGGCGGAAACGAGCAATCGTGGGTTCGACGACATCCTCGCGGCAGCGCAGCGTACCTGGGAAGAGAAGTTCTCGCTCATCAAGATTCAGGGCGGCACAGCGCAACAGCGAACGATTTTCTATACGGCGCTTTATCGTGCGTTTCAGATGCCCACGGTCTTCAACGATGCCAACGGCGATTACCTGGGATTTGACCGCCAGGTGCATCGGGTCTCCGACTTTCGCTACTTCACGGACCTCTCGTTGTGGGACACGTTTCGCACGGTGCATCCGCTCTACACTTTGCTCGCGCCCCAGGATCAGCGCGACATGCTCGTGTCGCTGGTGAAGATGCTGGAACAGGGAGGATGGCTGCCGCGCTGGCCGTCCGGACACGGGTATTCCAATTCGATGCTGGGCACGCCAGCCGACATCGTGATCGCGGAGTCGTACCTCAAGGGGATCAGGGATTTCGACGTGGAAAAAGCCTACGCCGCCATGCGTCGCACCGCCCTCGCCCCCACCCCACCCGGAGCCGCCTTCTCGGGACGCGAAGGCGTCGAGCACTATTTGAAATACGGTTACTGTCCCGCCGGGTTAATGAAGGAATCCGTCTCGCGCACTTTTGAATTCGGATGGGCGGATCACGCGATCGGTCTCCTTGCCGGCGCGCTTGGCCACACCGAGGATGCGGCGCTGTTTCAGGAGCATTCGCGGTTTTACCGCCACCTTTGGAATACGAACTCCCAATATTTTCAGCCGCGAGACATCCAAGGTCAATTTGTGGAGCCGTTTAAGCCGCTGCTCCTCACCTACCTGGACCGTGGAGGCAAATTCACCCGGGACTATGTCGAAGGCAGCGCGCTCCAATGGCGATGGTCCGCCCCCTACGATGCCGAAGGCATGATTGGTTTGTTTAAAAGTCGCGAATTCTTTGTCGATGAGTTGGACCAGTTCTTCGCGAAAACCAGCCCGGCACTGGGCTCTTGGAATCCCGGCCCGTACTATTGGCAAGGCAACCAACCGGATATCCACGCCGCCTACCTGTTCAACGCCGCCGGACGGCCCGACCTCACCCGGAAGTGGGCGCGCTGGGTCATGGACCACAAATACGGCGATGGCTACGATGGCCTGGACGGCAATGACGATGCCGGAACCCTCTCGGCGTGGTACCTGTTCAGCGCCCTGGGCCTCTACCCGGATGCCGGTTCGGACCGATACCAACTGGGGGCGCCCCTCTTCGAACGGGCCGAGCTAAAATTACGAAACAAACCTCTGGTTATCCTGGCGGAAAACTACGCTCCGAACCGAGCTTCCGTTCGCGAGGTGTGGCTCAACGACCAACGCCTCGACCGCACCTGGATTCGTCACGCGGAACTGGAATCCGGAGGCGTCCTCAAGTTCGTGATGGGACCCTGACCCGTCCGTACCGAAGCGTGATCGGCAGCAGGGCAGAGCCGGTGGTCCGGCGACGGGATCGAGATGTGATCCCGTTGACTCACGGATAAAA